>NZ_JBIUCB010000001.1:0-51607 GCF_044593455.1 Kitasatospora sp. NPDC051984
CGCCCGGTTACATTCCGAACCCGGAAGCTAAGCCTCACAGCGCCGATGGTACTGCAGGGGGGACCCTGTGGGAGAGTAGGACGCCGCCGAACAATCATTCAGGGAAAGCCCCCCGCCTTCTGGCGGGGGGCTTTTTCGCGTTTCCAGAGAATTCCCGACGCCGCCCGGCCCGGACCGCCCCACCGGGCCCGGGCCGGCACGCCTCAGAGGTGCGAGCCGCCGGTCGCGTCGATGGTCTGGCCGGTGATCCAGCGGGAGTCGGGGGTGGCCAGGAAGGCGACGATGTCGGCGATGTCGTCGGGCTGGCCGATGCGGCCGAGCGCGGAGAGGGAAGACGCGTGGGCCTGGGCGGCGGGGTTGTCGCGGAGCCAGAAGGCATTGACGTCGGTGTCGATGATGCCGGGCCGGACCGAGTTGGCGGTGATGCCGCGAGGGCCGAGCTGGGCGGCGAGGTTGAGGGTGAAGTTGTCGAGGGCGCCCTTGGTGGCGTTGTAGGCGATGATCTCGGGCATGGCGATACGGGCGACGCCGCTGGAGATGTTGATGATGCGGCCGCCGTCGCGGAGCCGGGGCAGGGCCTGCTGGGTGATGAAGAACGGGGCGCGGACGTTGACCGCGAAGACCTCGTCGAACTCGTCCTCGGTGAGCTCGGGGAGCGCGGAACTGCGGCCTATACCGGCGTTGTTGACCAGGATGTCGAGCCCGCCGTCGGGGGTGTACTCGTGGCCGGCCCGGTCGAAGGCCTCCCAGAGGCGGACGGCGTCGCCGTGGCTGCCGAGGGGTGCGTGGACCAGGAAGGCCCGACCGCCGTTGGCGCGGATCTTCTCCAGGACGGTGGTGGCGGCGTCGTGGTCGCGGGCGTAGCCGATGGCGACGGTGGCTCCGTCCTGGGCGAGGCGTTCGGCGATGCCGCGGCCGATGCCGCGGGAGGCGCCGGTGACCAGGGCGATCTTGCCGTCAAGTGCGCGAGCAGACATGGTGGTTGACCCATCCCTCATTTGTTGAGTGACCGTTCAAGAATGACCGTAGCATGGCCCGGCACACTTTTTGAGTGATCGCTCTAAAATGGATGGCATGACGACGAGTGCAGGTGCGAGACGCGGCCGCCCGCCGGCCTTCGACCGGGCGGCGGTGCTGGCGGCGGCGACCAGGCTGTTCTGGGAGCGGGGCTACCAGGCCACCTCGGTGGGGGAGTTGACCGGGGCGATGGGGATCAAGCCGGGCAGCCTGTATGCGGCGTTCGGCGACAAGGAGTCGCTGTTCCGCGAGGTGGTGCGGGCGTACCAGCAGTCCCCGGAGGGGGAGTTCGTGGGGCTGGCGTTCGCCGAGGAGCCGACCGTCCGGGCGGCGTTCGCCCGGATCCTGCGGGAGGCGGCGCGGGTCTACTCGGATCCGGAGCACCCGGCGGGCTGCCTGGTGATCAGCGCGGCCACCAACGTGGCCGCCCAGGACGACGAGGTGGCGGTGTTCCTCCGGGAGCTGCGGGCCGCGAACCTGGCGGCGTTCGAGGAGCGGCTGTCCTCCGCGCAACGGCTCGGCGAGCTCCCGCCCGGCGCGGAACCGGCCGCGCTGGCACGGTACTTCGGCGCGGTGCTGCAGGGGATGTCGCAGCGCTCCCGGGACGGCGCGGACACGGCGGAGCTGGCGGCGACGGCCGAACTGGCCATGGCGGCCTGGCCCGTTGTGGGCGCAGGCAGTATCGCCTCCTGAAACCGGGCCGGAGGACGTACGCTCGGCAGTATGCAGACTGCTGAGAACACGTCAGGCGGCGGCCGGGTCGAACGCGTCGAGGTGCTGACGGCGGAACAGGCCGAGGCGGTACGGGAGTTGCTGGCGGAGGCGGCCCGGACGGACGGCCGGGAGGCGGTCTCGGAAGCGGGCCGACTGCGCATTCGCCCCGACAGCCCCCGCCCGGGCGTGCGGCACCTGGTGCAGCTGGCGGACGACCGGGTCACGGGGTACGCCCAGCTCGAGGGCGAGCGTCCGGGGACGGTCGAGCTGACGGTGGCCCCGGCCGACCGCGGCCGGGGCCTGGGCGGATCGCTGGTGGACGCGGTGCTGAACGGGGCGGACGGCGAGCTGAACTTCTGGGCGCACGGCGGCCTGCCCGCTGCCCGGCACCTGGCCGAGGCCCACGGGGCGGTGCTGGTGCGGGAGTTGCGGCAGATGCGGCGCACCGCCGAGGCCCCGGAGCCGGTGCCGCTGCCGGCCGGCGTCGAGCTGCGGACGTTCGAGCCGGGCCGCGACGAGCAGGCCTGGCTGGCGCTGAACGCGCTGGCGTTCGCCCACCACCCCGAGCAGGGCTCGTGGACGGAGCAGGACCTGGCCGAGCGGATGGCCGAGCCGTGGTTCGACCCGAAGGGCTTCTTCCTGGCGGAGCGCGACGGCCGGCTGGTCGGCTACCACTGGACGAAGATCCAGCCGGACGGCCTGGGCGAGGTGTACGTGGTGGGCGTGGACCCGGCGGAGCAGGGCGGCGGCCTGGGCAAGGCGCTGACCGCGGCCGGCCTGCGGCACCTGATCCTGGAGCGCGGGGTGCCGACCGTGATGCTGTACGTGGACGCGGACAACGCTGCGGCCGTCCGGGTGTACGAGCGGCTGGGCTTCGCCGTCCACGAGGTGGACCTGATGTACCGCTGGGAGCCGTCCGCAGGCCGCTGAGCCGGTCGGGCTCGGGGCGGGTGCCAGGCGGACGGAGCCGTCCGGTAACTGCCACAGGGGTGACGGACTCAGCTTTCCTCCCGGCCATGCGGTGTTTACCGTGGATTCAATTGGCGCCGCGAAGATCACAGAATGTCGTCCGTATTGCCCCGTCCGCGTCACCGCTCCACCCGCCGTCCGGCCGGGCCGGTTCCGGCTGCGCCGGGTGGGTGGCCGTGGGTCGACGAGGACGAGCAGCGAGCGGAGGCGTGTCCTTCGTCCCGCCGGGACCGCGTCCTGCAGGAGGAGCTGGAACAGATGAGCATCCCGCGCCCCGTCTCCGATTCGGCAGCGGCCGAGTCCAGCACCGAGCAGAAGCCGACCGCCCGGTCCGGCGCGAAGGCCGGGCCCGCGAAGGCCGGGCCCAGGTCCGGCGGCAGGTCCGCGGCCAAGGACCCGGCCGGTGGTCCGGTGAAGCCGTCGAAGCCCCGGGCCGCGGCGCGCGCCAAGGCCGAGCCGCCGGCGCCGGCCGAGCCGCTCCGGGCGACCACCGCACTGCCGGCGGCCTTCCTGGCGGGCAGCGCGGGCGGCGTGGGCAGCACGGGCAGCACAGCCGTCGCGAGCAGCGCGGACGGGCGCGGCGCCGAGGAGGCGGAGCTGCCGCAGGGCCGGTTCCTGGACCGTGAGCGCAGCTGGCTGGCGTTCAACGAGCGGGTGCTGGAGCTCGCCGAGGACCCGAACATCCCGCTGCTGGAGCGGACCAAGTTCCTGGCGATCTTCGCGTCCAACCTGGACGAGTTCTTCATGGTGCGGGTGGCCGGCCTGAAGCGCCGGATCGCCACCGGGGTCGCCCAGCGGTCGGCGTCGGGGCTGCAGCCGCGCGAGGTGCTGGACCAGATCTGGCGCCGCTCCCGCGAACTGATGGCCCGCCACGCGGCGACGTTCCAGCAGGAGGTGCTGCCGGACCTCGCGGCCGAGGGCATCGAGCTGGTGCGCTGGCCGGACCTGGCGGAGACCGAGCAGTCCCGCCTGCACACGCTGTTCCGGCAGCAGATCTTCCCGGTCCTGACGCCGCTGGCGGTGGATCCGGCGCACCCGTTCCCGTACATATCGGGGCTGTCGCTGAACCTGGCGGTGGTGGTGCGCAACCCGGTGACGGGCCACAAGCACTTCGCCCGGGTGAAGGTGCCGCAGCTGCTGTCGCGCTTCCTGGAGGCCTCGCCGCAGCGGTACGTGCCGCTCGAGGACGTGATGGGCGCGCACCTGGAGGAGCTGTTCCCGGGGATGGAGGTGCTCGCCCACCACGCGTTCCGGGTCACCCGCAACGAGGACCTGGAGGTGGAGGAGGACGACACCGAGAACATCCTGAAGGCGCTGGAGAAGGAGCTGATGCGGCGCCGCTTCGGGCCGCCGGTGCGCCTGGAGGTCGAGGAGTCCATCGACCCGTACATCCTGGACCTGCTGGTGCGGGAGCTGAACATCACCGAGGCGGAGGTCTTCCCGCTGCCCGGCCCGCTCGACCTGACCGGCCTGTTCGGCATCGCCGACCTGGACCGCCCGGAGCTGCGGTACCCGAAGTTCGTGGCGGGCACCGCGCGCGGCCTGATCGACGTCGAGTCGGCCTCGCAGCCGGACATCTTCGCCGCGATGCGCGAGCGCGACGTGCTGCTGCACCACCCGTACGACTCGTTCTCCACCTCCGTGCAGGCGTTCCTGGAGCAGGCCGCCGCCGACCCGCACGTGCTGGCGATCAAGCAGACGCTGTACCGCACCTCCGGCGACTCGCCGATCGTGGACGCGCTGATAGACGCCGCGGAGTCCGGCAAGCAGGTGCTGGTCCTGGTGGAGATCAAGGCGCGCTTCGACGAGCAGGCCAACATCAAGTGGGCCCGCAAGCTGGAAGAGGCCGGCTGCCACGTGGTGTACGGCCTGATCGGGCTGAAGACGCACTGCAAGCTGTCGCTGGTGGTCCGCCAGGAGGGCGAGACGCTCCGCCGGTACTCGCACGTCGGCACCGGCAACTACCACCCGAAGACCGCCCGGCTGTACGAGGACCTCGGGCTGCTGACCTCCGACCCGCAGGTCGGCGCGGACCTCTCCGACCTGTTCAACCGGCTGTCCGGCTACTCGCGCCGCGAGTCGTACCGGCGGCTGCTGACCGCGCCGCGCGGGCTCCGCGACGGCCTGGTCGCCCGGATCAACGGCGAGATCGCGCACCATCGGGCCGGCCGGCCCGCCTCCGTCAAGATGAAGGTCAACTCGATCGTCGACGAGGTGGTCATCGACGCCCTGTACCGGGCCTCGCAGGCCGGCGTGCCGGTGGACGTGTGGGTGCGCGGCATCTGCGCGATCCGGCCGGGCGTGCCCGGGCTGAGCGAGAACGTCCGGGTGCGGTCCATCCTCGGCCGGTTCCTGGAGCACTCCCGGGTGTTCGTGTTCGGCAACGGCGGCGACCCCGAGGTGTGGATCGGCAGCGCCGACATGATGCACCGCAACCTCGACCGCCGGATCGAGGCACTGGTCCGGGTCACCGACCCGGCCCACCGGGCCGAACTGAACGGGCTGCTGGACCTCGGCGTCTCCGACGAGACCGACTCCTGGCACCTCGGCCAGGACGGCAGCTGGATCCGCCACGCGCAGGACGCCGAGGGCCGCCCACTGCGGCACGTCCAGGACCTGCTGATCGACTCACGCCGCCGCAACCGCGGCTCCGCCGCCGCACGCTGAGCGGCACCCCGCCCGCGCCGGGAGCCCTCCCGGCGCGGGCGGCATGCAGCCCCGGGGCAGGCCCGGGGACGGAATCGGGGAGAGCCACAGCCATGACCGATGCGCCGACGACGGCCCCGGTGGCGCGCGCCGCGACCGCCGGGGAGGTCCTTGCCGGCTACCTGACCGCACAGGCGGGCGTGTTCCTGCGCGCCCTGCCGCAGGCGGTCGGCGAGGCGGGCTCCAGACCGGGTGCGCTTCCGGCGTCGGCACAGGCCGCGGACGACCTGCTGCGCGCGGTGCGCCGGATCGGCGGGGCACTGCACACCTTCGGGCCGGCCTTCGACCCGGTGTGGGCGCAGGAGTCACGGACCGAACTGCGCTGGCTGATCGACCTGCTCACCCAGGAACCCGGCTACCGGCGCCGCTCCGACCGGCTGCTCGGCGCCGTCGACTCGCTGGCCGACACCGCCCCCGACGGGGCCGGCATGCTGGCCGGCCACCCGGGCGCGCCGAAAGCCCGGGCGCTGCTGGAACGCCAGCTGACGCTGGCCCGGACCCGTTCGCACACCGCGCTGCTGCAGGAGCTGCGCTCGGCCCGGCTGCACGCGCTGGCCGACCGGATGACGCTGCTGGCCGGCGAGCTGCCGCTGGAGCCGGAGGCCGCCGCCGAGCCGGCGGTGGCGCTGCTGCCGCGGACGGCGGCGGCGCTGGCGGCGCTGGTGGCGGCGGCCGAGCGGCTGCCCTGGCAGCGTTCCGCGCAGGCGTACGCCGGTGCGGGCCTGCACCGGCTCGGCGCGGCCCCGGCGGACACGGTGCCGGTACCGCGCGGCGCCGGAGACACCGCGGACGTGGCGCTGGCGGCGGACGACGCGCCGTGGCTGCGGGCCCGGATCCTGGTGAAGCGGGCCCGGTACGCGCTGGAGGTGTGCAGCGCGCCGGACGGCGAACTGCTGGAGCTGGACCGGGTGCTGGGCCACCACCAGGACGCCTCGGACGCGGCGGCCACGGTCGCCGCGGCCGCCCGCACGCCGCGGATCACCCCGGCGACGGCATACGTGCTGGGTGTGGTGCACGCCGATCAGCGGCTGGACGTGGAGGCCGCCCGGTACGCTTTCGGGCGCCAGTGGCCGGCGTTGGCGCCCGGGCTGGCCGGCCCGGCAGCGGTGGCGTCGGACTGAACCCTGGATCCCCGACCCGGATGGACCGCGTGCCGCAGCTCCCAGATCACCCGTCCCCGTCCGACCGCGCCCACCCCCGGGCGGGCGGTGCCCGCACCGACCGCCGCCCGGCGGCCGGTGCGCGGTCGACGGTGCTGGCGGCGGGCGCGGTGCTGTGGGTGCCCGGGCCGCTGCGCAAGGACGGCAGCCGCAAGAAGCCGCGGGTGGCGCTGGTGCACCGGCCCAAGTACGACGACTGGAGCCTGCCGAAGGGGAAGCTCGACCCCGGCGAGGGCTGGCGGACGGCGGCGCTGCGCGAAGTGTGGGAGGAGACCGGGATGCGCTGCGTGCTGGGCCCGGAGCTGCCCACCCAGCACTACCTGGTGCAGGGCCGCCCGAAGGAGGTCCGGTACTGGGCCGCGGTGCCGACCGGCGGGGCGTTCCGGCCCAACCGGGAGGTGGACCGGCTGGAGTGGCTGCCGCCGCGGCGGGCCAAGGAACGGCTGACCCACCCCCGCGACCGGGTACTGATCGACGCGCTGCTGGAGCTGTTGCTCGGCTGAGCGCCCCGGCCTGTTCCGTACGGCCGGAACGGGTGATCTGCCCGCGCCCGACCTGTGACGCAACCGTTACTACTGGCCAAGGTTTCCTGACATCCGTCCGAGGTTCACTCCCCGTTCATTTGTGACGGGCTGACGCGTCACCTGTCCTGCCTAACTTCGGGGTTACCGGAGGGCCGGAAGGGCCCCGGACCACAGCAAATCCGGTCACTCGTGGACCGGTATTGCCTCAGAAAGGGACACCCTGTGAACCTGCGGAACGGCCGCTCCAAGGCCCTCGCCATCGGTGCCGTCGCGCTCGTCTCCACGCTGTCGCTGTCGGCCTGCGGCACGGACGACAACTCCAAGCCCAGCGCGAACGGCTCGTCCGCCGGCGGGGCCCCGGCCGCCAAGATCGCCTGCTCCGACAAGGGCGGCCAGCTGCTGGCGGCCGGTTCGACCGCGCAGACCCCGGCGATCGAGGTCTGGAAGGCCGCCTACGGCGCCGCCTGCTCCAGCACCAGCCTGACCTACAGCGGCGGCGGCTCCGGCGCGGGTGTCACCCAGTTCAACCAGGGCAAGATCGCTTTCGCGGGCTCCGACGGCGCCCTCAAGGCGGCCGAGATCGACGCCTCGAAGCAGGTCTGCACCGGCGGCCAGGGCATCGACCTGCCGATGGTCGGCGGCCTGATCTCGATCGTCTTCAACGTCGAGGGTGTCGACAAGCTGACCCTGGACGCCCCGACCCTGGCGAAGATCTTCGACTCGCAGATCACCAAGTGGAACGCCCCGGAGATCGCCGCCCTGAACCCGGGCGTCAACCTCCCGGCCGCCGACATCCAGGCGATCCACCGCTCGGAGGACTCCGGCACCACCCAGAACCTGACCGCCTACCTGGCCAAGGCCGGCAACGGCGCCTGGAAGTACCCGGCCGCCAAGAGCTGGGCCGGCCAGGGCGGCCAGTCCGCGAACGGCTCCGCCGGCGTGGTGGCCCAGGTCAAGCAGGCCAAGAACTCGATCTCCTACGTCGAGCTGTCCTACGCCCAGACCAACAAGCTGAACAGCGCGTCCATCGCCACCGGCGCCTCCAAGCCGGTCGAGGCCAACGCCGCCAACGCCGCCACCACGCTGGCCAACGCCAAGATCACCGGCACCGGTGCGGACATGGCGCTGGACATCGACTACGCGACCAAGGCCGAGGGTGCCTACCCGCTGACCCTGGTCACCTACGAGATCGTCTGCGACAAGGGCAACAAGGCCGACACCCTGCCGGCCCTGAAGTCCTTCCTGAACTACACCGTCAGCGACGAGGGCCAGCAGGCCATCGGTGCGGTCGGCTACGTGCCGCTGCCGAAGGAGCTGGCCGGCAAGGTCAAGACCCAGATCGACGCCCTCGCCTGAGGCTGAGGGACGACCGGCCGGGCGGCCCCCGAAGGAGGGGGAGGGGCTGCCCGGCCGGGCCGTGCGCCACGCGCACCACCTGTAACACCAGCACCACCCACCATCAGAACGTCCGGGGCACCGCCGCCAAGGTGCCGCCCTCCGCGGGGCAGCGCCGCCAGACCGGAGTAAACGATCATGACTTCTTCCTCCCCCGCCGACGCGCGGGGACGGACCCCACGACGCCGCGACAGCCGCCGCGGTGACGCCGTGTTCTTCAACCTCTCCCGCGGTGCGGGCATCCTGCTGCTGGTCATCATGGCCGCCATCGCAGGCTTCCTGGCCTACCGCTCGGCCCTCGCCCTGGGCAAGAACGAGGGCAACTTCCTCACCACCTTCGAGTGGACGCCGGACGCCGCGACGCCGGTGTTCGGCATCGCCGTGCTCGCCTTCGGCACCCTGGTCAGCGCGCTCATCGCGATGCTGATCGCGGTCCCGATCGCGGTCGGCATCGCGCTGTTCATCTCGCACTACGCGCCGCGCCGGATCGCCCAGCCGTTCGCCTACCTGGTGGACCTGCTGGCCGCCGTCCCGTCGATCGTCTACGGCCTGTGGGGCGTGCTGTTCCTGGTCCCGCACATGGACGGTCTGACCAGCTGGATGGACCAGTACCTCGGCTGGACGTACATCTTCGACCAGTCCAGCGCCGGCGTCCTGCCGCGCAACCTGTTCACCGTCGGCATCCTGCTGGCGATCATGGTGCTGCCGATCATCACCGCGGTCACCCGCGAGGTGTTCCGGCAGGTCCCGCGGATGCACGAGGAGGCGGCGCTCGCGCTCGGCGCGACCCGCTGGGAGATGGTCCGCACCGCGGTGCTGCCGTTCGGCCGCCCCGGCATCATCTCCGCGTCCATGCTCGGCCTGGGCCGCGCGCTCGGCGAGACCATCGCGGTCGCCACCGTGCTGTCCACCAACAGCAAGCTGTCGCTGCACCTGCTCGACCCGGGCGGCGGCACCTTCGCGGAGAACATCGCGCTGAAGTTCAACGAGGCCCAGCCGCTCGGCCGGGACGCCCTGATGGCCTCCGGCC
This sequence comes from Kitasatospora sp. NPDC051984, assembly GCF_044593455.1. Classification (NCBI taxonomy): domain Bacteria; kingdom Bacillati; phylum Actinomycetota; class Actinomycetes; order Kitasatosporales; family Streptomycetaceae; genus Kitasatospora; species Kitasatospora sp. NPDC051984. The sequence continues at coordinate 9,516 of NZ_JBIUCB010000001.1, forward strand.
TCGTCCTGTTCGTGATCACGCTGCTGGTGAACGGTGCCGCCCGCGTCATCATCGCCCGCCGCAAGGAGTACTCGGGGGCCGCCGCGTGAGTACCGTCTCGACCGTCACCGACGCCACCGTTCCGCAGCTCAGCCACCGGCTGACCGCGGCCCGGCTGCCCCGCTGGGCACCGGCCGGCATCGCCGCGGCCTCGATCGCCGTCGGCTGCGGCCTCGGCGCCGTCGCCGGCCTCAAGAGCCACCTGCAGTGGGGCCTGATCTCCGCCCTGCTCTTCCTGGTCGCCAGCTACGCCGTCTCCGCCTCGGTGGAGGGCCGCCGGCAGGCCAAGGACCGCTTCGCCACCTCGCTGGTGTGGGTCGCCTTCATCTGCGCCGTGGTGCCGCTGGTCGCGCTGACCTTCTACACCGTGCAGCAGGGCATCGGGGCGATCAGCCCCGAGTTCCTCAGCCACTCGATGAAGGGCGTCGTCGCCACCCTCAGCCCGGACGGCGGCATCTACCACGCCATCATCGGCACCGTCGAGCAGGTCCTGCTGGCCACCCTGATCGCCGCGCCGATCGGTCTGCTCACCGCCGTCTACCTGGTGGAGTACGGCCGCGGCCGGCTCGCCAAGGCGGTCACCTTCTTCGTCGACGTGATGACGGGCATCCCGTCGGTCGTCGCCGGTCTGTTCATCCTCTCGCTCTGGAACATCCTCCTCGGCTTCCAGTACTCGGGCTTCTCCGGCAGCCTCGCGCTGGCGATCCTGATGATGCCGGTCGTGGTCCGCTCGACCGAGGAGATGCTCAAGCTCGTCCCGAACGAGCTCCGGGAAGCCTCGTACGCGCTCGGCGTGCCGCGCTGGAAGACCATCCTGCGGATCGTCCTCCCGACGGCCATCGGCGGAATCACCACCGGTGTGATGCTGGCGGTCGCCCGCATCACCGGTGAGACCGCCCCCGTGATGATGCTGGTGTTCGGCGCCGACTTCATCAACAGCGACCCGTTCAACGGACCTCAGCAGTCCCTGCCGCTCTACATCTGGCAGCAGTACTCGCAGGTCAACAACGACTACGGCTACTCGCGCGCCTGGGGCGCGGCGCTGGTGCTGATCGCCTTCGTGATGGGGCTCAACCTCATCGCACGGGGCATCGCCCGCTGGCGCGCGCCCAAGGGCGGACGCTGACCCCGACTGACGTACGAACAGACGAGAGAAGACGAAAGATCATGGCCAAGCGCATCGACGTCAGCGGACTGTCCGCCTACTACGGCTCCACCCGCGCCATCGAGGACATCTCGATGACCATCGAGCCCCGCTCGGTGACCGCGTTCATCGGCCCCTCCGGCTGCGGCAAGTCCACCTTCCTGCGCACCCTCAACCGGATGCACGAGGTGATCCCCGGCGCCCGGGTCGAGGGCAAGGTGATGCTCGACGACGAGAACCTGTACGGCTCGAACGTCGACCCGGTCGCCGTCCGCCGCTCGGTCGGCATGGTGTTCCAGCGCCCCAACCCGTTCCCCACCATGTCGATCTACGACAACGTGGTGGCCGGCCTGCGGCTGGCGGGCGTGAAGAAGAAGTCCGTCCTGGACGGCGTGGTGGAGAAGTCCCTGCAGGGCGCCAACCTCTGGAAGGAGGTCAAGGACCGCCTGAACAAGCCCGGCGCGGGCCTGTCCGGCGGCCAGCAGCAGCGCCTGTGCATCGCCCGGGCGATCGCGGTCGAGCCCGAGGTGCTGCTGATGGACGAGCCCTGCTCGGCCCTCGACCCGATCTCCACCCTCGCCATCGAGGACCTGATCGGCGAGCTGAAGTCGCAGTTCACCATCGTGATCGTGACCCACAACATGCAGCAGGCGGCCCGCGTCTCCGACCGCACCGCGTTCTTCAACCTGGCGGGCGTCGGCCAGCCCGGCAAGCTGATCGAACTGGACGACACCCAGCGGATCTTCTCCAACCCGTCGGTGCAGGCCACCGAGGACTACATCTCCGGCCGCTTCGGCTGACCGGCCCCGCCGCCTTCCGGCGGCGGAGCACACCAGCTGCTCCACGGTGCTGCATGGCGGTGCCGCCGCGGAGCCGACGAAGGGCCCGCCCCCGTGCTGTGGGGGCGGGCCCTTCCGCTCTGTCGCTTACTCGCTGACGCGGTCAGAGGACCAGCAGGTTGGTGAGGCCGAACATCGCGGCGGCCACGAGCGCCGCCGCCGGCATGGTGATGAACCAGCCCATCACGATGTTCTTCGCCACGCCCCAGCGGACCGCCCGGACCCGCTTGGTGGCGCCCACACCCATGATCGCCGAGGTGATCACGTGGGTGGTGGAGATCGGCGCCGCGTAGACGAACGAGGTGACGTACATGACCGCGGAGGCGGTCGCCTCAGCGGCGAAGCCCTGCGGCGGGTCCAGCTCGATGATCTTCCGGCCGAGGGTGCGCATGATCCGCCAGCCGCCCGCGTAGGTGCCCAGCGAGAGCATCATGGCGCAGGAGATCTTCACCCAGATCGGGATGCCGGTGCCGGAGTGGTGGCCGGAGATGGTCAACGCCATCACCACGATGCCCATGGTCTTCTGGGCGTCCTGCAGGCCGTGCGCCAGCGCCATCGCGGCCGCCGAGGCGGTCTGCGCCACCCGGAAGTTGCGCTTGGCCTTGTGCGGGTTGGCCTTCTTGAAGATCCACAGGATCGCCAGCATCACCAGGAAGCCGCCGATCAGGCCGACCACCGGCGAGATGACCATCGGAAGGATGATCTTCTCGACCACGCCGTGCCAGATCACCTCGGTACCGCCCGCCAGCGCCGCGCCCACCATGCCGCCGAACAGCGCGTGCGAGGAGGAGGACGGAAGGCCGAAGTACCAGGTCACCAGGTTCCAGGCGATGGCGCCGACCAGCGCGGCGAACAGGATCGCCATGCCCTTGGAGCCGGTAGGGGTCTCGATGATCCCCTCGGAGACGGTCTTCGCCACCCCGCTGCCGAGGAAGGCGCCCGCCAGGTTCATCACCGCGGCCATCGCCAGCGCCGCCCGGGGGGTCAGCGCCCGGGTGGAGACCGAGGTGGCGATCGCGTTCGCGGAGTCGTGGAAGCCGTTCGTGTACGTGAAGAAGAACGCCACGCCGACGACGACGATCAGTGCTGCCATGTCCACGGAGCTCAGGACTCCTTGACGGCGATGGTCTCCACCGTGTTGGCCACGTGCTCGAACGCGTCGGCGGCCTCTTCGAGGACGTCCACGACCTGCTTGAGCTTCAGCACCTCGATCGCGTCGTACTGGCCGGAGAACAGGTGGGCCAGCAGCTTGCGGTGGATCTGGTCCGCCTGGTTCTCCAGCCGGTTGATCTCGATCCAGTACTCGGTGAGGTTGGCCATCGAGCGCAGGTTGGGCATCGCCTCGGCGGTCAGCTCGGCGGCCCGGGCCAGCACCTCGATCTGCTGCTCGATGCCGTTCGGGAGGGTCTCGATGTCGTACAGGACGACAAGGTCGACGGCCTCCTCCATGAAGTCCATGATGTCGTCCAGCGAGGACGCCAGGGCGTAGATGTCCTCCCGGTCGAACGGGGTGATGAAGGAGGAGTTCAGCTGGTGGAAGATCGCATGGGTGGTGTCGTCCCCGGCGTGCTCGGCGGCGCGCATGCGCTCGACGATCTCCGCGCGGGCGGACACGTCCGAGCCCAGTAGTTCCAGCAGGAGCTTGGATCCGACGACAAGGTTCTCCGCCGCGGCGGCGAACATGTCGTAGAAGCTCGTCTCCTTCGGGGTCAGGCTAAAACGCACGGAAATCTCCGATGTGCGGGGTCGGTACTTGACGATGCTAGGCGCACGTCCGCCGTGTCCGGACACGGGGCCGCCGACGCGCGCCCTAAGTGTGTCCCACGACACGCCGGTTTGCTCCCGCTCTGCAGGGGGATCTGTGCCCTGACGCCCGGACGGCGGAACACCGGACCGGCGCCGGATGTTGGACACTGGGGGCACCTCCCGGCCGAAGGCTGGGGGAGGGCCGAGTACCGAAACCAAGAGGGCGGACCGGGATGACCACCATCGACACCCCCAGCACCGACACCGCACCGGCGTGCCACGGAGCGGCGCAGGGCGCCGGGCCGCACGGCTACAGCAGCGACAAGGAAGCACACCTGAAGCGACTGCGCCGGATCGAAGGTCAGATCCGCGGCCTGCAGCGGATGGTCGACGAGGACGTCTACTGCATCGACATCCTCACCCAGGTCTCCGCGTCGACCAAGGCGCTGCAGTCCTTCGCGCTGTCCCTGCTCGAGGTGCACCTGGCGCACTGCGTGGCGGCCGCCGCGGCGGCGGAGGACGGCGGCGAGGAGCTGAACGCCAAGGTCTCCGAGGCCAGCGCGGCCATCGCGCGACTGCTCCGCACCTGACGCCCGGTCGTCCTGACGTCCGCTCAGCCGTCCGTGCCGGACGGCTGTTCGTCGTCCCTGCGCAGCAGCACCTGGTCGATCTGCTCGGCGGCCAGCCGTTCGGCGCGGCTGGCCGAGGCGGCGATCATCAGCTCACCGGCCAGGTCGATCTCGTCCAGCGCGGTGCTGTCGTGGCCGCCGGTGCCGTTCTCCCCGGTTGCCATTGGCCTCCACCCCTTCCGCGCCCCGTCCGTGCCGACTACCCGCCCCGTACCAGCGTAGGCAGCGGGAGGCCGGCCCACATGGCACGGACGGGCCATCTCTGGTGTCCGAAACGGGTGGGACGGTCACTTCGGGGAGGGCGAGGCCGACATCGACCAGAGGTCGGCGGCGGACGGCTCGGCGGCCTCCACCGGCTTGCCGAAGTCGGTCAGCGCCAGCGTGGAGACCACCTTCACCTGGTCCTTCGCGGCGGTGGAGCCGGCCACCCCGGCGAAGGTGAAGTTCTCCACCACCTTGTGCAGCCGGCCCTGGCCGTCCAGCCAGACCTCGTACGGGACCTCCTTGACCGTGAAGGTCTGCCCGGCCATCCGCAGGCCGTCCGCGCCGCGGCCGCCGGTGGCGTCGGCGGCCTTCACCAGGTCCAGGGTGCCCTTGTAGTGCTTCAGCTCCACGCCGTTCACCGTCTCGGAGCCGACCAGCTCGGCGCTCTGCGCCCCGCGCAGCGCACCCGCGGCGGACGCCGGGTCGGTGGCGCCGGAGCTCACCAGATTGCCGTCCGGGAGCTGGCGGACGTCCAGCTTGACCCACTTGCCCTCGGGGATCTTGGCGCCGCTGTTCTGCAGGTAGACCGTGCCGGGCAGCACCACCTCGACGATCTTCCCGCCGGCGGCGGCCCCCGACGGGACGTCGATCTCCAGCCGGCCCAGCCGCTTCACGTAGTCGTAGCCGCCGGTGCCGTGGAACACCGCCTTCTTCTCCGCGGACTCGGTGCTCAGCTCCGTGGACGCGTGCGCCGAGCCGGTGCGGCCGGTGATGTCGGCGGTGGAGCGGACCGCGGTCAGTGGGTCGGCGGACAGCTGGTCGGCGGAGCTGTCCTGGTTCTGCCCGCCGCCGGTGCAGGCGGTCAGCACACCGGCGAGCGCGGCCGCGGCAGCGGCCCGGTAGAGCTTCTTCACGACTTCGACAACCCCCTGGCCCCGGAAGGCCCGGCCAGCAGCCGCCCCGGATGGACAGCGCGCCTGCCAGGCAAACGAATTGGGGTCCGGAAGGTTACGGGCGATCGACCCTTCGCCGAACACGTACCGGCGTGCGACCAGGGAGGACTACCGTGAAGGACGTGGCAGACCGGCAGCCGGAGACGACCGGCGTGGCAGCGTGCAGCGACCATCGACCCGAGGTGGTGGAGCGCGGATCCTTCTGCTTCGCCCAGTGCGACTGCGGCTGGTTCGCCCCCGGGCGGCGCTCCCGCGACCGGGCCCGGCGGGACGCCGCCGACCACCTGGCCGACCCGGAGCCGCTCGACTGACTCGCTGCTTCCGTGAGGCGGTCAGGCCGCCAGGTCGGACTCCCGGTCGCGCTCCGCACGCCGGCCCGAACGGGCCGCCCGCCCGCTGCCCTGACCGGCCGACCGACGCCGGCCACCGGCCGCGGCGGGGGCCTTGGCCGCCACCAGCGGCCGCAGCGCCGTCCGGGACAGCGCGTGACAGAGCGGCACCAGCACGGCCATCGCGATCGGCGCGAGCAGCAGCACCACGGCGGTGGCCAGCGCGTAGCCCCCGATCACGTCCGTCGGGTAGTGCACGCCCACGTACATCCGGCAGAAGCCCTGCAACAGGGCGAGCGCACCGGCGGCCACCCCGAGCTTGCGGTTGACCAGGAACAGCGCGACGGCGATGCCCATGGACATCGCGGAGTGGTCGCTGACGAAGGAGAGGGTGTCCTCCTTGCCGGGCACCAGCACGTCGATCTCGGGGTGGTCGACGAACGGGCGGGGCCGGTCGACGATCGCCGAGATCGGCAGGTTGGCGAGCTCGGCGATGGCGACCGCGATCGGCGCCCACAGCACCCCGGCGACGGCGACCGGCGCATCGGGGCGACGGCGGGCACTCAGCCAGGCGGTCAACCCGATCGCGGCCAGGCCCAGCAGGATGCCGTACTCGGCGGTCCAGGCGACCAGTGAGTCCAGCCAGCCGGGCGCGTCGGCGGCCAGGCCGTTGACTGCCTTGAGCAGGCCGAGGTCGGGGTCACCCGAACCGGTTCCCGCATCGGCGAGCAGCGTGGCCACGCCGTACCTCCCTGTCCGCATCTCCGCAGTGGTTCCCGATCAGTGCGGCCGGGTGCGGACGTCCGGCAGCCTCCTGAGTCAACGCGATCGAGACCACCGGGGGTTCCGTCCGAAACATGCTGTTATGCAAACTTGACTCACCGTCCACCCCGCATGCACATGCCGAGCGGACGGCCCGTCAGCTCTTTACCGGTCCTTGACCCGCCGTGATGGTGCCGTCGTTCGTGTTCCGGTTGGGCAGCGCGGCCGCACCGTCCGGGGTGACCCGGGTCGCCCCGATGTAGTCCCGCTGGTCGATCTTGTCGTAGCGCACCTTGGCGCCGGTGTGCGGGGCGTCGATCATGTAGCCGCCGCCGACGTACAGACCCACGTGGTGGATGGTCCGCGGGTCCTCCAGGTCATTGGCGAAGAACACCAGGTCGCCGGGCCGGAGTTGGTCCCGCGACGGGTGCGGCCCGCTGTACCACTGGTCGTTGGCCACCCGGGGCAGCTCGATGCCCACACTCTTGAACGCCGCCTGGGTCAAACCCGAGCAGTCGAACCGCCCGTCCTCCCAGGTCTGCCCGGTGCCACCCCACATGTAGTCGATGCCCAGCTTGCTCTGCGCGTAATAGATCGCCCCCGCCGCCTCCTTGGACAGCGCGATCTGCGCCCCCGCCTTCGGCGGCGCGGTGAACGACTTCGCCAGCGACTGGATGCTCTTCACGTACCCCTGGGTCTCCTTGTACGGAGGCACCCCGTTGTTCTTGATCACCGCGTACGGCCCGGCGTTGTACGCGGCCAGCATGTTGGCCTGCTTGTCCCCGGGCACCTTGGCGACGTCCCGGGCCAGCGCGCAGTCGTAGGTGGCGGCGGAGGCGATCGCGTCGTCCGGGTTCCAGATGTCCGGCTTGCCGTCGCCGTTGCCGTCCGTCCCGTACGTCGCCCACGTCCCCTCCAGGAACTGGGCCATCCCGTACGCCTTCGCCGGGCTCTTCGCCAGCGGGTCGAAACCGCTCTCCTGGTACAGCTGCGCGGCCAGCATCGGCGCCGAGATCTCCGGGCACAGCGCGCCCCACTTCTGGATCTGCGCCCGGTACTGCGCGGGCACCGTCCCACCGGACAGCGTCAGTTCACCGGCCTGCTCCGGCGCCCCGCTGGCCGCGTACGTCCCCAGCGTCACCACCCCGACGAACCCGATGGCCACCACCGCGGTCGCGGCACCAGCGAGCCGAGCCTTCCGGAGCACCATCCCGCACCATCCCGACGGATCGTCAGCAGTCATGTCCTGTTGCGTTATTGCCCGGTGCAATCATCACAGATACCAAGGGAGGGCAGTATCCTCGGACTACCGGACATCTTGGCGGAGGCGTCCGGCCACCACGAGCAATCCGCGAGAAGCAGCCAAGTCGGCGTCAGATCTGGCCAAGAATAGGACCTGCCCCTTCGCTCGACCGTGGTCCGGGGCCTTGAATTTTCCTGATCGGGCGGTGAGATGGGATGAACCTGAACGTGGACAGCGCAGTGATCGGGTACCTGGCGGAAGACCCGCCGAAGAAGGCCGGCATCGACACCATCATCGGCGGCATCGCCCCCGACTGGGGCCCGTTCGCCTCACTCGGCTCCTCGGCCCGCGTGATGGTCCAGGTCGTGATGGCCGTCGCCATCCTGGTCTGCCTGGGCATCGCGATCTGGGGCGCCGCCAAGCAGCGGATCGGCGCCACCGCGATGCGTGACACCTTCAGCGCCGAACAGGGCAAGGGGCTGATCATCGCCGGCCTGACCGGCGTGTTCATCATCGGTTCGCTCGGCACCCTGTTCACCATTGTGTACGGCATGGCGATCTGACCATCGGACAACTCCCGTCCACCTCGCGCAGATCCACGCTCCGCGCGCCGACACCGAGAACACCCGTCACGCCGCCGCGCCCCGCGCGGTGACGCCGCACCAGGAGGGCCCCCGTGCCGTTGTCCGACGACCAGCCGCACACCCGTACGCGGCTACCGGTCGCCGAACAGACCGCCCCCGCGGCCGGCCGCCAGGCCCGCCCCCTGCGCACCCTCCTCACCATCCTCGGCGTCGTCACCCTGCTGGTGATCGCCGTCGCCATCGCCAACCGTGACAAGGCCCTACCCGGCCGCACCCCCGCCGCGACCTCCGGCGACCAGGCCCGCGGCGGAACCGCCCCCGCCGCCGACCGCACCGCCGCGACCGGCCAACAGCCCGTCACCACCACCACCAACGGCATCGGCACCGGCTACCCCCACACCGACCAGGGCGCGCAGTCCGCCGCCGCCAACTACGCGGTCGCGCTGGGCTCCACCGACATGTTCCGCCCCGACACCCGCCACACCATCCTCGCCACCGTCGCCGACCCCACCAGCCTCCCCACCCTCCAGACCCGCCTGGACCAGGCGTTCTCCCCGGAGACCAACGCGCGGTACGGGCTGGACGCCCAGGGCAAAGCGGCCAAAGGCCTCACGTTCATCAGCCGCACCGTTCCGATCGGTGCCAACCTGGCGAACTACTCCGACACCGGGACGAAGGTGGATGTGTGGTGCAACTCGCTGGTGGGGCTGACCGGCGAGGCCTCAACCATCCCGGTCACCGAGAACTGGTACACGCTCAATGTCACGCTGCGCTGGACCGGCAGCGACTGGAAGCTCATCGACTTCAGCCGGAAGGCAGGCCCGACCCCGTTGCCCGCTGACCAACAGGCCGCGACCTCGGAGGAGATCACGGATGCCGTCCAGCAGTTCGGAGGTTTCCGTTATGCGCGCTGACGGATCGGGTAGAGGCTTCGGCCGCCGAGTCGCAGCCCTGGCCGGCGCCACCGCCGCGCTCCAGATGGCGATTCTCGCGGTGGCCCGGATCGCCACTGCCGCTCCCTCGCCCAGCCCACAACCGTCCTGCAAGGTGGACGTTCCGGTGCCGGGCGCCGACAAGTTGTGCACTCCCCCCGGGGTGCCGGTGGTCGGCGGGGACACGGTCTCCTCGGTGACGGATCCGTTGGGGTCGTTGGCCAAGGGGTGTGCGCAGGCGGCGGCCTGGGTGGTGCGGCAGTTGGCGGGGGCGATCGACGGGACGACGAAGGTCGATTTCACCAACGCGGCGTTCCTGCAGCAGTACGCGGTGGTGTTCGCGGTGTCGACGGTGGTCACGCTGGTGCTGTGGCTGCTGGCGGTGACGAAGCGGGCGGTGCGCGGTGCGGCGCTGGGGCAGGCGTTCGGTGAGGCGGTCGGGTTCCTGTGGCTGACGGTGATCGCTTCGGCGTTCACGCCGCTGATCCTGTACACGGTGGTGACGGTCACCGACGGGCTGACGGATGCGATTGCGGCGGGGACGAAGTCCGACACGGGCACGTACCTGGGCGGGTTCGCGGACACCCTGGACAAGGGCAGCATGGGTGGTGGCCCGCTGATTCTGATCATCGTGTCGCTGGTGGCGGTGCTGGCCGCCGCGGTGCTGTGGATCGAGCTGGTGATCCGGGCGGCGATGCTGTACGTGGGTGCGCTGCTGGGGACGGCGGTGTACGCGGGGCTGGTGGACAAGCAGCTGTGGAAGCACGTGCGCCGGTGGGCGGCGATGATGCTGGCGATAGATCTGGCGAAGCCGATCATCGTGATCATCCTGGGTCTGGCGGGTGCGGTGGCGACCGGTGCGGGCGCGGACGACGACTTCGCGCGGGTGCTGAGCGGGCTGGCGATCCTGTTCCTGTCGATCTTCGCGAGCGCCGCGGTGTACCGGTTCGTGCCGGGCTTCGGTGACGAACTGCTGTCGATGCGGCAGGCCCGGGCGAGTGCGGTGCAGGCGGGCAGTGCGATGATCAACGGCCCGGCGAACTTCGTGAAGCAGGGTATTTCGACGCACGGTTCGCGTGGCGACGCGCAGGGCGGGGGCGGATCCCCGGGCGCGGGTGGCGGTGGCGGGGTGGCCCCGGGCATTGCCGCGCACGCGTCCCGGCCCGCCGGTCCCGGCCGGCAGGCCGGTCCGCCCGCGCAGTCCCAGGCCCCGGTCAACAACCCGAAGGGAGGGTGACGGGTAGATGAGCAGCGAACAGTTCGGCCAGTACGGCACCCAGTACGCCCAGCCTTATGCCCAGCAGCGCCGCAGTTACCTGATCGGCAAGGCGCGTCCGAACGCGCCGATCGGGCGCAACCGGGAGACCGGCGAGATCGTGCTGATCATCGCCGGCGCGGGCCTGGGCATGCTGTGGGGTCTCGGGGTGCCGTTCCTGACGCTGCGGCTGGCCGGCCTGGTGGGCTTCCCGCTGCTGGCGATCATGGCGGTGTACGTGCCGTACCGGCGGCGGACGTTCTACAAGTGGGTGGAGATCAACCGGACGTACCGGCGTACGGTGCGCAGTGGTCGGGCGGTGTGGAAGCCGGACGTGCACGAGGCCGGGACGCGGCTGGACGGGCGCGAGGTGGAGATCGGCCCGCCGCCGGGGGTGGGGCGGCTGCGCTGGCTGACGGCGCCGTTCGGGCCGGACGAGGTCACGGTGCTGATGCACCTGGAACGCCGTACGGTGACGGCGGCGATCGAGATCGAGGGCCCGGGCGTGGGCCTGCGCGACTCGGAGGACCAGGAGGCGCTGGTCGACCGGTTCGGCACGCTGCTGAAGCACGTGGCCAACGGCGACGGTTTCGTGACGCGCCTGCAGATCCTGGCCCGCACCCTGCCGGCCGACCCGGACGCGCACGCCAAGGACGTGGAGCGGCGCGGCGACCACGCGGCGCCGCGCTGGCTGCAGGACAGCTACGACGAGCTGCAGTCGATGGTGTCGACCTCCTCGGAGCAGCACCGGGCGTACCTGGTGGCGTGCATGCAGTACACCCGTGACCTGGCGTCCGAGGCGCACGCGATGGGGCGGACCGCGTACGGGCGGGACGAGGGCAAGCGGGACCGCGGCGACGACGGTCTGGCGACCGTGATGGCGCGGGAACTGACGGACATCTGCGCCCGGTTGGCGGAGGCGGACATCCGGGTGCGGCAGCCGCTGGGGCAGGCCCGGCTGGCGTCGCTGATCCACTCGATGTACGACCCGGACCACCCGATCGACCACATCCAGGCGATGAGCCGGCGCAACGCCTGGCCGGCCGAGCTGGACGCCACGCACCCGCAGTACCTGACGGCGAAGACCCGGGAGTCGGCGACCCGGGAGCCGTGGTGCCACGCCACCGCGTGGATCAAGGAGTGGCCGCTGACCCCGGTCGGGGTGAACTTCCTGGCGCCGCTGCTGGTGCACACCCCGGACGTGATCCGGACGGTCGCGGTCACCATGGACCTGGAGCCGACCGACGTGGCGATCGAGCGGATGCTCACCGAGAAGACCAACGACGAGGCGGAGGCCAGCCGCGCGGCGAAGATGAACCGCACGGTGGACCCGCGCGACCTGGCGCACACCGGCCGGGTGGACCAGCGCGGCGACGACCTGGCGTCCGGCGCGGCCGGGGTGAACCTGGTGGGCTACCTGACGGTGTCCTCGCGCAGCCCGGAGGCGCTGGCCCGGGACAAGCGGACCATCCGCGCCTCGGCCGGCAAGAGCTACCTGAAGCTCGAGTGGTGCGACCGCGAGCACCACCGGGCGTTCGCCAACACCCTGCCGTTCGCCACCGGCATCCGCCGCTGACCCTCTCGGAGGCCCGCACATGCTCGGCAATCTCACCGACGCCTTCGCCAGCGCCCTGTTCGGCAAGGTGGAGACCACCCGGCTGCCGGTGCGCACCTCCAGCGGCCAGGCACAGGCGGTGTACCTGCCGACGGCGGCGCCCGGCCTGGGCGACTCCGGGGTGATCATCGGCCGCGAGGTGTACAGCGGCAAGGGTTACGTCTACGACCCGTTCCAGCTGTACGGCCAGCAGCTGCCGGCCCCGCACTGGCTGGTGCTGGGGGAGTCCGGCAACGGCAAGTCCGCGCTGGAGAAGACGTACGTACTGCGGCAGTTGAGGTTTCGCGACCGCCAGGTGGTGGTGCTGGACGCGCAGGGCGAGGACGGCGTCGGCGAATGGAACCTGATCGCCAACGCGCTGGGGATAAAGTCCATCCGGCTCGACCCGATGGCGGCCCGGGACGGCGGGGTGAAGCTGAACCCGCTGGATCCGGCGATCACCACCACCGGTCAGCTGTCGCTGCTGCGCACCATCATCGAGGTGGCGATGGCGCGTCCGCTGGAGGAGCGGGCCGGTTTCGCGCTGAAGGCCGCGCACGCGCACGTGCACGCCACGGTGAAGGACCGTCAGCCGGTGCTGAACGACATCATCGACACGCTGCGCAGCCCCGACCTGTCGGCGGTGGAGTCGCTGGGCGTCGAGGTCGGCGAGGTGCAGTCCTGGGGCCTGGACGTGGCGCTGGTGCTGGACCGGCTGGTCGACGGTGACCTGCGCGGCATGTTCGACGGCCCGACCTCGGCGGGCATCGACCTGGACGCGCCGCTGATCGTCTTCGACCTGTCGCACATCGACCGGAACTCGATCGCGATGCCGATCCTGATGGCGATCGTCGGGGTGTGGCTGGAGCACACCTGGCTGCGGCCGGACCGGGTGAAGCGGATCTTCCTGGTCGAGGAGGCCTGGCACATCATCAACAGCCCGTTCGTGGCGCAGCTGTTCCAGCGGCTGCTTAAGTTCGGACGCCGGCTGGGCCTGTCCTTCGTGGCCGTGGTGCACCACCTGTCGGACGTGGTGGACGGGGCGGCGGCGAAGGAGGCGTCGGCGATCCTGAAGATGGCGTCCACCCGCACCATCTACATGCAGAAGGCGGAGGAGGCCAGAGCCACCGGCCGGGTGCTGGGCCTGCCGCGCTGGGCGGTGGAGATCATTCCGACGCTGTCGCCGGGCATCGCGGTGTGGGACGTCAACGGCAATGTGCAGGTGGTCAAGCACATCATCACCGAGGCCGAGCGCCCGCTGGTGTACACCGACCGCGCGATGACCGAGGACGCGATGGAGGAGCGGGAACGGGCCGAGCAGCAGCTGGCCGCCCAGCCCAGGATCTGACCTCCGCAGGCGGGCTGAGCAGGGGTCAGCGGAGAACTCGTCAGGCTTCGGATACCAGCTCGTTACCCCAGGGTTCCTGACAGCTACGCGCGTGGACCCTAGGCTGCTCCCCGATACAACGCCAGGCCGCCGTCCGTCGCGGCCCCGACGGTGCAGGGGACCCTCATGCCCATTTCCGGTTCGACCGGCCGCCGCAGGACCGCGCTCGCGGTCGCCGCGACTGTTGCCCTCTTCGGCTCGATGGCCCTGCCGGCCACCGCCGAGGCCAACGGCCAGGGCAAGCCGAAGCTCGAGGACCTGCAGCTCCTCGCCATCAACGACCTGCACGGCAACCTGGAGCCGCCGGCGGGCTCGTCCGGCACCATCAACGAGATCGACGCGACCACCGGCAAGACCGTCGCCACCCCCGCCGGCGGCGTCGAGTACCTGGCCACCGCGCTGCGCAACGCCCGCGAGGGCCACCCGAACAGCGTGACCGTCGCGGCCGGCGACATCATCGGCGCCAGCCCGCTGATCTCCGGCCTGTTCCACGACGAGCCGACCATCGAGGCGATGAACCAGATCGGCCTCGACGTCACCTCGGTGGGCAACCACGAGTTCGACGAGGGCTCGGCCGAGCTGAAGCGCATGCAGGACGGCGGCTGCCACCCGACCGACGGCTGCTACGAGCCGGGCCGCACCTTCGAGGGCGCCGAGTTCCCGTACCTGGCGGCCAACGTCACCAACGAGAAGACCGGCAAGCAGCTGCTCAAGCCGTACTGGGTGAAGAACGTCCGCGGCGTGAAGGTCGGCTTCATCGGCGTGACCCTGGAGGGCACCCCGAACATCGTCACCGCCTCCGGCGTGCAGGGCCTCAAGTTCGGCAACGAGGTCGAGACGATCAACAAGTACACCGCCGAGCTGAAGCGCCAGGGCGTCAACTCGGTGGTCGCGCTGATCCACGAGGGCGGCCTCCCGGCCAGCAGCGTCTACAACTACGACTGCGGCTCGGGCGGCTCGGGCATCTCCGGCCCGATCGTGGACATCGCCAAGCGCCTCGACCCGGCGGTCGGCGCGATCGTCACCGGCCACACCCACAACTCGTACGCCTGCATGATCCCGGACCCGAACGGCGTGCCCCGCTCGGTCACCAGCGCCGCCTCGTTCGGCCGCCTGTACACCGAGATCGACCTCAAGCTGGACAAGCGCACCGGCAGCATCGTCCGCCCGTCGGTGACCGCGACCAACCACATCGTGCGCCGCGACGTCCCCAAGGCGCCGGACATGACCACCCTGATCGACCGGTACCGGCAGCTGTCCGCGCCGATCGCCAACCGGGCCGTCGGCTACATCAGCAGCGACATCAACGGCCGCGGCTCGACCGACCTGGAGAAGCCGCTCGGTGACCTGATCGCCGACGCGCAGCTGGCCGGTCTCGCGCCCGCCGACAAGGGTGGCGCGCAGGTCGCGTTCATGAACCCCGGCGGCATCCGCTCGGACCTGGTCTACAAGGCGTCCGGCAGCGAGGGCGACGGCGTGGTGACCTACGGCGAGGCGTTCACCGTCCAGCCGTTCACCAACATGATGCAGATCAAGACCCTCACCGGCGCCCAGCTGATCCAGGTCCTGCAGCAGCAGGTCTCCGGCTCCAACGCGGCCTCGCCGAAGATCCTGCAGATCTCCGGCAACCTCGCCTACACGCTCGACCTGAACAAGGCCGGCGCGGACCGCGTGGTCCTCGACTCGGTCCGCCTGAACGGCGCCCCCGTCGACCCGAACGCCAAGTACCGGGTCGCGGCCAACGAGTTCCTGGCCGGCGGCGGCGACGGCTTCCCGGCCTTCGCGGCCGGCACCGACAAGCTCGTCGGCGCCTCGGACCTGGACGTCTTCAACGCGTACCTGTCCGGCCACAGCACCGCCACCGCCCCGATCGCCCCGCCGGCCCAGAACCGGATCAAGATCATCGCGGTCGGCCAGACCGGCTGACGAACCAGTCACGGCGAAGGGCGGGGCACTCCGGTGCTCCGCCCTTCGGCGTGCTCAGCGCGGGTCGTCCGGCTGACCCGGCAGCACCATCACCGCCTGCGTCCCCGGGCCGCCGTCCGCCGCCGGCCCCAGCGAGACCTGGCCGCCGGTGTCCCGGACGGTCTGCGCGACGATCGACAACCCCAGGCCCGAGCCCGGCAGTTGGCGGGAGGACGGGGAACGCCAGAACCGGTCGAAGACGAACGGCAGCTCCTCGGCCGGGATGCCCGGGCCGTGGTCGCGGACCGTCAACCGGCCCGCGCGCAGGCGTACTTCGACGGTGCCGGACGGCGGCGAGTACTTCACCGCGTTGTCCAGCAGGTTGATCACGGCCCGTTCGAGCGCGGCCGGATCGCCGTGTACGTACCAGGGGTTGACCTCGGTGACGAAGGTCAGCGCCGGGCCGCGCAGCCGCCCGCGCTCCAGCGCTCGCTCCACCGTCTCGTGGAACGGCACCACGGTGCGCACCGCCTCCGGATTCGGGGTGTCCGGGCGGGAGAGCTGCAGCAGGTCGCCGATCAGCACGGTGAGTTCCTGCATCTGCGCCTTCATGTTGCCCAGCATCCGGGCCCGCGTCTCCGGCGGCAGCGCCCGGCCCTGGGCGTCGGACCGGATCAGCAGGTCCACGTTGGTGCGCAGGGAGGTGAGGGGCGTGCGGAGCTCGTGCCCGGCGTCGGCGATCAGGCGGGTCTGCCGCTCCCGGGAGTTGGCGAGCGCGGTGGACATCGAGTTGAAGGAGGTGGAGAGCCGGGCGATCTCGTCGCTGCCGTTGACGGGGATGGTGGTGCCGACTTCTTCGGTGCGCGCGATGTGCTCGACGGCGCCGGTCAGTTGGTCGACGGGCTTGAGCGCGGACCGGGCCACCACCTGCCCGGCGACGCCCGCGCCGAGGACGCCGAGGCCGGCGACGCCGGTCATCAGCAGGGCGAGGGAGCTGAGCGAGTTCTGCACTCCCTGGGTCGGCAGGGCGGTCAGCAGGACGGCGGGCTGCAGGATGCCGTTCGGCAGCAGGACGGCACTGTTGGTGCGCCGTACCTGCGCGTGCTCGTCGCTGTCCACGTAGTGGCCGGTGCGGTAGACCGTGGTGTTCCGGGGCAGCGGTGCGCTGTCGCCGGGCGCCACCTGGATGGCCCGGGTGGCGTCGCCGGTCAGGCAGATGGTGCCGTCGGGCAGCACGTACTGGAAGTCGTACTTCTGCGGGCCGAGCCGGCCACTGCCCCCCGGGGGGACGTTCGCCAGCGCCTCGGCCGGGGTCGCGCCGCAGTGCAGCTGCCCCCGGTCGGGCGGCGCCACCGGGCTCCTGGGGGCGGCGGAGAGGGTGTCGTGCAGCTCCTGGTAGAGCCGCTCGCGGACCAGCAGCCAACTCGCCAAGCTGACCACCGCGATGGCAACCGCCACCGCGGCAGCCGTGAGCATGGCCAGTCGGCTCCGCAGCGACCTGCTGCGGAACCACCCCGTGAACCGGCCGATCAGTTTCACGCCGCAGCGCCGCTGGTGGCGGTGCGCAGCGCGTAGCCGACGCCGCGGACGGTCTGGATGATGCGGGGCATGGCGTGCTGTTCGGTCTTGCGGCGGAGGTACATGACGTAGACGTCGAGGGAGTTGGAGGAGGGTTCGAAGTCGAAGCCCCAGACGGCCTTGAGGATCTGTTCGCGGGTGAGCACCTGGCGCGGGTGGGAGAGGAACATCTCCAGCAGCATGAATTCGGTGCGGGTGAGTTCGATGGTGGTGCCGGCCCGGGTGACTTCGCGGGTCGCGGTGTTCATCCGCAGGTCGGCGAAGGCGAGCACCTCGCCGCCGTCCTCGTCGGCGGCGGTGCGGGCGGCGGCCTCGGTGGCGAGTGCGTTGCGGCGGAGCAGGGCACGGACCCGGGCGAGGAGTTCGTCGAGTTCGAAGGGCTTGGCGAGGTAGTCGTCGGCGCCGACGTCGAGTCCGGTGACGCGGTCGCCGACGGCGTCCCGCGCGGTGAGCATCAGGACGGGGACGGTGTCGCCGCGCGAGCGCATCCGGCGGACGGCGGTGAGGCCGTCCATGCGGGGCATCATGATGTCGAGCAGGACGAGGTCGGGGTGTTCGCGGTCGACGGCGGTGAGGGCCTCGTAGCCGTCGGTGGCGGTGGTGACGTGGTAGCCCTCGAAGGCGAGGCTGGATTCCAGCGCGTCGCGCAGGGCGGGTTCGTCGTCGACCACGAGGACGCGGGCGCCGCCGCCCGGGGCCTCGGCAGGGGTGCGGTCGTCGGCGGGGGGAGTCATCGGCGCGGGGCCCTTTCTGAGTCCGGTGCGGTCGTGGCCATTGTCCGTCGCTGGGAGACGGAACCGGCGGGTGTCAGAGGTTCTTGCCGGCCTGGAGCTGCGGCAGCACCTGCTTGACGCTGTTGATCGGGATGGCGAAGCCGAGTCCGACGCTGCCGGCCTCGGTGCCGCCGGTGGAGCCGGAGCCGCTCGCGGCGTACATGGCCGAGTTGAGGCCGATGACCTGGCCGGCGGCGTTGATCAGCGGTCCGCCGGAGTTGCCGGGGTTGAGGGCGGCGTCGGTCTGCAGCGCCTGGTAGGTGGCGGTCTCGGAGCCGGTGGCGCCGGTGGAGCCGCGCAGGCCGGGCAGGTTGGGGAGGCCGAAGCCGCCGTTTCCGCTGGTGGTGCCCTCGTCGACCTGGACGGTGACGGGGCGGTTCTTGGCGGAAATGATGCCGGAGGTGACGGTGCCGGTGAGGCCCTCGGGGTTGCCGATGGCGACCACGGGGTCGCCGACGGCGGTGGCGTCGGAGTCGCCGAGCACGGCGGTGGTCAGGCCGCTGACGCCGGACGCGGTGATGACGGCGGTGTCCAGGGACTTGTCGGTGCCGGTGACGGTGGCGGAGGCGGTCCGGCCGTCGTGGAAGGTGACGGTGGCCCGGCCGCCGTTCACCGCGCCGGAGATGACGTGGTAGTTGGTGAGGATCTGCCCGTCGGCGGTGAGGATCACGCCGGTGCCGGTCGCGGTGCCGTTGCCGGTCTTGACGGTGATCTGCACAACGGCGGGGGAGAGCGCGGCGGCGATCGCCGACACGTTGGCGCTGCCGTCGGCGTTGGCCGCCACCGGGCGGACCAGGGCGCTCGCAGTGGCGCTGCCGGAGCCGTTCCGCTCGTTCACCAGGGCGCCGCCGGTGACGCCACCGAGCAGGGCCGCCACCGCGGCGACGGCGGTGGCCAGCGCGACGCGGCTCTTCAGCAGGCCGCGCCGGGCACGGTGGCCGTGCGGGGGCGGCGGCAGTTCGGGGCCTTCGGGGCCGTGGAAGGCGGGCGGCGTCGGCGGGAGCCAGCCCGCGCCGCCGTCCTGGGGGTGGGGCTCGTGGGTGCTGCGGTACTGGTCGCTCATGGAGATGACGTTCCGCCCGTTTCATGAACGTTCGATGAGAGGGCGGTACGAGTTCCCCGAGAAGCGCGTCAGCTTCTCATAAAGCCTGGTCAGGCCGGAGGTCAGTCGGTTTCGCCGGAGCAGCCGCAGGAACGCCGCACGACCAGCCGGGACGGGAACTTGCGGACCCGTTCGGTGTCGCTGCCGGGCACCATCAGCGAGTCGTCGAGGACCAGGTCGACGGCGGCCCGGGCCATCGCGTCCCGGTCGGAGGCGACGGTGGTGAGCGGCGGGTCGGCGAACCCGGCCTCGGGGATGTCGTCGAAGCCGGCCACCGCGAGGTCCTCGCCGACCTTCAGGCCGAGTTCGCGGGCGGCCCGCAGCACGCCGATGGCCTGGTCGTCGGTGGAGCAGAAGATCGCGGGCGGCCGCCGGTCGGAGGCGAGCAGCTCGAGCGCGACCTGGTAGGCGCCGTAGCGGTGGAACGGGGCGTCGATCAGGTGCGGCTCGGTGGGCAGGCCGTGCGCGGCCATGGCGAGTTCCCAGCCGGCCACGTGGTCGATGACCGGGTCGCCGGGGGCGGGCGATTCGACCGGGCCGCCGAAGCACGCCACGTACGGGTGGCCGTGCACTTCGAGCAGGTGACGGACGACCAGTTCGGAGCCGCCGACGTCGTCGGTGACCACGGCGACGTCGTCGATCGCCTCGGGGCGGCGGTGCAGCAGCACCACCTTGGCGCCCTCCATGGCGGCGAACTCCTCGGCGGCGCGCTGCGAGGGGCCCTGGCTGACCAGGATCAGGCCGGACACCCGCATGCCGAGGAAGGCGCGGACGTAGTGCACCTCGCGGTCGTCGACGTAGTCGGAGTTGCCGATCAGCACGAGCTTGCCGCGCTCGGAGGCGGCGCGTTCCACGGCGTGCGCCATCTCCGCGAAGAACGGCTGCCGGGCGTCGGGGACGACCATGCCGATCAGGTTGGTGCGCCGGGAGGCCATCGCCTGGGCGACGGAGTTCGGGCGGTACCCGAGCTGCTCGATCGCGGCGAGCACCTTTTCCCTGGTGGCCGGGGCGACCGGCCGGGGACCGTTGTTGATCACATAGCTGACGACCGCGGTCGAGGTCCCAGCCAGTCGGGCTACATCGTCGCGCGTCACCTTGGCCACGGGGGGAGTCTACGCGTGTGGTCAGGTGCCTCTCGCCGGGGTCTTGCCCGGTGGGACGGGGCGCTTTTCCGGACCGAATCGGACCGATCCGGGCAAGCCGGGCGGGCCGGGCGAGGGGTGCCGCCGCCCGGCCCGTCCGACGGCCGGTCAGCGTCCGCGGCGTGCCGCGGCTCTGCTCGGCTCGGCCCGGTCGGTGCCCTTGTCGGCCCGCTCGGGGACCACGAAGCGGTAGCCGACGTTGCGCACGGTGCCGATCAACTGCTCGTTCTCGACGCCGAGTTTGGCCCGCAGCCGGCGCACGTGGACGTCCACGGTGCGGGTGCCGCCGAAGTAGTCGTAGCCCCACACCTCCTGGAGCAGCTGGGCCCGGGTGAACACCCGGCCGGGGTGCTGGGCCAGGTACTTGAGCAGCTCGAACTCCTTGAAGGTGAGGTCGAGGACGCGCCCCTTGAGCTTGGCGGAGTAAGTGGCCTCGTCGACGGACAGCTCGCCGTTGCGGATCTCCATCGGGGAATCGTCGACGGCGACCTGGAGGCGGCCGAGGGCGAGCCGCAGCCGGGCTTCGACCTCGGCCGGTCCGGCGGTGTCGAGCAGCACGTCGTCGATGCCCCATTCGGCGGTGACGGCGGCCAGGCCGCCCTCGGTGACCACCAGGATCAGCGGGCTGCCGATGCCGGTGGAGCGCAGCAGCTGGCACAGGCTGCGGATCTGCGGCAGGTCGCGGCGCCCGTCGACCAGGATCACGTCGGCGCTCGGGGTGTCGACCAGGGCGGACCCCTCGGCGGGGGCCACCCGGACGCTGTGCAGCAGCAGTCCGAGTGCGGGCAGCACCTCGGCGGAGGGTTGCAGGGCGTTGGTCAGCAGGAGCAGTGAACTCATACCCGGTTAGTCCCCTTTCCGGGTCGTCGCGGTCGCGGCCGCCGGGGGGAACGGCGGACGCGGTACAGGGCGGGGGAGCGCCGACAGTCCGGAGGGTGCGGCGGCGGACGGGGCGGTGGCCGGCCGGGGGTCCCGCAACCCCTGGCGTCCCACTGGTGCCTCGTCCATCGGCGTACCCTCCGCTCTGTCCGCCGGCGGCCGACACGTCGTCGTGCGGCCGGCGGTGGGGCCGGTCCGGCGGCCGGTGCGGGTGGGGCACCGGTCGCAAGAACGTCCTACTGGCGTCCTGAAAGCACAAAAGGACCCGGGGGCGACTCTGCCCGGATCCCTTACGGAATCGAGGATAGCCGACCGCTCGCGTGGCCGGGAGTGGCTCGAGCGGCGCGCGGGCCCGCGACCGGCTCCGGAACGGGTGAGGTACGACACCTTGTGCCCCCGTGATGACCTGGGAGGTTTGCCCGGTGGCGGGGGCCGGGGGCGATGATGGGGGCCGCACCGGGCCGGCCGCCGTACCGGGCGAGGACCACCGAGAGGGGTTGCCGTGACCGGGACCGCCGATGCCCGTCCCACGCCGGATTCACCTGTGCGGGTGAGCGGGACGGTCCGCTACTGGGCCGCCGCCAAGTCCGCCGCGGGCCGGGCCGAGGAGCCGTACCTGGCCGCCACGCTGGCGGAGGCGCTGGCCGAGGTGCGGGCCGCGCACGCCGGGCGGCCGGAGCTGCTGCGGGTGCTGACCATGTGCTCGTTCCTGGTGGACGGCGATCCGGTCGGCGCCCGGGAGCACGCCGCGGTGCCGCTGACCGAGGGCGGCACGGTGGAGGTGCTGCCGCCGTTCGCCGGGGGCTGAGCGCGCATTTGCCCGAGTACCGCGCCGGAACCCGGGCATCCGTGCGATCGTCCTGTCTTCGGGGCCGGTTCGTCGACGGAGCGGCCCGGCCGGAGCGTTTCAGGGGGAAGCGATGCGTGGCGCGGTGAAGTTGCTGATCGGCCTGGGGGTCGTGGGCGCCCTGCTGGTCGCCGCCGACCGGGTGGCCGTGGGGGTCGCGGAGGACCAGGCCGCCGATGCCGCGGTCTCCTCCGGCTGGCTGACCGGCAAGCCGGACGTCGAGATCGGCGACATCCCTTTCCTGACCAGCGCGGTGGCCGGTGAGCTCGACCAGGTCAGCCTCTCCTCGGACGGGATGACCGTCACCGACGGCAAGGAGAAGGTGACGGTGCACTCGTTCCGGGCCAGCCTGTCCCAGGTGAAGTTCACGGACTCCTACCGGGGCGTGACGGTCGGGCGCGGTGACGGCCAGGGCGTGGTGGATTACAAGGAGCTCGCCAAGTTCATGAACGGCAGCGGCCTGCTCGGCCTGGAGTACGCCGGCCCCGGCACGGTGAAGGCCGCGGTGCCCGGTGGCGGGATCGAGGGCAAGCTGCGCAGCGAGGGCAACGACCTGGTCGTCGACAACCTCCAACTGACCGGCGCTGCTTCGGTGTTGAAGGGCGTCGCGGGCGACCGGCTGAAGCCTCAGCGGTACCACCTGGCCGGCCTGCCCAAGGGCCTGTCGCTGGCCGAGGCCACCCCGGAGGCGGGCGGGGTGCGGCTGCGCTTCACGGTCGCCCCCGGCACGTCGCTGGGGCACTGAGGCTCCTCGGCGCCTGTCCGGTGGGCGAGACGCGCTGTCCAGCGCCGCCGGAAAAATCCTTCGCAGCACCGGTTCGCCCGGCCCCCGTGCGGGGGTCCGGGCCCCCGGCGTGCGTGCGTGCACGGCGGAAAGACGGTGAATCTCAGGATTCGAGTGATCCGGTCTCATTATTCGACACGATGATGACAGCGCCCCTCCGGAGTCCCTAGCATCGTCGTCATGAAGCGACAGGCAGACCTCACAAAGCGGCGGGCGGTAGACCACTGCCGCGTGTCGAGCTGCCTTTGTCGAATGCGCTGACCGGGCGGTCCTGACCCCAGTCACGGCAAGCCCGCCCCCGTTCCGACGCCGCGAACCGGTAGCAGTTGCGCACCGGTGCGTCGGGGACGACGAGCACACCTCACGATCAACTCCCCCGGCTCTGCCGCACCTCACGCCGTCCCAGCATGCGGACAGGTGTGCGGACAACGCGGCCCGGGAGAACCTCCAGCAGCCTTCCGCCAACCGCCCCCGGATGGAGAACAGCACATGAGCCGCAGCGACGTCCTGGTCGATGCCGACTGGGTCCAGGCCCACCTGGACGACCCGAAGGTCGTCATCGTCGAGGTGGACGAAGACACCGCCGCCTACGACAAGAACCACATCCGCAACGCGGTCCGGATCGACTGGAAGAAGGACCTCCAGGACCCGGTCCGCCGCGACTTCATCGACCAGGCCGGCTTCGAGGCGCTGCTGTCCGCCAAGGGCATCGCCAACGACGACACCGTGGTGCTCTACGGCGGCAACAACAACTGGTTCGCCTCCTACGCCTACTGGTACTTCAAGCTGTACGGCCACGGCGACGTCCGCCTGCTGGACGGCGGCCGCAAGAAGTGGGAGCTGGACTCCCGCGAGCTGGTCGTCGAGCAGCCCGAGCGGGCCGCCACCCAGTACACCGCGCAGCCGGCCGATTCCTCGATCCGCGCCTTCCGCGACGACGTGATCGACGCGATCGGCACCCTGAACCTGGTCGACGTCCGCTCGCCCGACGAGTTCTCCGGCAAGCTGCTCGCCCCGGCCCACCTCCCGCAGGAGCAGTCGCAGCGCCCCGGCCACGTGCCGAGCGCCAAGAACATTCCGTGGGCGAAGAACGCCAACGACGACGGCACCTTCAAGAGCGACGACGCGCTGAAGGCGCTCTACGAGGCCGAGGGCGTCGACCTGGCCACCGACACCATCGCCTACTGCCGGATCGGCGAGCGCTCCGCGCTCACCTGGTTCGTCCTGCACGAGCTGCTCGGCCAGCAGAACGTCAAGAACTACGACGGCTCGTGGACCGAGTACGGCAGCCTGGTCGGCGTGCCGATCGAGCTCGGCAACTGAGCCCCGGCTCGCGCGAAGCAAGGAAGAGGGAGAACAGACATGTGCGGTGCGAAGGCCGGCGGCCCGGACCTGGCAGGAGTTGACGTGGCGAACGAGACGATCATCCAGGGTTCGGTGACCCGCAACGAGGAGCCGGTCAACGGCTACGTGCGGCTGCTGGACGAGAACGGCGAGTTCACCGCCGAGGTGCCGACCTCGGCGACCGGGCAGTTCCGGTTCTTCGCCCGCCCGGGCAAGTGGACCCTGCGGGCCCTGGTGCCCGGCGCCACCGTGGACCGCCAGGTGGTCGCCACCCAGGGTGAGTTCACCGAGGTCGCGATCGCGGTCTGACGACCGTGGTGAGGGCCCCGGTCGTCTTCTGGCGGCCGGGGCCTTCGGCCTACCCTGGAAGCGTGCAGGCACACCGGCGGCATGTGCGCTACTTCGTGATGATGGCGGTCTGCCTTGGGCTGTTCGTCCTCGCCTGGGGCGTGGTGCGCTTCTTCTCGGTCGGCGCCGCCATCGGCATGTGCGTGGTCGCCATGCTGATACCGCCACTGGCCGCCGTCCTCGCCAACAAGCGCGACAAGGACGACGACTGGTGGAACGATCCGCGCTGGGAGGACCCGCGCTGGGAGCAGCGCGGCCACGACCGGGACCGGCCGGACCACGAGCCACCCACGGACCCGTGGGGCGGTGAGGGCGCGGACGACCCGCGCTGGGACGACCCGCACTGGGAGCAGCCCGGCCACGACCGCGACCGGCCGGACCGGGAGCCCCCGGACGCTCAGTAGACGAGCGCCTGGGCGTCGTCCGCCATCACCTCGGACAGGAACACCTGCGCGCCGGCGATCCGCACGCCCTCGATGACGTCCGCCTGGCCGATGTCCCGGCGCGCCGCGCACTGGGTGCACAGGGTGACGGTGCCGGCGGCGAGGATCGCCTCCAGCAGGTCGGGCAGCGGTGCGGCGTGCGGCAGTTCGAACTCGGCGGCCTTGCCGGGCAGCGCGAACCACGAGGACTCACCGGTGAGCCAGAGCGAGACCGGCACGCCGCTGGCGACCGCGACCGAGGCGACGGTGAAGGCCTGCGAGCAGCGCTCCGGCGCGTCCGCACCGGCGGTGACCTTGATGACCAGCTTCTTCGACATGCCCCAGAGACTACGGCCGCAGGGGCCGCCCGATAGACTCCCGGCCGTAGTGGAAAGCCCCGTTCCTCCGTCGAACCCGCCCCTGGGAGCACACCGTGTCCGGTCTTGAGATCTTCTTCGAAAGTGTCCTGGTTCTGGTGGCCGTGCTGATCACCTGGTTCGCCATCTTCTCGGTCATGAAGCTCTACCAGGGCCAGCGCTGAGCACTGCCGTACGGTTGAGCCGGTAACCGCCCGACGACAGCAGCCAGGATCATGATCGAGATTCCTTCCGACCTCCACCGGGACGTCGTCCCGCTCGCCTTCCTCCTCGGTACCTGGGAGGGCGCGGGTGTGCACGACTTCCCCGGCAGCGAGAAGTGCAACTTCGGCCAGGAGATCGTCTTCCGTCACGACGGACGACCCTTCCTGGAGTTCCGTTCCCGCACCTGGGTGCTGGACGAGCAGGGCGAGAAGGTCCGCCCGCTGGAGATGGAGCACGCGTTCTGGCGTGTCACCAGCAACCAGCACGGGACCAGCGGCGAGCGCGAGATCGAGGTCTCCTCGGTGCGCGACGACGGCACTGTGGAGATCTGGTACGGCAAGCTGCACGACGGCAAGCCGCAGATCGACCTGGCCACCGACGCGGTCGCCCGGATCGAGGGCGCGGCCCCGTACAGCGGCGGCAAGCGCCTGTTCGGCCTGGTCAAGGACGAGCTGCTGTGGGTCGGCGAGAAGGCCGCCCCCGAGGTGCCGCTCCGGCCGTACATGTCGGCGCAGCTGAAGAAGGTGCTCAACCCGGCGCAGCTGATCAAGGACGTCAACGACCTCCCGGACGACGGGATCGCGTTCTTCCGCTGAGCGGACCGGCGTGGACGAGTGGGGGACCGACCCGGCGGTCGGTCCCTACACTGGTCGGCACGACCTCTCAACGGGCAGGGACACCGTGGCGAACACCGACACCACCGACTGGAAGGCCGACCTGCGCGAGCGCGGCTACCGGTTGACCCCGCAGCGCCAGCTGGTGCTGGAGGCCGTCGACGTGCTCGACCACGCCACCCCGGACGAGATCCTGGCGCAGGTCCGCCGCACCGCCAGCGGCGTCAACATCTCCACCGTGTACCGGACGCTGGAGCTCCTGGAGGAGCTCGGCCTGGTCTCGCACGCCCACCTCGGGCACGGCGCGCCCACCTACCACCTGGCGGGCCGGCACACCCACCTCCACCTGGTCTGCCGGGACTGCGACCAGGTCACCGAGACCGACACCGCGATCGCCGCGCCGCTGATCGACAGCCTGCGCACCGAGCACGGCTTCGACACCGACCTGAAGCACTTCGCCATCTTCGGCCGGTGCGCGGACTGCACCGCGAAGCTGGAGGACGGCCGGTCGTAACGGCGAGGCTTTAGGCTGGCCGGTATGAAGAGCCCGCTGCTTGCGCTGCCCGGCGCCGTCGCCGCCGAAGGTCCCGACGAAGGGGTCGCCGCCCACTACGGCAACCTGTTCCGCGAGCAGCGCGAACTGGCCGCCGGGCGCGGCTTCACGGACCTGTCGCACCGCGGCGTGATCACCGTGACCGGCCCGGACCGGCTGAGCTGGCTGCACCTGCTGCTCACCCAGCACGTCAGCGAACTGCCGCCGCAGCAGGCCACCGAGGCGCTGGTGCTGTCCCCGCACGGGCACGTCGAGCACGCCCTCTACCTGGTCGACGACGGCGCCACCACCTGGATCCACGTCGAGCCCGGCACCGCGCCCGCGCTGGTGAAGTACCTGGAGTCGATGAAGTTCTGGAACCGGGCCGAGGTCACCGACGCCACCGCCGACTACGCCGTGGTGTTCCTGCCGGCCGGCTCCACCGCCCCCGCCGACCGGGCCGCCGCGGTGCGCGAACTCCCGTGGGGCCGCGACCTGTTCGTCCCGCGCGCCGAACTCGCCGAGGCCGTCGCCGGGTTCGGCCCGGCCGCAGGCGTGTGGGCGTACGAGGCGCTGCGGATCGAGGGGCACCGGCCGCGCCTGGGCTTCGAGACCGACCACCGGACCATCCCGCACGAGGTGGACTGGCTGGGCAGCGCGGTGCACCTGAACAAGGGCTGCTACCGCGGCCAGGAGACGGTCGCCCGGGTGCACAACCTGGGCCGCCCGCCGCGCCGGCTGGTCTTCCTGCACCTGGACGGCACCGAGGAGAAGCTGCCCGGGCACGGCGCCGAGGTCCGCGTCGAGGGCCAGGACCGTCCGGTCGGCTTCGTCACCTCCTCGGCCCGCCACCACGAGCTCGGCCCGGTCGCGCTGGCCCTGGTCAAGCGCAACACCCCGGTCGACGCGGTGCTGCTGGCCGACGGCGTGCCCGGCAGCCAGGACGTGATCGTCCCGGCCTGACCGGTTCTCAGACCTCCAGCAGGACGGTGAACGGCCCGTCGTTCACCAGCGACACCTTCATGTCGGCGCCGAACCGCCCGGTCTCCACCTTCGCGCCCAGGGCGCGGAGCTCGGCGACCACGGCGTCCACCAGCGGTTCGGCGACCGGGCCGGGGGCGGCGGCGTTCCAGGTGGGGCGGCGGCCCTTGCGGGCGTCCCCGTACAGGGTGAACTGGCTGATCACCAGCAGCGGGGCGCCGAGTTCCGAGCAGGACTGTTCGGGGCTGCCGGGGAACAGCCGCAGCGTCCACAGCTTGCGGGCCAGTTGGGCGGCCTGCGCCGGAGTGTCCTCGTGGGTGGCGCCGACCAGGACGCACAGGCCCGGCCCCTCGATCGCGCCGACCGTCTCGCCGTCCACCGTCACGGCCGCCTCGGCGACCCGCTGCACCACTGCTCGCATGCCGCCATTGTGCCCGCACGTCCGTACCGGGGGCGCGCACCCTCCGGTTGCACGCCGGGGTCGCACGTGATGCGCCCCGATCGGTGCAGGTGAACCCATGGCGCGAATTCTTCGTACTAGCCAGGGGTGTTCGCCAGGGGGCCATCCGGGTACACGGGCGTGCGGCGCCGGGGCCCGGGGTGGCACGCTGTCCGACGGCCCGGAGCCATCCGGGCCCCGAGGGGGCGTCCGTCGTCCCGGCGAACCGCGTCACCCGCACGAGTGGCATCGCCCGCCGGGGGGAACCCTGAGTGGCGGGCGGCCGTGCGATCGGCGGGCACAGGTACTACGGCAGGTGGTCGGATTGATGGACGTGAGCGCGCTCGACGGGCTGGCCGGCCTGGCCCTGGAGGAACTGCGGGTGCTGCGCCGGGACGCCCTGGAGCAGGAGGCCGACCTGTCGTACCTGCGCCGCCTGCTGCACGGCCGGATGGACATCCTGCGGGCCGAACTCCAGCGTCGGGAGATCCCGTTGGCCGGCGCCAGCGAGGCGCAGTGCGCGCTGCTCGACCGGCTGCCCGCGATCCTGGCGGACGCCCCGTCCGCGACCCGCCGCCCGGCCCGGCACCTGACCCTCGGCCCGCCCCGCGGCGAGCGCTACCGGCTGGAGGCGGACGCCCTGATGGGCGACGTCCAACTGGCCGACCTCGGCGCGCACGCCACCGCCGACCTGCTGTCCGCCGTCGAACGGCTGGCCGAGCACGAGCGCGAGGTGTCCGGCCGCCGCCAGGCGCTGCAGCGCACCGCGGACGACTGCGGGGCGGAGATCACCCGCAGGTACCGTGAGGGGGAGGCCCGGGTCGAGGACCTGCTCGGCGGAGGCTGAGCGGTCGGGACGCGGCCGGAGCCCACCCACCCTCACCGCACGTCCTGGAGACCACCCGTGTCGCAGTCCGCCCTGCCCGCCCTCGCCGAGGTCATACGCTCCGGTTTCACCGAGGGCCGCCACCGCGGTTCGCTGGTCCTGCTCGACGCCGACGGCACCGTCGCGTACACGCTGGGCACCCCCGATCAGCCGGTCTACCCGCGCTCCACCGCCAAGCCGTTCCAGGCGATGGCCACCCTGCGGGCCGGCCTGGAGCTGCACGGCGAGCAGCTCGCACTGGCCGCCTCCAGCCACTCCGCGGAGCCCTTCCACCGGGCCGCGGTCCGCCGGATGCTGGCCGACGCGGGCCTCACCGAGGCCGCCCTGCGCACCCCCGCCGAGCTGCCGCTGGACGAGGTCGAGGCGGAGGAACTGCTGCGCTCCGGCGGCGAACGGGCGCCGATCATGATGGACTGCTCCGGCAAGCACGCCGGCTGGCTGGCCGCCTGCGCCGCCAACGGCTGGGACCTGGCGTCCTACCTCGACCCCGAACACCCGATCCAGCGCCTGGCCCGTACCGCGCTGGAGGAGACCACCGGCGAGCCGGCCGCGCACACCGGCACCGACGGCTGCGGCGCCCCGCTGCTGGCCGTCTCGCTGATCGGCCTGGCCCGCGGCTACCGCGCCCTGGTGCTGGCCGAGCCCGGCACCGTGCAGCGCCGGGTGGCCGACGCGATGCGTGCCCACCCCGAGTACGTGGCCGGCACCCGCCGGGCCGACACCTGGCTGATGCGTGCGGTGCCCGGCACGCTGTCCAAGATGGGCGCCGAGGCCGTCCAGGTGGTCGCGCTGGCCGACGGCCGGGCCCTGGCGTTCAAGATCGAGGACGGCGCGGAGCGCGCCCGCGGCCCGGTGCTGGCGGCCGCGCTGCGCCGCCTCGGCGTCCAGGACCCGGTGCTGGAACGGATCGCCTCCGCCCCGCTGCACGGCGGCGGCGCGGTGGTCGGCGAGGTCCGCGCGGCGTTCTGACGCCCCGTCGGGCGAAGCCGGGATGCCCGCCCCGGCGCTCTGGTGCACGGTGGACGGCGGGGGAGTGCCCGCCACCGCCGCACAGGGAGTACCTGCCATGTCCGACCACACCTACCGGGTCACCGAGATCGTCGGCTCCTCGCACGAGGGGGTGGACGCCGCCATCCGCAACGGCATCGCCCGCGCCGGCCGCACCCTGCGCCACCTCGACTGGTTCGAGGTGGTGCAGGTCCGCGGCCACATCGAGGACGGGGCGGTGAAGCACTTCCAGGTCGGCCTGAAGGTCGGGTTCAGGCTCGACGACAACGACGGCTGACCGGCCGCCGGAAACCGGCGAGGGGCGGGAGTCCGGTGTCGGACTCCCGCCCCTCGCACGGGCACTGCGGGCCACCCCGAAGGGCGTGAAGGCTCAGTGGCCGCCCTGCTCCTGGAGGCGCTTGATCGAGGCCTCGACCTCGGCCTCGGCCTCGGCCCGGCCGACCCAGTCGGCGCCCTGGACGGACTTGCCGGGCTCCAGGTCCTTGTAGACCTCGAAGAAGTGCTGGATCTCCAGACGGTCGAACTCCGACACGTCGTTGATGTCCTGCAGGTGCGACCAGCGCGGGTCGGTCGCCGGGACGCACAGCAGCTTGTCGTCGCCGCCGGCCTCGTCGGTCATCTGGAACATGCCGATGGCGCGGCACTTGATCAGGCAGCCCGGGAAGGTCGGCTCCTCCAGGATGACCAGCGCGTCCAGCGGGTCGCCGTCGTCCGCGAGGGTGCCCTCGACGTAGCCGTAGTCGGCCGGGTAGCGGGTCGAGGTGAAGAGCATGCGGTCCAGACGGAGGCGACCGGTCTCATGGTCGACCTCGTACTTGTTGCGCGAGCCCTTCGGGATCTCGATCAGGACGTCGAACTCCAACGCTTCCTCCAAGGGTGGGGACTGACAGAATCCAAGTGTCTCCTACGGCAGGGAGTGCTCGGGAAAGGGGCCGGTCGGTGAGATCAGGGACAGGGGTGGGACGCGGGCGCAGGACGGCGCTCGTCGGGGTCCTGGGGGTGGCGCTGGCGGCGGGAGTGCTGACCGTCGCCGATCCGGCACTGGCCCAGCCCTCGCCGGGCGCCAGCCGCTCGGACGGGCACGGCAAACACGCCGACGACGGGCACGGGCAGGGCGGGGACGGGCAGGGCAACGGCCGCGGCAAGCAGGACCGGCGCGGGGACCGGCACCGGGCCGTCCCGGTCAAGGGCCCGGTGCTGCCGGCCGGGGACGCCGGCGACAGCCACCCGCCGACCGGCAGCGGGCTGCGCGGCGCGCTCGGCGCCACCGTCCAGGACAAGTCGCTGGGCACCCTGAACTTCGCGGTCGCCGACGCCGCCACCGGCGAGCTGCTGTTCGGCGCGCAGGAGAACGCCCCGGCCACGCCCGCCTCCACCACCAAGCTGGCCACCGCGGTCGCCGCCCTGGCGCTGCTGCCGGCCGGCCACCGGATCGCCACCACCGTGGTGCAGGGCGCCACCCCCGGTGAGATCACCCTGGTCGGCGGCGGCGACCCCACCCTGACGGCGCTGCCCACCGATCAGATCCGGATCGGCGGCGCCCCCGTGGACGCGGACAGCGCACCCGCCTCGATGGCCGACCTGGCCCGCCGCACCGCCACCGCGCTGAAGGCGGCCGGCACCACGAGCGTCAAGCTGTCCTACGACACCTCGCTGTACAGCGGCCCGCTGCTGCACAAGGACCACGACGCGATGAACATCGCCGCGGTCACCCCACTGATGGTCGACGAGGGCCGGATCGACCCGCGCTCCGTCGACGAGGCCCCGGCCCGGGTGTTCGACCCGGCCGGGCAGGCCGCCGAGACCTTCGCGAACCTGCTGAAGGCCGAAGGCGTCACCGTCCAGAACAAGGCAGGCCAGGCCACCGCCCCCGCCGGGGCCAAGGAACTGGCCCGGGTAGAGTCGCCGGAGATCGGACGGGTGGTGGAGCGGATGCTCACCACCTCCGACAACCAGCTCGCCGAGGCCGTCGCCCGGCAGGCCGCGCTCGCCGCCAAGCAGCCCGCCAGCTTCGAGGGCGGCGCGAGCGCCGTCACCGCCGAACTCGGCAAGCTCGGGGTGCCGATGACCGGCGTGGTGCTCACCGACGGCAGCGGCCTGGCCAAGGCCAACCTGATCCCGCCGATCACCCTGGTGAAGCTGCTCGCCGAGGCCGCCTCCCCGCAGCACCCGGAGCTGCGCCCGGTGATCACCGGCCTGCCGGTCGCGGGCTTCACCGGCACCCTGGCCGGCCGGTTCGGCGCCAAGTCCGGGGCCGGCGAGGCGGCCGGCATCGTGCGCGCCAAGACCGGCACCCTGCAGGGCGTCAACACGCTGGCCGGCACCGTGGTCGACGCCGACGGCCGGGTGCTGGCGTTCGCGCTGATGACCCGCACCGGCGCCGACCCGACCGCGGCCCGCGCCGCGGTCGACCGGATCGTCGCGAAGCTCGCCGCCTGCGGGTGCTGATCACCCGGTGACACCCCGTCGGCCCGCTGACCCGCCGTCAACGGGCCGGACAGGCCCCCGGACAGACCAGGGGCCTGTCCGGACGCCCAGTTGTCTCCCGGGGGCGGGGGCGAGCACGTACCGTGAGGGCATGACGAGCGCGAACAGCGGTGCGGAGATGGTCGACTGGGATCTCGCGGTGGCGACCGCGGTGCGCCTGGCCCGGCCCGGGCCCCGGATCGGCCGGGAGGAGGCCCGTGCGGTGGTCTCCGAACTGCGCCGGCATGCCGTCGAGGCCGAGCGGCACGTGCGCGAGTTCACCCGGATGGGAACGGGCGAGGACACCCCCGGCACCCCCGTGCTGGTGGTCGACCGGCCCGGCTGGGTGCGGGCCAATGTGGCGGGTTTCCGTACCGTGGTCCGCCCGCTGACGGACCGGCTGGCGGCCCGCCGCCCGGAGGGCCCGGGCACGGCGGCGGTCGGTTCGGTGGGCGCCAAGGCCACCGGCGTGGAGGTCGGCGCGGTGCTGGCGTTCCTGTCGGCGAAGGTGCTCGGCCAGTACGAGACCTTCGCCCCTGCCGAGCTGCCCACCGCCCCGGACAGCCCCGAGGGCCTGTTCGACCAGCCGCGCCGGGGCCTGGCGATGCCGCCCGGACGGCTGCTGCTGGTGGCGCCGAACATCGTCCAGGTGGAGCGCGAACTCGACGTCGACCCGCACGACTTCCGGCTCTGGGTGTGCCTGCACGAGGAGACCCACCGCACCCAGTTCACCGCGGTGCCCTGGCTGCGCGACCACATCCAGTCCGAGGTGCAGGAGTTCCTGGCGCAGACCGACGTCGACCCCTCGGCGCTGCTGGACCGGCTGCGCGAGGCGCTCGGAGGCCTGCCGGGCTTCGGCGGCCGCGGCAACGGCTCCACCGCGGGCAGCCTCGTCGACCTGGTGCAGACGCCCGCGCAGCGGGAGATCCTGGCCCGGCTGACCGCCGTGATGTCGCTGCTGGAGGGCCACGCCGACGTGGTGATGGACGGCGTCGGCCCGGCCGTGGTGCCCTCGGTGGCGGAGATCCGGGAGAAGTTCCAGCGCCGCCGCGACCGCGGCAGCGGCCGGCTCGACCTGGTGCTGCGCCGACTGCTCGGCATGGACGCCAAGCTGCGCCAGTACCAGGACGGCGCGGTGTTCGTCCGCGGCGTGGTGGAGCGGGCCGGGATGGACGGCTTCAACCGGGTGTGGACCTCGCCGAACACGCTGCCCACCAAGGACGAGATCCACGACCCGGCGTCCTGGGTGGCCCGGGTGGTCGGCTGAGGCGGATGCCCAGCAGCGCCCGGTCGGGCGGCAGGTGCGGCCCGCGGTGGACGGTCAACCGGGCGAGTCGTACACCTGGCGGCAGACGTAACGTTTCTCCATTCACCCGTACGTGGGACCGTGGATCCGCCGTTGGCGCGGAGGGCGTGGGCGGTGGCCGGATTCTGCGACCATCTGTGAGCGCCTGGTGACAGAGAGCTGACAGGCGGCCGACGTACCCCCCCTCCGCCAAGGAGTGCCAACCATGGGCCCACACCCCGCTGTCGCGGCGATACGCCTCGCCGTCCGCCGTACCCTCGCCGAGCTCGCCGCCGAGGCGGGCGTCACCCCCGGAGAGCCGGTGCGCGCCGTCCGCACCGCGCCGCCGGCGCAGGCCGCCCCGCTGCCCGCGCTGGCCACCACCGCCACGGTGCCCGGCACGTTGATCGGCAATGCCCGCCGCCACCCCTCCGGCCTGCCCCGCACCCCGGCCGCCCCCGGCTCCCCGCTGGTTCTGGTCGCGGTCTCCGGCGGCGCCGACTCGATGGCCCTGGCCACCGCCACCGCCTTCGAGGCCCCCAAGCTCGGCCTGCGGGTCGGCGCCGTCACCGTCGACCACGGCCTGCAGGACGGCTCCGCGGAACGCGCCGAACAGGTCGCCGTCCGGCTGCGCGAACTGGGCCTGGACCCGGTGGAGGCGATCGCGGTGCACGTCGGCCGCGAGGGCGGCCCGGAGAACGCCGCCCGGGAGGCCCGCTACGCCGCGCTGGACTCCGCCGCCGAACGCCACGGCGCGCTCGCCGTCCTGCTCGGCCACACCCGCGACGACCAGGCCGAGACGGTGCTGCTGGGCCTGGCCCGCGGCTCCGGCGCCCGTTCGCTGGCCGGGATGCCCGCACAGAAGGGCCGCTACCGCCGCCCGCTGCTGGAGCTCGACCGGGCCGCCACCCGGCAGGCCTGCTCCGCGCAGTCCATCCCGGTCTGGGACGACCCGCACAACGCCGATCCGGCCTACACCCGCTCCCGGGTCCGCCACGAGGTGCTGCCGGTCCTGGAGAAGCACCTCGGCGGCGGAGTGGTGGAGGCGCTTGCCCGCACCGCCCGGCTGTTCCGCGACGACGCGGACGCGCTGGACCAGTGGGCGGCCCTCGCCGAACGCGACCTGCGCGGCCCCGACGAGGCCCTCGACGTGGGCAAGCTCTCCGAACTGCCCCCCGCGGTGCGCCGTCGGGTGCTGCGTCGCGCGGCCCTGCGCGCGGGCTGCCCGGCCGGCGACCTGTTCGCCCGCCACCTGGAAACCGTGGACCTGCTGGTCACCGGCTGGCGCGGCCAGGGCCCCCTGCACCTACCCGGGGGCGTCGAAGCCGTGCGCCGGTGTGGCACGCTGGTGTTTCGGCGGCAGGGCGACTGAGCACGAACCAGTCGTACCGCCGCCGCCGAACCCAGACCCCGAACGTTTGAGGACGTATCCCCGGTGGACCAGAACGACATGGGCGCAGACCTCGCGAAGGTGCTCATCAGCAAGGACGAGATCGACGCCAAGCTGGTGGAGCTGGCCGCGCGGATCGACCAGGACTACGCCGGGAAGGACCTCCTGCTGGTCGGCGTCCTCAAGGGTGCCGTGATGGTGATGGCTGACCTGGCCCGGACCCTGCACAGCCAGGTGACCATGGACTGGATGGCGGTCTCCTCGTACGGCATGGGCACCAAGTCCTCGGGCGTGGTGCGCATCCTGAAGGACCTGGACACCGACATCGCCGGCCGCGACGTGCTGATCGTCGAGGACATCATCGACTCCGGCCTGACGCTGTCCTGGCTGCTCGGCAACCTCGGTTCCCGCGGCCCGGCCTCGCTGAAGGTGTGCACCCTGCTGCGCAAGCCGGACGCCGCCAAGGTGGAGATCGACGTCGAGTACGTCGGCTTCGACATCCCCAACGAGTTCGTGGTCGGCTACGGCCTGGACTACGCGGAGAAGCTGCGCAACCTGCCGTTCATCGGCACCCTGGCCCCGCACGTCTACGGGGGCTGAACCGTTCGGGCGATGGGTGGGAACAGTGCCTTGTTCCCGCCCGTTGTGCGGGGGTAGGAAAATAGGCTGCACCGTGGTGTGATCCCGTCGTGAGCGGGGGCCGCTGCGGTACGGTCCAATCAACCGCTCGTCTGACGAGCACATATCGGATGCGCCGCGGCCCACGGCCGACCAGCGCCCGTTGAATGGCAGGAGGGACGGGGCGGTGACGCCCCGCATGGATGGACGTCAAGCGATACTTCCGTGCGCCGATCATGTGGGTCGTGCTGGCCGCCCTCGCCGTGTTCGCGTTGATGGAGCTCGTCTCGGACTCGAGCGGCTACAAGACTGCGGACACCGGTCAGATCATCAGCGCGATCGACAACAACCAGGTGAAGTCGGCGCAGCTCACCACCGGTGACTCGAACCTCATCAAGATCCAGCTGCAGGACAACCAGAAGCTGAAGCCGGGCGCCAACGGCAAAGCGCCGTCCGGCAGCCGCTTCCAGGCCTCCTACACCGGCGACGTTCAGGCCGCCGATCTGGCCAGGAACCTGCAGACCAAGTACGCCGGCGGGCAGATCCCGGACGGTTACACCGTCAGCCCCGAGAAGCAGTCGACCTTCGTCAGCCTGCTGTTCTCGATGCTGCCGATCGTGATCATCGTCGTGGTCTTCCTGTTCCTGATGAACCAGATGCAGGGCGGCGGCTCCCGGGTCATGCAGTTCGGCAAGTCCAAGGCCAAGCTGCTCACCAAGGACACCCCGAAGACCACCTTCGCGGACGTCGCGGGCGCCGACGAGGCCGTCGAGGAACTCCACGAGATCAAGGAGTTCCTGCAGGAGCCGGCCAAGTTCCAGGCGGTCGGCGCGAAGATCCCCAAGGGTGTGCTGCTGTACGGCCCGCCCGGTACCGGCAAGACCCTGCTGGCCCGCGCCGTCGCGGGTGAGGCGGGCGTCCCGTTCTACTCGATCTCCGGCTCGGACTTCGTCGAGATGTTCGTCGGTGTCGGCGCCAGCCGGGTCCGCGACCTCTTCGAGCAGGCCAAGGCCAACGCCCCGGCGATCATCTTCGTCGACGAGATCGACGCTGTCGGCCGGCACCGCGGTGCGGGTCTCGGCGGCGGTCACGACGAGCGCGAGCAGACCCTCAACCAGCTGCTGGTCGAGATGGACGGCTTCGACGTCAAGGGTGGCGTCATCCTGATCGCCGCCACCAACCGCCCCGACATCCTGGACCCGGCGCTGCTGCGCCCCGGCCGCTTCGACCGGCAGATCGCCGTTGACCGCCCGGACCTCCAGGGCCGGCTGGACATCCTCAAGGTGCACCAGAAGGGCAAGCCGATCGCGCCCGACGTCGACCTGTCGGCCGTCGCCAAGCGCACCCCCGGCTTCACCGGTGCCGACCTGTCGAACGTGCTGAACGAGGCGGCGCTGCTCACCGCGCGCTCCGACAAGAAGCTGATCGACAACCTGATGCTGGACGAGGCGATCGACCGCGTCGTGGCCGGTCCGCAGAAGCGCTCGCGGATCATGTCCGACAAGGAGAAGAAGATCACCGCGTACCACGAGGGCGGTCACGCCCTGGTCGCGGCGGCCTGCAACTACTCCGACCCGGTGCACAAGATCACCATCCTGTCCCGGGGCCGCGCGCTCGGCTACACCATGGTGCTGCCGGACGAGGACAAGTACTCGACCACCCGCAACGAGATGCTCGACCAGCTCGCCTACATGCTGGGCGGCCGGGCGGCGGAGGAACTGGTCTTCCACGACCCGACCACCGGCGCCTCGAACGACATCGAGAAGGCCACCGCCACCGCGCGGGCCATGGTCACCCAGTACGGCATGAGCGAGCGCCTGGGTGCGATCAAGTTCGGCACCTCCGACTCCGAGCCCTTCCTGGGCCGCGAGATGGCCCACCAGCGCGACTACTCCGAGGAGATCGCCGGGCTGGTGGACGAAGAGGTCAAGAAGCTGATCGAGACCGCGCACAACGAGGCCTGGGAGATCCTGGTCGAGAACCGCGACGTGCTCGACAACCTGGTCCTCGAACTGCTGGAGAAGGAGACGCTGAACAAGGAGCAGATCGCCGAGGTCTTCGCTCCGGTCATCAAGCGTCCCCCGCGTCCGGCGTGGACCGGCTCGGCCCGCCGCACCCCGTCCACCCGGCCGCCGGTGCAGTCGCCGAAGGAGCTGGCGCTGAGCAACGGCGCCGTCTCCGGCAACGACAGCCCGGTCGACACCGTGAAGCTGCCGCCGGCCGACGGCGGCCAGGTCGAGAGCTGACCGACCGAGCACCTGTTCGGAATGGATGCCGCGTTTCCGGGGTTTGTACCCTGGAGGCGCGGCATTCGTGCTGCACGGACACTGTTTTCCCCTTTGACGAGCAGCGAGGCACGCATGATCGATCCGGTGACGCTCGACGGTGAGTTCCCCGTCCGCGAGTTCGACCAGAAGCGGGCCGAGAACGCCGTCCGCGAACTGCTCATCGCCGTCGGTGAGGACCCGGACCGGGAGGGCCTGCTGGAGACCCCCGCCCGGGTCGCGCGCGCCTACCGGGAGATATTCGCGGGCCTGTGGCAGCAGCCGGAGGACGTGCTCACCACCACCTTCGACCTCGGCCACGACGAGATGGTGCTGGTCAAGGACATCGAGGTGTACTCCACCTGCGAGCACCACCTGGTCCCGTTCCGCGGCGTCGCGCACGTCGGCTACATCCCCGCGGTCAGCGGCAAGATCACCGGCCTGTCCAAGCTGGCCCGGCTGGTCGACGTGTTCGCCCGCCGCCCCCAGGTGCAGGAGCGGCTCACCAGCCAGGTCGCGGACGCGCTGATGCGGATCCTGGAGCCGCGCGGCGCCATCGTGGTGATCGAGTGCGAGCACATGTGCATGTCGATGCGCGGCATCCGCAAGCCGGGCGCCACCACCGTCACCTCGGCGGTGCGCGGCCAGCTGCGCGACCCCGCGACCCGGGCCGAGGCGATGAGCCTCATCATCGGGCGATAGAGGCAGTACCTGGGAGGGATGCCCCCGTCAGGGCCGCGGTTCGCGGTCCTGCGGGGGTGCGAGGTGGTCGCTGAGCCACTCCAGGGTGGCCGGCAGTTCGCGGCGCCAGGTGTCGAAGGTGTGGCCGCCGTCCGGCAGCAGCAGCGAGTCGATCAGGAATTCCGGGTGGTCGGCGGCGGCCTGTTTCGCGGCGCTGAGGAACTTCTCGGTCGCCGGGTAGTCGTCCTCGGCGTGGGTGGAGACCACCAGCAGGGTCGAGGCCGGCGCGGGCAGGTTCTTCAGCCGCCAGT
The DNA here is from genome assembly GCF_044593455.1 of Kitasatospora sp. NPDC051984. Classification (NCBI taxonomy): domain Bacteria; kingdom Bacillati; phylum Actinomycetota; class Actinomycetes; order Kitasatosporales; family Streptomycetaceae; genus Kitasatospora; species Kitasatospora sp. NPDC051984. The sequence goes on from NZ_JBIUCB010000001.1 coordinate 48,336, forward strand.
TCAGGTCGGCGTGCTTGGCGGCGTCCGCGTCGCCCCCGAACAGGTCACCGTCGGTCCACCGGTCGTTCGGGACGACGTAGTCCGGGTGCATCCCGGCGGCGTTCCGGTACACGTCGGGGTGACGCATCGCCAGCCGCAGCGCGCAGGAGCCGCCGGTGGAGTAGCCGAACACGCCCCAGGACTCCGCCGTACGGCCCACCCGGTACGCGGAGCGCAGCGCGGCCGGCACGTCCTTGACGAACCAGGTCTCGGTCTTCGGGCCGCCCGCCACGTCCACGCACTCGGTGTCCCGCGGCGGGGCGACGGTGGGGCGGGCCATCACGATCACGGTGGGGGCCATCTGTCCGGTGCGCTGCAGTTCGGCGGCGGTCTGTGGCAGCTGGAGGTTCTCGACCAGGTGCAGCGTCGGGCCGGGGTAGCCGGCCAGCGCGACCAGCACCGGGAAGTGCTCGCGGTTGTAGCGGGGGTTGAAGTACTCGGGCGGCAGATAGACGAACATCTGATCCGACAGGCCGGACTCGGTGCCGGTCAGCCGCACCGAGTCGACCCGGCCGACCTGCTCGGGCGGCCCGGCCGGCAGCACGTCCTTGACCGTCTCCAGACCGCCGTCGGTGGTCGGCTGCACCAGCTTGTCGGTCTCGGGGGCGGCGCCGGGGGAGCGCCCGGTGTTCAGGGCCAGTGGGGCGGCCTTGCCGGGGCGGAGCAGGTCGTTCCAGGAGGTGTAGAAGCCGTAGGCGTTGTTCACCGACAGGAGCAGCACCGAAAGCGCCGCCACTTGAGTGACTGTCAGTAGCCCTAGTCGCCCCAGCACCGGAAGCGGCCGTTGCCGGGACAGTCGCGGCCACAGCCAGAGGGTGGCGATCAGGGCCGCCACACCCACCACGGTCAGCACGTACACCAGTGTCCGGCTGGTCAGCTCCATGCCGTCCGGCCCTCCTCGACTCCCGCTCGGTCAACGTTGTTTGACGGTCCGTCGGGTGCGAGTGGGGGTAGTCTGACCGAGCGTCGGAAACCAGTACGACCGGATGACTGCACGAACGGGAACCGTCGCCCTAGAATGCGGCGTCCACGGGTTGGAATCGCGCCGAACCGCCGGGCCGGCGGCCACAGGTGCGGCATCGGTGGTACCCGCCGCGTCCCCCGGTCCAATGAGCGCAGCCGTTCGAACCGAGCCCCGGGCGGGCCCTTTCCTCCGCCCGGTGTACCCCTCTTGACGTGCGGATTGCCAGAAAAAGGAACAGTCATGAAGGTTCATCACAACCCGGCGCCCGGGGTGCGCGAGCAGCGCCCGGGTGCCTCTAGGCTGGGTTCCCATGAGCGCTCCCGTGTCTGCTGAGACGACATCCGACCAGCCCCGCCGGCGGGGGCTGCAGGCGCTCCGGTCCCAAGCCTCCGCCGTACCGAGGCAGTGGCTGCCGGGTGTCGTCGGGTACGCCTGTCTGGCGATCGGCCTGATCGACATCACCTCCGCGGTCTTCCCCCGGTTCCGGGCCACCCGGATGCACACCTGGGCCGGTCAGCTGCCCGGCGGCACCACCACGCTCGCCGCCGCCGGCACCCTGATGGTCGGCATGGTGCTGGTGCTGCTCGCGCACGCGCTGCGCCGCCGCAAGCGGCGCGCCTGGCGCGCCGTGTGCGTGCTGCTGCCGATCGGTGCCGCGCTCCACATGCTGCGCTGGCACCAGTTCGTCCAGGCCGCGATCTCGCTGGCGCTGTTCGTGGTGATGCTGATCCACCAGCGCGAGTTCTACGCCAAGGCCGACCCGCGCACCCGCTGGCGCGCGGCGCTCAACTTCGTCGTGCTCGGCACCGTCTCGGTGCTGATCGGCATGGCGATCGTCTCCGTCCGGTGGAAGTACGAGATCGGCGACCCGTCGCTGTACCAGCGGCTGGAGCACGTCGGCTACGGCCTGTTCGGCTTCGAAGGCCCGATCCACTACACCAGCGAGCGGATCAGCGACCTGGTCGGTTACTCGCTCGGCGCGCTCGGCCTGGTCACCGCGCTCACCACCGCGTACCTGGCGCTGCGCCCCGAGAAGCCCGAACCCGAGCTCACCCCCGAGGACGAACTCAAGGTCCGCGAACTGCTCGCCCGGCACGGCAAGCGCGACTCGCTCGGCTACTTCGCGCTGCGCCGCGACAAGAGCGTGCTGTTCTCGCCCACCGGCAAGGCCGCGATCTCCTACCGGGTGGTCTCCGGCGTGATGCTCGCCTCCGGCGACCCGGTCGGCGACGTCGAGGCCTGGCCCGGCGCGATCAAGGTCTTCATGACCACCGCCCGCGAACACGCCTGGGTGCCCGCCGTCATGGGCTGCTCCGAGGTCGGCGGTGAGGTCTGGACCCGCGAGGCCGACCTGGACGCGCTCGAACTCGGCGACGAGGCCATCGTCGACACCTCCACCTTCTCGCTCTCCGGCCGCGCCATGCGCAACGTCCGCCAGATGGTCAAGCGGATCGAACGCAACGGCTACTCCTGCAAGGTCCGCCGGGTCGGCGACCTCACCCTGGAGGAGAAGCGCCAGATCGCTGACGCGGCCGCCCGCTGGCGCGGCACCGACACCGAACGCGGCTTCTCCATGGCGCTCGGCCGCTTCGGCGACGCCGGCGACGACGACTGCGTGGTCGTCACGGCGCACAAGGCCCCCGAGGAGGGGGAGGGCGCTTCCGGCGGCGACGACCTGAAGGCCGTGCTGCACTTCGTCCCGTGGGGCGACGACGGCATCTCGCTGGAACTGATGCGCCGCGACCGGGAGGCCGACCCCGGCCTCAACGAACTGCTGATCGTCGCTGCCCTCCAGGAGGTCGGCGCGATGGGCATCCGTCGGGTCTCGCTGAACTTCGCGATGTTCCGCTCGGCGCTCGCCCGCGGCGAGCGGATCGGCGCCGGGCCGGTGCTGCGGGCCTGGCGCGGGCTGCTGGTGTTCCTGTCGCGGTGGTTCCAGATCGAGTCGCTGTACAAGTTCAACGCGAAGTTCCAGCCGGTCTGGGAGCCCCGGTTCCTGGTCTACCAGCAGACCCGCGACCTCCCGCGGATCGGCTTCGCCGCGATGCAGGCGGAAGCGTTCATCACGCTGGGCATGCCGCGGTTCGGGCGCAAGCGGCAGCGGCAGGGGCTCATGCCGGAGGTTCCGGCGCAGCTGGGCAAGGCCGCGTAGGGCGAAACCGGGGAGAGCACCATCAGGGGCGCGTGGGGGGGGGGGGGGGGCCCCCCCCGCCCCGGGGTGTGGTGTAGCCGGGTGGGTGTCCGCAGCCCGCCGAAAGGGGGGGAGGTG
>NZ_JBIUCB010000001.1:51617-212900 GCF_044593455.1 Kitasatospora sp. NPDC051984
CCCCGGGGGCGCGCGCGGCGAGGGGCCCGCGGGGCCCGCCCCCGCGCCCCCCCGGCGCCCCCCCCCCCCGGCCCCCCCCCCCCCGCGGGGGGGGGGGGGGGGGGGGGGCCCCCCCCCCCCGCCCCTGGTTGTGCTCTCCCTGGTTGTCTCTCCTCAGCATCGATAATGGGTCGTATGAGCGAAAACCTCCCTGGCCTGCCCGTCCTGGACCGTTGTGCGGTGATGGGGGTGGTGAATGTCACGCCGGATTCGTTCTCGGACGGGGGGATGTGGCTGGATCCGGCGAAGGCGATCGCGCATGGGCTGGAGCTGGTGGCGCAGGGGGCTGACCTGGTGGACGTGGGTGGGGAGTCGACCCGGCCGGGGGCGTTGCGGGTGACGGAGGAGGAGGAGCTGCGCCGGGTGGTGCCGGTGGTGGCCGAGCTGGCCCGGGCGGGGGTGGTGGTGTCGGTGGACACCATGCGGGCGGGGGTGGCGCGGGCCGCGGTGGAGGCGGGGGCGAAGATCGTCAACGACGTGTCCGGAGGACTCGCGGACGCGGAGATGGCCCGGGTGGTCGCCGAGACCGGCGCGCCGTTCGTGGTGATGCACTGGCGCGGGCAGTCGGCGGACATGGACGCGCTGGCGGTGTACGAGGACGTGGTCGCGGACGTGGTGCGGGAGCTGACCGTCCGGGTGGAGGACCTGCTCGCGGCGGGGGTGAAGGAGGATCAGCTGATCCTGGACCCGGGCCTGGGGTTCGCCAAGACCAGTGCGCACAACTGGGCGCTGCTGGGCCGGCTGGACGCGCTGACGGCGCTGGGGCGGCCGGTGCTGGTCGCGGCTTCGCGCAAGCGCTTCCTGGGTACGCTGCTGGCCAACCCGGAAACCGGGGAGCTGCGCCCGGCGCGGCAGCGGGACGACGCCACGGCGGCGGTCTCGGTGCTGTCGGCGAAGGCGGGTGCCTGGGCGGTCCGGGTGCATGACGTGTCCGGCACGGCTGACGCCGTACGAGTCGTCGCGGCCTGGGAGCAGGCGGAGCAGAGGGGGTAGGCGTGGCGGAGGCAGTGAGCGGCAACGACCGGGCAGCGGCGCTGGAACCGGACGAGGAGGCCGTGCTGGCGGCCAATCAGACGCTGTACGAGGCCCTGGAGAACGGGGACTTGGACGCCGTCGAGTCGATCTGGCTGGGGCCGGGCGAGGCGGACGACAAGGGCGGGGTGTTCTGCGTGCACCCGGGCTGGCCGATGCTGGTCGGCCGGGCCCAGGTGACGCGTTCGTACATGCTGATCATGGCGAACACCGAGTACATCCAGTTCTTCCTGACGGATGTGGAGGTGGACGTGCAGGGAGATGTGGCGCTCGTCACCTGCACGGAGAACATTCTGTCCGGCGGGGAGCCCGAGGAGGAGGGCGAACTGGGGCCGCTGGTCGGCGGAAAGGTCGTGTCGACGAACCTGTTCCGGCGTACTTCGGACGGCTGGAAGCTGTGGTCGCACCACGGTTCGCCGGTTCTCACCAGCGGCGACGACGAGGACGACGAGGAGGAGTGAGGGCCGTCCGTCAAGGGCCGCGGTGGCCGGTCCGATCGGGTGGGCAGCCGGGGAGGCGGTCCGGGGCGGTCAGCACTCGAAGGTAGATTCGAGGGGCGGCGGGCGACGGTGCCCGCCGGTCCCCGCCGCGGCGGGGCCGTCAGCTGGGAGCAGTGATTCTTTTGCTGGACCGCGTCACTCTGCGTGGGCTCCGTGCCCGCGGCCATCACGGCGTGTTCGAACGGGAGCGGATCGAGGGGCAGACCTTCGTCGTCGATCTGACGCTGTTCCTGGACACCCGTCCGGCCGCCGCGAGTGACGACCTGACCCGCACCGCGCACTACGGCGTGATCGCGGAGGAGGTCACCGCGGCGATCGCGGGCGACCCGGTCGACCTGATCGAGACGCTGGCCCAGCGGATCGCCGACCAGTGCCTGCGGCACGAGGTGGTCGAGGAGGTCGAGGTCGTCGTGCACAAGCCCGACGCCCCGATCGCCGTCCCGTTCGACGACGTCACCATCACGATCCGCCGGAGCCGCGCCTGATGGCGTCCGGTGGAGCCCGAGTGGAGGGAACTCCCATGGCCACCACAGACCCGACCGCCACGCGGACCACGTTCGACCTGCAGGGCAAGGTGGACCGCGTGGAGTCCACCCTGCACGAGTCGCGGACCGCCGCGGTCGCGCTCGGCAGCAACCTGGGCAACCGTCTGGAGACCCTGCAGGGCGCGGTCGACGCGCTGGAGGACACCCCCGGTGTCCGGGTGACCGCGCTGTCCGCGGTGTACGAGACCGACGCCGTGGGCGGGCCCGCCGGCCAGCCCAACTACTTCAACGCCGTCGCGGTGCTGCGCACCTCGCTGCCACCGCGGGACCTGCTGGAGCGGGCCAACGCCGTGGAGGACGCGTTCGGCCGGGAACGCACCGTCCGCTGGGGTTCCCGCACCCTGGACGTCGACATCCTCACCTACGAGGGCGTGCTCAGCGACGACCCGCAGCTGACCCTGCCGCACCCGCGCGCCCACGAGCGGGCGTTCGTGCTGGCGCCGTGGCAGGACGCCGACCCGCAGGCCGAGGTGCCCGGGCACGGGCCGGTCTCGGAGCTGCTGGCGGGCCTCGGCGGGGCCGAGGGCCAGGGCGTGCGGCTGCGCGCCGACCTGCAGCTGCGACTGCCGGAGTGAGCGGCCCGGGAACTTCCGGCGGGGTGCGGGCGTAGCTCCCTGCGGGTGCGGCCCGGCCGGTACGGTGGGCTGGTCGCCGTGACCCGCCGGACCTCCGGGCCGTGAAGAGGCCGGGACGAACCACTGGGAAGGAAGCCCGTCCGCGTGAAGCCGCTCCGTCTCCGCCTGCTGCTCGGCATCACCGCCATCACGGGGCTGCTGTCCTGGGGCGGCGCCCGGCTGTGGGACTCGCTGGGCACACTGCCCGGGGTACCCGCGTACGCGCCGTTCGTGCTGGCGGCGATCGCCGTGGTGCTGCTGGCCGTGGCGATCTCGCTGCGGTCGCGGCTGAAGGCGATCCGGGAGCGGCAGCCGGGCGCGAAGCGGGTCGATCCGCTGCACGCGGCGCGGGCGCTGGTGCTGGGCCAGGCCAGTGCGCTGGTGTCGGCGGTGGTGACCGGGGTGTACGCGGGCGTCGGGGTGTTCCTGCTCGGCTCGCTGGAGGTCGCCGCTCGCCGGGCGCAGGCCGCGACGGCGCTGTTCTCGGTGCTGGCCGGCGCGGCGGTGATCGCGGTGGCGCTGTGGCTGCAGCACATCTGCAAGCTTCCCGAGGACCACGACGACCCGGACCACCCGCGCGGCACGGCCGCGTCCTCGCGCTGATCTCCCCGCGGATCCGGTCGCGCTGCGTGGTGGGACGTACGCGGCCCGTGTTTCTGTCGGCGTGTCAAGGGCGGAATGGGGGCCGAGGCTGACAGCGCCTCGATTCGCACGCTAGTTTCTAGCCATGTCTCGCGGACGCCACCGTCATTCCTCCGTCCTTGGCCGGTCGCTGCCACCGGTCGCCTCCGGTGTGCTCGTGGTCGCGGCGGTGGCCGCGCTGGTGGCCAGTCCGGATCAGATCGTGGCCCGCTCGGTCGGGGTCGCCGCGGTGGTCGCGGTGGTCGGCCTGGCGCTGGTGCTGCGGCAGCGCGACCGGGCCGCCCGGAACGCCGCCGAGGTCGCCATGGTGCGCCGGCTGCGCGCCGAGGAGAGCTACGAGGAGCAGATCGCCGAGGCCGAGTACGCGGCCGAGGTCGCCGAGGAGCGGGCCACCCGCTTCGGGCGGCGCCTGACCGCGGAGAAGTCCCGGCTGGCGAAGGCGGAGACCGAGATCGCCCGGCTGCTGCGCGAGCGCGCCGTGCTGGTCGCCGAGCAGGCGCTGAAGGAGGCCGAGGCGGCCCGCCGGGCGCTCGAGGCGACCCGGCCCAAGAACCCGGCCACCCCGGCCGCGTTCGTCCGCGCACAGGCCGCGCTGCGGCACCTGGAGCGGCAGGCCGTGACGGCCGAGGCGCGTCGCGCGGTCGACGAGCGGGCCCAGGTCGAGCTGCGGCCGCGGATGCCCGAGCCGGTGCCGGCCACCGGTTCGGCGGCGCTGCGCCCGGTCGGCCCGGCGCTGCCCGCCCCGCGCCCGCAGGACGTCGAGCAGGCGGCCCCGGCGGCCCCGCAGCGGCCGCGGGCGGCGGCGTTCAGCTTCTTCGGCCGGCCGGGCGCCGGCCGGGCCGCGCTGCGGGCGGCCGCGCCGGCCCCGGCGGTCGGCGACCTGGCGGACGTGGTGGGCGACGAGGCGATGGCCGACAGCGAGCGCTACGCGGTGCTGGACGCCGCGCCGGTGGACGCCGCGCAGCCCGCGCACCGCGCGGTCGAGCAGCCGCCGAGCCACCAGCACGCGGAGTCCGACACCGAGCCCGTCGAGGTGGTCGACCTGACCGTGCACGACGAGACCGAGGTGCTGGAGCTGCCCGAGCTGCGGGCCGGCCGCTCCTAGGTCCGCCCCCTGACGACGCGAAAGGGCCCCCGCTCCGGACGGAGCGGGGGCCCTTTTCACGGGCCGGCGGCTGCTCAGACGTTGACGCCGAAGTCCTGGGCGATGCCGGCCAGGCCGGAGGCGTAGCCCTGGCCGATGGCGCGGAACTTCCACTCGGCGCCGTTGCGGTACAGCTCGCCGAAGACCATGGCGGTCTCGGTGGCGGCGTCCTCGGAGAGGTCGTAGCGGGCGATCTCGGCGCCGCCGGCCTGGTTGAGCACCCGGATGTAGGCGTTGCGGACCTGGCCGAAGCTCTGGCCGCGGGTGTTGCCGTCGTAGATCGACACCGGGAAGGCGATCCGGGTGACGTCGGCGGGCAGCGCGGCCAGGTTGACGTTGATCGACTCGTCGTCGCCCGCGCCCTCGCCGGTGCGGTTGTCGCCGGTGTGCACGACGGTGCTGTCCGGGGTGCTGGTGTTGTTGAAGAAGACGAAGTGGCGGTCGGAGTAGACCCGGCCCTCGCCGTTCAGCACGATCGCGCTGGCGTCCAGGTCGAACTCGGTGCCGGTGGTGGTGCGCACGTCCCAGCCGAGGCCGACGGTGACCGCGGTCAGGCCGGGGGCTTCCTTGGTCAGCGAGACGTTGCCACCCTTGGAGAGGCTCACGGGCATGGTCTGTGGTGTCCCTTCGGTCGGTTTTGACCGGAGAACGTGGGACGGGCGGCCGTTGGTTCCACCGCTCCGTGAACGGACGGATTTCTCCCCCGATCGGCCGCCCGGTGCCGGGTCAGATGCGCGGGTACCGGCCCTGCACGGTCCAGATGTTCGGATTGTCGGCCAGGTCCTCGTGCAGCTCGAACAGGTCGGCCAGCACGTCCTGCAGGAAGTCCCGGGCCTCCCGGCGCAGTTCGGCGTGCCGGACCACCAGCGGCTCGTCGTCCGGCCGCCAGGTGGCGGTGATCTCCACCCAGCCGAACCGGCGGGCGAAGCGCAGCAGTTCGGTGTTCTGGGTGAAGTCCAGGTCCTCGGTGCGCACCCGGGCCTCCCGGCTGCCGCGCGGGTCCTCGTCCAGGCGCTCGACGATGTCGCACAGCGCCCAGGCGAAGTCCAGCACCGGCACCCAGCTCCAGCGGGTCTCCACGCCGGCGCCGTCGTCGGTCTCCAGGTAGACGTCCCCGGCGAACAGGTCGTGCCGCAGCGCGCGGACCGGCGCGGTGCGGTAGTCGGTCTGCGGGGGGTCGGGGAAGCGGTTGGACAGGGAGTAGCCGAGCTCGATCACGCCCGCCATTGTGCCGGGTTAATCGGGTGACGGCCGCCGGGCCCGGGCGGGATGATGGCGGTATGACTGAGCCCGTGCGCGTACGGGGTTCGGTGGTCGTCCCCGACGCCGAGCTCGTCTGGCGCTTCTCCCGTTCCTCCGGCCCCGGCGGCCAGCACGTCAACACCTCGGACAGCAAGGTCGAGCTGCGCTGGGACCTGGCGGCCTCCGACGCGCTGCCGCAGGTGTGGAAGGACCGCGCCCTGGAGCGGCTGGCCTCCCGGCTGGTCGACGGGGTGCTGGTGGTGCGTGCCTCCGAGCACCGCTCGCAGTGGCGCAACCGCGAGATCGCGGCCGCCCGGCTGGCCTCGCTGCTCGGCGAGGCCACCGCGCCGCCGCCGAAGGCCCGGCGGGCCACCAAGCCGAGCCGGGGCATGGTCGAGCGGCGGCTGGAGAACAAGCGGCACCGCGCCACGCTGAAGCAGGGGCGGGGCCGGATCAAGCCGGAGTGACGGCCGGGGCCTGCCCCGGTCAGCCCAGGTGGCGGTAGCCGGCCCGGAAGTACACCAGCGGCTTCTCGGCGGGGGCGGGCACCCGGGCGGCCAGCACGCGGCCGAGCACCAGGGTGTGGTCGCCGGCCGGGATGCGCCGCTCGGTGCGGCACTCGACGGTGGCGAGCGCGCCGTCGATCAGCGGGGCGCCGGAGTGCGGGCCGCGCTGCCAGGCGGCGTCGGCGAACAGCAGGCGGTCGCTGAGCCGGCCCTTCATGGCGAACCGGGAGGCCAGCGTGCGGTGCTCCTCGCCGAGCAGCGACACCGCCCAGGTCTCGGCCCGGGTGAGCAGGTCGTCCATCCGGGAGTCCTCGCGCACCGAGATCAGCACCAGCGGTGGCTCCAGCGACACCGACAGGAACGAGGTGGCGGTCATGCCCGCGTCCTCGTCCTCCTCGGGGTCGTGCACGGTCACCAGCGAGACGCCGGCCGCCAGTTGGCCGAGGGCGGCGCGGAACTCCTCGGGAGTGGCGCCGGCATCCGCGACGGGGGCGGTGGGGGAGGTGGGGGACTGGGGGGAGCTGTACACGTACCGCACGGTAGTCGCCGGGCGGTCGTGCCGGTATCGGGCCCTGGTCGTAGGTCGGCTCGGTCGCTGGGCCGAGCGCACGGGAGGCGCGTCGCTGGAAGTCGCCTGGCGGGCGTCCTGTCGTTCCCTGCCGTTTCCGAATACGATCATCACTTCATCATTATGTGATTTGAGTCACACTGACAGCCTATTGCTGACCGAGCGTGCCTATCGGAGTGCTCGCTGTGATTCAGTTCTTCTGGCAATCGGACGACAACCTTTCAAGACCATCCGAAGCAGCCGGGGAGCCCCCGCATGGAAGCCGAGTCGGAGCCCTACGTCCGCCTCGCGACCCTCCGCACCTTGCACCGGGTCGTGGCGGACCTCAACGCTGCCCGGAGCCTGGCGGGAACCCTGCAGGCCGTCGTCGAGGGAGCGGTCCACGGACTCGGATTCGACGCCGCCGCGGTCAGCCTGGTGCGGCCCGACGGCGACCTGGTGATCGCCGCCGTCTGGGAGATCGAGGAGAGCACCTTCGGCGGCCCCGCCGTCCTGCTCGGCCAGGCCGCTTCCCGCGAATCCTGGGACCGGATGCTCCAGGTCGCCGACCACTGGGGCACCCTGCGCTTCCTCCCGCACGACCGCGGCTGGGCCATCGGCGCCGACATCCCCACCTGGATCGGCGACGGCCCGATGCCCGTCTACGACAACGACTGGCACCCCGCCGACGTCCTGCTCGCCCCCATGTACAGCGCCGGCGGCGACCTGCTCGGCATCCTCTCGGTGGACCGCCCGCGCAGCGGCAAACGCCCCGGCGCGTGGACCCGCGAAGCGCTGGAGATGTTCTCCCTCCAGGCCTCCATAGCCATCGGCAACGCCCGGCTGCGGGCCGAGATGCAGCGCGCCCTGGCCCGGCTGGAGAAGGAGCAGCAGGCCCTGCGGGCCAGCGAGGAATCCTTCCGGCAGGCCTTCGAGTACGCCCCCAGCGGCATGGCCATCACCGAACTGCACGGCGACGGCACCGGCCAGCTCACCCGCGTCAACGACGCCCTGTGCCGCCTGCTCGGCCGCCCCCGGGCCACCCTGCGCCAGCAGCGCTTCGTCGACCTGGTCCACCCCGACGACCTGGAGCTGCTGCTGCGCACCAGCGCCGAGGGCGGCCGGGCCGAACTGCGGCTGTCCCGGCGCGACGGCGGCTACCAGTGGGTGTGCCTGCGCAACTCGGTGGTCGCCGACGCCACCGAGGGGCCCAGCTTCCTGCTCACCCACGTCGAGGACATCGAGGACCGCAAGCGGCACGAGCTCCAGCTTGCCCACCGGGCCAGCCACGACGCCCTCACCGGCCTGCCCAACGGCGCCGAGCTGCGGGCCCGGCTGGCCCGCCGGCTCTGTTCCCGCCCCCCGCTGCCCGCCCCCGGCCCGCACGGACAGGCACTGCCGCCCGGCCACGCCCTCCAGGACGGCCCGCAGGTGCCCGCGGCCCCCGTCCCCCTCGCGCACGGCTACGCGCCGCCCGACGGCGCCCTGGACCGCGCCCGGCAGGCCTTCGCGGCCGGCGAGGCGTTCCACGAGGACGGCGCCCCCGCGCACCACGTGCACGCCGTCGTCCCCGCCGACCCGCCCGGCGGCGAACTCTGGCACGGCCACCGCCGCCCCGGCCCCGACAAGGGGCTCGCCGTCCTCTACTGCGACCTCGACGGCTTCAAGCTGGTCAACGACCGCTACGGCCACAACGCCGGCGACGCCGTGCTGATCGAGATCGCCCGCCGGCTCCAGCAGGTCGTCCGGGAGGGAGACACGGTGGCCCGGATGAGCGGCGACGAGTTCGTGGTGCTGGCCGACGCCATCGGCCGCGAGGAGGCCAAGGAGCTCGCCGGGCGGCTGCGCAGCGCCATCCTGCCGCCGATGCGGATCGACAACCGGGCCGTCCGGGTCGGCGTCAGCCTCGGCATCGGCTGGGCCGGCTGCGGCATGAGCATCGACGAGGTCCTGCACTCCGCGGACGAGCGGATGTACGACGAGAAGCGCACCCGCGGCGGCGCGGCCCGCGGCTCGCGCGGCGAGCGCTCGCACCGCCGGGCGGGCTGAACCGCTTACACCGTGTTCGAGCACGGCAGGTAGGGTGCCCTGGGTACGAGAGCATCCAGTCCTGGGGAGTTGACCGTGACGACGGCCGGCAGCAACGACGGCGCGGACGAGGACGACCCGTTCGCGTACCTCTACCGCCCCGCCGAGGGCGAGGAGCCCGCGCCCGAGCGGCCCCGGACCGGCTACAGCCGCCCGATGGAGGTCGGCCGCGCCAACTACGGCGAGCGCCCCGTCCACCCGCAGGCCCCGCCGCCCCCCGGCTACCCGCAGGCCGCGCCCGGGCAGGAGACCACCGCGCTGCCGCCGCAGCAGTCCCGGTACGCGGAGCGTTCCCGGCCCCGGCCCGGCGAGGACCGGCCGGCCGGCCGCGGCAAGGCCGCCGTGATCGGCGCCGTCGCGGTGGTCGCCGCGATCGCCATCGGCGCGGGCGTCGCGTTGTCCACCGGCGACCCGGACGGCGGCAAGAACCAGGCCGGCGGCGCCACGCACAGCCCGTCCGCCCCGGCCGAGCCCACCTCGTCGGCGCCGCCGTCCAGCGCGGCGCCCAGCCCGAGCACGCTCTCCGGCGGTACGGACGTCGTCGACGCCGCCGGCCTGAAGCTCAGCGGAGGCAGCACGGCCGCGAACCAGGTGGCGGGCGCGAAGGCGGCCGGCGGCAAGTACGTCGACGGCCTCGGCGCGGTCGGCGCGTCGGTCTCCTGGGACGTCGACATGCCCGCCGCCGGACAGTTCCAGATCTGGCTGCGCTTCAACAACAGCGGCCAGAACGCCACCGCGACGGTCGCGGTCGACGGCCAGCCCACCTACACCCCTATAAAGCTGAACAACTACAGCCCCGGCCTGCCGCCGGACAGCTCCTGGTACTCGTCCTGGGTCAGCGGAACGGTCGCCCAGCCCGGCCACCACACCATCTCGGTGTCCTGCCAGGCCGGCAACCAGTGCGGCTTCCTGCTCGACCAGATCGCCGTCACCCCGAACGGGACCTCCAAGCCCCAGGGCTGGTGATCCGGCCCGACCATGGGCCGGCCGCGGCCCGGGCCTCCGTGCAGGTCCGGGCCGCAGCGGGTGTCGTCAGGCCGAGGTGTCGACCACCCGGGCCAGTTGTTCGACGGTGCGGGTCATCGCGTCGCGGGCGGCGGTGAGGTACTTGCGGGGGTCGGTGACGGTGGGGTGGGCCGTCAGGTGTTCGCGGACGGCGGCGGTGTAGGACAGGTTGAGCGCCGTGCCGATGTTGATCTTCACCATGCCGGCCGCGACCGCCGCCGTGAGCTGCTCGTCGGGGACGCCGGAGCTGCCGTGCAGGACCAGCGGGACGGGGACGGCGGCGGCCAGCTCGCGGATCAGGGCGAGGTCGAGGTCGGCGGTGCGCGAGGTCATCGCGTGCGAGGAGCCGACGGCGACGGCCAGTGCGTCCACGGCGGTGTCGGCGACGTAGCGGGCGGCCTCCGCCGGGTCGGTGCGGGCGCCGGGGGCGTGCGCGGACAGCGGCGGTTCGCCGTCCTTGCCGCCGACCTTGCCGAGTTCGGCCTCCAGGTGCAAGCCGTGGCGGTGCGCCCAGGCGGCGGCCTCGGCGGTGGCCTTGACGTTCTCGTCGTGCGGCAGCGCGGAGGCGTCGAACATCGCCGAGGAGAAGCCGGCGGCGGGGGCCGCGCGCAGCAGGTCGAAGTCCTCGCAGTGGTCGAGGTGCAGCGAGACGGGGACGCGGGCGGCGGCGGCGATCTCCGCGCAGGCCCGGGCGATCGGCAGCAGGCGGCCGCCGCGGTAGGCGATCGCGTTCTGGCTGAGCTGGAGCACGACGGGCGTGCCGGCGGCTTCGGCGCCGGCGGCGATCGCCTCGGCGTGCTCCAGGGTGATCACGTTGAAGGCGGGCAGTCCGCGCCGGTCGGCGGCGGCGGAGGCGAGCAGGTCGGAGGTAGGGGCGAGCGGCAAGGGGGTCTCCCGGGTGGGGTGAGCAACGAGGCGCAGGTTCCGCTGCTCACCCTCCCCGTGGCGGGAGCGACCGGGGGCGAACCCCAGTCGGGTCAGGCCGGGTTGCCGGCCCTGGTGAAGCGGTCCGCGCCGACGATCCACTCACCGCGGCGCATCACCGCGGCGAGCTCGTAGGTGTCGGAGTCGAGGACGACCAGGTCGGCGTTCTTGCCTGCCTCCAGGGAGCCGAGGGTGTCGGCCAGGCCCATCAGCCGGGCCGGGACGGTGGACAGCGAGGTGACGGCCTGGTCCAGGGACAGGCCGAGCACGGTGACGGCGCGCCGGAAGGCGACGTCCAGGGTGAGGGTGGAGCCGGCGATGGAGCCGCCCTCGACGAGGCGGGCGACGCCGTTCTCGACCCGGACCTGGAGCGGGCCGAGCGGGTACATGCCGTCGCCCATGCCGGCCGCGCCCATCGCGTCGGTGATCAGCGCGACCCGCTCGGCACCGGCGGTGCCGTAGGCGAGTTCGAGCACCGAGGGGTGCAGGTGGATGCCGTCGTTGATCAGCTCGACGGTGACCCGCTCGTCCTCCAGCAGCGCGACGATCGGGCCGGGGGCGCGGTGCTGGATGCCCGGCATCGCGTTGAACAGGTGGGTGGCGACGGTGGCCCCGGCGTCGATCGCCTCCAGGGTGACCGCGTAGTCGGAGTCGGTGTGGCCGACGGCGGCGATGATGCCCCGGTCGGCGAGCATCCGGACGGACTCCAGGCCGCCGGGCAGCTCCGGGGCGAGGGTGAACATCTTCGCGTGGCCGCGGGCGGCGTCGGCGAGCTTGCGCACCAGCGCCGGGTCGGGGTCTCGCAGCAGGTCGGGGCGGTGGGCGCCGCACCGGTTGTGGGAGATGAACGGGCCCTCGAAGTGGATGCCGGCCAGGACGCCGTCCTCGACGAGTTCGGAGAGCACGGCCGCCTGGCGGCAGACCTCGTCGATCTCGCCGGTGACGGTGGAGGCCATCGTCGTGGTGGTGCCGTGTTCCAGGTGCGTGCGGGCGGCGGTGAGGGCTTCCTCGGCCACGCCGGACGCGTACGAGGCGCCGCCGCCGCCGTGCACGTGCAGGTCGACGAAGCCGGGGACGACGGTGTACCCGGTCAGGTCGAGGTCGCCGGGTGCCCGCTCGCCGCCGAGGTCCGCGATGCGCGGCCCCTCGACCGTGAGCCGGCCGCCTTCGATCACCCCGCCGGGAACGACGAGTCGGGCTCCGGCCAGTGCAGTACGGTCCGCGGTCACGCGGTCACCTCCATGGAGAGCAGATCCCAGGCGAGCAAACCGGCGCCCAGGGACGCGGCGGTGTCTTTGAGCATGGCCGGAACGACCTTCGGGGGCATCTGGAAGGTCAGGCGCTCGGTCACCGCCGCGCGCAGCGGCGTGAAGAGGGTGTCACCGGCCTCCGCCAGCCCGCCGCCGACGATCACCGTCGACGGGTCGAGCAGGCTCTGCGCGATCACGATGCCGTCGGCGAGCGCGTCCACCGCGTCCTGCCAGACCACCAGGGCCGCCGGGTCGCCGGCGTCGACGGCCAGCGCGCAGGCGGCGGCGTCGGCCTCGGGGTCGCCGGTGGCCTCGGCCCAGGCCCGGGACACCGCGGAGGCGGAGGCCAGGGTCTCCAGGCAGCCGCGGGCGCCGCAGCCGCACTGCGGGCCGCCGGGGCGGACCACCACGTGCCCGATCTCGCCGCCGTAGCCGTGGGCGCCGGCCTCGATCGTGCCGTGGATGCCGATCGCGCCGGCGATGCCGGTGCCGAGCGCGATGAACAGGAAGCGGTCGACTCCGCGCCCGGCCCCGATCCGGCCCTCGGCGAGCCCGCCGGAGCGGACGTCGTGGCCGAGGGCGACGGGAATGTTGCCGAGGCGCTCGCCGAGCAGCTTGCGCATCGGCAGGTCCCGCCAGCCGAGGTTGGCGGAGAAGACCGCGATCCCGTTCCTCTCGTCGATCGTTCCCGGCACGGCGACGCCTGCCGCGAGGGGGGCGGCACCGAAGCGGGTGCGGCCCTCCTGCGCCAGGTCGGCGGCGAAGTCGAGGATGGTGGCGACGACGGCGTCCGTGCCGTGCTCCCGCCCGGTCGGTCGGCGTGCCTCGTACAGCACGGAGCCGTCCTGGGCGACCAGCGCGGCCTTCATGCCGGTGCCGCCTACATCGAGTGCGATGACGTGCTTCACGGGGGACAGTTTCCCTTGGCCAGGTCGAAGAGGTCTAGTCCAGTTGCTCGATTGGTCTGGTCCTGAGAGGTGAGCTTTGTCGCTCTTTGCCGACTCCTGGGGGTTTTCGGGGGCTTGGCGGACGGTCAGGTCAGGATGATCGAACGGGTCAGGTTGCGCGGCTCGTCCGGGTTCAGACCGCGGTGCGCGGCCAGCGCGACGGCCAGCTTGTGCACCCGGACCAGGTCGGCCAGCGGGTCCAGACCGCCCGCGCCCGAGTCGGCCACCAGCCGGCCGCCGACCGCCGCCACCTCGTCCGCCAGACCGGCCGGCAGCGCGCCGAACGCCCAGGCGGCGCGGCCCGGAGCGGTGATCGAGATCGGGCCGTGCCGGTATTCCATCGCCGGGTACGCCTCGGTCCAGGCCAGCGCGGCCTCGCGCATCTTCAGACCGGCCTCCTGGGCCAGGCCGTTGGTCCAGCCCGCGCCGAGGAAGGAGATCTGCTCCAGCTCGACCAGCTCCTGCGGCACCTGCCAGGCGACGGCACGCTCGGCGTCCGCGGCGGCCTCGGCGACGGTGGCGACGCCCACCGGGCGGGCCTCCTCCAGCTCCAGGTGGGCGCGGAGCAGGGCCAGCACGGTGGTGGCGAAGCGGGTCTGCACCACCGAGCGCTCGTCGGCGAAGCCCAGGTCGATCAGGTGGCCGGCGTCCGCGGCCACCGGCTTGTCCGGGCAGGCGGTGATCGCGGTGCTCGGCAGGTCGGTGTCGGCGAGCAGCCGCAGCACCTCGGTGGTGGTGCCGGAGCGGGTGATCGCCAGCACCCGGTCGTAGCGGCGGCCGTGCGGGAACTCGGAGGCGGCGAAGGCGTCGGTCTCGCCGTGGCCGCCGGACTCGCGCAGCGTGGCGTAGGCCTGCGCCATGAACCACGAGGTGCCGCAGCCGACCACGGCCACGCGCTCGCCGCGCTGCGGCAGGCCGGCCGGGCCGCTCGCCGCCAGCGCCGCGGCGGTGCGCCAGTTCTCGGGCTGGGTGGCGATCTCCTCGCCGGTCAGGGACGGGTGCGGCATGGGTGCGGACTCCTTCGGCTGTCACCGGACGGCGGCGTTCCCGCGGCGCATTCCTGCGAGCGGGCGAGCTGTGCGCAAATCTGATTGTTTTATAGCTGTTTCGCGCAGCATTGCGCAATGCATCCGCCGTGACTGCGGTGTGCGAAGCTGTCCCGACCGAGCCGCGGGGCGCGCGGTGGCGAGCGCGGAAGGAGCGGAACGGTGTCCAGGTACGAACGGTGGAACGCGCTGCTGGAACTGCTGGCCGAGCACGGCAAGTTGGACGTCGAGGAGGCGGCCGGCGCGCTGAATGTCTCGGCCGCGACCATCCGGCGCGACCTCGACCAGCTGGCCCGCCAGCAGATGGTCACCCGCACCCGGGGCGGCGCGGTGGCGCACAGCGTCTCCTACGATCTGCCGCTGCGCTACAAGACCGCCCGCAACGCCGACGCCAAGCAGCGGATCGGCGCCCTGGTGGCCGGCCTGATCGCGCCCGGCGAAGTGGTCGGCCTGAACGGCGGCACCACCACCACCGAGGTGGCCCGCGCCCTCGCCGTCCGCCCCGACCTGGCCGAGCACCCCGAGAACGGGCAGAGCCTCACCGTGGTCACCAACGCGCTCAACATCGCCAACGAGCTGACGGTCCGCCCGCAGGTGAAGATCGTGGTCACCGGCGGCGTCGCCCGCCCACAGTCGTACGAGCTGATCGGCCCGCTGGCCGCCCAGGTGCTCGGCGAACTCACCCTGGACACCACGGTGCTGGGCGTGGACGCGATCGACGCCGAGCACGGCGCCACCGCCCACCACGAGGGCGAGGCGGCGGTCAACCGGCTGCTCGCCGAGCGGGCCCGCCGGGTGGTGGTGGCCGCCGACTCCTCCAAGCTGGGCCATCGCGCCTTCGCCCGGATCTGCGGCCTGGACCGGGTGGACATCCTGGTCACCGACGACCAGGTCCCCGACCCGGTGGCGGCCGCCTTCGCCGACGCAGGGGTCACCGTTCTGAAGGCGTGAACGTCCTATAATCGGACAGTTTCTGATGGTCCGTCACACTGAGCGCAACTGGATGTGACACTTCGTTAACTCCGTTCCGACAGGCCTGGACCGGGCCGTCGGACGCCTGTCAGGGTCACGCTGTAACCCTTACGAAGGCGGTCCATCCGTGAAGCGATCAGCGCTGCTCCCCCTGCCCATCGTCGGATCCCTGCTGCTCACCGGCTGCGGAGTCCTGGACATGTCGGGGGGTGTCACGCTCAACCTGGTCGCAGCCGACTACGGCGACAACGAGGCCAACTCCAGCTCGGTCTACTGGAACGACCTGGCCCGCCGCTTCGAGGCCGCCAACGCCGGCATCAAGGTCAAGGTCGACGTGGTCAGCTGGAACGACATCGACAAGCACCTCGCCGACCTGATCGCCAAGGGCAACACCCCCGACATCGCGCAGACCGGCGGCTACGCCGAGCAGGTCGCCGCCAACCGCCTCTACCCGGCCGGCGACGTGCTCTCCAACCGCACCCAGGTCAACCTGCTCGACTCCTTCGCCAAGGCCGGCCAGGTGCTCGGAAGCCAGTACGGCATCCCGTTCATCTCCTCCAGCCGGGTCTTCTTCTACAACAAGGACATCTTCGCCAAGGCCGGCATCGCCAACCCGCCCGTCACCTGGGACGACGTCCGCCGCGACGCCGAACTGATCAAGTCCAAGGTCCCCGGCGTCATCCCGTACGCGCTGCCGCTCGGCCCCGAGGAGGCCCAGGGCGAGGCGATGATCTGGACCATGAGCGGTGGCGGCGGACTCTCCGACGTCGCCGGCAACTACACCATCGACAGCCAGGCGAACCGCGCCACCTTCAACTGGCTGCGCACCAACCTGGTCGAGAAGCGCCTCACCTACGACGACCCGGCCAAGGTCGACCGCAAGGCCGCGTTCGCGGACTTCGGGGCCGGCAAGGCCGCCATGCTCAACGGCCACCCCGGGCTGATCAGCAAGGCCGTCGCGGGGAACATCCAGTACGGCACCGCGGTGATCCCGCGCAAGGACACCGGCGTCAAGCCCTCGACCCTCGGCGTCGCCGACTGGGTGATGGCGTTCAAGGCGAACGGCCACCGGGCGGAGATCAAGAAGTTCCTCGACTTCGCCTACACGAAGGAGAACACCATCAAGTTCGACGAGCAGTACAACATGCTGCCCGTCACCCAGGACACCCTCGAGGAGATGTCCGCCAACCCCGGGCACAAGGACCTCAACGAGTTCCTCAACGCGCTGCCGAGCGCCAACTTCTACCCGCTCGGCGACCCGTCCTGGGACAAGGTCTCCAGCATGCTCAAGCAGCGCATCGGCGAGGCCGTGCGGCCCGGCACGACGGACGTGCTCGGCGACCTCCAGTCCGCCGCCGCGGCCGAGGCGTCGCGGGCCCGCAAGGGCTGACGGCCGCGGCGCGGCGCCCGGCCGGGGGCTGACGGTCCTGGTGCTTAGCCTGGACGCATGGCCGAACTGACCGACCGCGACCGGGCGGTACTCGAACTGGAAGCACGCGGGTGGCGGACCGCCGGCGCCAAGGAGCAGGCGATCCGGCAGGAACTCGGCATCTCCGCCACCCGCTACTACCAGCTGCTCAACGCCCTGCTCGACCGGCCGGAGGCACTCGCCCACGCACCCGTCCTGGTCAACCGGCTGCGGCGGGTGCGGCAGGGGCGGCGTGACGCCCGGTAGTGACGCGATCAGGGCCCGCCGGGGGCCCCGGCCGGGTAGCGTCGGGGCCATGGGAATTGCTGAGCAGATCACGTCCCAGGCAGGGCGGACCGGACTGGCGGGCCTGCTCGCCGACCCGCGCTCCGCGGTCGTGGGACTCGACTTCGACGGCACGCTCGCCCCGATCGTGGCCGACCCCGAGAGGGCCCGCGCCCACCCCGGCGTCGTCCCCGCCCTCACCGCGCTCGCCCCGCTGGTCGGCTCGGTCGTCATCGTCACCGGTCGGCCCGCGGCGACCGCGGCCGCGTACGGCGGCTTCGGGGCTGTCGCCGGGCTCGAGCACCTCACCGTCCTCGGCCACTACGGCGCGGAACGCTGGGACGCGCGGACCGGTGCCGTCACGGCGGCGCCGGCGCCGCCGGGGGTTGCTGCCGTCCGGGGTGAACTGCCTTCGCTGCTGGGGGAGTTGAAGGCTGCCGGCGGCGTGTCCGTGGAGGACAAGGGACGGGCGCTGGCGGTGCACACCCGGCGGGCGGACGACCCCGACGGTGAACTCGCGCGCCTGCGCGCCCCGTTGGCCGAACTGGCCTCGCGGCACGGCCTGGTGGTCGAACCCGGCCGGATGGTCCTCGAACTGCGTCCGCCCGGCGTCGACAAGGGCGTCGCCCTGCGGAAGTTCCTCGCCGAACGGGAGGCCGGGCCGGTGCTGTTCGCGGGCGACGATCTCGGGGACGTCGCCGCGTACGAGGAGGTCGAGTCGCGCCGGAAGGACGGCCATCCCGGCCTGCTGGTGTGCAGCGGCCCCGTCACCGGCGAGGCCCCCGTCCGCGAGCTGGCCGATCGCGCGGACCTGGTGGTGGCGGGGCCGGCGGGGGTGGTGGACCTGCTCGGTGAGCTGGCGGAGCTGTTGGGCGCGTAAGCGGGGGTGTGACAAGCGCAAGCCCGCTTACGCGCCCAACCGCTCCTACAGCGCGTGGAGCTGGTCCAGGAACCACTGCTGCGGAGGCAGTGCCGTCGCCGCGGACGCCAGGCGCTTGGTGTGGTCGGCGCGGTCGGCGGGGGGCATGGTGAGGGCCTGGGCCAGGGCGTCGGCGGTGGCGATGACGTCGAAGGGGTTGATGGTGATCGCGTCGTCGGCGAGTTCCGCGTAGGCGCCGGCCTCGCGGGAGAGGACCAGGGCGCAGCCGTGGTCGGAGACGACGGGGACTTCCTTGGCGACCAGGTTCATGCCGTCGCGGACGGGGTTGACCAGGGCGACGTCGGCGAGCCGGTACGCGGCGAGGGAGCGCGGGAAGTCGTCGTCGACGTGCAGGATGAGCGGCTGCCAGTCGGCGGTGGCGAACTCGGCGTTGATCTCCTCGGCGAGCCGCTGCACTTCGGCGGTGTACTCGCGGTACTCGGCGAGGTCGGTGCGCGAGGGGTAGGCGAAGGCGATGTGGACGACCCGGTCGTGCCATTCGGGGCGGGCGCGCAGCAGGTGCCGGTAGGCGAGCAGGCCGCGGACGATGTTCTTGCTGAGTTCGGTGCGGTCGACCCGGACGATGGTGCGCCGGTCGCCGACGGCTTCGCGCAGGGCGGCGAGGCGTTCGTCGACGTCGGGCCGGTGGGCGCGTTCGCGCAGGAACTCGGCGTCGGCGCCGAGGCCGTGGACGCCGAGCCGGGTGGTGCGGCCGGCGTACGTGACGGCGAGGACATCGCGGTCGACGCTCGCGCCGAGGACGGCTTCGCAGCAGTCGGCGAAGGCGAGGGCCCAGCGGCGGGTGAGGAAGGCGGCGCGGTCGGCGCCGAGAATGCCGCGGAGGACTTCGGCGGCGACGTCGTCGGGCAGCAGCCGGTAGTACTCGGGCGGCGCCCAGGGGGTGTGCGAGAAGTGGCCGATGCGCAGGTCGGGGCGGAGTTCGCGGAGCAGCGCGGGGGTCAGTGAGAGGTGGTAGTCCTGCACCAGGACGGCGGCGCCGGGGGCGGCCTCGGCGGCGAGGGCCTCGGCGAAGGCGGTGTTGTAGGCCCGGTAGGCGGCCCATTCGGTGCGGAAGCCGGCGTCGAAGGCGGGTTTGGTGGGGATGTCGTACAGCAGGTGGTGGACGAACCACAGGGTGGAGTTGGCGACGCCGTTGTAGGCGAGGGCGAAGGTCTCCGGATCGATGTCCAGCATCCGGACGGCCTGTCCGCCGACGTCGTGGCCGGCCCGGTCGAGGCGCCCGTCGGGGGCCTGCCGGGCGGCGGTGCGGTCGGCGTCGGAGAGGGCGGCGCAGACCCAGACGGCGTTCGGGTCGTCGATCGCGGAGAGCCCGGAGACCAGGCCGCCGCCGCCTCTGCGGAGGCTCAGCGTGCCATCGTCCTCCGTGCGGAAGGACACCGGGCCGCGGTTGGAGGCCACCAGGATCGGGGCGGCTCCGGACTGCGTGGGGCGTTCGGACGCGTGATCGGCCATACAGCCAACCTTGCCGTGCGACCAGCCGACCAAACCACCCGGCGCGGCCCGCGACGGGTGAACAGCGGGCGTCAGCCGCGATGGTCGGTCGGCGGGCCGGAGTCGCGGGCGGGCAGGAAGTCGGGCAGCCACGGCGGGCGGCCGTCCGGGCACTTCCCGGGCAGGTACCACCCGCGCGGCGGGGTGAGGTTGTGCTCCAGGTCGACGGCGGCGACGGCGAGTGCGGTGAGCAGGGCGGCGAAGGCCGCGGCGAGCGCCCGGGTGAGCAGACCGGGGGAGCGGCGGGCGAGGTACAGGGCGAGCAGGACGGCGAGGGGCGGCAGGAACAGGTAGCTGCACTCGTACGAGTTGAGCAGGTTGAACCGGGCGTCGTCGGTCAGGTCGTAGGTGACCTGCCAGGCCATGTTCAGGCAGCCGGACCAGGTGTCCTCGATCAGCCGCAGCACCCGGGACTCGACCAGGAGGCCGAGGACGGGCGCGAGCAGCAGGGCGAGACAGCCGATGCCGACGTTGGCACCGGTGCTTCCGGGCGCGGGAGCGGACGCGGGGCCGGATCCGGCTTCGGCGTCGAGTCCGGCCTCGGCTTCGGCGTCGGGTCCGGCCTCGGCTTCGGCGTCGGGTCCGGCCTCGGCTTCGGCGTCGGGTTCGGCTTCCGGGGAGAGGGCCATGCCGGGACGGACGCGGGTCGTCGGTCAGCGGTTGCGGTACTCGGGGACGGTGATCATCGGGGGGCGTTCGGCGGCGGGGACGGGGTGGGTGCGGGGGGTGAAGCCGGTGGCGGTGCGGGTGTACTGGGTGAGCAGGGGGCGGACCAGGTCGGGGTCGGCCTTGAGGCGGTGGGCGCGGTCGAGGCGTTCCAGGGCGGTGCGGTAGATGGTGGCGGCCATCCGGCCGAGGGCCTGGCCGTCCTGGTGGCGGTGGTGCCGGACGCCGACGTCGACCTGGGCCAGCGCGTCGAGCCCGACCAGTTCCAACGCGTCGACCAGCAGGCCGAGTTCGACGCCGTAGCCGGTCGGGAAGGGCAGCTGTTCGAGCAGGCTGCGGCGGGCCGCGTACTCGCCGCCGAGCGGCTGGACGAAGCCGGCCAGCTGCGGCCAGTGCAGGTTGAGCAGGGGGCGGGCGACCAGTTCGGTGACCCGGCCGCCGCCGGCCGGGACGACGGCGCCGTCGGCCTCGAACGGGCGGTCGTACATGGCCTTGACCAGGTGCAGGTCGGGGTCGGTGAGCAGGGGGCCGATGATGCCGGAGACGAACGCCGGGTCGAATTCGCGCAGGTCGGCGTCGATGTAGCAGACGATCGCGCCGCTGCTGGCGAGCAGTGAGCGCCACAGCACCTCGCCCTTGCCGGGGGCGGCGGGCAGCCGGGGCAGGATGGCGTCGCGGTGCACCACCCGGGCGCCGGCGGCGGCCGCGGCGGCGGCGGTGCCGTCGACCGAGCCGGAGTCGACCACCAGCAGTTCGTCGACCAGCGGGACGCGTTCCATCAGTTCGGTGCGGATGGTGGTGACGATCTCGCCGACGGTGGGTTCCTCGTCCAGGGCGGGCAGCACCACGCTGACGGTGCCGGCCGGGCCGGCGGCGCGTTTGGCGGCGAGCAGCCGGTCGAGCGGCCGGTCGGTGGCCGTCCAGGACCGGCGGCGCAGCCAGTCGGCCACTTCCGGCAGTATCCCGGGCTCGGGCTGCTCGGCCAAGATCTCGCTCCCTGTCTCGCTCTGTCTCGGTTGTCGGACGGTGGGGTTCGACCGCACCGGCCTTCCGTTACAGTCTTCGTACTGCGCTCGGACCTTCGCACGCCGGGGTCGCTCGCAGCGTACGACCACAACTTCATACAGCTCATCCAGAGGGACTGAGGGAACGGCCCGTTGAAGTCCCGGCAACCCTCCCGCGCGGCCCAGCAGGCCCGGCGGGACAGGTGCCAATTCCGGCCCGGGCGCGACCGCGTCCCGGGGAAGATGAGGAGAAAGGGCCTCGCCATCATGGCTGTTGACACCCCCGCACCTGCCGCCGTAGACCTCGGTCCGGCCACCGCACTGTCCTGTCGCGAGTGCGGCACCCGCTTCCCGCTCGGCCCGAGCTTCGCGTGCCTGGAGTGCTTCGGCCCGCTGGAGATCGCCTACGACTACGCCGGCTACGACGCCGAGGAACTGCGCAAGCGGATCGAGGCCGGCCCGGCGTCGATCTGGCGCTACGCCCCGCTGCTGCCCGTCCCCGCCGACGTCGCGGGCAAGCCGAACCTGAACCCGGGCTGGACCCCGCTGGTGAAGGCCGACAACCTGGGCCGCGAGCTGGGCTTCACCGCGCAGCTGCACATCAAGGACGACTCCGGCAACCCCACCCACTCGTTCAAGGACCGGGTGGTGGCCTGCGCGATCGAGGCCGCCCGCGCCTTCGGGTTCACCACGCTGTCCTGCTCGTCCACCGGCAACCTGGCGGGCGCGGTGGGCGCCGCCGCGGCCCGGGCCGGCTTCAAGTCCTGTGTGTTCATCCCGCACGACCTGGAGCAGGGCAAGGTCGTGATGGCCGGGGTGTACGGCGGCGAGCTGGTCGGCATCGACGGCAACTACGACGACGTGAACCGGTTCTGCTCGGAGCTGATCGGCGACCCGGCCGGCGAGGGCTGGGGCTTCGTCAACGTCAACCTGCGCCCGTACTACGGCGAGGGCTCCAAGACCCTGGCGTACGAGATCTGCGAGCAGCTCGGCTGGCGGCTGCCCGAGCAGATCGTCATTCCGATCGCCTCCGGCTCCCAGCTCACCAAGATCGACAAGGGTCTGCAGGAGCTGATCAAGCTCGGCCTGGTCGAGGACCGCCCCTACAAGATCTTCGGCGCCCAGGCCGAGGGCTGCTCCCCGGTCTCCGCCGCCTTCAAGGCCGGCCGCGACGTGATCAAGCCGGTCAAGCCGGACACCATCGCCAAGTCGCTGGCGATCGGCAACCCCGCCGACGGCCCGTACGTGCTCGACATCGCCCGCCGCACCGGCGGTGCCGTCGAGGACGTCACCGACGCGCAGGTGGTCGAGGCGATCAAGCTGCTGGCCCGCACCGAGGGCATCTTCGCCGAGACCGCGGGCGGCGTCACCGTCGGCGTGCTGAAGAAGCTGGTCGAGACCGGGCAGCTCGACCCGAGCAAGGAGACCGTCGCGATCAACACCGGCGACGGCCTGAAGACCCTCGACGCGGTCGCCGACTCCGGCATGACCGCGGTGATCCGCCCGACGCTGGAGTCCTTCCGCGCCGCCGGTCTCGTCTCCGCCTGATCCCCCCAAAACTTTCTTCTAGGAGCACCCCCATGAGCGCCACCGTCCGCATCCCCACCATCCTCCGCACCTACACCGGCGGTGCCGCCGAGGTGACCGCCGAGGGCGCCACCCTGGCCGCCGTCATCGCCGACCTGGAGGCGAACCACGCCGGCATCGCCGCCCGCCTGCTGGACGACACCGGCAAGCTGCGCCGCTTCGTGAACGTGTACGTCAACGACGACGACGTGCGCTTCGCCGAGGGCCTGGAGACCGAGATCAAGGACGGCGCCTCGGTGTCGATCATTCCGGCGGTGGCCGGCGGCTGCTGAGGCAGCTCCGGGCGGCCGGTGGGGCCGCCCCGCGTATTCGTTCCGCCGCCGTCGGGCGCGGGCTCGGAATTCGATTTCCGAGCCGCCCGGCGGCGGCTTCGCACATCGGCCGGGCGCGCGGGCAGCGGTGATTCCGGCCTGGCGGGTCGCTGGAATTCCCGCGTTCGCGGGGGAGTAGAGTGCCGGTGGAGCCGTTCCCCGCCACGGCCCGTTCCAATCCTCGATTTTTCCCGCAGCGCACCTCGCGCCGGCGCCGTCCCGTCCCGCGCTCTGAGACATGCGCCGGACCGTTCACCGCCCGACCTGTCAGGCCGCCGTCAGAATTCTTTCGACGATTTGCGGCGACACGTCCGTTATGTCCGGTGGCAATTGTCGGGCCATACACCTTTCGACCCGTCATATCCGATGTGGGGTGCGGACTTTCCGCGAAATTAGGGCCTGTTGCAGAGGGCGCATATCCGGATACATTCAGCCGCGACACGAGGCTGCGCCGTGCGGGGGGGAGTCCCCACAGGCCGGCCTTCCAGACCTCCGGGTCCGCGTCCCGCGGATCTCTGAAGGGCCAGCACAGCACAAGGGGAGTTCGGAATGGCTCAGGGCACCGTCAAGTGGTTCAACGCCGAGAAGGGCTACGGCTTCATCGCGGTCGACGGTGGAGCGGACGTGTTCGTCCACTACAGCGCGATCCAGATGGACGGCTACCGCACCCTGGAAGAGGGCCAGCGGGTCGAGTTCGAGATCTCGCAGGGTCAGAAGGGTCCGCAGGCCGACATGGTCCGCGCCGCCGGCGCCTGACGGCCCGGTAGACCGCACACACCACAGCTATGACCCGGCAGGTCCGGCCCCGGCGCGACGCGTCCGGGTCCGGGCCTGTCGGCGTTCCCGGACCTGCCTGCGGGTTTCCCGGGAGGGGTATCGGAGCGCGGCGAATGGGCTTGCACTCGACACCCCCGAGTGCTAATCATTGGCGTTAGCACTCACAGCGTGAGAGTGACAACGGACCGGGCCGGTGAGGCCCCGGAAGCGGTAGGGGACGAGACCCCCGCTCTCCTGGGCCGTCCGTCGCGGGCACCCCCTTGGTCCGAGCAGTCGACCGTGTCCCGGAGGACCACTTCTAATGGCCAAGATCATCGCCTTTGACGAGGAAGCCCGCCGCGGCCTTGAGCGTGGCATGAACCAGCTTGCCGACGCCGTGAAGGTCACGCTCGGCCCCAAGGGTCGCAACGTCGTTCTGGAGAAGAAGTGGGGCGCCCCCACCATCACCAACGACGGTGTCTCCATCGCCAAGGAGATCGAGCTCGAGGACCCGTACGAGAAGATCGGTGCCGAGCTCGTCAAGGAGGTCGCCAAGAAGACCGACGACGTCGCGGGTGACGGCACCACCACCGCCACCGTGCTGGCCCAGGCGCTCGTCCGCGAGGGTCTGCGCAACGTCGCCGCCGGCGCCAACCCGATGGCCCTGAAGCGCGGTATCGAGAAGGCCGTCGCCGCCGTCTCCGACCAGCTGCTGGCCCAGGCCAAGGACGTGGAGACCAAGGAGCAGATCGCCTCCACCGCCTCCATCTCGGCCGCCGACACCCAGATCGGCGAGCTCATCGCCGAGGCCATGGACAAGGTCGGCAAGGAAGGCGTCATCACCGTCGAGGAGAGCAACACCTTCGGCCTGGAGCTCGAGCTCACCGAGGGCATGCGCTTCGACAAGGGCTACATCTCCGCCTACTTCGCCACCGACCTGGAGCGCATGGAGACGAGCTTCGAGGACCCGTACATCCTCATCGCCAACTCCAAGATCTCCTCGGTCAAGGACCTGCTCCCGCTGCTGGAGAAGGTCATGCAGAGCGGCAAGCCGCTCGTCATCATCGCCGAGGACGTCGAGGGCGAGGCCCTGTCGACCCTGGTCGTGAACAAGATCCGCGGCACCTTCAAGTCCGTCGCCGTCAAGGCCCCGGGCTTCGGCGACCGCCGCAAGGCCATGCTGGGCGACATCGCCATCCTGACCGGCGGCACCGTGATCTCCGAGGAGGTCGGCCTCAAGCTCGAGAACGCCGGCGTCGACCTGCTGGGCACCGCCCGCAAGGTCGTCATCACCAAGGACGAGACCACCATCGTCGACGGTGGCGGCGACAGCGACCAGGTTGCCGGTCGCGTCAACCAGATCCGCGCCGAGATCGAGAACTCCGACTCGGACTACGACCGCGAGAAGCTCCAGGAGCGCCTCGCCAAGCTGGCCGGCGGCGTGGCCGTCATCAAGGCCGGCGCGGCCACCGAGGTCGAGCTCAAGGAGCGCAAGCACCGCATCGAGGACGCGGTGCGCAACGCCAAGGCCGCCGTCGAGGAGGGCATCGTCGCCGGTGGTGGCGTCGCCCTGCTGCAGGCCGGTGTCGCGTTCGAGAAGCTGGAGCTGGACGGCGACGAGGCCACCGGTGCCAACATCGTCCGCGTGGCGCTCGAGGCCCCGATCAAGCAGATCGCCACCAACGCCGGCCTCGAGGGCGGCGTCGTGGTCGAGAAGGTTCGCAACCTGCCCGCCGGCCACGGCCTGAACGCCGCGACCAACGAGTACGTCGACCTGATCGCCTCCGGCATCATCGACCCCGCCAAGGTCACCCGCTCCGCCCTGCAGAACGCCGCCTCCATCGCGGCGCTGTTCCTCACCACCGAGGCCGTCATCGCCGACAAGCCGGAGAAGGCCTCCGCGGCCGCCGGCGGCGGCATGCCGGGCGGTGACATGGACTTCTGATCCGACCTCACCGGTTGGATCGGTCAGTCTCACGCCGTGAGGGCGGTCTCCTTCGGGAGGCCGCCCTTGCGGCGTTTCCGGGTTGTGGCGGCGGTTTGGGACAATGGGCGGATGTCCAGCAACGAGATCGAAGCCGCCCTGCACAGCGCCCGCGCGCTGATCCTCGCCGACCTCACCGCGCGGGACGTCGCCGACGCCGCGATCGTCTCGCTGGTCGAGGACGCCGTCACCCACCGTCGCTGGTGGCTCGAACAGTGGCCGGACGGCTGCGAGTTCGTGCTCGGGCTGATCGCGCAGGACGTGCAGGACGCGCTGCTGGAGTCGTACGGGCGGTGGCCGTTGTGCGCGGCTTGTGCGGCGGAGGACGACCCGCACGCGCTGGGCGTGGAGCCGGAGTTGGGGGCGGATCCGCACTGGGTGTGCGGCAAGAAGGGTCTGATCGTCGCGGCGGTGGGGGAGCTGGACTGACAGCAGGCGTTTCGCACCCGCTCGCGTCCCTGGTTGTGCTCTCTCCGGCCTCAGCCCCCGAGCTCGTTGAGCTCGTGCTGCATGTTCGCCCGCGCCTGCGCGTCGTAGCGGGCGTAGGCCTCGGGGGTGCGGTAGAGGGCGGGGAGGGCGAGGAGGTGGTGGAGGATCGCGGTGCGGCCCTCGCGGAAGGCGTTCGGGGGGACGAAGGAGTATTCGTCGCGGATGGCGGCGGTGTAGGCCGCGTAGCGGTCGGGGGGTGAGCCGAGGACGGCGAGGTCGGCGTCGCAGAGGACTTCGCCGTTGTGGTCGCCGGGCGCGGGGTGGTGGGTGACGGTGAGTCGGACCAGGCGGTCGACCTCGTGGACCAGGGGTTCGGGCAGGCCCGCCTCGCGCAGGGCGCGGCAGGCGAGGGCGGCGCTGCGTTCTTCGTTCTCGGAGCGGTCGGGCCGGTAGACGGCGTCGTGGAACCAGGCGGCCAGCCGGACGGCGTCCGGGTTCTCGGCGTGGTCGGCGAGTTCGTCGATCCGGTCCAGGACGGCCCGCAGGTGGTCGGTGGTGTGGTAGCGGCGCTGCGGTTCGGCCCAGCGGGCGAGCAGGTCGCGGGCGTAGGGCTCCGGGTCGACGGTGGCGCCGCAGCGCGTGAGCAGGGCGTGCCAGCGCTCGGACAGCGATGCGGTCATGACGGTCATTCTGCTCCCTGCCGGTGGTGCGGTGGCATGGTTCGGCCCGCGATGTGATCCAGACTATATGTAGTTCACCGACTTATGACGCAGACTTGAGTAGTCGTCGCTCGAAGGCTATACATACTCGGTATGCAAGACGTTCCGCTGTTCCGAGGGGGAGCCATGACCGGATCGAGCGCGCAGGCCGTGCTGCGCCTGGAGGGAGTCGGCCGGGTGCACGGCCGGGGCGAGGCCCAGGTGCACGCCCTGCACCCGATCGACCTGGAAGTGCGGGCCGGGGAGTTCCTGGCCGTGATGGGGCCGTCCGGCTCCGGGAAGTCCACGCTGCTCGCTCTGGCCGGCGGCCTGGACCGCCCGTCGGCCGGCCGGGTGCTGGTCGAGGGCACCCCGCTGGAGGGGCTGAGCCGGGCCAAGCTGGCCGATGTGCGTCGCCGCTCGGTCGGCTACGTGTTCCAGTCGTACAACCTGATTCCGTCGCTGACGGCGGCCGAGAACATCTCGCTGCCAAGGGAGTTGGACGGCGTCTCCGCCCGGACCGCCCGCGCGGAGGCACTGGTCGCGCTGGAGGAGCTGGGGATCGCCCAACTCGCCGACCGGTTCCCGGAGGACATGTCCGGCGGCCAGCAGCAGCGGGTCGCGATCGGCCGGGCGCTGGCGGGTGAGCGCCGGCTGGTGCTCGCCGACGAGCCGACCGGCGCGCTCGACTCGGCCACCGGCGAGGCCGTGCTGCAGGTGCTGCGTTCGCGCTGCGACGCCGGCGCCGCCGCCATGATGGTCACCCACGACCCCACGCATGCGGCCTGGGCGGACCGGGTGGTGTTCCTCCGGGACGGCCGGTACCTCCGCGAGGCGGCGCAGCGCACCGGGGCCGGCCGATGAGCGCCTGGCGGGCGGTGCTGCGGATGGCGCGCCGCGACGCCCTGCGGGCCAAGGGCCGCAGCGCCCTGGTGGTCGCGATGATCGCGCTGCCGGTGCTCGGCGCGACCGGCGTGGACGTGGTGCACCGCAGCGGGCAGCTCAGCGCCGCCGAGCGCTCCGACCGGCTGATGGGCCGTTCCGACGCGCTGATCGGCGCCTACGACCCGGGCCGGAGCATCGAGCAGGCGGTGTTTCCGGCCGACGGCGTCCGCACCCTGCCGGTGCGCCCGGACAACCAGACGCCCGAGCAGAAGCGCGCCGTCGGCACCGAACCGACCGTGCTGCTCGGCGAGTTGCTCCCGAAGGGCAGCACCCTGATCCCGGCCCGCACCGGCCCGGTGGCGTCCGTGCAGACCCACGACGGCCTGGCCCCCGTCGACACCTTCGAGGCCGATCTGACCGGCGAGCTCTGGCAGGGCCGGCTGAACCTGGTCTCCGGCCGGGCCCCCGCCGCCGCCCACGAGGCCGCCGCCACCCGGGCGTTCCTCACCGGCACCGGCCTGCGGATCGGCGACCGGGTCACCGTCCGCGGCCTGGAGTCCACCCCGTTCACGCTGACCGGCACCGTCGAACTCCCCGGTGACCTGAACAAGTCCGAACTGGTCGCCCGCCCCGGCGAGTTGTACCAGCAGCTGGACGCCGCGCAGGTCACCGCCGGACTCGCCCCGCAGAACCCGGGCGCCGAGCAGGCCGCCGCCAACAAGGCCGCCTGGCTGGTCCGGCTGCCCGCCGGGGCGAGCCTCGGCTGGGAGCAGGTCCGCGAACTCAACCGCTACGGCTACACCCTGGCGAGCCGCCAGGTCGCCGCCCACCCGCCGGCCGACGTGCCGGCCGTGGAGGAGGCCGTCGGCGCGCAGGACGCCCGCGAACGCCGGTTGATGACGGTCGCCACCACCGCCGCGATGGCCCTGTTGGAGGTCGCGCTGCTGGCCGGCCCCGCCTTCGCGGTCGGCGCCCGGCGCGCCCGCCGCCAGCTCGCCCTGTTCGGCGCGGCCGGCGGCCGCCCCGGACACGTCCGGGCCGTGGTGCTCGGCGGCGGACTGGTGCTCGGCGCGGCCGGCGCGGTGCTCGGCACCGTGGTCGGCGCCGCCCTGGTCGCCGTGCTGCGCACCCGGATCGAGGAGTGGGGCGGCAGCCGGTTCGGCGGGCTCACCCTGAACCCGTCCGACCTGCTGGGGATCGCCGCCGTCGGCATGGTCACCGCCCTGCTGGCCGCCCTGCTGCCCGCCCTGCAGGCCGGACGCCGCGAGGTGCTCGACGGCCTGACGGACCGTGACCCGGTGCGCCGCTCCGCCCGCTGGACGCCACTGCTCGGCCTGGCGGTCGTGCTGGCCGGCATCGGACTCGCGCTGTACGGCGCGGTGGCCGCCCCGACCGGCGGGATGCCGGTGGTCGCCGGACTGTCGACGCGCACCCTGTCGGTGCTGGGCGGCGCCACGCTCGCCGAACTAGGCCTGCTGCTGTTCACCCCGCTGCTGCTCGCCCTGCTCGGCAGGCTCGCCCGCCTGCTGCCCGTCGGCCCGCGGCTCGCGCTGCGCGACACCGCCCGGCACCGCTCCCGCACCGGGCCCGCGGTCGCCGCCGTGCTGGCCGCCGTCGCCGGAGCCGTCGCGGTCGGCGTGCACACCGCGGGTGCCGAGGCCCAGGACCGCGCCTCCTACCGGCTCGAACAGCCCGTCGGCGCCGTCAGGCTCACCCTGCACGGCGACGCCGACACCATGCCCCAGCTGCGCACCGCCATCGTCCAGGACCTGCCGGACCTCGGTGAACGCGCCGACCTGTACGAGGCCAACTACGTGTTCTGCGAGGGCTGCTCCAGCGTGGTGACCGCGGAGGGCGGGCAGCGCTACGGCCGGGACGTCACCAGGTCGGTCGTGGTCGGCGACGCCAAGGTGCTGCGCAACCTGCTGGCGGTGCGCGACCAGGCCGCCGAGACGGCGCTGCTCGACGGGAAGGCCGTGGTCACCGACCCGTCCTACCTGCACGACGGCAAGGCCGTGCTGCGGATGCTGGGCAACAACATGGAGCCCAAGGACGTCACCGTCGACGCCGTCCTGCTCGAACGGCCCGCCGCGCAGCGCTACGCACCGCTGGTGATCTCGCCCGACACGATCCGCGGACTCGGTCTGAAGGTCGTGCCGGCCGGGGCGATCTGGCTGCCCACCACGCCCGTCACCGACCGGGCCCAACAGCGGGCCGCCGCCACCGTCGCCCGACTCGCCCCGCACTCCGAGTTCGGCGTGGAACGCGGCTTCCGGCCGCAGAGCAGCGTGGTGCAGGTCGCGCTCAGCGGCTTCGCCGCCCTGGTGGTGCTCGGCGCGGCCGTGGTCTCCACCGCGCTGGCCGCCGACGACGCCCGCCGCGAACGCGTCCTGCTGTCCGCGATCGGCGCCCGGCCGCGCACCCGGCGCACCGTCGCCGGGCTCCAGGCCGGACTGATCTCGCTGCTCGGCGCCCTGCTCGGCACCATCAGCGGCTTCGTCCCCGCGTACGCCCTGCTGCGCTCCCGGGTGGCCGGGGAGATGGGCGCACCCCCCGTGCTGAACCCAGCCGACGTCCCGTGGGCCACCATCGCGCTGTTCGCCCTGGCGCTGCCGGTGCTGGCCGGCCTGCTCGGCGCGCTGCGCCGGGACGACCCCGCGGGATGGCGCGGATAGGCAGGTCGGCGATATATGTAGTCGTATGACTGAACGCGCCATGCAGGAACCCACCCTGCTGCTGCTCACCGCCCTCGCGGACGCCCCCCGGCACGGATACGCGCTGATCCAGGAAGTCGACGCGATCTCCGGGGGGCGGGTGAAGCTCCGCACCGGAACCCTGTACGGCGCCCTCGACCGGCTGCTCCAGCAGGGCCTGATCGAGGTCGCCGCCGAGGAGATCGTCGACGGCCGGGCCCGCCGCACCTACTCCCTCACCGAATCCGGCCGCGGCGTCCTGGCCACCGAGGCCGAACGGCTGCGCACCGTCGCCGCCGAGGCGCAGCGCCGCCTCGGCGGCGCCGTCCGTCCGCGGGGGGCGACCGCATGAACATGGCCCTGCGCACCGCCCTCGCGCTCTACCCCGCCCGCTACCGCCGCGACCGGGGCGCCGAACTCGCCGAGGTGTTCGCCGACACCACCGCCGGCTCCGGCCGCCTCGCCACCGCCCGCGAGGCCCTCGACCTCGCCACCTACGGCCTGCGGCTGCGCACCGGCCTGACCGAGACCGCGCTCCCCGGCCGCCTGCTGGTCGCCGCCGTCCCGCTGCTGGCCGGTACCGTGCTCGGCCTCGGCACCCTGCCCGGCACCGGCGACTGGCGGGAGTACGGGATCACCGGCGCCGCCCACGCCGGAACGGACCTCCCGTGGGCCCAACTGGTGGAGAACCTCGCCGTGCTGGGCCTCGTCGTCGTCCCGGTGCTGCTGGCCGCCGCCGCCGTGTTCGGCGCCTGGCGGGCCGTCCGACTGCTCGGCGCCGTGGTGGCGCTGCTCGGCACCGTCCGGATCGGGTACGCCGCGCTGGACCTGTTCGGCCCGCAACCCGGCATCGGATGGTTCTTCCTGTACTCCGCCACCGTCCTGCTGCCCTACCTGCTGGGCGGCCTGCTGCTGGCCGTCGCACCGACCGGCCCGGGCGACTCCCGCGGCCGGGCCGACCGGCTGCTGGTCCTGGCCGGCGCGGCCGCCGGATTCGCCCTGACCCGGGCCCAGGGCTACTACGACACCCGCTACCTGATGGACGGCTGGTGGCCGACCGCGCTGCTGCTGCTCCCGCTGCTGCTGATGCTGTTCGCCGCCCGCGACCGGCTGCTGCCCGCCGCGCTCGGCGTCGCGCTGCTGCCGCTGACCGCCGCGTTCAGCCTGTTCTCGCTCTGGGAGCAGCTCGGCGGAGTGTGGCGGGCCGCGCCCTACGCGCTCGCGACCGGGCTGGCGCTGCTGGCGGCGTTCCGACTGCTCGCCTCCACCCGTCCGACGGAGCGTCAGATCGCTGCCCCGCTGGGCTGAACGGGGGGGAAGCGGGCGAACGGGGCGCCGGCGGGGAGCGAACGGAGGAGGACGCGGGGCCGAACGGACGAGGGGGGTCGCCCGGGGCGGACCGATGTGGCAGGCTATCGGATATGTCTAGACCAATGTTCGAAGTGATCGCGCTGACCGCCCAGGACGCCAGGGCCGCCGAGTCGGGCGGCGCGGACCGCCTCGAACTGGTCACCGACATGGCCGCCGACGGGCTCACCCCCACCGTCCAGGACTTCGCCGCGATCCGCGCCGCCGTCTCGCTCCCGCTCCGGGTCATGCTCCGCATCCGCGACGGCTTCACCCCCGGCGACCTCGACCTGCTGCTGACCCGGACCGCCGCGCTGCGCGCCGAGGGCGCGGACGAGTTCGTCTTCGGCTTCCTCACCCCCGATGGTGCGGTGGATCTGGACGCGACCCGAACCGTCGCCGACGCCGTCACCGGCTGCCGCTGGACGTTCCACCGGGCCATCGACCACAGCACCGACCGCTCCGAGGTCCGCGCCGCCGTCGCCGACCTGCCCGGACTCGACACCTTCCTCACCTCCGGCGCCCCGGCGGGCGTCGACGCCGGGCGGGAAGTCCTCCTCGGCGAACTCGCCAAGTCCGGCAACCCCGGCTACCGCCAGCAGATCCTGGTCGGCGGCGGCCTCCGCGCCGAGCACGTTCCCGAACTGCGTGCGGCCGGCTTCGACGCGTTCCACATCGGTGGCGCGGCGCGAACTGGTGGCTGGGCGGGGGCGGTGGACGCGGCACGGGTCGCTGAATGGCGGGAGCTCATCGGGGAGTAGTGAGGTGCACAACCAGGGGCGCGGGGAACTGCGCGACAAGCGCAGGCCCGTCCGTAAGGTCGCGATCAAGTGCAGGTCACTGTCCTGCGTCGCGATCTTGCGGTTGTGGTCTTCCGCTTCGCGCAGTTCTCCCCCAGCCCTAGGGGGCTGGGAGGTGCCCCCACGCGCCCCTGTCTTCGTTTCCCTTATCCGAGCTCGTCGGGCATCGGGTCCGTGTGGAGCACCGTCAGCCCCGAGACCGCGCGCGTCAATGACACGTAGAGGCGGCGCAGCCCCGTGCGGTGGTCGGGTTCGCCGGCGATGATCGCGGTGGGTTCGTCGAGGACGACGTAGTCGTATTCGAGGCCCTTGGCGAGGGAGGCGGGGACGAGGGTCAGCCGGGCGTCGGCGGTGGTTTCGGTGCCGGGTTCCAGGCAGGGCAGCCCTGCGGCTCCGAGCATCTCGGTGAGGGCGGGGATGCGCGCGTCGGCGGCGATCAGGCCGACGGAGCCCTCGTGGCGGAGGGCGTCCTGGCAGGCGGCGAGGACGGCTTCGTCGCGCCCGGCGGGGACGTGGCGGATGGTGAGGGAGCCGGGGGTGTCGCGGACGGAGGTCGCGGGGGCCAGGCCGGGGGCGATCGCGGGGAGGAGGCGGGAGGCGTAGGCGATGACCTCGCCGGGGACGCGGAAGCCCTGGGTGAGTTCCTCGATGTGGGCGCCGTCCTTGCCGAGGTGGTGCAGGGCTTCCTGCCAGCTGTCGGTGGCCCAGGGGGTGGTGCCCTGGGCGAGGTCGCCGAGGACGGTCGCGGAGCCGGTGGTGCAGCGGCGGCCGACGGCCCGGTACTGCATGGGGGAGAGGTCCTGGGCCTCGTCGACGACCACGTGGCCGAGCGAGGCGGTGCGGTGGACGAGGTCGGTGGTCTCGTCGATCAGGACGGCGTCGGCGGCGGACCAGGGTGCGGTGCGGGCGGAGCGCGGCGCCTTGGCCCACAGGATGGTGGCCTGTTCGTCGGCGTCCAGGATGCCGTCTGCCGCGGCGGCCAGGAATTCGGCGTCGCTCAGCAGGCGGTGCACCAGTTTCACCGGGTCGACGGCGGGCCAGCTGGCTTTGACGACGGCCTTGACGGCGGTGTTGCGGGCCACCGCGTCCTGCACCCGGTCGTCGGGGGCCTCGCCGCCGTGTTCCATCTTGACCAGGACGGCGTGCGCGATCCGCTGCGGGAGGGCCTCGGCGGCAGCCCCGTAGCGGATGTCGCGGTCCATCAACTCGCGGACGATTTCCTCGAGTTCGTAGGCCGGCACGCGCCAGCGGCGGGAGCCGCGGACCACCACGCAGGGCTCGGTGGGGACGGTGATCCCGGCCCGGACGGCGTTGCGCAGGACCTGGGCCATTCGGGCGTCGCCCTTGATCCGGGCGGTGTCGGCGGTGTCGGTGCCGCGCACCTCGACGTGGCCGACGAGTTCCTGCACGGTGGCCTGGGCGACGTCCAACTCGCCGAGGGCGGGCAGGACTTGCTCGATGTACTGGAGGAAGGACCGGTTCGGGCCGACCACCAGGGTGCCGGTGCGGGCGAGCCGCTCGCGGTGCGCGTACAGCAGGTAGGCGACACGGTGCAGGCCGACGGCGGTCTTCCCGGTGCCGGGGGCGCCCTGGACGCAGACGGTGCCGGTGATGTCGGCGCGGACGATCTCGTCCTGCTCGGGCTGGATGGTGGCGACGATGTCGCGCATCGGGCCGACGCGGGGCTTCTCGATCTCCGCGGCGAGCAGCGCGGAGCGGGTGTCGCCCTCGTCGGGGTCGGACAGGTTCTCGTCCTCGTAGGCCGTCAACTCGCCACCGGTGTAACCGAATCGGCGGCGCTTGGCGACGTCCAGCGGGTCCTTGCGGCTGGCCCGGTAGAACGGCTGGGAGACCGGGGCGCGCCAGTCGATCACCATCGGGTCGCCGTCGGCGTCGTGGACGTGCCGGCGTCCGATGTAGAACTGCTCGCCGCCGCTGCCCTCGGACTCGGCCTCGCTGATCGCGTGCAGGTAGTCCAGCCGGCCGAAGAACAGCGGGGTGTGCGCGAGGTCGGCGAGCGCCTTGATGCGGTCGTCGATCTGCCTCTGCAGCACCCGCGCGGACACCCAGGTGCCGGTGACGTCACGCAGGTCGAGCGCCTCGACGTCCTCGCGCATCGCCTTCAGCGCGGCCCGGGAGGCGGCCAGGTGGGAGCGTTCGCGGCCCAGCGGGTCGGTGTCGGCGGCGAACGTGTCGGTGGGGGTGGGGGAGTGCACGGCGGACCTTCCCGGCCGCCCGGCATCCAGGGGCGGCGGACTCGTCTTGGCTCACGGTGAAGGACACCGGCCGGTTTCCGAGCGGCCGGCACCTCCCACGGCTGCCGACGCGGCACCACGGTTCGGGAGGGGCAGACGGACGATCCTAGACCCGCCGCTGCCCGGGAGCGAATCCGTTTTCTCAGGGACGACCCTCCCCCCACCCCTGGGGGATCACCCCCTGACAGGCGTAGGGGTCGGTCCACCTTCAGGACGACCAACCGCCCGCCAGGTACGGCCTTCCGGTTGATGCCCGCCGACCGCCCCCGGACCCACCATGGAGACATGACGAACGAACGAATGAACCCGCAGGTCAACGGCGCCCACAGTGCCTCGGAGCGCCGCCGGGGCCCGGTGGCCGCCGCCTTCCGCAACGTCGGCATCGTCCTCGACACCGCCGCGCGCGTCCTCTTCCTCGGGCGCGACGGCGTCAAGATGTAGCCCCTCGCCTACAGGTCGTCGGCGTCGACGATCCGGTACGCGTAGCCCTGCTCGGCGAGGAACCGCTGGCGGTGCGCCGCGAAGTCCTGGTCCACGGTGTCCCGGGCGACCACCGAGTAGAAGTGCGCCGCGTGCCCGTCCGCCTTCGGCCGCAGCACCCGGCCCAGCCGCTGCGCCTCCTCCTGGCGGGAGCCGAACGTGCCCGACACCTGGATGGCCACGGTGGCCTCCGGCAGGTCGATCGAGAAGTTCGCGACCTTGGAGACCACCAGCACACTGATCTCCTTCGACCGGAACGCCTCGAACAGCTTCTCGCGCTGCGCGTTCGAGGTCTCACCCTTGATCACCGGGGCGTTCAGCGCCTCGCCCAACTCGTCCAGCTGGTCGATGTACTGGCCGATGATCAGCGTCTGGTCGCCCTTGTGCTTCTCCACCAGCCGCTCCACCACCCGGCGCTTGGTCACCGTGGTCGAACAGAACCGGTACTTCTCCTCCGGCTCGGCGGTCGCGTACATCAGCCGCTCCGAGTCGGACAGCGTCACCCGCACCTCGCAGCAGTCGGCGGGCGCGATGTAGCCCTGCGCCTCGATCTCCTTCCACGGGGCGTCGAAGCGCTTCGGGCCGATCAGCGAGAACACGTCGCCCTCGCGGCCGTCCTCGCGCACCAGCGTCGCCGTCAGACCGAGCCGGCGGCGCGCCTGCAGGTCGGCGGTGAACTTGAACACCGGCGCGGGCAGCAGGTGCACCTCGTCGTACACCACCAGGCCCCAGTTGCGGGCGTCGAACAGCTCCAGGTGCGCGTACACGCCCTTCCGCTTGGTGGTCATCACCTGGTAGGTGGCGATGGTCACCGGGCGGATCTCCTTGCGGGCGCCGCTGTACTCGCCGATCTCGTCCTCGGTCAGCGAGGTCCGCTTGATCAGCTCGTGCTTCCACTGCCGGGCCGAGACGGTGTTGGTCACCAGGATCAGCGTCGTCGACTTGGCCTCCGCCATCGCCGCCGCACCCACCAGCGTCTTGCCGGCGCCGCACGGCAGCACCACGACGCCGGAGCCGCCGTGCCAGAACCCGTCCACCGCGTGCCGCTGGTACGGGCGCAGCTCCCAGCCGTCCTCCTCCAGGTGGATCGGGTGCGCCTCGCCGTCCACGTACCCGGCGTGGTCCTCGGCCGGCCAGCCCAGCTTCAGCAGCACCTGCTTGATCTGGCCGCGCTCCGACGGGTGCACCACCACCGTGTCCGGGTCCACCCGGGCCCCGACCAGCGGCGCGATCTTCTTCGACCGCAGCACCTCCTCCAGCACCGGCCGGTCCGTGGTGGACAGCACCAGCCCGTGCACCGGGTGCTTCTGCAACTGGAGCCGCCCGTACCGCGCCATGGTGTCCGCGACGTCCACCAGCAGCGCGTGCGGCACCGGGTAGCGCGAGTACGTCACCAGCGCGTCCACCACCTGCTCGGCGTCATGTCCCGCCGCCCGCGCGTTCCACAGCCCCAGCGGCGTCACCCGATAGGTGTGAATGTGCTCCGGCGCCCGCTCCAGCTCGGCGAACGGCGCGATCACCCGCCGGCACTCCGCCGCCTGCGGATGGTCGATCTCCAACAGCAGCGTCTTGTCGCTCTGCACGATCAGCGGTCCGTTCACGCCTGTGCATCCCTTCCGCGCGGGGCCAAACCTCCAGTGTGCCGCATCGGGTGAGGCTGGTCGTACGGATGATTCTCTGCGGATTTGTCAGCACTGAGTGTCCGCGTACGGGTGAACCCCCTAGAGATGCGCCCAGAGAGCTTGTATCGTCACTTTTTGACGTGAGAGGCATCTACAAAGCATGCCTGGATGCATGTGGAGGTTGTCGTGCTGCTTCGGTTTCGAGTGGCCAACCATGCTTCACTGCGTGATGAGCAAGAACTCTCCCTGATTGCGGCGGATCGTCACCCCGAACGGGCGGAGCGTGGCGTCGAAGGCGCGGGCGGTTTCCGGGTGGTTCCGGTGGCTGCCATCTACGGAACGAATGCTTCGGGCAAGTCGAACGTCATCGATGCCATCGGCTGGATGCGCTCGGCTGTCCTCTCGTCCTTCCGGAGCTGGGACCCGGAAGGCGGCGTTCCCCGTCGTCCTTTCGCCCTGCGTCCCGACACTGCGTCCTGGCCCTCGACCTTCAGCGTGGACTTTGTGGTGCACGGGGTTCGTCACGAGTTCGGCTTCTCCGTCGACGACGAGAAGATCCTGGAGGAGTGGCTCTACTACTACCCGGAGCGCAAGGCCAATCGCCTGTACGAACGCAAAGCGGACGGCACTGTCGTGTTCGGGCGTTCGCTTACCGGGCGAAAGAAGATCATCTCTGAGCTGTTGCGTCCGAACAGCCTCTACCTTTCCGTCGCTGCTGCCCAGAACCACTCCCAGCTCGGGGAGATCTTCCGGTGGTTCCGATCGGGTCTGCAACTGGCGACCGATGGAAACTATCGAGCGAGGATGGACAGCACCGTCCGGCTGCTACTCGATGATGAAGCGGGCGGCGGCACTTCGTCGCCCGTCATGCAACTGCTCAAGTATGCGGACCTCGGGGTCTCCGGACTCGCGGTCGAGGAACCCGACGAATCCGTGATGGACGAGTACCGGCGGCTCCGTCAGGTCATGCGGGACGTTCTGGGCGATCGGGTCCGGGTCGAGTCTCCGGGCCTGCACACGGTGCGTGTGGAGCACCGGACGGACGGCGGCGTCTTCCCGTTGGACCTGAACGAGGAGTCGAGCGGGACGAAGACCTGGATCGGGCTGATAGGGCCGATCCTCGGCGTCCTGTCCGCAGGATCGGTCCTCTGCGTGGACGAGCTCGACGCGCGCCTGCACCCGTACCTCGTGGACGCACTGGTGGGGATGTTCCAGTCACCCGAAGTGAACAGGACTGGGGCGCAGCTCATTTTCAGCACGCACGAGGCCGCGCTGCTGGGGAAGAACGTACGCACGGAGCTCTACCGCGATCAGGTCTGGTTCACCGAGAAGAGTCACGAAACGCTCTCGACCAGGATTTTCCCACTGACGGAATTTCATGTGCGGGACTCCATCGAAAATCTGGAGAAGCGCTATCTTTCCGGGCGATATGGTGCCGTTCCATCCCTGGACGACGAATTGTTGGGCAAAATTGGGCGAAGCATCGTCGTCGGCGGGAACGCATGAGGCGCGGCAAGTCGCTCCAGCGAGGGAAGAGCACGCGTGCCGAACAGCGCCGGTTCCTGATCTACTGCGAGGGCGAGTGCACGGAGTCCATTTACTTCAAGGGGCTCAGGAACGACCTCAAGTCCCTTCCTGTGACAATATGCCTGGGTGCGGACCACGGCGAGCCGAAGTCCTTAATCCGGGCGGCGATCAGCCACAAGGAGCGGGCCCCGTTCACAGCGGCCGACCGGCACACGGCCTACGACGAGGTCTGGTGTGTGGTGGACGTGGAGGCACCCAAAGCACACCCGTCCCTTGACGAGGCACTCGTGCTGGCCCGGCGAGCAGGCGTCAAGGTGGCCTTGACCAATCCGTGCTTCGAACTCTGGCTCTTGCTGCACCTCTGCAACTTGACGTCCTACCAGACGACCGCAGCCGCGCAGGCCGCCCTGGAAAAGGCCGGCACGTGCGGCTACAGCGCCCAGCGGAAACACCTGGACTACGTCGGCCTCCGGGGCCCGGACGACGAGCGGTATCTGAAGGCGCGGGAGCGTGCCGGCCTGCTTCGGGCACGTAGCGAGGACGCACATCGCACCAACCCGTGGACGAACGTCGACGAGTTGGTGGAACGACTGCGGGACGCGCGCGGCGTGTGACATTCCGGGACCTGAATCGGTCAGCCGAGGAAGAAGTTGTGGCCGACGTCCGGGGGGATGACCTCCTGGTACGGGGTGGAGCCGGGGCCGGGGAGGTGGGTGCCGGGGACAGGGTCAGTGCCGGTGTGCCGCAGCAGGGTGACGCCGTCCTGGTCGAACAGCTCCTGGTAGCCGTGGGCGAGCAGGAAGGCGCGGTAGGCGGCCTGGTCCGGGTCCTTCTGGAACGGGAAGGCGCGCTGGGTGTACCGCAGGATGACGTACTCCTGGCCGCGCGGGGTGCCGTCGGCCAGCATCACGTGGGTGCGGTTGGTCAGCCGCGGCGCGACCTGGTTGTCGGCCTCCACCGTGGCGCCGTCCGGGATCAGCTTCGCCGCCCGGGCCAACGCCGCCGTCGGGGCCTTCGGCTGCCACTCGTACGGGAGGACCAGGTGGTACAGGCCGAGGGCGCCGGATGCGGCGAGGGTCAGCACGGCGGCGGTGGCGCCCAGGCGGCGGGCCTGCCGGTGTCGGCCGCGGGCCCACAGAACGCCCAGGGTCTCGATCGCGGCGGTGACCAGGATCGGCCACAGGAACGCGTCGTAGTGCCGGGCGATCGACCAGTGGTTCGGATTGTCGGACAGGATCCGCTCCGCCAGCAGCGGCAACGCGACCAGCATGGTCGCCGAGCGGAACGGCAGAGCCGCCGTGGTGAGCACCAGCCAGCCGAGCAGCATCGGCTTCAGCGGACTGGAGAACGCCGACTCCACCAGCAGCCACGGATTGCCGAGCACGTGCCGCAGCGCCTCGCCGCCGTCCGCACCGAGCTGCCCGTAGTTCCAGTAGTAGCCCGGCTCGCCACCCATCGCCGGTATCACGTACGCGATCTCCACCGCCGCAGCCAGCGGACCGCACACCAGCAGCGACCAGCCCAGCACCTTCGCCCACCGGTCCGTGCCGCCGCGCTCACGCCACAGCAGCACCGCGCCGAACGCCCCGACCGCCAGCCCCAGGTCCTCCTTGGTCGCACACAGCAGCAGCGCCGCGAGCGCCGCCCACCCCCAGCGCCGCGCCCCCGCCCGTTCGAACAGCAGCAGGAACAGCGGGACGGCGAACCCCACCTCGTGGAACCCGCCGCGCGAGGAGATCAGCAGCGGCCAGCCCAGCCCGTACACCAGCGCCGCGACGTCCATCACCCGGGTACGGACCCGCGCGTCGGCGCCCGCGAACGCCCGGCTCGCGATCCGGCGCACCAGCGGAACACCCGCCGCGAACAGCGCCGCCTGCCCGACCAGCAGCATCCGCGGGTCGTCCCACACCCAGTACAGCGGCGCGAGCAGCGCCAGCACTGGCGAGAAGTGGTCGCCCAGCAACGAGAAGCCCGGCGGGAACTCGTGGTGCACGCTCTTCAACGTCGACACCGGCAGCCCGAAATGCGCGTAGCCGCGCACGCCCTGGTCGAAGATCCCCAGGTCGAAACCGCCCAGCTGGAGCGAGGTCCACTGCTGGACGCCCAGCGCCAGGCAGACCGCGAAACTCAGCAGGGTGAACAGGGCCGTCCGGCGCCGGCGGGTCAGCCGGACCCCGGACATGCGGCCGGTCGCCGCACGGGCGACCGAGGTCTGCAGAGCGGAGGAAATGGTTACGGCTCCGGTCCTGTCGGGGGCCGGCGAAGGCCCGGTTCCGGCGCGGGTGAACCCTCCCACCCCCGGCCGCTCCGCAGTCTAACGGCCACCCGTGAGACGCCCGGCGCAGATCGTCAAGCGGAGCCCGGCCCCCCACAACAGTGACCCGCACGCGGTCGGATCGTTGGGCAGGCCATGACCATGCGCAACCGATTCCTGGCCGGCCTGGCGCTCTCC
The DNA here is from genome assembly GCF_044593455.1 of Kitasatospora sp. NPDC051984. Taxonomy (NCBI): domain Bacteria; kingdom Bacillati; phylum Actinomycetota; class Actinomycetes; order Kitasatosporales; family Streptomycetaceae; genus Kitasatospora; species Kitasatospora sp. NPDC051984. Next base: position 92,281 of record NZ_JBIUCB010000001.1, read on the forward strand.
GGCGCGGCCCTCGCCACCACCCTCGGGGCGGCCCCCGCGAGCGCCGCCGGCGAGTCCCCGGCCCTCGACCAGGTCGCCGACGTCGGCCAGCCCGGCGGCCTGCTCGGCACCCTCGCCTTCACCGGCACCGGCCTGCTCACAGGCGTGGAGCCGAAGATGCCGGACCCGCACGCGATCATGGAAGAGGCGAAGAAGCAGAAGGCGGACGAGGACGCGAAGCAGCACAGGTCGGCGGACGACGAGGCGAAGAAGCAGAAGGTGGAGGGGGACGTGGCGAAGCAGTACGTCTAGCTGGCTGGTAGGCGAGCGGGCGCGAAGCCGCGCGTCCGCGCAGTCTTCGCGCCCTTCAGTCGTCGACCTCGGCCACGCCGGTGATCCGGTGGAGGGCGAAGGTGCGGACCTCGTCGGAGAGGTGGTCGTAGGCGGTGACGAAGCCGCCCTCGACCTTGACGGGGTCGATGACGCGCTGGGAGGAGAGGCCTTCCGCGTTGAGGTAGCCGATCCACATGCGTTCGCCGAGGAGGACGGCGGTCTGCAGGGAGGCGAGGGTGTCGGCGGCGGCGGTGCGCGGGACGACCGCGTTCGCGGGGCCCGCGACAGCGTCCTTGCGGGGGGCGGTCGCGGCGCGGTCGCCGGCCCGGATGGCGCGGACGGCGGCGGTGAGCAGGGTGTCGTCGGGGCGGGCGGGGCCGTCGGGGACGGGCGTGGGCGCGGCACGTGGCGGGGTGCGGCGGGCATCGGGGCGGGTGATCACGACGTCGCCTTCGGCGGACTCTGCGGCGGGCGCGTAGCCCATGGTGCGCAGCACGGTGAGCAGGGTGTCCGGCGGGGCCTGGGCGGCGAGCACGGTGGGGGCGAGCAGGCGTAGGCGCAGCTCGGCGGCGCGCCGGTCGGCGAGGACTTCGCCGAGCAGTTGGGGGTCGTCGCAGCGCAGGTAGGAGGAGGCGGCGCCGACCCGCAGGACGCCGTGGCGGCGGGCGACGTCGTCGATCAGGTAGGCGAGCGGCTGCGGGACGGGCGTACGGGAGTGCCGGCCGAGGAAGCCTTGCAGGTCGGCGGCGGTGCGTCCGGCGTCGAGGGCGCGGCGGATCGTTTCGGGGGTGAAGCGGTAGACGGTCGCGCCGCCCTTGGACTCGATGTCGGCGCAGAGTGCGAGTGCCTGGGCGAGCGGGGTGAGCAGCGGGCCGGGGGCGATCGCGGTGAGGTCGGGCTGCAGGATGACGTGGTCGAGGGGTTCGGGCAGCAGCGGGGCGAGGACGGCGGTGGGATCTGCGCCGGCGAGCAGGGCGCGGGCGGGGGCGGCGAGCGCGCCGCGGCCGGTGATGCCGAGCAGTTCGGCCTCGTGCAGGGTCCAGCCGGTGAGGGTCTCGCGCAGGTCGTGGCCGTCGGGGCCGGTGGGGCCGCCGCGCAGGGGGCGGTGCCAGCGCAGGGCGGGCAGGACGGCGTCGGCGCCGGCGGCGGTGCCGGGGGGCTGTTCGGCGAGCCGGGTGAGGGTGGCGCGGCGGACGGACGGGGCGAGGGTGCGGTCGAGTTCGGGGCCGAGGGCGGCGCGCGGCCGGCCCTTGCTGTCGGGGGTGCCGGTCAGGCGGCCGACGCGGGTGGCGGTGAGCCAGGTGCGGGCGAGCAGGGTCCAGCGTTCGGCGGTGTCCTGCTGCGGCCACTGGTCGTACGCGGGGGTCGGCGCCCACACTTCGTCGATCTCGCCGTCGGGGGCCAACAGGCCTGCGGTGTAGGCGAGTTCGAGCCAGAACGCGGCGTCGGACTCGGAGCTTTCGAGCAGGGTCGCGGCGCGCTTGAGGTCGCGGATGCCGAGGCCGCCGGCCCGCAGGGTGGGCGGCGGGGTGACGCTCCAGGCTTCGAGGAGCTCTTCGAGGGTGCGGACGGCGGTGGCGGCCTGTCCGGCGGCGGTGCGGTCGACCATCGCGGGGTCGCGGGTGACGACGGGGGCGACGGCGGGCGGGGCGGGTTCGACGGTGCGGTGGGTGCGGCCGCCGCGCAGGTGCAGGGCGAGTTCGCGGGGCAGCACCACGGAAGTGGGGCTGGACGGCAGCAGCAGGCCGCGGGCGAGCAGCCATTCGACGGGGCCGCGCGCGTCGTCGGCGGTGACCTGCCGGGCGGCGTCCGGGACGGTGCCGGTGGGCGGCCCCCAGACCAGGCGTTCCAGCAGGCCGACGGCGGCGGGCGGGGCCTGGTCGAGCAGCGCGGTCAGGCGCTTGCGGTCGCCGAGCAGGGCGGTGAGCGCGGCGACGGCGGTGACCGGGTCGGGGGTGGGCGGCAGTCCGGCGCCGGCCAGCAGCTGCTGGAGGCGGGCGGGCGACATGCCGACGGTGGCCTCGGCGAGGGTCGGGCCGAGACCGGTGCGGCCCGGGTTGGCGGCGCTCGGGGCGAGTGCCTCGCGGACGGCGAGGACCAGCCGCAGTGACGAGTCCGGGCCCCAGATCAGGGCCTGTTCGCGCAGCCGGGCGAGCGCGCCGGGGAGCGCGGCGGTGACGGCGGCGCGGTCCACCGGCTCGGCGCCGGGGTGCGGCTTGACCCGGGCGGGCCCGGCCAGCAGGTTGCGCACCGCGGTCTCGGACGCGCCCTCTGGGGCGGCGGCCAGCGCCTCGACGGTCTGCAGGGTGAAGCGGTCGAGCCGTTCCAGCGCGCGCAGCACGGACGCCCGGCTGGAGAGCCGGGCGGACAGCTGGGTGAGGTCGGTCGGCACCGGGTTCAGCAGGTCGGGACGGGCCCGGAGCAGCGCGGCGACAGCGTCGTCCTCCCGGCCGCGGAGTTCCTCGGCCAGCGTGCGGGGGGCGCCTGTGCGGGCGGCGCGCGGTGCGGTCATCCGGTCCAGCCTAGTCAACGCCCCCGGCCGAGGCCCAGAACGGCGGAAGAACTCCCGGCGAAACCGGGGCAGTCCGGGCCCGACGGCCAGTGGAGCGGGCTCGCTTCGGGCGGCCGCGGGTGGGTACCGTCTCGATGCGGCGGGAAGTGCGACGTGAGGGCGGGTGGCGGGGCGATGGCGGGCGGCTCGTGGTGGCGCGAGGGCGGGTCGGCGGAGGGTTCGGACGGCGGGGACAGCGTGTACGTGCCCGCGCAGGCGGCGGAGCCGCCGCCGGTACCGGCCGTCCCGCCGATGCCTGCGGCACCCCCGCCGCGGCGCCCCGTCGAGTTCGACAAGCCGGTGCCGCCCCCCGTCGAGTTCGAGCTGCCGCCCGGGCCGTCCGCGGACGAGGTGGAGCGGGCCGCGCACTGGGCGGAGGGACGCGGCCGCGCCGACGTCACCTCGGTGTTCCCCGGCTGGACGGAGGTGTACTTCGACCTGCCGGCGGAGCCGGAACCCGAACCGGAGCCGAAGGCCACGCCCGAGCCGGAGCCCGAACCCGAACCCGAGCCCCCGGCCGAACCGCACCCGGGGCTGGCGATGCGTGCCCTGCGCGCCCTGTTCGGCAAGCCGCAGCCCGCACCCGCGCCGGAGGCCGCCCCCGCCGAGGCCCCGGCGACGGGCGGCGGGGCCCGGCGGCCCGCGCCGCTGCTGGTGCTCGGCGCGGTGCTGCTGGTGGCCGGCGCCGTGACGGGTTCGCTGCTGGTGATGCTGGCGGGCTGGGGCGTGGCCTACCTGTCGAGCGGCCTGTCCGACCTGCTGAAGAAGTTCGCCGTCCTGGGCATCCCGCTGATCACGGTGACCGGTCTGACGATATGGAACTGGGGCCGCGAGAAGGGCCGTTGGGGCACCCCCCTGACCCCGGGCACCGACGCCGGCCACGCCACCTGGGCAGCCGCCCCGGACGTCCTGCGGGCGGCGGCGGTACTGACGGCGCTGTTCCTGCTGGCGGTGACGCTGCGCCGCCGCAAGGCCTAGCGGCGAGGTGCCCGCGCGGTGATCCGTCCGGGGTCCGACTGTCGTATCGGCCGGCAGGCGTCTCAGCTCGCGCCGAGCAGGTGGAGCAGTTCGGCGATCAGGAAGTGCGCACCGGTGTAGCCGATGCCCTGGAACCAGAGCTGGTCGTTCACCGGGAAGGCCCGGTGTGCGCGGACGGCGCCGAGGGACTGCCAGGCGGGGGAGGCGAGGGCGGCGCCCAGTCCGTTGCGGTCGGGGTGGCCGTAGCCGGAGTAGAACAGCAGGTCGCCGTCGGCGGCGGAGAGCTGGTCGGGGGCGGTCTCGACGGCGAACTGGTCGGTGTTCTGCGGGTCGGGCCGGGGCAGTCCGAGGTCGGTGAGGACGCTGCCGGGGAAGTTCTGCCGGGCGTACAGGCGGACGGTGGGGGAGTCCTCGACGAATCGGACCAGGCTGACGCGCTGCCCGGTGAGGCCGGCGGAGGCGAGCGCCCGGGTGGCCTGGTCGAGGTGGCGGGCGTAGGCGGCGACCACGGCGGCGGCCTGTTCGTGGCGGTAGAGGGCGGCGGCGTGCAGCTGGAAGTTCTCCTTCCAGGGCGCGCCGGTGGTCTGCGTGAGCACGGTCGGGGCGAGGCCGCGCAGGGTGTCGAGGTGGGCGGCGTCGCGGGTGCGGTTGGAGAGGATCAGCTGCGGGCGCAGCTGGGCGATGGCCGCCGGGACGGGCGGGTCGCCGATGTCGCCGACCACGGCGATCCGGGCCAGCCAGGAGGGCGGCCAGTAGTCGGGCAGGCCGGGGTCGAGCGGGGCCTTGGCGGCGCCGACGGGCGGGATGCCGAGGGTGATCGCGGAGTCCAGTTCGGCGGTGTCGAGGGCGATCACCCGGGTCGCCCCGCCGGGGACGGCGACCGCCCCGTCCGCGCCGTTGACGGTGACACTGGGCGTCGGGCTGGGCGTGGGCGAGGGCGGCGCGGAGCCGGTGGCGGTCTGCGGCGGCGGCCCGGCGGGCAGGGCGTGCGGGCCGCAGCCGGTGAGCAGGGCGGCGCCGAGCCCGGTGAGGGCGGCGCGGCGGGACAGGGGCGGCACCAGGGACCTCCGGTGGGGAGCTCGGCAGTATGTCCGCAATGTAGCCGTACATCCGGTTTTTCCGGCCGGAAGCGGCGGCTGGTTACGCTGGAGCGCATGGCTCTCACCGTCGGCTTCGACCTCGACATGACACTCCTCGACACCCGCCCGGGCATCAAGGACACCTACGACGTGCTCTCTGCCGAGACCGGCACCTTCATCGACTCCCGGCTGGCGGCGAGCCGGCTGGGTCCGCCGCTGGCGCAGGAGCTGGCGCACTGGTTCCCGGCGGAGCAGCTGGACGCGATGGTCGCCCGCTACCGGGAGCTGTACGTGGAGCACGCGGTGCCCGTGGCGCTGGAGCTGCCCGGCGCGCTGGCGGCGGTCGCGGCGGTGCGGGCGGTCGGCGGCCGGGTGCTGGTGATCACCGGCAAGTGGGAGCCGAACGCGCGCCGGCACCTGGACGGCATGGGGCTGGAGGTGGACGTGCTGCTCGGCGACCTGTGGGCGGAGGGCAAGGGCGAGGCGCTGCGCGCGCACGGCGCGAACGTCTACGTCGGCGACCACCTGGGCGACATCCGGGGCGCCCGGGCCGCCGAGGCCGTCGCGGTGGGCGTGGCCACCGGCCCGTACAGCGCCGCCGAACTGGCCGCGGCGGGCGCGGACGTGGTGCTGGGCGACCTCACCGAGTTCCCCGGCTGGCTGTCCGCGCACCTGGCCTGACGGGCCGGTCAGCGCGCGGCGGCGGCCTCCCGGGCGGCGCGGCGGCGGCGGGACTCGGCGCGGGCGGTGACGAACAGCCCGACCAGCGTCACCAGCAGCCCGAACGGCATCATCATGGACAGGCCCCAGGCGATGGACGGCAGGCGCGGCAGGTCCAGGACGTACGGCACGAAGGTGGCGATGACGGCGAGCATGCCGAGGACGAACACCACTCCGCCGACGCGGACCAGGGTGTCGCCGGCGTCGCGGGACTGACGGGTCACTTCTGCACTCCTTCGTGCGGTCTTTTGTGCCAGTTTCCCACGTTCGCCCCCGCCGATCGGCGGGGGCGTGACGGTTCGCGCTCCACCTGAACGCTCAGGGTTCCCAGGAAACTCTCAGGCATTCTGATCCTCCGGGGGGAAAACGGCGGGGAGCGAGGTCGCGCGCGGTTATGGGTCTTACCAGTCACAAGGTGCTTGCGCTGTCGGCACTTTTCTCCGCACTGATGATCGCGGGCACCGTCTGGTTGTGGCCCCGACTGGCCAAGAAGAGCTGGCAGGCGGTGCTGGGCCGGCTGGGCACCATCATCGGCACCCAGCTTGCCGTGATGTGCACCCTGGGTCTGGTGGCCAACAACTACTTCGCCTTCTACAGCAGCTGGGCCGACCTGCTGGGCACCAACGACGACGGCCCGGTGACCATCCAGAACCAGATGCTGGGCCGCACCAAGGGTGTGGAGAAGATCAGCTCGGAGAACGTCCGCGACACCGGCGCGATGGGCCGCGACCCGGCGCAGGTCGGCCGGCTGGAGAAGGTCCGGCTGCCCGGCGCGGCCACCGGCCTGTCCACCGAGGGCTACGTGTACCTGCCGCCGCAGTACTTCCAGCCCGCCTTCCGGGACAAGCACTTCCCGGCGGCGATCGCCATCACCGGCTTCCCCGGCGACGCCAAGAACCTGATCACCAAGCTGAACTACCCGGCGGTGCAGCTGAAGCTCAGCACCGAGGGCAAGGCCAAGCCGACGGTCCTGGTGCTGATGCGCCCGTCCCCGGCGATGCCCCGCGACACCGAGTGCGAGGACGTGCCGGGCGGCCCGCAGTCCGACCGCTACTTCAGCGCCGATGTGCCGGCCGCGCTGCGATCGTCGTACCGGATCGCGGAGGGCCCGGGCAGCCTGGGCGTGATCGGCAACTCCACCGGCGGGTACTGCGCGCTGAAGCTGGCGATGCGCCACCCGGAGGTGTTCTCCGCAGCGGTGTCGCTGTCCGGCTACTACAAGGCCGCCGACGACCCGACCACCGGCGACCTGTTCGGCGGCGACCAGCAGCGCCGCGAGGAGGCCGACCTGAACTGGCGCCTCGCGCACCTGCCCGCGCCGGGCACCGCGCTGCTGGTCGGCGGCAGCCGCGAGGGCGACGGCGACTACTTCTCCGAGACGGAGCGGTTCCGGGCCGCCGCCAAGGGCACCGCGACCACCGTCAGTGCGATCACGCTGGACACCGGCGGGCACAATTTCAACACCTGGTCGCGGATGCTCCCGGCCTCGCTCGGCTGGCTCGGCGACCACCTGGCCAACCCCTCCTGACCGGCCCGGCGTCACTGCGCGCAACTCGGTGCGCGCGAAGAGTTTCGACCCTCGTCGGGGCCGGGTATGCAGCCATCGCGCGGGCGGACCAGCGGCTGGTCCACGAGTAACCCGCCCGGAACCGATGGGGGGTGTGGACCGATGGAGGGCGCGACAGGCGCGAGGCACGGCCGCACCCCGGTCCGGAATCCCGTCGCCGCTGAGGCGCACGCTGAGGGATCATTGCCGCACTGAGTGGCACCGGCCGCCAGTCCCGGCAGCCGAGCCGCACATCCATCCGCGACCCGACGAGGTCGCTCGCACCCGACACCGAGGACTTTTCGAGATGCCCACCGGCCAGGTCAAGTGGTTCAACGAGACGAAGGGCTACGGCTTCCTGTCGCGCGACGACGGCGGCGAGGTCTTCGTCCACACCAAGGCGCTGCCCGCGGGCGTCACCACCCTGAGGCCGGGGCAGCGCGTCGAGTTCGGCATCGCCGCGGGGCACCGCGGCGACCAGGCGATGAGTGTGACGCTGCTGGACGCGCTGCCGTCGCTGGCCGTGGCCAACCGCAAGAGCGCCGACGACATGGCCCCGATCGTGCAGGACCTGATCACCAAGCTGGACAGCGTCCTGCCCGGCCTGCAGCGCGGCCGCTACCCCAGCAAGCCGGAGGGCCAGAAGATCGCCATGGTGCTGCGCGCGATCGCCGACCAGTTCGACGTGTGACGCAGGCTCAGGGGAACGCCAGCGCGCCCGGGTCGACGGCGGGGACGAGTCCCTGTTCGGCGGCCCGGGTGAGCAGGCCGCGCACCGCCGCGTAGCCGTCCTCGCCGAGGTCGGCGGTGAACTCGTTGACGTACAGGCCGATGTGCTGCTCGGCGACGGCCGGGTCCATCTCCTGGGCGTGCGCCAGCACGTACTCCCGGGAGGCCGCCGGGTCCGCCCAGGCCTGCCGGACCGAGGAGCGCACGGTGGCGGCGAGTTCGCGCAGCCGCTCGGCGCCCAGCGAGCGCCGGGCCACGATCGCGCCCAGCGGGATCGGCAGCCCGGTTGCCGCCTCCCACGCCTCGCCCATGTCGGCCAGGCAGTGCAGGCCGTACTGCTGGTACGTGAACCGGGCCTCGTGGATCACCAGCCCGGCGTCCACCCGGCCGTCCCGGACGGCCGGCATGATCTCGTGGAACGGCAGCACCACGATCTCGCCGAACCCGCCCGGCACCGCCTCGGCCGCCCACAGCCGGAACAGCAGGTACGCGGTCGAACGCTCGCTCGGCACCGCCACCCGCCGCCCGGCCAGCCCGGCCGCGTCGACGGGCCCGGCGGTCAGCACCAGCGGCCCGCAGCCCCGGCCGAGCGCCCCGCCGCACGGCAGCAGCGCGTACTCGTCCAGCACCCACGGCAGCTGGCCGTAGGAGATCTTCAGGACGTCCAGTTCGCCGCGCTCGGCCAGCCCGTTGGTGATGTCGATGTCCGCGAACCGCACCTCGGGGGCGTCCGCGCCGGCGACCTGGCCGTGCGCCCAGGCGTGGAAGACGAAGGTGTCGTTCGGGCAGGGCGAGTAGGCGACACTCAGCGGCTCGGCCATGGGGTCAGACCTCCTGGAGCAGACGGGACACCGGCAGCGCCGCGAAGGCCCGCTCCAGGGCCGCCAGCGCCTCACCGATCCGCCACGCCGCGCGGTCGCGCGGCCCGACGGCGTTGGACACGGCCCGCAGCTCCCCCGCCGCGAGCCCGAAACGGGCGGCCGCCTCGGCCACCCCGAACCCCTCCATGGCCTCGGCCAGCGCCCGCGGATGACGTGCCCTCAGCTGCTCGGCGCGCGCCGCCGAACCCGTCACCGTGGAGACCGTCAGCACCTCGCCGACCGCACCGCCGGTGGCCGCCGCGACCAGCTTCACCACACCGCCCGGAACCGCGTGCCGCACCGTGCCGAAGCCCAGCTCGGTGACGTCGGCGAAGCCGTCCGGCGTCTCGGCACCCAGATCGGCCGCCACCAGGGCGTCCGCCACCACCAGCGACCCGGTCGGCGCGGCGGGCGCGAAACCGCCCGCGATGCCCGCCGACAGCACCAGCCGGAACCGGCCGCGGGCCAGCGCCACCGCCGTACCGGCCGCCGCGGCGGCCGGGCCGACGCCCGCCGCCAGCACCTCGACCGGCGCGCTCTCGCCCAGCCCCCGGCGGACCGCCTCGGCCTCCGCGGGCACGGCAACAACGACGAGCAGTCCGGCGGCGGGGCCGGACTGCTCGTCGGGACGCTCAGCGGTCATCGACCGGAGATTCAGCTCTTCTGGTTGTTCATGTTGAAGAACCACACCGCGTAGTACTCGTTGGTGTCCTTGTCGACCGCGGCGACCGTCACCATGGTCGTCTCGTCGCTGGTCATCAGACCGGAGGCCGACACCGAACCGGAGTAGGTCCGGCCGCTGGCGTCGGTGATGATCGGGGCGCGGTTCTGGCCCGAGCCGGTGAACGCGTACCAGCCCTTGTCCGCCAGGTCCTTCGGCACGCCCACGCCGACGCGGTCGCTCGCGCGCACGTCCAGGCTGGTGAGCTTCTTCTGCTCGGAGTCCTTCGAGGCCTGCTGGGCACACTTGGCGAGGTCGGCGTCGGAGATCGCCTTGCCGCCGTTGTAGCAGGTCGGCTCCGCCCGGACCGACGAGGTGCCGACGACCAGCGTGGCCTCGTTCTTGGGCGGCTTGCCGTTGTCCACGGCCTGGTAGACGCCGAAACCGACGAGGCCGGCACCGACGACGGTGGCGGCTGCGAGTCCGGCGGTGACGCTGGTGCTGAGGCTCATGCGCAAGAGGCTACTCGCCTTCCGTGATCACGTAACAGCGGGGTGGCCGAGTCGCGCGAGGTTACGCCACGCGCGGACGGGCCGCCGACCGGTGCGGCCCGATCCGCAGCAGCGACCGGAACGTCCACAGCAGCATCGCCGCCGTCACCCCCGCCGCCAGCCACAGGCCCAGCTCCGCGTTCAACGGCAGCGAGATGCCCACCACGCCGCCCACCACCCAGCTCAGCTGAAGCGCCGTCTCCGAGCGGGCGAACGCCGACGTGCGCACCGCCTCCGGCACATCACGCTGGATCAGCGCGTCCAGCGCCAGCTTCGCCAGCGACGCCGCCATGCCCGCCGTCGCCGCCACCACCGTCACCGTCACGATGCCGTACCAGAGCGCCGCCGCACCCGCCGCCAGCGTCGCCAGCGCCAGCATCACCGTCACCGTCACCTCGGAACCGCGGGTGCGCAGCCACGAACCCAGCACCGAACCCAGCGCGTTGCCCAGACCCGCCGCCGCCGCGACCGCGCCCAGCGCCACCGTCTCCGGCAGCCCGCCCGGCGGGTTCTTGCGGATCAGGAACGCCAGGAACATCACCAGGAACCCGACCAGCCAGCGCAGCCCCGCCACCCCGCGCAGCGCCATGATCACCGACGGCCCGACCGCCCGCAGCACCCCCTTCGGACGCGGCTCGGACGGCTCCGCGAGCAACTCCGCCCGCTGCTCGCCCTTCGCCGAATCCACCTGGTGCGGCAGGTGAAACGCCATCAGGGTGCCGATCACGAACACCACGAACGCCCCGCGGAGCGGCCAGTCCGGCCCGATCAGGTGCAGCAGCCCGCCCACCCCGCCCGCCACCAGCGTCGCCACCAGACCCGCCAGCGTGACCCGCGAGTTCGCCTTCACCAACGACAACTGGGCCGGCAACAGCCGCGGCACCACCACGCTGCGCACCACCCCGTACGCCTTCGACGCCACCAGCACACCCAGCGCCGTCGGATACAGCGCCAGCCCGCCGCCGGGCACCAGACCCGCCATCACCCAGGCCAGCACCGCCCGGGCCAGCATCGCCATCGCCATCGCGGAACGCCGGCCGTTCGGCAACCGGTCCAGCAGCGGGCCGATCACCGGGGCCAGCACCGCGAACGGCGCCATCGTGATCACCAGGTAGAGCGCCACCCGGCCGCGGGCCTCGCCGGTCGGCACCGAGAAGAAGATGGTCGACGCCAACGCCACCGTGATCAGCATGTCGCCGAACGAATTCAGCGCGTGCAGCTCGATCAGCTTCGCCAGGCCCGACTCGCCCGCGCCCTCCGCCGACGTCGCCCGCCGGATCCGCCGCCCCGTGCCGTGCACCACCCGCCCCGTGCGCGCCCCCGCCGCCGACGCGCCACGCGCCCACACCCCGCGCGGCTTCACCGTCGGAGGTTCCTTCGCGTCCTCCTGGCGCGCGGTCGGGCGTGGCTCGTCCGCCTCCGGCTCGCCGGGGGCTACGGGATGCTGCCGCGGCGCGTTCGACGGCTCCGGCCGGCTCTCGTCCTGCCCGGGGCGCAGTCCGTGCTGCGGGGGGTTCTCCTCCGCCACAAGCCCATCCTGCCCGACAAACGCACGCCGTACGAGTGATTGCCACGGGCGCGGCGCGCCCGTCCCCGCGGCCCCGGACTGTGCTCCACCGCCGACCGGCGGGTAGCCTGCACTACGCGCCTGCCCGGCCTGCGCAGGGGGTGGCCGACCGGGGCGGCGCGGCCCGGCCACGGAGCGGTCCCCGGTCGAGCAGAATAGATCGGTCCCGCGTCAGCGGGGGTTGCTCTGGTGACGTGGCAGCGGCAACCGGCGCGAGCCCGCCCTGTGCGGGGGCCGTCTCGGGACAGACCGCAGGATGACAGGACTGGGAGAGAACCGACGCCGTGAGTGCTGCGATGCGAAGCCGTACCCCTGACCGGCTCTGTGCCGAGGCCGTCGAGCTCGCCCGCCAGGCAGCCGTGGAGAGCGTCGGAGAGTCCGTCGTCGGCTCCCACGTGAAGGCCAACGCCGACGCCGAGCGCCTGGTCACCCACACCTTCGAGTGCCTCGACCCCGCCTACCGGGGCTGGCACTGGGCGGTGACCGTGGCCCGCGCCCCGCGCGCCAAGAACGTCACGCTCGACGAGATCGCACTGCTGCCCGGCCCCGACGCCGTCCTCGCCCCCCAGTGGGTGCCGTGGAGCGAGCGCCTGCTGCCCGGCGACCTCGGCCCCGGCGACCTGCTGCCCACCGGCGCGGACGACCTGCGCCTGGAGCCCGGCTGGACCGGCGAGGACGAGCCCGCCCCGAACTCGGTGCTGGTCGAAGCCGCCGAGGACGACCTGGTGATCACCGAGGCCGGGATCCAGCCGCCGCCGGCCCGCGCCGAGATCGGTGCCGTGGCCGACGAGCTGGGCTTCGGCCGCCCCCGCGTGCTCTCCCGGAGGGGCCTGCACCAGGCCGCCGAACGCTGGGAGACCGCGTACGGACCGCAGACGCCGATGGCGCAGTCCGCACCCGCCTCCTGCAGCACCTGCGGCTTCCTGGTGCCGATCGGCGGCTCGCTCGGGCAGGCGTTCGGCGTCTGCGGCAACGAGTTCAGTCCTGCCGACGGCCAGGTCGTCTCGCTCGCGTACGGCTGCGGCGCGCACTCCGAGGCCGCGGTGCTGCCGGCTCCGCCGGTGCCGTCCGAGCTGATCCTCGACGAGACGGTGGTCGAGCCGCTGCACATCCACGCGGACCGCGACTCGGGCTCCGTCGAGCCGGACGCTCCCGCCGAGGAGCTCGGGCACTCGTAGCGGGCGCGAGAACCAGGGAGAGCACAACCGGGGGCGCGGGGAACTGCGCGAAGGGGAACGCACCCGACCGCAAGATCGCGGCGCAGGACGATGACTTGCACTTGATCGCGACCTAACGGACGTGGTGTGCGTTTGTCGCGCAGTTCCCCGCGCCCCTGGCTTGTCGCCTGGCCCTGGCAGAATGCCGAGTCGTTACGCAGACCACGCGAAGGGCGGCTCGGCACGTGGAGTCTCGGATCATCGGCAGCGCGGCGGCACCCGAGGGGCCGGATGTGTTCGACACGGCTCGGCTGCGGCACACCGTGGTGGCTGCGTGGACGGCCGCGCCGGCGAGATTCCGGGAGGATGCGAACGCCGAGGAGGAGCTGGCGCTCGGGGGGTACCGGGATCGGCTGGTCGTTGAGCTGGCGCAGAACGCCGCCGATGCGGCGGCCCGTGCGGGGGTGGCCGGGCGGCTTCGGCTGACGTTGCGGGACGGGGTGCTGGCGGCGGCCAACACGGGGGCGCCGCTGGACGCGGAGGCGGTGGAGTCGTTGTCCACGCTGCGGGCGTCCGCGAAGCGTGGGGACGAGCGGCCGGTGGTCGGGCGGTTCGGCGTGGGGTTCTCCGCGGTGCTCGCCGTCAGTGACGAGCCGGCGGTGCTGAGCCACTCCGGTGGGGTGCGCTGGTCGCTCGTCGAGGCGCGGGCGCTGGTCGCGCAACGGCCGGAGCTGGCCGAGGAGTTGACGCGGCGGGAAGGACACGTGCCGCTGTTGCGGCTGCCGTTCCCGGCGCAGGGGCAGGCCCCGGAGGGCTATGACACGGTGGTGGTGCTGCCGCTGCGCGACAGTGCCGCCGAGGACCTGACGGGCCGGCTGCTGGCGGCGATCGACGACGCGCTGCTGCTGACCCTGCCGGGCCTGGCCGAGGTGGTGGTGGAGACCGCCGAGGGCGTGCGGACGCTGACCCGCGGTGAGCGGGCGCCGCGGCCCGAGCAGCTGCCGGTCGTCACCGTCACCGACGGGGAGCGGAGCACCGGCTGGCAGATCGTCAGCGCGTCCGGGACGGCCTCGGCGGAGCTGCTGGCCGACCGCACCACCGAGGAGCGGGCCCGGCCGCAGTGGACGCTGACCTGGGCCGTCCCGGTGGACGGGCAGGGCCGGCCGCAGCGGCCCGGCACCGCGGCCGTGGTGCACGCCCCGACGCCGAGCGACGAGCCGCTCGGGGTGCCCGCGCTGCTGATCGCCTCGTTCCCGCTCGACCCGACCCGCCGGCACGTCGCGCCCGGCCCGCTGACCGACTTCCTGGTCGAGCGCGCCGCCGAGGCCTTCGTCGAGCTGCTGCGGGCCCGCGGCGCCGACGCGCACTCGCTGGACCTGGTGCCGTCCCCGCTCGGCGGGAGCGCGCTCGACAACGCGCTGCGCACCGCGATCCTGGACCGCCTGCCCGGCACGCCGTTCCTGCCGCACCCGCGCGGCACCGAGGAGGGCACCCCGGCACTGCGTCCGCGCGACGCGCTGGTGCTGGAGGGCGCCGACCACTCGGTGGTGGAGGCGCTCGCCCCGATCTTCCCCGGCCTGCTGCCGGCCGGCCTGGAGCGCCGCACCGAGCTGCGCACGCTGGGGGTGCGCCGGGTGCCGCTGGCCGAGGTGGTCGACCAGCTGGGCGGCCTGGAGCGGGATCCGGCCTGGTGGCGGAGCCTGTACGCGGCGCTGGCCGGCGCCGACCCGGAGGCGCTCGGCGCGCTGCCCGTCCCGCTGGCCGACGGCCGTACGGTGACCGGCCCGCGCCGGGTCCTGCTGCCGTCCGACGCCGCCGACTGGGCCGGCTTCGAGGGCTACCCCGAGTCGCTGGCCGAGGCCCTGGACCTGCTCGACCTGCGCCTCGCCCACCCCGAGGCCGCGCACCCGCTGCTGGCCAAGCTCGGCGCCGCCACCGCCACCCCCGGCGGCCTGCTGGAGACCCCCGAACTGCGCGCGGCCGTTGCTCGTTCGCTGGAGCTCGGCGAGGACGACTACGACGCCGCGGTGGACCTCGCGGACGCCGTGCTGGCCGTGGTGAAGGCCGCCGCGCCGGCCCCCGGCGAGTACCCGTGGCTGGCCCGGCTGGCGCTGCCCGACGACGAGGGCGAACTCGCCCGGGCTGGCGAACTGCTGCTCCCCGAAAGCCCGTTGGCGAACCTGGCGGGCGAGGACGACGCCGCGTTCGTGGACGAGGACCTGCTGGAGCGCTGGGGCCCGGAGGTGCTGGCCGCGGCCGGTGTGCTCACCACGTTCACCCTGGTGCGCGCCGAGGACGTCGTGCTCGACCCCGACGACCTGGAGCGCCTCGACCCCACCGCCCCCGCCGACCGCGCGGCCGGCGGCGCCCCCACCGGCCTGATCGACGAGGCCCCCGACGGCCTCGCCGACTGGTGCGAGGACGCCCTGGAGGCCCTGCACGCCGACGAGGCGGGCGAGTTGGGTGTCCCGCCGGTGGCCGCCGAACTGCTCGCCGTCCGCGACCTCGACCTGGTCGCCGACGACGCCTGGCCCGAGGCGCTCGCGCTGCTCGCCCGCCCCCCGTACCGGGACGCCGTCGTCACGCCGGTGCGCACCCTGCTGCCCGACGGCACCTACACCGACCTGCCGTCGTACACCGCCTGGTGGCTGCGCGACCACCCCGTGCTGGACGGCCGGGAGCCCGCCGGCCTGCGCGCGGCCGGCGCCGACCCGCTGCTGCGCGGCCTGTACGACGAGGCCCGGACGAGCCTGGACCCGCAGTTCCTGCACGCCCTCGGGGTGCGCACCACGCTGGCCGCGCTGCTCGCCGAACCGCACGGCCCCGAGGAACTGATCGACCGCCTCACCGACCCGCTGTCCGACGTCACCCACCGCCAACTGCACGGCGTCTACAGCGCGTTGGCGGCTCTTCCGGCCGAGCGGGTGGAGGGCCTGGACGTGGTGCGGGCACTGGCCCCGCTGGACGGCGGCACCGGCCGCCGGGACGACCGCACGGTGATCGTCGACGCCACCGCCGCGGTCGTCGCCGACGCCCCCGACCTGGTCGAGCTGCTGCACGACCACCCGGTGCTGCCCGTCCACCCCGCGCTCGCCCCCGCGCTCGCCGAGCGGCTGCACGTCTCGCTCGCCAGTGAGGTGGCCGGCGGCCGGGTGCTCTCCGAGGGCACCCTGCACCGCACCCCCGCCGTGGTCCGCGAACTGCTCCCCGGCTGCCCCGCCGTGTACGAGGAGCACGAGGAACTGCTGGTCGTCGGCCCCGACGGCGAGGACGCCCGGGTGGACTGGCGCTGGGACACCGACGCCACCGCCCCCGAGCTGCCCTACGACCCCGAGGACGCGGAGGAGGCCGACGAGAACGACGAGTTCGAGGTGCCGGCCGTGCCCGGACTGCTGCACGCCTCGACGCCCGAGGGCCTGGCCGCTGGCCTCGCCTGGTCCGTCCAGCAGTGGCACCGCCGGTTCGAGATCCTGGCCGCGCTCACCGAGCCCGACCGGGCGTACGAGCTGCTGGCGGCCCGCGACTACGAGTGACGCCCCGGGAGGAGGCCTACGCCGCGTGGGCCTCCTCCTTCTTCTTCTCGACGAACACCCGCGAGGTGATCTCCAGCAGACACCCGGCGACCGCCGCGATCGCGACGCCGATCAGGGGGTCGCGCCAGCCGACCAGCTGGAGCTGGAAGAAGTCGGACAGCCACGGCACCACCAGCACCAGCGCGAACGCGCCGGACATGGCGCCGATCAGCAGCAGCCGCCACCAGGTGTAGGGGCGGGCGACGATCGCCAGCACCCAGATCGCGGAGATGAACAGCGTCAGGGTGGCGACCGAGGTGTCCGCCTTCAGCTCGGTGGCGTGGTCGGCGCGGGCCAGCGCGTAGGCGACGAACGTGGCGGTGCCGCAGATGATGCCGCCCGGGATCGCCAGCCGCAGCACCCGTCGCACGAACCCGGTCCGGGCCCGCTCGTTGTTCGGGGCCAGGGCCAGGAAGAACGCCGGGATGCCGATGGTCAGCGAGGACAGCACCGTCGAGTGCCGGGGCAGGAACGGGTACGGGACCTGGGTGAACACCACCAGCAGTGCCAGCAGCACCGAGTAGACGGTCTTCACCAGGAACAGCCCGGCCACCCGCTCGATGTTGCCGATCACCCGGCGGCCCTCGGCGACCACCGACGGCAGGGTGGCGAACCGGTCGTCCAGCAGCACGATCTGCGCGACCGCCCGGGTCGCGTCCGAGCCGGTGCCCATCGCCACGCCGATGTCGGCGTCCTTCAGCGCCAGCACGTCGTTCACGCCGTCGCCGGTCATCGCGACCGTGTGGCCCTTCGACTGCAACGCGCCGACCAGCGCCCGCTTCTGCTGCGGGGTGACCCGGCCGAACACCGCGGTGCGCTCGGCGACCTCGGCCAGCTGCTCGGGGTCGGTGGGCAGCTTGCGGGCGTCCGTCGCGGTCTCCGCGCCGGGCAGGCCCAGGTGGGCGGCGACCGCGCCGACCGAGACCGCGCTGTCGCCGGAGATCACCTTCGCCCGGACGTCCTGCGAGCGGAAGTAGCGCAGGGTGTCCGCGGCGTCCTCGCGCACTCGCTGCTGGAGCACCAGCAGGGCGAGCGGCTCCAGCCGGCCCGCTGGGTCGGGGTCGTCCAGCGGCAGCGGGCTGCGGCCCAGCAGCAGCACCCGCAGGCCCTTCGCGCCGAGCTCGTCGACCTCGGCCAGCGCCGGATGCCCGGTCGGCAGCAGCACGTCGGGGGCGCCCAGCAGCCAGCTGCCCTCGGTGCCGCCCGGCTCCAGCAGCTGCACGCCGCTCCACTTGCGGGCCGAGGAGAACGGGATCGCCTCCAGCAGCCGCCAGCGGCCCTCCTCCGGCGGCCCGTACGCGTCGATGACGGCCCGCATGCTCGGGTTCGGGCGGGTGTCGGCCGCGCCGATCGCGCCGAGCGCCTCGGCGATCCGGGCCTTGTCGGCGGCGCCGATCGGGCGCAGGTCGATCAGGTCCATGCCGCCCTCGGTGAGGGTGCCGGTCTTGTCCAGGCAGACCGTGTCGACCCGGGCCAGGCCCTCGATCGCGGGCAGCTCCTGCACCAGGCACTGCTTGCGGCCCAGCCGGATCACGCCGATCGCGAAGGCCACCGAGGTCAGCAGCACCAGGCCCTCCGGGACCATCGGCACGATGCCGGCCACCATCCGGCGGACGGCCTCCTGCCAGTCGTTGCGCTGCACCGCGAGCTGGCTGATGATCAGGCCCAGCGCGGTCGGGATCAGCAGGTACGTGATGATCCGCAGGATCTGGTCGATGCCGGTGCGCAGCTCCGACTTGACCAGCGTGAACTTGCTGGCTTCCTCGGCGAGCTTGGCGGCGTACGCCTCCCGGCCGACCTTGGTCGCGGTGAACGCGCCCGCGCCGGCCACCACGAACGAGCCCGACATCACGTGGTCGCCCGGGTGCTTGTGCACCGGGTCCGGCTCGCCGGTCAGCAGCGACTCGTCGATCTCCAGGCCGTCCGCCTCGGTGACCGTGCCGTCCACCACGACCTTGTCGCCGACGCCGAGCAGCACGGTGTCGTCCAGCACGATCTCGCTGGTGGCGACCTGGACGGCCGCGCCTTCGCGACGCACCTGCGGGCGGGCCTCGCCGATCAGCGCCAGGCTGTCCAGGGTCTTCTTGGCGCGCAGCTCCTGCACGATGCCGATCGCCGTGTTGGCGACGATGACCAGGCCGAACAGGCCGTCCTGGATCGGGCCGACCACCAGGATGATGCCGAACATCACGCCGATGATCGCGTTGAACCGGGTGAACACATTGGCCCGGACGATCTCCCGCACCGAGCGGCTGGAACGCGCCGGCACGTCGTTGACCTGCCCGCGGGCGACCCGCTCCGCCACCTCGGCCGCCGTCAGGCCGGGTCGGTACGACCCGCCCGCGCCGGAGGGGTGCGCGCCGGGGCTCGCAGGTGCCGTGCCTTCCGCTGGGTGCGTCATGGCACCGACTCTAGGTGGGTGATTTGGGCGCTGCGCCCCGCCTCGGCCGTTTCGTGCCGGACGAGTGCAGCGTCACACCTTCTGGTCGGAGTTCTCCGCCGCCTCGGCGGCACGGGCGCGGCGGATCGCGTCCCGGCGGGCCCGGCAGTACTTCAGGCCGATCAGGCCGAGCAGGCCGCCGGACAGGCAGATCCACGGCCAGCTGCCGTGGTCGTGGTCGGACAGCCAGCCCTGGAACGGCAGCAGCACCACGAAACCGACGAACCACAGCACCGTGCCGGCGCCGACAATGGCGACGTCGTTCGCCTCGAGCGGCGGGGGAGCGGAGCGCAGCGCGGTCTTGGGCATGCGCCTAGCCTACGGGGCGGGCCCGGGCGGGCGGCGGGGTCCGGCGGGTGCGCCGCTGTTTCGTATTCGACCGATGCTGATCGCAAGGGGGTTGCGGGGGGATCGTAA
Source organism: Kitasatospora sp. NPDC051984 (assembly GCF_044593455.1). NCBI lineage: Bacteria > Bacillati > Actinomycetota > Actinomycetes > Kitasatosporales > Streptomycetaceae > Kitasatospora > Kitasatospora sp. NPDC051984. The sequence goes on from NZ_JBIUCB010000001.1 coordinate 111,421, forward strand.
GGGCCTCGCTCTACGCGCGAAGATGGCGCGTCCACGACGGGGATCGCCATACTTGACACTCCCCCCACCCTTGCCTCACCCGATCGAGGACGCCCGAATGTCTCAGGCCCAGTCGACCACCGCGTCGCCCGAGCCCACCCAGCCTGCGCCGCAGCCCTCGTCCGGCGCGCTGGATCGTTACTTCAGAATCTCCGAGCGCGGCTCCACGCTGCCCCGCGAGATCCGCGGTGGTGTCGCCACGTTCTTCACCATGGCGTACATCCTGGTGCTCAACCCGATCATCCTGGCCTCGGCCACGGACATGAACGGCACCCACCTCAACAGCGCCCAGCTGGTCACCGCGACCGCGCTCACCGCCGGTCTGACCACCCTGCTGATGGGCGTCATCGGCAACGTCCCGATCGGTCTCGCCGCGGGCCTGGGCGTCAACACCATCGTGGCGCTCCAGCTCGCCCCCAAGATGACCTGGCCCGACGCCATGGGCATGGTGGTGCTGGCCGGTATCGCGATCATGCTGCTGGTCGCCACCGGTCTGCGCGAGCGCGTCATGAACGCCGTCCCGCTCGGGCTGCGCAAGGCCATCGCCATCGGCATCGGCCTGTTCATCGCGCTGGTCGGCCTGGTCGACTCCGGCTTTGTCTCCCGCATCCCGGACGCCGCCCACACCACCGTCCCGCTGCAGCTCGGCGTCGGCGGCCACCTGCACGGCTGGCCGGTCCTGATCTTCATCATCGGCCTGCTGCTCACCATGGCGCTGGTCGTGCGCAAGGTTCCCGGCGCGATCCTGATCTCGATCGCCGTGATGACCGCCGCCGCGGTGATCATCCAGCAGTTCGCGAACCTCGCCCCCGAGCACTGGGGCCTCACCGTCCCGGCCTGGCCCGGCAACCCCGTCGCCACCCCCGACTTCGGTCTGGTCGGCCAGGTCAGCCTGTTCGGCGGCTTCTCCAAGGTCGGCGTGCTGACCGGCATCCTGTTCGTCTTCACCGTGCTGATGAGCTGCTTCTTCGACGCGATGGGCACCATCCTCGGCGTCGCCGACGAGGCCCACCTGCTCGACGAGAAGGGCGACCTGCCCGGCATCAACAAGGTCCTGATGATCGACGGCATCGCGACCGCCGCCGGTGGCGCGACCTCGTCCTCCGCGAACACCTGCTTCGTCGAGTCCACCGCCGGCGTCGGCGAGGGCGCCCGCACCGGCTTCGCGTCCGTCGTCACCGGCGCGCTCTTCATGATCGCGCTCTTCCTCACCCCGCTGGCGACCATGGTCCCCGCCCAGGCCGCCACGCCCGCGCTGGTCACCGTCGGTTTCCTGATCCTGGCGAACTCGATCAAGGACATCGACTGGACCGACTACACCATCGCGATGCCGGCCTTCCTCACCATCGCGATGATGCCGTTCACCTACTCGATCACCAACGGCATCGGCTTCGGCTTCATCGCCTTCTGCCTCCTCCGCGTGGTCGCCGGCCGCGCCCGCACCGTCCCGATCCCGATGTACGCGGTTGCCGCGGTCTTCGCGTTCTACTACCTGATGCCGGCCCTCGGCCTGCTCTGACCTCAGGTCGTACGACGGCCCTGTGCTCCTCGGAGCACGGGGCCGTTTTGATATCGAGCGTGGCCCTGGGTTGATATCGTTATCTTGTTGCTGCCTGCGGAAGGAACAGCCATGGCACGGACTGTGATCGACATCGATGACGACCTCCTGGCCGAGGCCCAGCGCCTGTTCGGCACGACCACCAAGGTCGCCACGGTCAATGCGGCGCTGCTGGAGGCCGTGAAGCTGGCCAGGCGGATAGAGCTTGCCGACGCCATCGCCAGTGGGGAGTTCGACCTCCTCGAAACGTCGGGCAAGTCGGCGGCGGCGTGAGCCGAGAGCGCTTCCTGATCGACAAGTCGGCCCTGGCGCGCTGGGGAAAGCCGACAGTGCGGCCTGTCCTCGACGACCTGTCGCAGCGTGGCCTGCTGGCGGTGAGCGCGGCAGTCGAGATGGAGGTTCTGCACAGCGCCCGCAGTGCGGCGGAAGCCGACCGCTTGAGCCATCTGCTCAGAGGGTTCGACTACTTGGCGAGCACCGACGAGGTCTGGGACCGGGCGAAGGACATCCAGCGCCGTGCCCTGTTCCGGGGCAACCACCGGGCTCTGTCGATGGCCGACATGCTGATCGCCGCCACGGCCGAACGGCACGGCGCCACGATCCTGCACTACGACGGCGACTACGACATGATCGCCGCCATCACCGGGCAGCCGACCCGCTGGGTCGTGCCCGCCGGAACCGCTAACTGAGTTTCCGGACCCGCTGTTGGCCCTTCCCCGCGAGTGCTGCGGGGGAGGGCCGTTTGTCTGTTCCGGGCGGGGTCGGCGGGGGTCAGGCGGTGGTGCGGGTGACCAGGTCTTCGAGGGTTTGGGCGGGGCGGAGGGTTTCGAAGTGGACGGTGCCGGAGTCGTCGGTGCGGGCGCCGTATACGGGGGGTTCGGGGAGTGAGTTGTAGCTGAAGTGGTGGGAGGCGTAGTAGGCGCCGGTGTCGAGGAGGCAGACCAGGTCGCCGGGTTCGAGGAGGGGGAGGGGGCGGTTGCGGGCGACCAGGTCGCCGGCGAAGCAGCAGGGGCCGGCGATGTCCTGCGGGACGGTCTCGCCGTGCTTGGCGGCGCCGGACGGGGTGTGGGCGGTGAGGCGCAGGGGCCAGCTGTCGGGCATGAAGACGGTGCGGGTGGCGACCTGGGCGCCGGCGTGGCCGACGGCGATGGCGCGGCCGCCGGCCTGCTTGGTGTATTCGATGTAGGAGGCGGTGAAGCCGGCCTTGGCGAGTACGGAGCGGCCGAATTCGGTGACGAGCCGGTAGCCGCCGTCGAAGAGCGCGGGGGCGTGCCGGCGCAGTTCGTCGACGTAGGTGTCCCAGCCGGGGGTGATCCGGTCGTCGGTGAAGTTGACGGGGAGGCCGCCGCCGAGGTCGATGCCGGTGATCTGGCGGCGGCCGAGCTCGCGGTTGACGCGTTCGGCGAAGTCGACGGTCGCGCCGACGCCGGCGGCCATCAGGGAGAGGTCGATGCCCTGCGAGCCGATGTGGCAGTGCAGCCAGGTCAGCCAGGGGCGGGCGCGGAAGGCGTCGATCAGGCGTTCCGCGTTGCCGGGGTCGGCGAGCGGGATGCCGAACTTGGAGGTGGCGGTCGCGGTGCTCATCGCCGCGATGCTGCCGCCGCCCACCTGCGGGTTGACCCGGACGCCGATCCGGGAGGTGGTGGGGCGGCGGGTGAGCAGGTCGTCGACGCGGGTGAGTTCCTGCCAGTTGTCGATGTTGACGGCGACGCCGAGGTCGAGCGCGAGGGTCAGCTCGCGGCGGGTCTTGGCGGGGGAGTCGAGCACGATCCGGTCCGGCGTGAAGCCGGCGGCCAGGGCCTGGGCGAATTCGCCGGGGCTGGCGACCTCGCAGCCCATGCCGAGGCCGCGGAGTCGGCGCAGTACCGGTCCGAGCGGGTTGGCCTTGGCGGCGAAGGCGTGCAGCACGTCGAGCCGGGCGGGGAACGCGGCGTGCAGGGCGGCGACGGTCCCGGTGACGGCGTCGAGGTCGAGGAAGGCGGCGAGCGGGGTGTCCTCCGGGTCGAGCAGGCCGTGCTGGACAGCCGCGCGGAGGACGAGTTCACGGCGTTCGGCGCCGATCAGGGGCTGGTGGTCGGTCATGGGGCACGCTCCGCGCGAGGTCGGCAGGAAGGGGGACCGGGCCCGGTCGTGGTTCCGGGCCGTGGCTCCAGCGTGCGGTTCGGGGTGCCTTGGTGTCTGTGCCCGCCGCGCCGGGTTCCGGCGGGTGCGGCAGGGTGCGTGCACCGCCGGAGGCGTCCGTTCGGGTGAGGCCGGTGCGGGGCGGCGGTTCGGGCGGGCCGGGGGTGCGCGGGCGGACGCGCGGCGGGCGGGCGGAGGGCGGAGTGGTGTCCGGGCACCGGTTCGGCGGCCCGATGCGGTGTCAGGGCGTGGTGGGGTCGTCCAGCAGCCGGAGTTGGAGGTGGGCGAGCAGGCGGGCATCGGAGTTGGAGACGTCCAGGCCGGAGATCTTCAGGACCTTGTTGTGGAACCGGTTGGCGAAGGTGGTGCGGGCCACGCCCAGGGTGTCGGCGGCGCGGCCGAGTTCGCGTGAGTGGTCGAGGTAGGCGCGCAGGGCGTCCAGCGGGGTGCGGTCGCCCTTCTGCTCGGCGTGCTCGACCAGCCGGGAGACCGAGGTGCGGACGGGGAGCGGCAGGTCGCGCAGGGCTTCGACGATGTGTCGCAGGGCGACCGCGTCGGCGACCTGGTCGACGGTGGCGCTGCTGAGCTCGCCCCGGCCGAACAGCAGCCCGCTGAGGGCGAGTTCGGCGGATTCGCGGGAGCGGGAGGCGTGGTCGAGGCGGTCCTGGACCGGGCCGAGGCCGGCCAGGACGCGGGCCTTCAGGTGAGCGGACAGGTCGGCGGTCAGCCGTCGGCCGTAGTCGGCGACCTGGAGTTCGGCGGTGGGCAGGTCGGCGGCGAGGCCGGCCAGCAGGATCAGCACGCCGCGTTCGCCGGGGAGCAGCAGGGAGCTGCGGCCGGGGTCGGCGGGGTGCCAGCCGGCGTGCCGGGCGAGCCGGACCCGCAGGTCGTCGTCGAGGGGGCCGGCGACGCCGACGGCGAGGACGGCGCAGTGGGTTTCGGCGGGCAGGCCGCTGTGCCGGGCGAGCAGGGTGCCGGAGCCCCGGCCGTCCAGGACGGCGCGGGTGGCTTCGGTGAGCAGTTCGCTGCGGCCGTGGTGCCGGGAGTGGTGGTGCAACAGGTGGGCGGCGGCCAGTCGGGCGGCGACCCGCAGGGCTTCGACGGCACTGTCCTGGAGGGTGTGTCCGTTCAGTGCGGCGACCCAGATCGAGCCGAGGCGTTCGCCGCCGGCCTGGACCGCCACCGCCATCCGTTCCGGGATGTCGCCGGCGGCGCGGCGGTGCAACACCTGTTCGGTGGACCAGAGTTCTTTGAAGAAGCCGTCCTCGGTCATCGCCCGGCGGCGTTCCTCGGGGACCTGGCCGGTGGAGATGGTGAGGATCCGGATCGGGTCGAGGGCGGCGCTCTGCGCGTAGTGCGCGAGGACCCGGGAGTCCGGGTCCTCGATGGTCACGGCGCCCTGTACCTGGACGGCGATCAGGCGGGCCAGTCCGCCGAGGTCGCCGAGCGGCACGTTGGCGCTGTCGGGGACGGGGCCGATCGCGGCGGCGGCTTCCAGGGTGCCGATCAGCCGCGGCCAGTTCATCCACGCGGCGCGGAACAGCAGTGCCGTACCGGCCTGTTCGGCGAGCGCCCGCAGTTCCTGCTTGCGGTCGAGGTTGCGGGCCTCGCGCAGCACCACGCCCGCCGCGCCGGCCGCTCCGGCCGTGCGCAGCAGGTCCTCGGCCTCGGTGCTGTGCGAGTCGAGGCCGGCGGCGACCACCAGGTCGCCCCGGCCGATCGGCCGGTCGAGCGGGTCGTGCACCACCAGCTGCCGGACGGTCGTCTGCGCCCGGGGCAGTGCCGCCACCTCGATCCGGGAGCCGACCAGGTCGATCAGCCCTTCCAGGGTCTGCGGCCGCACCATCGGCCGGTCCCACGCGTCCTCGCCCATCGGACGACCTCCCCAGCTGCGCGTATCGCCGTTCGGCCTTCAACTCCCCCTGGTTTCAGCCGAGTCGGGCCATCCTAGGTTGCTCTGGCGTCGGCGGTGCGGAAAACCGGAAGCGTCGCAGGTGGGCGGGCCGCTAGTGTGGGCGCGTCCTAGGGCGGCTGTTTACCGCTCTATTCGTGGCGCGAACAACGCGCCCGCAACCCAGGGAGTTGCTGATCATGGTACGTACCCTCGTCGGCGAGCTGCCGTCCGCACTGGACGGGACAGTGACGGTCAAGGGGTGGGTGAACACGCTGCGACTGCAGAGCAGGATGCAGTTCGTGGTGGTGCGGGACCACACCGGCATGGTGCAGGTGACCCACCGGCGCGGGGGTGACGGAGACCAACTCGACGAGATCCTGCGGGGGTTGACGCCGGAGTCGGCGGTGGAGATCACCGGCAAGGTGGTCGCCAACCCGGTGGTGAAGCTCGGCGGGCTGGAGATCCTGCCGGAGCGGATCGAGGTGGTGTCGGCCGCCGAACCGGGCCTGCCGATCACCGCGGAGACCGGCCCGGAACAGCGCCTGAACTGGCGTTTCCTGGACTTGCGGCGCCCCGAGCGGCGGCTGGTGTTCGAGGTGCAGACCACCGTCGAGCAGGCGATGCGGGAGGTCGCCGCCGAGGAGGGCTTCACCGAGCTGCACACGCCGAAACTGATGGGCACGGCCTCCGAGTCGGGCGCCGAGGTGTTCAAGGTCGGGTACTTCGACCGGACGGCTTACCTCGCGCAGTCGCCGCAGTTCTACAAGCAGATGGCGATCGCCAGTGGCATCGACCGGGTCTTCGAGATCGGCCCGGTGTTCCGTGCGGAGCCTTCGTTCACCTCCCGGCACGCCACCGAATTCACCGGCGTGGACGTCGAGTTGGCCTGGATCGACAGCGTCGAGGACGTGATGTCCTTCCAGGAGCGGATGCTGCACCGGGTGCTGGCCCGGGTCGCCGAACGGCACGGCGAACAGATCGAGCAGCACGGGGACACCCGCGTCGTGGTGCCCGAACTCCCCTTCCCCCGGCTGACGATGGCCGAGGCCACGGCGAAGCTCCGGGCCGCCGGCTGGGACCAGGAGGGCGTGCGGGAGGACCTCGACCCGGAGGGCGAGCGGCTGCTCAGCGCGCTGGTGGCCGAGGAGAACGGGCACGAGTTCGTGTTCGTCACCCGATTCCCGGCCTCGGTGCGGCCGTTCTACCACCACCGGCCCGCCGACGACCCGACCGTCACCGAGTCCTACGACCTGCTGTGGAAGGGCGTGGAGATCACCACCGGCGCCCAGCGCGAGCACCGGCACGGCCAACTCGTCGCGCAGGCGCGGGAGAAGGGCATGGACGCGAGCCCCGAAGGCCCGCTCGGCCGCTACCTGGACTGCTTCCGCTACGGGATGCCCCCGCACGGCGGCTTCGGCCTGGGCCTCGGCCGGATGCTGATGCTGGCCCTCGGGCTGTCCTCGATCCGGGACGCGGTCTTCCTGTTCCGCGGGCCGAACCGGCTGGAGCCGTAAGGCAGTTCAACTTCCGGTGCGGGCCGACCCGGCCGGCCAGAGCACGTACACCGGCACCCCGGCGGCCCGGGCGGTGGCGACCATGTCGGCCGTCCCGCCCGGGCCGTTGCCCGGCCCGCCGTCCCAGACAGCGACCAACTCGTCTGTCAGCGCGAGCAGTTCGGTGTTCGCAGCGACGTAGGCGGCATCGTCGAGCGCGGCCGCGGGTAGCACCAGCACCCGGTCGGCGGCGGCGCGCAGCCGGGCGAAGTCGGCTGCGGCGGCCGCGGGTTGTGGGCCGGGGTAGGACGGGCTCGGCAGCACGGCGACCAGGCGGCCGCCGCGGGCCAGTACGGCGTCCGCGAACAGCGTGTCCGCGCCCGGGGCGAGGCACGACAGCCCCGTCAACTCCCCGGCGGGGTAAGGCGCGAGGAGCGCGTCGAGGGCGGCGCGCACCGCGCGGGTGGTGGTCGGGGTGAGGTCCATGTGCCCGGTCACGGCGATCACGGCCATGTCGGCGCTCCCTCGTGCGGCGGATCGTGCTGCACCGGATCCTGCCAGGGCTTCGTTGCCGGGCCTGCGAGTTGACGGGGATTTCGCCGAATGGCGCACGGTGGGGGCGCAGTTGAGGACTGCGCAGATCAGGGGCGCGCCGCACGCTGGACAGCCGCGCCCCACCCGGCCGACAATCGCGCCATGAGCGCTCAGGAGTTCGGCACCGAGCTGGCCCGCCCCTCGCAGGGCGAGCGGGACAGCGCGCTGGAAGTGCTGCGGGACGGCGTCGGCAGCGGTCGGCTCTCCCACGACACCTTCATCCGCCGGATGGAACTGGTCCTCACCGCCCGTAGTCGCGCCGAACTCGCCGAGGTGGTCGCCGATCTGCGCACCTACGGCCCGGTCTCCCGGCTGCTGCTGCGCACCGTCGCCAAGGTCTCCTCGCTCAACGTCCGGCTGCGGCAGACCTGGCAGGCCGAGCAGCTCACCCGGCTCCAGCTCCCCGCCCCGGCCGTCGGCCGCCTGCTGATCGGCCGGATGACCGGCTCCGGCCTGCGCCTCGGCGACGCGACGGTCTCCCGCCGGCACGCCGAGCTGCGCTTCGAGGGCGGCGACTGGGTCCTCTACGACCTCGGCTCCAGCAACGGCACCTTCGTCAACGACCGCCGCCTGGCCGGCGGCACCGTCGTCCGCCCCGGCGACCGCCTGCGCTTCGGTCGGCTGGGTTTCCAGCTCAGCGCGGACTGAGTCTGCCGGGCCTCGGGCAGGGTTGATCGAAATCCAATTTTCTTTAGCTTTGGTAATGACGTAAGCTAAGGACATGCCCGAGATGTCCGAGGACGACCTGGTGGCGATCAGCCAGCTGAGGTCGTCCGCGATGCGTTTGGCCCGACGGTTGCGACACCAACGGGTCGAGGAGTCGCTGAGCCCCACCGAAATGGGGGTGCTCGGCACGCTTGCCCGCTGTGGCAAAGCGACGCCCGGTGAGCTGGCGCGCAAGGAGCACGTCCAGCCGCCCTCCATGACCAGGATCATCGCGATGCTGGAGGAGAAGGGCCTGGTGCGGCGCGAGCCGCACCCCGAGGACCGCCGGCAGGTGGTGGTCAGCAGTACCGAACAGGCCGAGCAGATCCTCAACGAGTCCCGCAGGCGGCGCAACGCCTGGCTGGCGGAGCTCGCCCACGGCCTCGACGAGGAGGAGTGGGAGCGGCTGAGAGATGCCGCGCCCGTGCTCTACAAACTGGCCCACCTCTAAGCGTTTTCAGACCGACTCGGACCGCCTCAGGGCAAACGAAGGGGCTCACCGCATCACCGCAACAACCACCAGTGCCACACACCGCGCCGCGGCCGTCGAAACGGCCGCGGCGCGTCGAGGGGAGACAACTGTGACACCGCCGGCCGCCCGCGCCGCCGCGATCCGCACCGCGACCATCCGCACCGACCTCCGAACCGACCCCCGACGCATCAGCGCCCGCCCCGCCGGGCAGCGCACCGACGAACCGTTCGCCGACGAGACGGCCGCAAACGAACCCGCGCCCACCGGCGCCCCCGCCGCGCAGAGCCAGGCACCCGCCCCCACGGGCCTGCCGGGCAGCGGCGACGACGACCCCGAGGAACGCACCGCGGCGGAGATCCCCGCCGCTTCGCCGGGCCGGTTCACCCGCCCGGGAGGGATGTTCTCGTCCCTGCGCATCCGCAACTACCGGTACTACTTCGCCGGTCAGGTCGTCTCGAACACCGGCACCTGGATGCAGCGCATCGCCCAGGACTGGCTGGTCCTCAGCCTCACCGGCAGCCCCTTCGCGGTCGGCATCACCACCGCCATGCAGTTCCTGCCCATGCTGCTGCTCGGCCTGTGGGGCGGCGTCCTCGCCGACCGGCTGCCCAAGCGCCGCCTGCTGATCGCCACCCAGGGCGCGATGGGCCTGCTCGCCGCCGGCCTCGCCCTGCTCACCATCACCGGCACCGTCACGCCCGTCGTGGTCTACCTGTTCGCGTTGCTGCTCGGCCTGGTCACGGTGGTCGACAACCCGACCCGGCAGGCCTTCGTCAGCGAGATGGTGCCCCCGCGCGACCTCGCCAACGCCGTCAGCCTGAACGCCGCCAACTTCCAGACCGCCCGGCTGGTCGGCCCCGCCGTGGCCGGTGCGCTGATTGCCGCGGTCGGCAGCGGCTGGGCGTTCGCCGTCAACGCGCTGTCCTTCGCCGCGGTCATCGGCGGCCTGCTCGCCATGCGCAGCAGCGAACTGCGCCCCGTCGAGCGGATCGCCCGCGAACGCGGACAGCTCCGCGAAGGACTGCGCTACGTCCGGGAACGCCCCGAACTGCTGTGGCCGATGGTGCTGGCCGGCTTCATCGGCACCTTCGGGTTCAACTTCCCGACCCTGCTCTCCGGCTTCGCCCGCGACACCTTCCACGTCGGCGCGGGCGCGTACGGCCTGCTCAACACCGCGATGGCGGTCGGCTCGCTGGCCGGCGCACTGCTCGCCGCACGGCGCGGCGCGCCCCGGCTGCGCCGCCTGGTCTTCGCCGCGCTGGCGTTCGGCGCACTGGAGATCATGGCCGCGTTCGCGCCCGGCTACTGGACGTTCGCGCTGCTGCTCACCCTGATCGGCATCTTCGGCCTGACCTTCAACACCTCGGTCAACTCGGCGCTCCAGCTCGGCACCGACCCCGAGATGCGCGGCCGGGTCATGGGCCTGCTGGTCCTGGTCTTCACCGGCGGCACCCCGATCGGCGCCCCGCTGGTCGGCTGGATCACCGCCGAGTACGGCCCCCGCCTCGGCCTGCTCGCCTGCGGACTGGTCTCCGCCGCGGCCGCCGGCGTGGTCGCCCTGGTGCTCGGCCGGATCAGCGGCCTGCGGCTCCGGTTCGACCTGCACCCGGTGCGGACCCGCGGGCGGGTGTTCTCGGTGGTGCAGAAGAGCGACCTGGCGACTGCCTGCTAGTCGCGCGGGACGCGCTGTTCGAGCACCTGGCCCGGCCACGGGCCGCTCGGCTGGTCGAGGGTGAACGTGGCGGTCCGGGTGAACCCGAGCCGCTCGTACTGCTCGACCAGCCGGCCGTCACCGCCCGCGTAGCAGTCCACCCGCAGCAGGTCGATGCCGCGGCCCCGGGCCTCCCGCAGCGCGTCCGCGATCAGCGCGGAACCGATGCCGGAACCACTGTGCACGCGGTCGGTGACCAGCCAGCGCACGTACAACTCCCGCTCCGGCGCCGGCGGCGCGTACGACGGCGCATCCTCCGAGAGGACGCTGATGCCCAGCGCGTCGCCCCCGCCCGCGGCCCGCTCGGCGACCCGCACCAACTGCTCGCGGCACGCCTGCTCGGCCCGCGCCACCGACTCCGGACGCTGCGACCACGGCACCGACCCCCACTGCCCGGTACGGCCCTGCGCGGTCAGCCAGGCGACCGCGCCGTCGATGAGGGAGAGCAGAGCGGGAGCGGAGTCGGGACCTCCGGTGCGGATGCGCATGGCCTCCTTTCTATCCGGTGGCGGCCGTCGGGCGGTAGGGCACGATGGCGGAATGAGGCTCTTCGTCGCCGTGAACCCGCCGGCCCGCGCCATCCAGGAACTCGCCGACGCGACATCTGCTCTACGAGAACTCCCCGGGGCGGACCGGCTGCGCTGGAGCGAGACGGCCGGGTGGCACCTCACCCTGGCCTTCCTGGGGGACGTCCCGGCGGACGAAGTGCCTTCGCTGTGCCAGAAGTTGGCGGTCGTCGCGGCTGAGCACCCCCGCCACCGCCTGCGGCTGGCCGGCGGCGGGACCTTCGGGGACCGGGTGCTCTGGTGCGGCGTTCAGGGCGGGACGGCTGCCCTGCGACGACTCGCGGACGCGGTCCGCGACGCGCTCGACGTCACGGACGACCATCCGTTCCACCCCCACCTCACCCTCGCCCGCAGCCGTTTCAGGGCGGGCGGGATGCGGGCGATGGCAGACGCGATCAATCACTTCCGGGGGGCGGAGTGGGAGGCCGGGCGGGTCCACCTGATGCGCAGCGAGACGGGGTTCGGGCCTGCGAGGTACACCGAGGTCGAGAGCTGGCGGCTGCGGAGTTAGAGGCGCGGGGAGACTTGCGCGAGCTGGCGGGCGACCGATCAGGGGCGCTGGGGGTACGCCCAGCGAAGCGAGGGGGCGGAACTGCGCGACAAGCGCAAGGCCCGTCCGCAAGGTCGCGATCAAGTGCAGGTCATTGTCCTGCGTCGCGATCTTGCGGTTCGGGTCTTCCGCCTCGCGCAGTTCCCCGCGCCCCTGGGTTACCCGAGTTCGGGGGCCTCGCGAAGCTCGATGCGCTTGGGCGCCGCCTGTCCCAGTTCCAGCAGGGTGAGCGTGTTGGTGCCCTCGTGGAGCAGGGGCTGGGGGCAGTAGAGGGTGACCTGGGGGCCGCGGCGGTCGTAGCGGCCGAGGAGGAAGCCGTTGATCCACAGGTAGCCGTGGTCGCCGTCGGGGACGGCGAGGAAGGTGTCGCCGGTGGTGTCGAGGTCGAAGGTGCCGCGGGCGAGCGTCTCGGGGGCGGGCTCGCCGGGGGTGTAGCCGGCGGTGGGGAGGGGGTCGAGGGCGAGGGGCTGTGCGTGCCAGCCGTGCAGGTACTGGCGTTCGTGGCGGACGCCGGTGATGCCCTTGGTTTCGCCGACCTGGGGGCCGTAGTTGACCCGGCCGAGCGATTCGACGAGCAGGGTGAGTTGGTCGCCGCCCGTGGCGGTGACGTCCGGTGGGGTGACGCCGCGTTCGAGCGTGGCGGCGTGCTTGCCGTTGATGTGGAGGGCGGCCCGGTCGCGCAGGTTCTCGACGGTGACCGGCTGGTCGGAGCTGATCGTGGGCACCGTCGTGGTGTAGCGGATCAGGCCGTGTTCCAGCCCGAGGTCTTCGAACAGCGGCGGTACGGGCGAGGCGACGGCGTCCCCGAACGGCAGTTCGGCGATCTCGTTGAGCGCGACCTCGCGAGCGGCCAACACCGGTACAGCGGGCGGCAGTTCGGCGACCCGGTCGTCCAAGTAGTGCACCAGTGACGGGTTTTCGGCGGCGAAGTCGGCGATGACCTGCTGGAAGGCGTGGAACTTGGGGCTGGGCAGGCCGCGTTCGTCGAGGGCGGCGTCGTAGTCGTAGGAGGTGGTGGTCGGCTGGTACGGGGAGTGCGTCCAGTCGGTGGAGTTGAACGGCGCGTCCTCGTGGTTGGCGCCGGCGGTGGTGCCGAAGTTGGTGCCGCCGTGGGCCATGTACAGGTTGACGGAGCCGCCGGCGGCGAGGATGCGGCGCAGCGAGTCGGCGGCGTCGGCGGCGTCGCGGGTGTGGTGGGGCTTCGCCCAGTGGTCGAACCAGCCGTTCCAGAACTCCATGCAGAACGGCGGGTCCTGGGGGCGGTGGCGGCGCAGCGTCTCGAACGCGGTCTCCGGGTCGGAGCCGAAGTTGACGGTGGCCAGGATGCCGGGGACGGTGCCACCGCCGAGCATGTGGTCCTCGGGGCCGTCGGAGGTGAACAGCGGGACGGTGATGCCGCGCTCGCGCAGGCCGCGGGCCAGGTGGTCGAGGTACAGGTGGTCGCTGCCGAACGAGCCGTACTCGTTCTCGACCTGGACCATCAGCACGGTGCCGCCGGGCCGCCCCCACTGGCGTTCGACGACCTGCGGCAGCAGCACGTCGAAGAACGCGTCGACGGCGGCCAGGTACTCCGGGTCGCTGGTGCGGGCGCGGCGCCCGACCTTGGCGGTCAGCCAGCCGGGGAGGCCGCCGTTGTCCCACTCGGCGCAGATGTAGGGGCCGGGCCGGACGATCGTCCACAGGCCCTGGCGGTGCGCCTCGTCGAGGAACGCGCCGAGTTCGTCCAGGCGCTCGAAGCGGCCGGGGGAGGGTTCGTGCAGGTTCCACGGCACGTACGTCTCGACGGTGTTCAGCCCCATCGCGCGCAGCGCGGCAAGGCGGGCGGGCCACTGCTCGGGGCGGGTGCGGAAGTAGTGCATCGCGCCGGAGAGGATGCGCAGCGGGCGGCCGTCGAGGCGGAAGCCGGTCGAGTCGTAGGTGAGCATGCGTCCTAGCCTGCTGGAACGCACCGGCCCGGACCATGGACAAAGCCCGGCGGCGTGTTGGACTTGTCCGGGAGGAAATCCGCGGACGGAGGACGATGGAGCGCTGGTGGCACTACCTGACGCCGGGGCCGGCGCAGTTGGGCACCGGCCTGGCGTGCCTGGGCGTGGGCCTGCAGCGCGGGCGGCTGCCGGTGGTCGGGCCGCGGGTGCTGGACCACTGGGTGGCGGTGGTGGTCGGTTCGGGGCGCGGCTGGTACGCGCTGCCGGGCGGCCGGCGGCTGCCGGTGGTGGCGCCCGCGGTGCTGTGGCTGCGGCCGGGGGTGCCGCACCACTACGGGCCGGACGCGGACGGCTGGGCGGAGTCCTTCGTGGACTTCACCGGCGCGGGCACCGCCGGGTACGCCGAGCTGGGCCTGCTGCCGGAGGCCGAGGTGGTGCCGCTGGATTCCGCGGAGACCGCGCTGCGGGTGATCGCCCGGATCGCGGCGGTCTGCCGCCGGGGCGGGCCGACGGCCGGCCCGGAGGCGTCGGCGGCGGTCCACGAGCTGCTGGTGGAGCTGCACCGGCACCGGGCCGACCTGGGCCCGGAGGGCGCCCCGGTGATGGAGGTGCTGCGCCGGGACGCCTGCCTGCCGCTGTCGGTGGCCGAGCACGCCCGGCGGGTCGGCATGGGCGTGGAGGAGCTGCGCCGCGCGGTGCGCGCGCAGGGCGCGACCAGCCCGAAGGAGTACCTGCTCACCGTCCGTCTGAACGAGGCCAAGCACCTGCTGGCGGCCAGCGAACTGCCCGTCTCCGCGGTGGCCCGCCGGGTCGGCTACCAGGACCCGGCGTACTTCACCCGCTTGTTCACCCGCCGCGTCGGCGTCGCCCCGACGGTCTTCCGCCAGCGCGAGTACCGCGGCGGTGCCCTGCCCGCGAAGCAGGGGCCGGAGCCCGGGTAGGTCGGGCGACCGACTAGTCTCGAAGCGTGGACCCGAAGACCCGTATGCGGATCGTCACCGGCGCGTTCGTCCTGCTGCTCGCCGTAGTGATCATCAGCGCCCTCGTGCAGAAGTAGCCCCCAGGCCGTTCCGGCGTTGGGGGCCGGTTCGCGGGCGGTCGATCCGTAGGGTGGGGCGCGGCGCGGGCCCGGCCGTGGGGCCTGCCGCGACGCAGGGGGCTTCCATGGAGTACACCCGCGTACGCGATCGGCGACCTGGCCGACCTGCCGGAGGCCGACATGGCGGGCTTCGCCGTGCAGCACGCCGAGGTGGTGGCGAAGAACATCTCCGCACATCTCCGCGCAGCTGCGCGACGAGCCGTCGACCGAGGCCTACCGTCCGCTCGGCCACCCGATGATCCTGCTGCCGCTGGGCAGCGGCGGCGGCGTGGGCCAGTTGCCCTCGCCGGACGGCCCGTTCGCCGCGCCGGCCGCGATGGTCGCCGAGTTCAAGGGCGCCGGCCTGTCCGCCGGCCGCTTCCTCGGCCAGTTCGGCCCCAACGCGGCATGAACGAAGGCCCTGGTCCGCGGACCAGGGCCTTCGAGGGCGACGGGGTGTCAGTCGTTCAGGTGCTCGACCACGTAGTCGATCGCGCCGGTGAGCTTCTCGACGTCCGCCGGGTCGATCGCCGGGAACATCGCGATGCGCAGCTGGTTGCGGCCGAGCTTGCGGTACGGCTCGGTGTCCACGATGCCGTTGGCACGCAGTGCCTTGGCGACCGCGGCGGCGTCCACCGACTCGTCGAAGTCGATGGTGCCGACGACCTGCGAGCGCTCCTCCGCCTTGGCGACGAAGGGCTGCGCGTAGGGGGACTTCTCGGCCCACGCGTACAGGATCGAGGACGACTCGGCGGTGCGGGACACCGCCCAGTCCAGGCCGCCCTGGCCGTTCATCCACTCCAGCTGGTCGGCCAGCAGGAAGAGGGTGGAGAGGGCCGGGGTGTTGTACGTCTGGTCCTTCGAGGAGTTGTCGATCGCGGTCGGCAGGTCGAAGAACGGCGGGATGTACCGGCCGGAGCCGGCGATCTCCGCGGCGCGCTCCAGGGCGGCCGGGGAGAAGGTGGCCAGCCACAGGCCGCCCTCGGAGGCGAAGGACTTCTGCGGGGCGAAATAGTAGACGTCCGTCTCGCGGATGTCGACGGGCAGGCCGCCGGCGCCGGAGGTGGCGTCGACCAGCACCAGCGAGCCGGCGTCCGCGCCCTCGGGGCGGCGGATCGGCATGGCGACACCGGTGGAGGTCTCGTTGTGGGTGAGCGCGTAGACGTCCACCCCCGCCTCGGCGACCGGCAGCGGGTGGGTGCCCGGCTCGGTCTTGATGACGGTCGGTTCGGCCAGCCACGGGGCGGCCTTCACGGAGGAGGCGAACTTGGAGGAGAACTCGCCGAAGTTCAGGTGCTGCGACTTCTCGCGCACCAGGCCGAACGCGGCGATGTCCCAGAACGCGGTGGAGCCACCGTTGCCGAGCACGACCTCGTAGCCCTCGGGCAGCGAGAACAGTTCGGCGACGCCCTGGCGGACGCGCTTCACGATGTTCTTGACCGGGGCCTGACGGTGGGAGGTGCCCAGCAGGGAGGTTCCGGTGGCGGCGAGGGCACTCAAGGCCTCGGGGCGCACCTTGGAGGGGCCGCAGCCGAAGCGGCCGTCGTTGGGCAGATTGTCGGCGGGGATCTGAATCTGAGCCACACCCGCACCCTATCGCCCCGAATTGCCCGGCTGTACGGCCGTCCGGCGGCTGAGACGCGATCTTCGTGGCACCGGACAGCGCTCACCGGGGCGCGCGCCGCCCCTGGTCAGGGGTGGTGCGCGCGCCCGGGGGCGGTGTCACGGATGCTGACGGGCCGTCAGGTGTTCACCTGATCGGGTGTCAGCGGGCGATCTGGTCCCAGCCCTCGATCTCCTGCGGCGTGCGGGAGCCGGGGCCGATGTAGCGGGCGGCCGGGCGGACCAGCCGGCCGGTGCGCTTCTGCTCCAGGATGTGCGCGGACCAGCCGGCGGTGCGGGCGCAGGTGAACATCGAGGTGAACATGTGCGCCGGGACCTCGGCGAAGTCCAGCATGATGGCGGCCCAGAACTCGACGTTGGTGGCCAGCACGCGGTCGGGGCGGCGGTTGTGCAGCTCCTCCAGCGCGGCCTTCTCCAACGCCTCGGCGATCTCGAAGCGCGGCGCGCCGAGCTCCTTGGCGGTGCGGCGCAGCACTCGGGCGCGCGGGTCCTCGGCGCGGTAGACACGGTGGCCGAAGCCCATCAGGCGCTCGCCCTTGTCGAGGGCCTTCTTCACGTAGCCGGCCGCGTCGCCGGTGCGCTCGATCTCCTCGATCATGCCGAGCACCCGGGACGGCGCGCCGCCGTGCAGCGGGCCGGACATCGCGCCGACCGCGCCGGACAGCGCCGCGGCGACGTCGGCACCGGTGGAGGCGATCACCCGGGCGGTGAAGGTGGAGGCGTTCATGCCGTGCTCGGCGGCGGACGTCCAGTAGGCGTCGACGGCCTTGACGTGCTTCGGGTCCGGCTCGCCGCGCCAGCGGATCATGAACCGCTCGACGATGGTCTCGGCCTTGTCGATCTCGCGCTGCGGCACCATCGGCAGGCCCTGGCCGCGGGCGGACTGGGCGACGTAGGACAGCGCCATCACGGCGGCCCGGGCGAGGTCGTCGCGGGCCTGCTCGGCGGAGATGTCCAGCAGCGGCTTGAGGCCCCAGACCGGGGCGAGCATGGCGAGCGCCGACTGCACGTCGACCCGGATGTCGCCGGAGTGGACCGGGATCGGGAACGGCTCGGCCGCCGGCAGCCCGGGGGCGAACCGGCCGTCCACCAGCAGGCCCCAGACGTGACCGAAGGAGACCTGGCCGACCAGGTCCTCAATGTCCACCCCGCGGTAGCGGAGCGCGCCGCCCTCGCGGTCGGGTTCGGCGATCTCGCTCTCGAAGGCGACGACACCCTCAAGGCCGGGTACGAAGTCCGACATGTAGAACGGCTCCTTCAGTGATCCGACACGACGTGCGGCCGTGGTGGGGCGGCACGCCGGTGACCGATGGTGGTTGGCACTCGGTGTCAGAGTGGCAGGCACGGAGTGCATTGCGCCATACACCACGACGGTGATGTTTCCCCCACGCGCCGCTCGAACCCCTGCCGCCCCGCGCGTTGTCGGCGGATTTTCCGGGACACTCCTGCCGAAATCCGGACGATTCACCGGGCGGTGGCGGCCGCGCATCCCGACTCCGGGTGTTTGCGCGGACGTAGCGGCGCTCGGCGCTTGTCGTACGGGATGATGTTGGCGTGCCTACCGCGGAACGCCACAGTCACCCGAACGCCCTGTCCACGCCGGCCGGGGAGCGGCCCGTGCCGGACCTGACCGTGATGCGCAAGCATTACCAGCACGAGGGCCTGGCCGAGGACCAGTTGGCCGAGGACCCGTTCCGGCAGTTCGCCCGCTGGTTCCACGAGGCCGTCGAGGCGGGCGTGGTCGAACCCAACGCGATGGTGGTCTCCACCGCCGACGCCGACGGCCTGCCGTCCTCCCGCACCGTGCTGCTCAAGGGCTACGACCCGCGCGGCTTCGTGTTCTTCACCAACTACGGCTCCCGCAAGGGCACCGACCTGGCCGCCAACCCGAACGCCTCGCTGCTCTTCCCCTGGATCGGACTGGCGCGCCAGGTGGTGATCGGCGGCCGGGTGGAGAAGGTCGGCCGGGACGAGACCGCCGCCTACTTCCGGACCCGCCCGCACGGCTCCCAGCTCGGCGCCTGGGCCAGCGAACAGTCCAGCCCGGTGGCCGGCCGCGAGGTGCTGGAGCGGCGCTACGCCGACCTCGCGGCCCGCTACCCCGAGGGCGAGGGCGTCCCCGTCCCGCCGTTCTGGGGCGGCTACCGGGTCGTCCCGCGCACCGTCGAGTTCTGGCAGGGCCGCGAGAACCGCCTCCACGACCGCCTCCGCTTCGTCGCCGAGGGCCCCGGGGGCGCGGAGGGCGGCGGGTGGCGGGTGGAGCGGCTCTGTCCCTGACGGAGTGTCAAGTTTGCTGCCCCGCAAGTCAACCAGGTGGAGTAACCTGCCCCTCTGACGGGCTAAAAAACTAGTGGTTTGGACCACTGAAAGCTGGGTAGCGGCGTTAGAGTCGCTCCGGGTGAAATTCTCGGCACAGGACGCCGAGGCCTGTCTCGCGCCGACAGGCGCAGAAACGAGTCATCATGGTCGCCGCCACCAAGCCCGCCGACAGCGCGCGCGTCGAGGAGTCTCCCTCGCTGGCAGCTCTGGCCTCCATCGGTGCCGAAGAGCTCACCGCCGAGCTCTATCGTGCCCTCCCGGGCGGTGAGTCCGGCCAGGTGGCCGTCGCCGCCTTCAACTCATCCATCTGACCGGCCGACCGAGCGCAATCCGACGCGACGTCACCCCGATACCCGTGCCGCGCCCGCTGGTGCCGTTCTCGCAGTTCGTGATCAAGATGCACGCCCGTTGCGATCTTGCCTGCGACCACTGCTACGTGTACGAACACGCCGACACCAGCTGGCGCGGCAAGGCCCGCGCCAGTCATGAGGCGGTGCTCGCCCGTACCGCCGAACGGATCGCCGAACACGCCCGCACCCACCGGCTCGCCGCCGTCCACGTGGTGCTGCACGGCGGCGAACCGCTGCTAGCCGGACCCGCCCTGCTCGGCCGCGCCGCCGAACTGCTGCGCGCCGCCCTGCCCGCCGACTGCGCCCTCGACCTGCGCATCCACACCAACGGCGTGCTGCTCTCCCCCCGCTTCCTCGACCTGTTCGCCACCCACGGCATCAAGGTCGGCATCTCACTGGACGGCGACAAGGCCGCCAACGACCGGCACCGCCGGTTCGCCGACGGCCGCAGCAGCCACGCCAAGGTGCTCGCCGCCGTCGAACTGCTGCGCCGCCCCGCCTACCGGCACCTGTACGCGGGCCTGCTGTGCACCATCGACGTGGAGAACGACCCCGTCGCGGTGCTGGACGCACTGGTCGCCCTGGAGCCGCCCCGGGTGGACTTCCTCCTGCCGCACGCCACCTGGGAGCAGCCGCCGAAACGGCCCGAAGGCCTCGGCGAAACCCCTTACGCCGACTGGCTGTTGGCGGTCTACCGGCGCTGGGAGGAACTCGGTCGGCCCGTCCCGGTGCGCACCTTCGACTCGGTGCACCGCACACTGCGCGGCCGCTCCAGCCTCACCGAGTCGCTCGGCCTCGACCCCGCCGACCTGGTGGTGGTGGAGACCGACGGCAGTTTCGAGCAGGCCGACAGCCTGAAGACCGCCTACGACGGGGCGCCGGAGACGGGGTTCACGGTGTTCGACAACACCCTGGACCAGGTCGCCGAACACCCCGGCATGGTCGAACGACAGTCCGGGCTGGCCGGGCTCGCCGAGGAGTGCCGCGGCTGCCCCGTGGTCCGCTCCTGCGGCGGCGGCCTGTACGCCCACCGCTACCGGGGCGACGGCTCCGGCTTCCGCAATCCCTCCGTCTACTGCGGTGACCTGATGCGACTGATCACCACCATCCGCGACCGGATGGCCCCCGCCGTTGTCGTCCCCGCCCAGGACGCGCCCGGTGCGACGCTGACCGACGGCCAGCTCGACGAACTCGCCGCCGGGTACGGCGGCGCCGACACCGTCCGCGCCCTGGCCCGCGCCCAACTCGGCCTCACCCGGCGACTGGTGGCCGCCGTCGGGACCGGCTCCCCGGCCTGGGCGCTGGTCACCTCACTGGACGGCGGCGACACCCCGGCACTGGACGCCGTGCTCGCCCACCCGTACACCCGGGCCTGGGCGGTGCGCTGCCTGCAGGGCGACACCGCGCGCGCCGACCTCGGCGGGATGGCCGAGGTGGCCGCCGCCGCCTCGGTGCGCGCCGGGCGCGCCTTCGAACTGGCGCTGCCGGTGCGCGGCGGCGCCGTCCACCTGCCCACCCTCGGGCGGGTGCTGGTCGGCGGCGCGGGCGAGCGCGTGGTGACCGGCGACGCGGAGGGCTTCACCGTCGGCGGCCGGCGGATCGGCCCCGACACCCCCGCCGACGCGCACTGGCAGCCGGTGCGGCGGATCGCGCTCGCCGACGGCTGGACGCCGGCCCTGGAGGACACCGACCCGCAGCGCGACAGCCACCAGTGGCCGGTCGAGGACCGGCTGGCGGACGCCGAGTACCTGGCCTGGGGCGGGGCGCTGCGCGAGGCCTGGGAGCTGATCGGCCGCGACCTGCCCGGCCACGCGCCCGGCATCCGGGCCGGCCTGTCCACCCTCACCCCGCTGCGGCCCGGCCCGGCCGGCCGCGACGTGTCCGCCGCCGCCCGGCAGGCGTTCGGGGCGGTCGGCATCGCCCGGCCCGCCACCGCACCCACCCTCGCGCTGCTGATCGCGCACGAGTTCCAGCACGTCAAGCTGGGCGCGGTACTGGACTTCCACGACCTGTACGACCGGACCGACGAGCGGCTGTTCCACGCCCCGTGGCGGCCCGACCCGCGCCCGCTGGAGGGCCTGTTCCAGGGCACCTACGCGCACCTCGCGGTGACCGAGTTCTGGGCCACCCGGGTGCGGGCCTACGACGGGCTGCGCAACGGCCCCGCCCAGCACGCCCGGGTCCAACTCGCCACCTGGCGGGCACACACCGCCGCCTCCATCGCCACCCTCGCCGACTCCGGCGCCCTCACCCCCCTCGGCGCCCGCTTCACCGACCGCATGCGCACCGCCGTCGAACCCTGGCTCACCGTCCCGGTCGGCGCCGCCGCCGAGACCGCGGCCCGGGAGGCCGCCGCCGAGAACCTGGCCCAGTGGCAGGCCCGCACGGCCGCAGCGGGGCCGCGCTGAACCTGCGCCGATTCGAGAATGGCCGAAATGCTTTGCCCCAGTGGCCGGTTGGGGCGCGTGCGGCGCCCCTCCCGGTGCGAGAGTGGGGGCATGAGCGACTACACCGAAGTGACGCTGCCCGACGGTACGGCCGTGCTGCTGCAGGTGTTCGATCTGCGGCGGGCCGACCAGGAGTCCGGCGATCCCGACCTTCCCGACGGCAGCGGTGACGTGGTGCCGGTCGGCCGGGTGCGTGACGCGGCCCGGACCACGGGCGAGGCGCTGCGTGAAGCGTTGCAGCCGCTCGGCGGTGTGCTCGACCTGGTGCACGGCGCGGTGCGGTCCGCGATCAAGCCGCCGGACGAGGTCGAGGTCGAGTTCGGCGTGAAGCTCTCCAAGGACCTGCGGCTGGGGATCGTCTCGGCGGGTGGCGAGGCCGCGCTGAAGGTCCGGGCCAAGTGGCAGACCGGTCGGGCGGCGGAGATCCCAGCGCAGCCGGACGGGGAGACCGAGCAGGAAGCGGCGGCTGCGGCCGCACGCTGAAGCAGGAGCTGCGGGGGCGGTTTTGGGACGACAGACAGTTCGCCGGTGGTCGTCGGCCGGGGCCGACCCCGATGCGGCGGCCAAGGCCGCACACGTCGCCGTGTACCGGGAGGGCGACCCGCGCGCCTACGGCGGCGGCCTGCTGCTTCCCGACGGCCGGGTGCTGACCTGTGCCCATGTGGTCAACCAGGCGCTCGGGCGCGGTGGGCACGAGCAGGGGCGGCCCGCCGAACGCGAAGGCGCCGTGGACGGTCTGCTGCTCGCGCTGCCCGGCCTGGCCCCCGGCCGCAGGTTCCGGGCGGTGCTGGAGCACTGGCTGCCGGCAGGCCACGGATCCGGTGGGCCCGCCCGGGCCGGTGACCGCGAGTGGGCCGCGGACCTGGCGGTCCTGGTGCTGGTCGAACCGCCCCCGGCCGGCCCGGCCGTCGCGCCGCTGGGCCATCACCGCACCGGGCCGTCCGCGTTCGCCTGGTTCGGCAGCGGCAACGCCAGTACCGTCGCCGCCGTCACCGTCCAGGGCACCACCGAGCACTGGCTGGTGCTGGACACGCCCGACTCCGCGCAGCCCCTGGTCGAGGGGTACAGCGGCTCGCCGCTGTGGGACCGCGAACAGGGTCGGGTGGTCGGCCTGGTCGTCAGCCGCCGGGACAGCCGCGCGTTCGCCATCCCCACCCGGGCGATCGTCGAGCACCTGCCCTGGCTGTCCGTGCCCGATCCCTTCGTGCCCTCCTCCGAACAGGCCTGGCTGTGGGCGCGGTTGGTCGATGCGGTCGGCCGCGCCCTTCCCGACCCGGTTCTTCGGGGCGGCCCCGCGCGGCGGCTGGCCGGGGAGCTCGGCACCGTCCTGCCCGCCGGCGCCCCGCCGGTGCCCGAGTGGTTCGTGCGGACCGCGCTGGCCGCCGATCACGGCGTGGTCACCCTGATGGCGTTGCTCGCCGATCTCGCGCCCACCCCGGAGCAGCGCCGTGACCTGCAGACCGAGGCACTGTTCGCCGTCCCCGAGGAGTTGCTCACCGCCGTCGAGCACCGGGAACTGCTCGAACTGCTGGCGCACCACCCGGCCGGACCGGGGGGAGTGGTCGCGCGCGCACTGCCGCTGATCAGCGTGCCGGAGGACGTCGACTGGCCGACGCTGGTGCGCTTCCTCGAAGGGCACCGGCCGCGGCAGGGCAAGGTGCCCGGGCTGCTGCGCACCGTCGAGTTCGCCGCCCACGAGACGGTGGACGCCCACGCGGCCGCGGCGCTGCGGGCCTGGTCGGACGGGGTGGCGGAGCGGCTCGGGGTGGCCGCCGGTCTGGCCGAACACCGCGCCCAGGCCCGGGAGTCGGGGGCCGTGGACGGCGACGGGCCGCCGCTGGTGCAGGTCCAGCTGTGGCGGTCCGGCGGGGCCGATCGGTTCGGCTGGAGCTTCGAGGGCCGCTTTGCCGACGGCACCGTGTTCCACCGCAGCATTCAGGACGTCCCGGCCGGCCGGGAGGAACTGCTCGCCCGACTCGCCGAACTGCTGTCCCGGGCCGCCAGTCAGAGCCCGTCCGGGGTGCTGCCCCGAGTCGAATTCTTCGTCCCGCGCGACGAGTTGAACCTCGACATCGACCAGTGGGTGTACCGGCAGGACGAGCTGTTCCCGGCCGTTCTCGGCCAGGACTTCCTGGTCGTGCTGCGCTGCCCGGAACTGCGCCGGCCCGAGTACCTGCCGGAGCTGCGCTACCGGTGGCAGGCCAGGCGCAGTGCCGAGGTGCTCGTCCAGGAGCGCCGTGAGCCGGCCGTCCAGGAACGCGGCCGGCCCCGGCCGGTCGGCGGGGTGGCACTGTGCTGTCCGCCGGCCGAGACCGCGATGCTGCGGGCGATCGCGGCGGCCGTGGGAGTGCCCGGGATCGTCTGGCCGAGACCGACCGCCTCCCACCGTGATGTCGCACAACTGCGGGACTTGGCAGCCGGGTTGACGTCCGCACAACTGCCCAGGGCGGTGTACCGGGCGCGCGTCCGGTCCGGCGAGGACGGCATCGGCCGGCACCTGGCGCTGGTGTACGACGGCCCGGACGACATACCGGCCACGCTGACCCTCGCCGACCCCTCATGACCGAACGGCAGAACGCCTGGAAGGACACCCCGGTGACCGACGGAACGAGCAACTGGCAGCTGTACCGCGGGGACGGGGAACCGCACCCGGTGGAGCGGATGCCCGAGCCGCCTCCCTGGCGCAGGTTTCCCGCCCAGGGGGCCGAACGGCGGGCCCGCACCTACCGGATCACGCCCGACGAGGTGCGGATCGTCAACGCCGCGCTGCACCTGCGCAGGCCGCTGCTGGTCACCGGGCCGCCGGGCACCGGGAAGTCCTCGCTCGCCTACTCCATCGCCCACGAACTCGGCCTCGGCGAGCCGCTGCGCTGGGACATCAACAGCCGCACCGTGCTGGCCGACGGCCTGTACCGCTACGACGCGGTCGGCCGGCTGCGGGACGCCCGACTCGGCGGTGACCGCCCGCAGGAGGACGAGTCCGACATCGGCGGCTACCTGCAACTCGGCGCGCTGGGCACCGCGCTGGCCACCAGCAGGCCCGACCGGCCGCGGGTGCTGCTGGTCGACGAACTCGACAAGGGCGACATCGACCTGCCCAACGACCTGCTGGTGGTCTTCGAGGAGGGCGAGTTCCGGATCCCGGAGCTGGCCCGGCTCGGTGAGCGCCACCCGGAGGTCGCCGTCATGGTCGAAGGCGGCCGGGAACGGCACACCGTCCGACACGGCCTGGTCGCCTGCCCCGAGTTCCCGATCGTCGTACTCACCAGCAACGGCGAACGCGACTTCCCACCCGCCTTCCTGCGCCGCTGCCTGCGCCTGGACCTCAAGCCGCCGACCGGCGAGCAACTGCGGGACATCGTCCGGGCCCACCTCGGCGACGGCGGGGCCGACGTCGACACCCTGATCGACCGCTTCCTGACCCGCCGCGACACCGGGCAGGCCGTCCTCGCCACCGATCAGCTGCTGAACGCCGTCCACCTGCTGTCGGGAGTGGACCTGGACGACGCCCTGCTCGACGAAGTCCTGCGGTCGATCGACGGCGGGCAGTTGCCGTGACCGGAGCGCGGCCGCTGGAGCTGCTGCAGCAGGCGCTGGCCGCCGCCGGGGCGGACCTGACGGCCCGTGAACTCGCCGAGGCCGTCTGGCTCGCCGACCGGCTGCCGCCACGCCCCGCACCCACCGACGATCCGGATCCGGGCGGGCGGCCGGGCCCGCGCACCGACGGCCGCCCGCCCGGCACCGACCCCGGCGGCCACGCGCCGCCACCGCCGTCCTCCCAGGGCACGGACGTGTACGCGGCGGCAGGTGACGTCGCCGACGGCGCCGCCGCCCTGCCGGTGCTGGTGCCCGACGGCAGGGCGTTGCCCGCGGGGCCGGCGCTGGCCCGTTCGCTGCGGCCGCTGCGGCAGCGGATGCCGTCCCGCCGCGGGTTCGAGCTGGACGAGCGGGCCACCGCGGACCTGGCCGCCGACACCGGCATCCTCGACCCGGTGCTGCGGCCGCGCCCGGAACGCCGCTTCGAACTCGCCCTCGTCGTCGACGACGGCCTGTCGATGCACCTGTGGCAGGAACTCTCGTCCGAGCTGCGGACGCTCCTCGGGCGCTCCGGGGCGTTCCGGCGGATGCGCAGCTACGGCCTGGACAGCCGCCACCCCGACGGCCCGCGGCTGCGCGCCCGGCCGTTCGCGCCGGCCGCGCCCGTGGTGCCGTCCGGCGCGCTCTGCCCGGCGGACGGCCGCGGGCTGGTCCTGGTGCTCTCGGACACCGTGGGCGCGCACTGGCGCGGCGGCGGCATGGGCGGCCTGCTGGGCGGCTGGGCCCGGCGCTGCCCCACCGCCGTGCTGCAGCCGCTGCCGCAGCGGCTGTGGCCGGGCACCGGGCTGCGCACCGAACCGAAGACGCTGCGGGCGGGCGGCCGGCCCGGTGTCCCCAACTCGGCGTGGCAGGTGGCGGATCCGATCCTGCCGCCCGGCCTGGTGTCGTTCACCGGACTCCCGGTCCCGGTGCTGGAGTTGAGCGCCGCCGCCCTCGCCGAGTGGACCGGATTCCTGGTCGGCGGCGGCGAACTCACCGTGCGAGTGGCCGGAACCGCCGCCGAACGGCCCGGTGCCTTCACTCCGGCTCCCGCTGCTGCCGCAGTGGACATGCGGGCGCGGCTGGCGGCGTTCCGGGCGGCCGCCTCGCCGGAGGCCTTCGTGCTGGCCGGGCATCTGGCGGCGGTCCGGCCGCTGACGCTGCCGGTGATGCGGCTGGTCCAGCAGGCGGTGCTGCGCGGGCGGGGCAGCCCCGCGCACCTGGCCGAGGTGCTGCTCGGCGGCCTGGTGCGACGGGCACCGGCCGTCGGCCCCGAGACCGCGCTCCCGTCCCGGTACGACTTCCGGCCCGGGCTGCGCGAACTCCTGCTGGAGACCCTTCCGGCCCGGGCCGCGCTCGACACCGCCGCCATGGTCACGGGCCTGGTCCGCGGCGGTGACGGCGCCGGACGGTACGTGCCGGCCCTGCGCGCCGTGACGACCGGTACGGCGGCACTGCCCCCGGGGGCGACGGCCTTCGCCGAGGCCGACACCCCGCTGTTCCGGCACTTCGCACCGGCCGCCGCCGCCGGTGAACGGGTCCGGGACGTGCACCTCGGCGCGCTGGCGGCCCGCGACCCCGAGCTGACCGCGCTGGTCGTCGCGCTGCGGTGGCAGCAGGCGGTGGAACGCGGTGAGCAGGTGCTGGAGGAGCTGCTGGGCGCGCTGGGGCCGGATCATCCGGAGGTCCTCGGCGGGCGCTTCGACCTCGCCGGATGGATCGGCGAGGCGGGATCCCCGCAGACCGCGCTGCGGCTGTGCCGGGAACTGCTCGCCGAGTTCGGCACCCGGCTGGGCGACACCCACCCGCGCACCCTCACCCTGCGCGCCAGGATCGCGCACTGGAGCGGCCGGGCGGGCGACCCGGCCGCCGCGCTGGCCGGCTACCGGGCGCTGCTTCCCGACCAGGAGCGGGTCCTCGGCGAGGACCACCCCGAATGCCTGTACAGCCGCCACCAGAGCGCCTTCTGGCTGGGCATCTGCGGTGACCAGCAGGCCGCCCTGGAGGTCCATCTCGACCTGTTGCCCCGGCAGCGGCGGGTCTACGGGGAGGAACACCGGGAGACCTTGCGGACCCGGGCCAACATCGCGTCCTTCACCGGCCTGACCGGGCACGCGGACGAGTCCCTGGCGCTGTGGCAGGCGCTGCTGCCGGATCTGCGCCGGGCGCTCGGCCCGGACGACCCGCTGATACTGACCACCGAGGCGGAGGTCGCGTACTGGGGTTCGGTCAACGGAGACCTGGCCGGCGTGCTGCGCCTGGTCCCGCCGCTGATCCCGCGGCTGGCCGCGGTGTTCGGGCCGCACCACCCCACCCCGTACGGATTCCGCCAACGGGTGGCCCAGGCCACCGGTGAACTCGGCGATCCGGCCGGTGCGGTCGCCCTGTTGCGGGAGCTGCTGGCCGATCTCGGGCGCTGGCTGACGCCGGAGGACCCGGTGTTCCTCGGCGCCCGGGCCGATCACGCCTATTGGACGGCCCTGGCCGGTGACGTCGCCACGGGGCTGAGACAACTGCGCGACCTGCTGCCCGAACTGGAGGGGATCCTCGGAGCCGACCATCCGTACACTCGCCGGGTCGAAGAATCGATCGCCTATTTGCAGAACGTGAACTGACGTGCGATCACCAGTCGGACGGCGGAATTCCGGATACGTACCATGCCTTGCCGGCGACTATTGTGGGGCCGTCGATGAACGTCGCTCCGCTGGAGGACCTGTTGCACTCCGTGGCGGAGCTGACCGGCGACCTCCGCGCACTCGGCGTCGATGAGGGTGAGACGCTCCTGGTGCAGGCCGCCACCCGGTCCATCGGCCCGGTCGACGGCCGGTCCGCCGGAGTCGTGGCGGCGCTGCGCGAGGTGCTCGGCCCCGCCGGCACCCTGGTGGCGTACACGGCGACGCCGGAGAACTCCGAGACCTCCCAGCTGTACCGGGACGCCATCGCCCCGCTCGATCCGGCGGGAGTCCGGGCCCACCGGGCGACCATGCCGCCGTTCGACCGGGACGCCACTCCGGCCTCGCCCACCATGGGGCGGCTGTCCGAGGAGATCCGCACCACCGAGGGAGCGCTGCGCAGCGCGCACCCGCAGACCTCGTTCGCCGCCCTGGGGCCGCTCGCCGGGTGGCTGACCGAACGGCACGACCTGAACTCCCACCTCGGCGAGGGGTCGCCGGTGCAGCGGCTGCTGGAGGCCGACGGCCGGGTGCTGCTGGTCAATGTGCCGTGGACCTGCTGCACGGTGTTCCACCTGGCGGAGTACCGCCAGGACGCGCCGCCCCTGCAGCAGTACGGCTGCGTGATGGCCGGCGCAGGGGGCGCACGACAGTGGGTACGGTTCACCGCGCCCGCCGTTACCACCGCGCATTTCCTGGACGTCGCCGAAACTGTCCTGCGTGACAGCGGGAAGGTGGCCCGGGGGCGCCTCGGCCATGCGCCGTGCTTCCTGCTCCCGATCCGGGAAGCGGTTGATTTCGCCGATAAATGGCTGAGAAACAAGCAGGACTGACGATCCGTCGGCCAGAGGCCCTATTCCATTTCGGTGGCGGCTCTTCCTACACTTGAGTCCCTTTCGGGGAACAGGTGACAGGCGGGCTCGGGGGAGGCGCGTGTGAACAGCCCAGCGGGCCGGGGGAAGGAAGCACCGAGGCCGTACTTCTTCCTCAGCTACGCGCACACCCCGCGGGTGAACTCCAGAGGCGCCGCGGATCCGAACCTCTGGGTGGCGAAGCTCTACCAGGACCTGTGCGAGGCGATACTGCAGATCACCGACCTGCCGGCGGGGCATCCGATCGGGTTCATGGACCGGTCCATGCACCAGGGGCAGAAGTGGGCCGAGCGGCTGTCGCGGGAGCTCTCCAGCTGCCGGGTGTTCGTGCCGCTGTACTCGCCGCGCTACTTCAAGTCCGAGGCGTGCGGCCGGGAGTGGCACCTGTTCACCCGCCGGTCGGTGTACCAGCGCCGCCCGACGGCCGAGCGGATGACCGGGATAGTGCCGGCGCTGTGGGTGCCGATGGACCACTACCCGCTGCCCCGGGTGGCCGGCGAACTGCAGTTCAACCACGACAGTTTCGGCGACGACTACGCCGCCGAGGGCCTGTACGCGCTGATGAAGATCGCCGCGTTCAGCTCGCAGTACCACCAGGCGGTGTGGCGGCTAGCCCAGCGGATCGTCGACGTCGCCGAGCAGACCGTCATCCCGGCCGGCCAGGTCTTCGACTTCGAGTCCCAGCCGTCCGCGTTCGACCAGCCGGACGTCGCCGACAAGGTGCGGATCTCGGTGTTCTCCTACAACCAACCGGAGTTGCCGCCGCAGCGCAGCGGCGCCTGGTACGGCGAGCTGCGCACCGACTGGCAGCCGTTCCGGCCGGACTCCAGCCGGCCGCTCGCGCAGGACGCCGCGGACGTCGCCCGGAACATGGGATTCCAGCCCACCGTACGGGAGTTCGAGGAGGAGTCGGAGCAACTGCTGACCGGCGAACGCCCGTCCGCGCCGTGCGTGCTGCTGGTCGACCGGTGGGCGTTCCTGGACGTGCAGCGGGTCGAGGCGGTGCGCCGGCTGGACCGGCGCAACCTCGGCTCGGTGGCCATCATCGAACCCTGGAACCGCGAGGACCAGCAGAGTCGCGACCACGAACGGATGCTCAACGACATCGGCGACAGCGTGCTGGCCGTCAGCCGCGGCGCCCTGCAGAAGCCCAGCCTGCGCGACGACGCCGCGGCCGGCGCCCCCGGCAGCCTCGAGGAGTTCCGCGGCGAGATGGAACGCGCCGTCATGCGCGCCTGCACCGCCCATGAACAGCACCACCGCGACCGGCCGGACGACGGCCCCACGGACCGCAGACCCAGCATCGGACCCTAGGAGCTGGGAGCGGGTGACAGCAGGACGCCGGACGGTCGGAACTCCGTTCGGCGGTACGGCGTGCGGGAACACGACGGGCACCAAGGGCCCGGGGGAGGGAACGTCATGACCGAGAGGCCGGCGAAGGGCCCGCAGATCCAGGCGCGCCGTCGCGACGCCACCGTGGAGAACCGTCACGGACGGATCGTCACCTTCTACTCGTACAAGGGCGGCACCGGCCGCACCATGGCGCTGGCCAACACCGCCTGGATCATGGCCGCCAACGGCTACCGGGTGCTGGTCGTCGACTGGGACCTGGAAGCCCCCGGGCTGAGCCAGTTCTTCCGGCCGTTCCTCAACCCCGAGATCGTCGCCGCCACCACCGGCATCATGGACCTGTTCGCCGACTACATCGAAGAGGCCCGGCGCCCGGTCGACCGCGACCCCGACTGGATCGAGGACTTCGCCCGGATCCACCCGCACGCGCTCTCCCTCGCCTGGCCGCACTTCCCCGGCGGCGGCCGGATCGACCTCGTCCCGGCCGGCCAGCAGAACCGCGACTACTCCGTCACCCGCCTCGACTGGGACCTGCTCTACGAGCGCTACCAGGGCCGGCGGTTCATCCAGTCGCTGCGCGCCGACATGAAGCGCCGCTACGACTACGTGCTGATCGACAGCCGCACCGGCCTCACCGACACCGCCGACATCTGCACCGTCGAGATGCCCGACGACCTGGTGGTCTGCTTCACCCTCAGCGACCAGTCCATCGACGGAGCCTCCCGGATCGCCCGGGTCATCGAGGACCGCTACGGCGACCGCGACATCCGCATCCTGCCCGTCCCGATGCGCATCGACGAGGGCGAGAAGGAGAAGGCCGACGCCGGCCGGGCGCTCGCCCGGATCAAGTTCGGCGGACTGCCCGCCGGCTTCGGCGAACCCGACCTGGCCCGCTACTGGGCCGGCGTCGAGATCCCCTACCGGCCGTTCTACGCGTACGAGGAGATCCTCGCCCCGTTCGGCGACCAGCCCGGCCTGCCCGGATCCATGCTCGCCGCCAACGAACGACTCACCCGGGAGATCACCCAGGGCCGGGTCGCCGGACTCCCGCCGATGCCCGAGGACCTGCGGCTGCGCCACCTCGACGGCTTCGCCCGCCGCCGCCCCACCGCCCCCGCCGACCTGTACCTCAGCTACGTGCCCGAGGACCGCGCCTGGGCGGACTGGATCTCCGCGCTGCTCACCGACGCCGGCTACCGCGTCGTGCCCCGCGACCTCGGCGCCGGCGCCAACCCGCGCGAGGCCACCGGCCGCGGCATCGACTCCGCGTACCGCACCGTCGCCCTGCTGTCCGCCGCCTACCTGCAGTCCCCGCAGGCCCAGGCGCTGTGGGACCGGACCGTGCTCGCCGACCCGGCCGGCGCCCGCCGCCAGCTCATCCCCGTCCGGGTCTCCGACGTGCGCCTCAACGCGCCCTACAACAGCCGCAACCCGGTCGATCTGATCGGGCGCGACGAACAGGCCGCCGCCACCGTCCTGCTGCGCGCCCTCGGCCGCACCGAGACCGACCTGCCCGACCGCACCCCCGGGGCGCCCCGCTTCCCCGGCACCAAGCCCACCTACTGGGAAGTCCCGCAGCGCAACCACTCGTTCACCGGCCGGGTCAAGGTCCTCGACGACCTGCGGGCCCAACTCGCCGGCGGCACCACCGCCGTGCTGCCGCCGCCGCAGACCCTGTACGGCCTCGGCGGAGTCGGCAAGACCCAGGTCGCGCTGGAGTACGCGCACCGGTACATGTCGCACTACGACCTGGTGTGGTGGATCGACGCCGAGCAGAGCGAGAACGTGGTCGTCGACCTGGCGGAGCTGGCCGGCCGGCTCGGGCTGCGGGTCGGCGACAACGTGAACGAGGCCGCCCAGGCGGCCCGCGACGCGCTGCGGCAGGGGCTGCCCACGCCCAACTGGCTGCTGATCTTCGACAACGCCGACGAGCCGGGCGAGATCCGCCGGTTCTTCCCCGACGGCCCCGGCCACATCCTGGTCACCTCCCGCAACCAGGGCTGGTCCGGGCAGGCCGGCGTGCTCAACGTCGACGTGTTCGACCGGACCGAGTCCGTCGACCACCTCACCCGCCGGGTCCGCGGCCTGACCCGCGCCGACGCCGACCGGGTCGCCGAGGCCGTCGGCGACCTGCCGCTCGCCGTCGAGGTCGCCGCCGCCTGGCTGGAGACCACCCGCACCCCCGTCGAGACCTACGTCAACCAGCTCAAGGCCGAGGCCACCAAGGTGCTCGCGGCCGGCGAGACCCCCGTCGACTACCCCACCCCGGTCGGCCTGACCTGGAACGTCTCCATCACCCGGCTGCGCGAACAGTCGCCCGCCGCCGTCCGGCTGCTGGAACTGTGCGCCTTCTTCGCGCCCGAGCCGATCTCGCTCAAGCAGTTCTTCTTCTCCGAGCAGATGCGCCTCGCGCTCTACCCCTACGACGAGGAACTCACCGACACCTTCCTGCTCGGCAAGGTGCTGCGCGCCGTCAGCCGGTACGCCCTCGCCAAGACCGACGCCGGCTCCGACTCCTTCCAGGTCCACCGGCTGGTCCAGGCCGTCGTCCGCAGCGGCATGGACGAGAACGACCGCAACATCGCCATGCACCAGGTGCATCGCATCCTGGTCAACGCCCGCCCGCCCCGCGGTGACACCGACGACCCCGCCAACTGGCCCACCCTGGAAGCCATTTGGCCGCACCTCGCGCCGTCCAGGGCGCAGGACTGCGACGAACGCGAAGTCCGCGAACTGCTCATCGACCGCGTCCGCTACCTGTGGAAGCGCGTCGACCTCGACCAGGCCCTGCAGCTCGGCCGGCAGCTCGACGAGGCGTGGACCGCGCGCGCCCGGTCCGAACCCGACCCGATGGAACAGCGGCTGTGGCGCCGCCAGATCTACAGCCTCCGGCTGCAGGTCGCCAACGTGCTGCGCTCCCAGGGCTCGTACAACGAATCGCTCGCCCTGAACCAGGAGACCCTGAGCGGTCAGCGCGAACTCCTCGGCGAACACCACCCGTACGCGCTGATGACCGCCAACTCGATGGCCGCCGACCTGCGCTACCTCAACCGCTTCCAGGAAGCGCTGGTCCTCGACCAGGACACCTACAACCAGTTCGTCGAACTCTTCGGGGAGGACGACCCGCGCACCCTGTCGGTCGCCAACAACCTCGCCATCGACCACCGCCTGGTCGGCAACAGCGTCGCCGCCCGCGACCTCGACCAGGACACCGTCGAACGCCGCTCCGCCGTCCTCGGCCCGCTTCACCCCTACACCCTCGGCTCCAAGTCGAACCTGGCCCGCGACCTGCGGGAAATGGGCGACTACAAGGGATCCGTCGAGCTGCTGCGCGAGGTCACCGAGGCCTTCACCGACGTCGAAGCCCCGGGCCTGCCCGAGGAACTGCGCAACGCCAAGTCGCTCGCCGTCTCCCTGCGCCGGGCCGGCAGCTACGGGGAGGCCCGCGAACTCACCGAACGCACCTACGAGCGCTACGTCGCCCTCTACGGCCCCGACTTCGCGGAGGCGCTCGCCTGCCGGCTCAACCTCGCCGCCGACTTCAGCGCCGCCGGCGACAAGGAGACCGCCCGGGACATCGCCAACGACGCCTACGAGGGACACCGGCGCCTGCTCGGCGACGACCACCCGTTCACGTTCGCCTGCGAGAACAACCTGGCCATCTACCTGCGCGGGTCCGGTGACCTGGTCGGGGCGGTCAGGCACGGCCGCGCCGCCGTCGAAGGACTCACCCGGGTGCTCGACGAAGGCCACCCGTTCGTCCTCAACGCCGTGATCAACCTCGCGAACTCCCTCGCGGAGAAGAACGAGCTGGCGGAGGCGGAGGAACTCGCCAGGGCCGCGTACGACGGCCTTGCCGTCCGGTACGGGGCCAGCCACCCGGATGCCCTGGTCTGCCAGGTCAACCTCGCCATCACGCTCCGCTCGGCGGGGCGGCGCAGCGAGGCCGAGAGCCTGCGCATGCAGGCCATCGCCACGCTGGTCGAACTCTTCGGCGAGGAGCACCCGTCGGTGGTGTCCGCCCGCGCCTGGCAGCGCATCAACCGGGACCTGGAGCCGCAGCCGCTGTAGGCGGGGCCGGCGGCGGTAGGCCGGGGGCGGGCGGATTCGCCGCCCCCGGCCACCCACCGGTCAGCGCGGCCCGTGGGCCGCCCAGCGGATGGCGTCCGTCATCTCCTTCAGGGAGCCGAAGTGCGCCGCGCCGGGTTCCAGGTAGAGCTGGGCGGTGGCGATGTGGTCGGCGAGCCAGGAGGAGTGGCCGACCGGCGAGAACTTGTCGTCCGCGCCGTGCCAGATGCGGACCGGGACGCGGATGGTGTCGACGGCGAAGCCCCAGTTGGCGATGAAGGCGAGTACGTCGTCGATCCAGCCGTCGGCGCCGTAGCGGAAGGCTTGGCGGTAGGTGGACTGGAGCATGCGGCGGATGCCGATGTCGGCGACCACGGTGCGGTCGGGCGGGGTGAGTTCGGGGACCAGGTTGCGGATGAGCTGGGCGGGGTCGCGGCGGATCACCTGGGAGCGGACCTGGAACGGGCCGGCGATCCGGGGCTGGCCCAACTCGGCCTGGCGGTAGGCGCGTTCGTTGGACGGGGTCATGCCGTCGAACCAGTCGAGGCCGTCCGCGTCGCGGGGGGCGAGGGAGACCTGGGTGGCGGCCCGGACCACCCGGTCGGGGAGCAGGGCGGCGCAGGCGAGCGCGTGCGGGCCGCCGCCGGAGCGGCCGACGACGGCGAAGCGGTCGAGGCCGAGGGCGTCGGCGATGGTGGTGACGTCCTCGGCGGCGGCGCGGACCCGGCGGCCGGGCAGCCGGGTGGACTCGCCGTAGCCGGGGCGGTCGAAGGAGATCAGCCGGACCCGCATCCGGGCCAGGACGGCGCTGCGCGGGGCGGGGCCGACCCGGCTGCCGGGGGTGCCGTGGAGCAGGAACACCGGCCTGCCGGTGGGGTCTCCGGACATCTCGACCGCGAGGATGCCCCCGTCCGGTGTGTCGATCCTGCGGGTGGCCACGCGGCGCCTCCAGGTCAGGTGGGGATGTCCAGGCTGCGCACCTCGCGGCGCGCCTGCCAGGTGGTGTGTTCCCGGGAGATGGCGTCCTCGGCGTCCCGGGCGAGTCGCGCCCAGTTCTCCTCGGCGTCCGGGGCGGACAGGTCGACGGCCGCCAACTGGGCTTCGACCTTGGAGAGTTCGGCGGCGGCGAGGGTGTAGGCGGCAGCCTGCGGACGGTACTGGCGCAGCTGGGCCCAGGCCGAGATGGAGGCGGCGACGGCGGAGATCGCGCCGAGCGCGTCGAAGGTGAATTCGCCGAGGGCACGCAGGACGGCGAGGACCAGGCCGGCGGCGGGCAGCACGATGGCGAGCCGGCCGACCCGGCGGGTGGCGTTGCGGCACTGGATGGCCTTGGCCTGGTACCACTCGCGCTGGCTGTGCACCCGTTCACGCAGGTAGATCTCGCGGCGGACCGGCAGCGGCTGGTCGCGCAGCCGTTCCATGGTCTCGGTGATCTGCGGGTGCCGGGCCGGGGCGCGCCAGCTGCGCAGTTCCTCGGCGAGCCCCGGGGTGAGCCGTTCGGTGTCGAACTCGCCGAGGATGTCGGTGAGTTGCATGCCGTACAGGCGTTCGGCGTCGGGGAGTTTGCGAGGCGGCGGCCGGTAGGAGTCGGCGCGCACCGCGTACTTCCACACCAGGGTCTTGACCGATTCGGCGATCGCCCGGCCGTCGTACCAGAGCCGCTGCGGGTTCTGCCAGGCGACGGTGACGGCGATGAACAGCGCGCCGAGGTAGGCGACGGCGGCCAGCCAGGCGTACAGCGGGCCGTCGGCGGAGCCGGCGAAGGCCGCGCCGACCAGCAGCAGCAACTCCCAGCGGGACAGCGCCACCGCCCGGGCCTGACCTTGCAGGGACGCGCCGTCGGCGGCCCAGAACAGCCGCGGCAGCAGGTCCTGCTCCCGTACGAAGCCGATCGAACGCCCCGCTCCAGTTGCCATTTTTGCCCCCGCAGCGCCGTCTCACCGGTCTCGGGAGTCCTTCCCAGCGCCGGTCGAACTTACGCGACCGGTACCGGAGTTGGCCGAATGCGCGGGGTTGCGCCGGGGGCGCGGGGCGGTCAGCGGGAGGTCAGCGGAGGCCGCCCGGCGGTCACCAGGCGTAGAAGATGCGGTCCGCGTTGTCAGCGATCACCTTGTTGTTCCACTCGGTGCCGCCGTCCACGTTGCCGGAGCGGAACAGCGGCGGGGTGACGCCGCGGTCGGCGAGCTTGGCGGTGGCGGAGGCCATCACGGACTGCATCAGCGCGCTGGTGACGATGGTGGAGACCGAACCGAACGGGGCGCCCGCGCCGGGGTGGTCGAGTTCGCCGTCGCCGGGGGCGATCTTGCTGTCCAGCACCAGGTCGCAGTTGTCCTTGAGGTACGTGCCGGACGGGTGGTTGGAGCTCACCGCGGCCGGATACGCCAGCGAGGTCACGCCGATCACCCTCATGCCGCGGTCGCGGGCGTGCCGGGCGAGTTCGACCGGCATCACCTGGCGGCCGGACAGCGAGATCAGGAACAGCAGGTCGCCGCTGCGGGCGGGCGTGAGGTCGAGGGTGGTGGTGGCCAGCCCGGAGACCCGCTCCAGCGCGCTGCCGAGGTGTGCGGGCATCACGTTCACGCCGGTCATGCCGGGCACGTTGAGCAGGTTCATCACCACCAGGCCGCCGGCCCGGTAGACCACGTCCTGGGCGGCCAGCGAGGAGTGCCCGGCACCGAATGCGAAGATCCGGCGCCCGTGCTCGACGGCCTCGGCCAGCAGCTCGGCGGCGGCGTCGATGTTCTCGCCCTCCTCGGCGCGGATCCGCTCCAGGTGGGCCACGGCGGCATCCAGGTAACGGCCGACCAGTTCGGTCATCTCGTGCTCCGTCCGAGCGCGCGGGCGGTCCGGGGGGCCGGGCCGCATGGGGACAGCTACGGCGTGCACGGTGGCCCCTGCCGCGCCCGGCTGTCAACCGTCGCGCAGGGCGTCCGGCAGCCGGGCACAACGACGGAGCGCACCGGGTTGTCACCTTCGTACGTCAGAATTGGCGGTGAGGACACCGAAGAACGGAGCCAGGGGCGATGTCAGGGCTGATCGACACCACTGAGATGTACCTCCGCACCATCCTGGAGCTGGAGGAGGAAGGCATCACCCCGATGCGCGCCCGGATCGCCGAGCGGCTGGAGCAGTCCGGCCCGACGGTGAGCCAGACGGTGGGCCGGATGGAACGCGACGGCCTGCTCCAGGTCGCCGAGGACCGGCACCTCGAACTCACCGTGGAGGGCCGCCGGCTGGCGGTGCGGGTGATGCGCAAGCACCGCATCGCCGAGTGCCTGCTGGTGGACGTGATCGGCCTGGAGTGGGAGCAGGTCCACGAGGAGGCCTGCCGCTGGGAGCACGTGATGAGCGAGACGGTCGAGCGCAAGGTGCTCGCCATGCTCGGCCACCCCACCCAGTCCCCGTACGGCAACCCGATCCCGGGCCTGGACGAGCTCGGCGACACCAAGGCCGAGGGCGAGGGCTTCGACGCCGGGCTGGTGACGCTGGAGTCGGTGGCCGGCAAGGACGGCGCGGACGTGGTGGTGCGGCGGATCGGCGAGCCGATCCAGACCGACGGCGAACTGATGCGCACCCTGCGCCGCGCGGGCGTCCGCCCCGGCGCGACGGTGCGGGTCGCCCCGGCGGCCGGCGGCGTGCTGGTCGGCACCGGTGACGGCGCGGCCGAACTGGGCAAGGAGATCGCGGCGCACGTGTTCGTCGCGCAGCCGTAGCGGGAGGCGCTGCTGGGCCGGGCAGGCCCGGGGCCTCGGAACACGCGGGGGCCCGCGCTTCGGGGCACACGCTTCGGGGCACACGCTTCGGGGCCCGGTGTCCCCGCACCGGGCCCCGCCGCGCCTCCCTCCCCCGACTCCCTCCCTGATCCCCTCCGGTCCCTCCCTGATCCCCTCCAGCCCCTCCTGCTGCCGCACTCGGCTTCCCCGACCGAACGCCCTCCCGGCAGTCCCCCACGCTCTCGGCCCGCCCGCTCCTTCCGTTTCTTCGACCCCGTGCCGACGCTGAGAATGATCCCCTCGGTCGACGCCGCCAATCCTTGAGCGCTGTCACCCGATCGGTTGGCTTGTCCCGCTGACCTGCGGGTATGACGACTTGTTTCCGGAAGATCGCGTTCCGAGCGGTCGGAGGCGTGGCGCGCGGTCGCTCAGTGCACCGCGGCGGCCTCCCGCTGCGCGGGGCGCGGGGCCGAGGGGTCGCGCCGGCAGGCGTACGCCAGCGGGCTGACCAGATCCACCACGTCCGGCAGCCACCGGTTCTGGGCCGTCGGCGGCCGGGCCCAGATCGCCGTCCCGCCGCGGCCGGAGAACCGGGACGGCGGGGCCACCATCCAATCGCCCTCGCCGCGCGCCACCAGGTCCAGCCCGCCCGAGGTGCAGCCGATCTGCCGCAGCAGCTCCGGCAGTTTGGCGACCGCGCCGGGCATCACCAGGAAGTGCAGCCGCCGCCCGCGCCGCCCCGCCGCGGCCGGCACCGAGACCACCGGGCCGAGCGGCAGCCCCATCCGCTCCATCCGGGCCAGCGCCAGGCAGCCCGCCACCTCCGGCACGTCCAGCACGTCGAACGCCCGCCCGGTGGGCAGCAGAATCGATGCTTCAGGGTGCTCCGCCCACCACCCGCGGACCACCGCGGACCCGACGGTGGCCAGCAGCCCCCAGTCGGCGCCGACGGGGTGTGCGCCGGGGAGCGCACAGCGCGGATCGCCGCAGGAGCAGCGGGTGAAACCGTCGTCATCGACCAGCCACGCCCCGGGGACCACCTCCCAGTGGCGGACCTCGGCACAGCGGACGGCTTCGGCCAGTAGCGACGGCGAGTCGGGTTCGGGGGATTGGGAGGCGTTGTCCACGTGGAGCACAACTACCGTCCGTGAGTGGGGGTTACGGGCCGCCGCCGAACGATTCGAACGGGGCGCACGTTGTCACCCGGGACGGTGATCCTGGTCGGAACCCCCCGGCGCGACAGGGGCGGTAACGGGCGCAGTGGGGGCGCACAGGGGCATTCAGCAGGGCGCGTGGGGAGTGGGTACGTCACCGTGGGTATTCCGCATGGTGTTGCACAGTCGTCGCCCTCCGGTCGGGTCCGGACGGCGTTGGGGAGGCGGAAAAATCCCATGGCCGCGAGACCGCTCGTCGCACGAGAGCCGAACGAACGTCTGCAGCAGCTGATCCAGGAGGCAGGCTGCTCCAACGCGGGCCTGGCCCGCCGGGTCAACCTCTGCGGAGCCGAGCACGGGCTCGACCTGCGATACGACAAAACGTCCGTCGCCCGCTGGCTGCGCGGGCAACAACCACGCGGGCAGGCGCCCGCCGTCATCGCCGAGGCCCTCGGCCGCAAACTCGGCCGCGGTGTCACCGTGGACGAGATCGGCATGGCCGACGGCAAGAGCCTCAGCTCCGCCGTCGGACTCCAGTTCGCGCCCAGCCTGGCCACCGCGCTGGAGCAGATCTGCGAACTGTGGCGCAGCGACGTCGGCAAGCGCGACTTCCTGGCCGGCACCACCGTCGCCGCGTCCGCCCTGGTCGAACCCAGCCGGGACTGGCTGATCACCCCGCCCGACCCGGTGGTCGCGCGGACCGGCGGCACCCGGGTCGGCCTCGCCGACGTGGCGGCGATCCGCGCCACCACCCAGATG
Organism: Kitasatospora sp. NPDC051984; assembly: GCF_044593455.1. Taxonomy (NCBI): domain Bacteria; kingdom Bacillati; phylum Actinomycetota; class Actinomycetes; order Kitasatosporales; family Streptomycetaceae; genus Kitasatospora; species Kitasatospora sp. NPDC051984. Next base: position 151,030 of record NZ_JBIUCB010000001.1, read on the forward strand.
CTGGTCGACCTCGACCACCGCTTCGGCAGCGGCCACGTCCGCCCCGTCGTGGTGCACTACCTCAACAGCGTGGTCTCCGGCTTCCTCGGCGGCTCCTACCGGGACGAGACGGGCCGTCAACTCTTCGGCGCCGTCGCCCGGCTGACGGAGCTGGCCGGCTACATGGCGGTCGACACCGGCCAGTCCGGCCTCGCCCAGCGCTACTACATCCAGGCGCTGCGCCTCGCCCAGGCCGCCGACGACCGCGGCTACGGCGGCTACGTGCTGGCCGCCTCGATGAGCCACCTCGCGGCGACCCTCGGCAACCCCCGGGAGATCGCCCAACTCGCCCGCGCCGCCCAGGAAGGCGCCCGCACGGTGGCCACCCCCACCGCGATGGCGATGTTCTACGCCGCCGAGGCCCGCGGCCACGCCCTGCTCGGCGACGCGTACGCCTGCGAGGCGGTCGCCGCGAAGGCGCTCGCCTCGATGGAACGCCGCAACCCCGCAGACGACCCGGACTGGATCGTGCACTTCGACGAGGCCTACCTGGCCGACGAGTTGGCGCACTGTCACCGGGACCTCCAGCAGGGCGAGCGGGCCGAGCACTACGCCCGCACCGCGCTCGAACTGCACCCCGCGCACCGGGTCCGCCGGCGCGCCGTCGACCTGGTGCTGCTCGCCACCGCCCAACTCCAGCAGCGCGACCTCGAACGCGCCTGCGAGACCGGCACCGAGGCGGTCCGGCTGCTCAGCGGGCTGCGCTCGAACCGGGGCGTGGAGTACCTGGACGACTTCCGCAGCCGGCTGGAGCCGTACCGGAGCCACCGGGCGGTACGCGAGTTCCACGCCCGGATGGACGGGGAGGCCGCGTAGCAGGTGGGGTGGCCGCGCAGCAGGTGGGGCGGGGTCGGCCGGTACAGGTGGGGACGATCGGGCTTCGTGAAGCAATAGCACAGAACAGCAGCCCACGTAGTCACCTGTGCCGGTGAACCGGTAGCGTGGCCTCGCAGTTGTGGTCCGTCGTCAGCAACCCGGCGGGGCAACCGAAAGGCCCGGGATCCCGGTGCCGTGCACAGGTGAGGTAATCGCGTTGAGCCAGCGCCGCTCGTATCCGAACTCCGGCGACTTCAATCTGGACGACCTGTTCCGGCCGGAACCCGCCACGGACGGTCAGGGCACCGGTACCCCGGTGCAGGCCGCCTCGCAGCCCCCGTACGCCCAGCCGCAGAACCCCGTTCCGCAGCAGCAGTCCGCCCCGCCGCTGGGGCAGAGCGGCAGCCCCGAGTACTGGGGCGGGCCGCAGCAGGCCGCGCCGGTCGCCCCGCAGGGGGACGTCGGGGCCACCCAGTACCTGCCGCCCTACCCGGCGGGCGACCCGTCCGTGGCGGCCGCGTCGAACGCGCAGACGCAGATCGGATTCCCGCAACAGGGCTACGCCGGCGGGACGTTCGGCGGGCAGCAGCAGTACGCGGCGCCCGCGCCCGCTCCCGCGCAGCCGAGCTACGGGGGTGCGTACGGGGCGGTCCCGCCGCAGCAGCAGGCGTACCAGGCCGCGCCGGAGGCCGGGTTTGGTGGATCGGGGAACGGCGGGTCGGGGAACGGCGGTGGCCGCAAGCCCAACACCAAGGTGCTGATCGGTGCGGGCGTGGCCGGTGTCGCGGTGATCGCGGTGCTGATCGGTGTGTTCGCCAGTGGTGGCGGCGACGACACCAAGAAGAGCCAGGCCAAGACCAAGAGTTCGAGCAGCCAGTCACCGTCCGCGCAGGCCGGTGGCGGCGGCGCGGACGGCGCCGTCGGCCCCGAGACCAAGGCGCAGGCGCAGGCGATGTCCGACCTGCTCGGCACCGCGAGCGCGAGCCGCACCTCGGTGGTCAACGCGGTTTCCGCCGTTGGCAAGTGCCAGGGTCTGCCGGACGCGCAGGCCGCGCTGACCGCGGCCGCCGCGCAGCGGCAGGACCTGCTGAAGAAGCTCGGCGACCTGAAGGTGGACCAGCTCACCGACGGTGGCAAGCTGGTCGAGCAGCTGCAGAAGGCCTGGCAGGCGTCCTCCACCGCCGACTCCGAATACGCCCTGTGGGCCGGGGACATGGTCGCGGGCTGCGACGGGGGCAAGGCGAAGGACAACGACCACTACCGCAACGGCAACACCGCGAGTGGCTCCGCCACGACGGCGAAGGAGCAGGCCTCGAAGCTGTGGGGCGCGATCGCGTCGAAGACGGGGCTGGCGGAGAAGGGCGCGACGGAGCTGTAGGGCGAGGGAAACCAGGGGCGCGGGGAACTGCGCGACAAGCGCAGGCCCGTCCGTTAGGTCGCGATCAAGTGCAGGTCATTGTCCTGCGTCGCGATCTTGCGGTCGGGTCCTTCCGCTTCGCGCAGTTCTCCCCCAGCCCTAGGGGGCTGGGAGGTGCCCCCACGCGCCCCTGCTTTCGCACCCGCCTGTTGCGCTGGGCCTATCCGGCCAGGATGTTGCGGACGTTGGTGAAGCCCTGGTGCTGTTCGACCAGGCGGCCGTTCTGGACCTGCTGGAAGGTGACGGAGGTGTTCACCAGGCGGGGGGAGTCGGCGGTGGGGAGCATGTTGGTGACGCCCCAGCCGAGGGGTGGGGTGGTGCCGGCGGTGTCGATGGGGTCGCCGCTGTCGAGGACGGTCTGCAGGGCCTTCGCGGTGAGTGGCCGGGTGGGGTCGATGCGGCCGGCGGCCTGGCGGAGGACGGTGTAGGCGACCCAGGTGGTCTGGACGCCGGGGTCGGTGACGTCGATGGTGGTGCCGTTGCCGTAGGTGCGGGCGGTGGCGCGCAGGTTGTCCCAGACGGGGGAGCTCTCGGCGGGGAACCAGCCGGTGGCGTACGCGCCGCGGAGCGGGCCGTTGTCGCCGCCGGTGGAGTCGACCACGGACTGCTGGAAGGAGCCGATGACCGAGGCGAGTTGGGTGTTCTTGGGGTTGGCGCGGCGGTAGGGGTCGAGCAGGTTGCCGGTGGGTTCGGCGCCGAGTGCGGAGAGTACGCAGTTGCCGGGGCGGTCGTCGCCGATGGCCCGCCGGGCGTAGGGGGCGTAGTCGGGGGACTTTTCGGGGGCCTTGATGTCGGTGACCTTGATGCTGGTCTGCTTGACGGCGGTGTTGAGGTAGCTGACCAGGGCGTCGCCGGCCCGGGTGTCGGGGCGGATCAGGGCGATCTGCTTGCAGCCGGCGTCGATCAGTTGGCGTCCGCTGCCGGCGACGAGGGCGGGGGTGCCGCCGTTGACCGGGTAGGACAGCGGGCTGCTGAACTCGGGGGTGGAGAGGCCGTATCCGCCGATGAAGGGGATGCCGGCGGCTTCCAGGACGGGGATGAAGTTGCTGCCGTACTGACTGGCGGAGCCGACCACGGCGACGGCGTGTGCGCCGACGGCCTGGTTGGCGCAGGCGGTGGCGCCGTCGGTGGTGTCGTGCTCGTTGCAGGTGAGGACGGTGACCTTGCGGCCGTTCAGGCCGCCGTGCGCGTTGAGGTCGCGGCCGATGGCTTCGGCGAGGGCCGTCATGCCGGGGCGGTCGGCGGCGCCGGTGCCGGACGGGGCGAAGGTCATCACGGTGACGTCCCGGCCGGTGGCGTCGGCGGCGGCGGGGCCTCCGCAGGCCGTGGTGGAGAGCAGGGCGGGCAGCGCCAGGCCGGCGGCGAGGGCGGCGGTGGTGCGGTGGTGGCGGCCGCTGACGGCGGGTTTCGGGCGGGGGGTTCCGTTCCGCGTCATGGTGCTCTGTTCCTCCCTGGAGATGCTGCGGGGACTGACCCGTGCTTCTTTGCGCAGGTTCGGCGCGTCCAGCGTGGTGGGGGCTGCGCACGGCGAGAGGGACGTGATGTGAACGGTCCGTCAACGGGGGAGGAACACGGGGTGCGCGGGTGTGATGACGTCGCGTGTGGAGGGCGACCGGCCGGGGAACGTACGATCATCTCCCGTGTCCGACAGCGTGGATTCTCCGTACCGTTCTGCCCGAAACTCTTCTCGAACGGGCGGCCGCTCCAGCACGATGGGCGTCATGCCCCTGACTGACGTGCCCTGGTGGCGCTGGCGCGCCCGGATCCGTTCGGCGTTGCACATGCTTTCCGACCCCGGCTTCCAGCGGATGGCCTGGCTGGAGGGGCAGGGCGACTACGGGGATCTCCACGACGCGGTGTACCGGCTGGTCGAGGACAGCTGGCTGGACCGGTGGAAGGCGGCGGAGAAGTACGTCGGCTCGGTGTTCCGGGACTCCGCGGAGGCGGTCGCGGTGGACGCGGCGGTGCTGCGGGTGCTGCGGATCGTGAGCCAGGTCGGCGAGTATGCCCCGGCGGCCGTCTACCTCGGGCACCCGGACTGGCCGGAGGCGGTGCGGGCGGCGCGTGAGGCGCACCACCTGCTGGCCGTCAACGACGGTACGGACCCCGACCTGCCGCCGTCCACGCCGGCCGAGCTGCGGCAACTGACCGCGCACCGCTGAGCGGTGGGGGTGGCGCGCAGTCTCGGGTGGCGGGCGGTGGCCGCAAGGCGGGCGGATTTGTGCCAGGCTGGGCGATCCGTCCGCACCAGAGCCGAGAAACGGGACCCCGCGACATGGAAGAGACCGCCCACTCCCAGTACGTTCTGACGCTGTCCTGTCCCGACAAGCAGGGCATCGTGCACGCGGTCTCCAGCTATCTGTTCATGACGGGCTGCAACATCATCGACAGCCAGCAGTTCGGCGACGCCGGTACCGGGCTGTTCTTCATGCGGGTGCACTTCTCGGCCGAGCAGCCGGTGACGGCGGAGAAGCTGCGGGCGTCGTTCGCGGCGGTCGGCGCCTCGTTCCGGATGGACTGGCAGATCCACGAGTCCGCGGAGCGGATGCGGGTGCTGTTGATGGTCTCGAAGTTCGGCCACTGCCTGAACGACCTGCTGTTCCGCACCCGGATCGGGGCGCTGCCGGTGGACATCGTCGGGGTGGTGTCCAACCACACCGACTTCCGCGAGCTGACCGAGTCCTACGGCGTCCCGTTCCACCACCTGCCGGTCACCAAGGACACCAAGGAGCAGGCCGAGCAGCAGCTGCTGGACCTGGTCGAGCAGGAGCGGGTCGAACTGGTGGTGCTGGCCCGCTACATGCAGGTGCTGTCGGACGGGTTGTGCAAGGAGTTGTCCGGCCGGGTGATCAACATCCACCACTCGTTCCTGCCGAGCTTCAAGGGCGCCCGGCCCTACCACCAGGCGCACGCCCGCGGTGTGAAGCTGATCGGCGCGACCGCGCACTACGTCACCGCCGACCTGGACGAGGGTCCGATCATCGAGCAGGAGGTCGCCCGGGTCACCCACGACGTGACGCCGGAGCAGTTGGTGGCGCTCGGCCGGGACGTCGAGTGCCAGGCGCTGGCCCGTGCGGTGAAGTGGCACAGCGAGCGGCGGGTGCTGCTGAACGGCACCCGTACCGTGGTGTTCGCCTGACGAATGCTCGGCGGGCGCCGTTCGAGCGCCCGCTGGACATTTGTGGGAAGGGTGGTTCGCTCGTGGCGGCCCGGTGATGACGGGGCGTGGGGAGTACGGTCGGGAGTACCCGCGGTGGCGGTGCCGCCGACCGGTCGTGCGAACCCCGGCAGGGTGAGCGGGACAGTATGCACCGAGACATCCCCCGAACGCTGGAATATGCCCGAAGCTCTTGCTGCGACCCGGTCCCGGAATCATTCTGGGGCGTATTCGTGTCGATGCCATGGGCAGTGCGGATCGGCGGCCTCCACGAGGCGCGGCCGACCGGACCGGCGGGATCAAGCGGGCCGAATACCGAGTGCGGGTGGTGGAACGGTGCAGGTACTTCAGGTACAGCTGGCGGTCCAGGCGGACCCGGCGGAGGTCTCACGAGCCCGGCGCTGGGTGCGGGCCCGGTTGGAGGCCGGCGGTCTCGACCCGGACTCGCCGGTTGCCGAGACGCTGGTGCTGGTGGTCTCCGAACTGGTCACCAACGCGGTGGTGCACACCGGTTGTCCGGCGGTGCTGCGCCTGCTGATGCCGGCCGGTCCGGACGCCCCGCCGGGGGTCCGGGTGGAGGTCGCGGACGCCAGCTGCGCCGCCCCCGCCCCCCGGCACGCCGGGGCCGACGCGGAGGCCACCAACGGGCGCGGCCTGGAGCTGGTGGAGCTGCTGTGCGAGCGCTGGGGCTGGTACCCGGACGGCTCCGGCAAGCGGGTGTGGTGCGAGATCGGCCCGGTGGCGGCGGTGTGCGAACGGGCGGCGCAGCCGGTCGCTTCGGCGCGCTGAACGCCTGTCGGCGGGTCCGGGCGCGCCACGCGTGCGCTGTCCGCGCTCCGGGTGATCCATCTGAATTTCGGACAACCCATTGACGTGACGTATCCGACTGATCACTCTTGGGTGCGGCGTTCCGTTGCGAGGGGACGCCGAGGGAGCCCGGGCGGTGCCGACACTCAGGGGGTCGTTGGCCGCATCCGCCCGGAACCTCGGCGAAATCGGGACGCCCGGCGTCACGGCTTCAGGGCCCGGACGCAGACCCGGACGACAGCCCGCGGTGCCGTGCTCGGGGCGCGCACGGCGGGCTGTCGTCCGGTCAGTTGCCGGTCGGACGCCGCATCGTGATCCAAAAGCACTGGCAAACGGTGGTGGTCTACACCAAAACTGTGGGTCGTGACCGCACCAGAACTCGATACTGCCTCCACCGCGCGCGTCAGTACCCCCGCCGAACCCGCCATCTGGTCGGGCAATTTCCGGCTCTACTTCACCGCCCGCTCGGCCGGCCTGCTGAGCGACGCGATGCTCCCCGTGGCCGTCACCACCGGACTGCTGACCAGCGGGCACTCGGCCTCCACGGTCGGCTACGCGATGGCCTTCCTGCTCGCCCCGTTCGCCGGCCTGGTCCTGATCGGCGGCGTCCTCGCGGACCGCTTCACCGCCCGGCGGCTGATGATCTCCGCCGACCTGCTCAACCTCACCACCCGGGTGCTGCTCGCGGTGCTGTTCTTCCGCGGCGTCGACCAGCTCTGGCAGCTCTACCTGCTGCTCGCGCTGGCCGGCACCGCCGCCGCGATGTTCCAGCCGGGCGCCGCCTCCACCGTCCCGCTGGTGGCCCGCGACGTGCAGGGCGCCAACGGCATCCTGCGGATCTCCGAGGCGCTCACCGTCCTCGCCGGGCCGCCGCTGGCCGGCCTGCTGGCCGCCGCCTCCACCGGCTGGGTGATGGTCATCGCCGGCGTGATGTACGCGATCAGCGCCAGCTCGCTGCTGGTGCTGCGGCTCGGCCCCGTCCCCGCGCCGCCGCCCGGCGACAGCCTGTGGAAGAACCTGGTCGAGGGCTGGCACGAGTTCCGCTCCCGCAGCTGGATGTGGGGCGTCATCGTGATCTGGATGATCTTCACGGTGCTCTCCTGGGGTCCGCTCACCCCGCTGCTCGGCTCGCTGGTGGTGCCCGCGCACGGCGGCACCGTGTTCGGCATCCTGAACGGCATGTTCGGCGCCGGCACCGTGATCGGCGGACTGATCGCGATTCGGGTCAAGCCCGTCCGTCCGCTCGCCGCCGGTGCGTTCGCCCTCCTGGCCTTCCCGCTCCAGCAGTTCGCCCTCGCCTTCGACCTGCCCTGGCCGGTGCTCGGCGCGGCGATGCTGATCTCCGGCATCGGCATCAGCTTCTGGGGCGTCATGTGGGCCACCAGCGTGCAGACCCAGGTGCCCGGCGAGGTGCTCAACCGCATCCACGCGTACGAAGTGGCCGGCTCCGTCTGCATGTTCCCGCTCGGCTCCGCGCTCGCCGGACCCGCGATGGAGACCTTCGGCGCGCAGCGCGTCCTGGTGGTCGGCGGCATCGTCACCGTACTGACCGCCACCGCCCTGCTGCTCAGCCCGCCCATCCACGGCCTGCGCAGGGTCCCCGACGGCGGGCCGGTCGCCGGCGGGCACTGACGTCGCGGCCGCCCGGACGGCGGCTCTCGGGTCGTCCGGAGCTCGACGGGAGTCGTCCGGATCTCGATGGGAGATGGCAGCAAACCCCGTCGTGCGGGCGGGGCCGGGAACCGCAGACTCGGCGGGTGAACGAACTCACCACCACGCCCGTCGCCGACCCGGCCCCGCCACGGCCCGCCCCGCGCCTGCACTACGCCTGGATCGTCGCAGCCGTCTCGCTGGTCGTCCTGGTCGGCTCCGCCGGATTCCGCTCCGCGCCAGGCCTGATGATGGACGCCCTGCACAACGAGTTCGGCTGGTCGCACGCCACCATCTCCAGCGCCGTCTCCGTCAACCTCACCCTCTACGGCCTCACCGCCCCGTTCGCCGCCGCCCTGATGGACCGCTTCGGCGTCCGGCTGGTGGTGGTCTGCGCACTGCTCACCATCTCCGTCGGCGCCGGACTCACCGTCCTGATGACCGCCTCCTGGCAGCTGATCCTCTGCTGGGGCGTCCTGGTCGGACTCGGCAGCGGCTCGATGGCCGGCGCGTTCGCCACCACGATTTCCGGACGGTGGTTCCAGGCGCGGCAGGGACTGGTGACCGGCGTGCTGACCGCCGCCGGCGCGGCGGGCAACCTGATCTTCATGCCGGTGCTCGCCGCGCTCGTCGAACACCAGGGCTGGCGGACGGCGGTGGTGGTCGTTTCGCTCGCCGCCACGGCCGTCGCCGTCCCCGTACTGATCCTGATGCGCGAACGCCCCGCGGACCTCGGGCTGCTGCCGTACGGGGCCACCGAGGCTCCCGCGCCGCCGGTGGTCGACGGCTCGGCGATCGCCCGCTCCCTGCGAGTGCTGCGCGGGGCCACCCGCAGCCGGGCGTTCTGGCTGCTCGCCGCCTCCTTCGCGATATGCGGTGCGACCACCGCCGGTCTGGTCGGCACCCACTTCATCCCCGCCGCCCACGACCACGGCATGCCCGTCACCACCGGGGCCTCGCTGCTGGCGCTGATCGGGGTCTTCGACGTGGTCGGGACGATCGCGAGCGGGTGGTTCACGGACCGGTTCGACTCCACGCGGCTGCTGATCGCCTATTACGGTCTGCGGGGTCTCTCGCTGGTGCTGCTGCCGTCGCTGTTCGGGGAGAGCCTGCGGCCGCCGATTCTCGCCTTCGTCGTTTTTTACGGGCTGGACTGGGTGGCGACCGTGCCGCCGACCGTTGCGCTGTGCCGGCGGCACTTCGGGGCGGATGCGCCGATCGTTTTCGGGTGGGTGCTGGCGGCGCACCAGGTGGGGGCGGCGATCGTTGCCGGGCTGGCCGGGTTGGCTCGGGACAGCTTCGGGAACTACGACGCGACTTGGTACGCGGCGGGGGTGTTGTGTGTGGTGGCGGTGGGGTGCTGTCTGGCGCTTGCAGGGCGGACATTCAGGGGCTCGGGGAACGGCGAGGCCGAGCTGCGAGTGGTCGGGGACAGCGGGGGGTCGTGACTGCGGCGGGCCTCAGGCCCTGGCGGGGCTCCCTCTGCGCTTGAAAGATGTGAGGTCGTGCTTCACTGGGAGGGCCATTACCCCCTCGTGCCCTGTGGTGCGACCCGGCAGTGAAGGACGATCCCCGGTGAGCAGCAAGATCAACGCGACGCTCCGCTACACCTCGCTGCGGGCGAGCATCTTTCTGGCCTGCCTGCTGGTCGCGTTGCTGCTGGCCCATTTCGGGGTGATTCCGGTGGTCGGTGACCTCGGGCTGATCCTGCTGTTCGCGCTGGCGATGGTGGCGTCCTCGGCGATCAGCTACGTGGTGCTGAGCAAGCAGCGGGACGAGATGTCGGCGCAGATCGCGAACCGGATCGACAACCGCAAGGCCCGCTCCGTCGTCCGGGACGCCGCCGAGGACGAGGCGGACGACGCGGCCCGGGCCGCTGCCGCCCGGCAGGCGCAGGCCGGCTGACCGGCGTGTCGGACTCCGGGTCCGGCGAGGGGGCGCGGCGGCGGCCGACCGGGCGGGACGTGGCCCGGCTGGCGGGGGTGTCGCAGGCGACGGTCTCGCTGGTGTTCTCCGGCAGCGCCGGGCACCGGGTCTCGGACGCCACCCGTCAGCGGATCACCGATGCCGCCCGGGAGCTGGGCTATCGCCCGCAGGCGGCCGGCCGGCAGTTGCGGTTGGGCCGCAGCGGCATGGTGCTGCTGACGGTGCCGAACCTGCTCGGCCCGTTCTTCGGCCGGGTGCTGACGGGCGTGCACGAGGAGGCGGCCCGGCACGGTCTTTCGGTGGTGGTCTCCAGCGGCTGGGACGCGGCGACGCTCGCCGAGGCCGCGGCCGCGGGCCGCTTCGACGGCATGCTGATCTGCTCCCCGGACGACAAGCAGCTCGGGGGGCTGCCCGCCGACACGGCGGCGGTGTTCCTGGACGCCGACCCGGCGGCCAACCCCGGCCGCCCCACCGTCGAACTGGACCTGACCGCGGGCATGCGGGCCGCCGTCGACCACCTGGCGGCGCTGGGGCACCGGCGGATCGGCTACCTGCGTTCGGTGCACTCGGCGTACACCTTCCGGGTCCGGCAGGCGGCGTTCGCGGCGGCGGCCGTGGAGCTGGACGTGCAGGAGCGGGCGGTCAGCCTGAACGAGGGCAACCGGGAGGCGGCGCGGGCGGCCCGGGAGCTGCTGGCCGGGCCGGACCGGCCGCGCGCCGTGGTGTGCGACGACGACGTGGTGGCGTCCGGGCTGTACCAGGCGGCGAACGAGCTGGGGCTGCGGATCCCCGGCGACCTGTCGGTGGTCGGCATGGACAACATTCCGGTGGCGGAGCTGCTCAGCCCGCCGCTGACCACCGTCGATCTGCCGGGGGAACAGCTCGGCCGGACCGGCCTGGCCACCCTGGTGGCCCTGCTGGGCGGTGAACTGCCGTCACCGGCCGACCCGTTGGCGACCACGCTGGTGGTGCGGCGGTCCACGGCGCCGGCCTGAGCGGCTACTGCTCGCCGAGCACCATCCACTTCTCCGGTAGCGCGAGCGGGTTGAACCCGACCTTGGCGTACACCTCGTGCGCGTCCCGGGTGGCCAGCATCAGGCGGCGCAGTCCGAGTGCGGCCAGCTCGTCGCGGACGGCGGCGGTCAGCGCGGTGCCCAGGCCCAGGCCGCGGGCCGGCGGGGCGATGTACACGTCGCACAGCCAGGCGAATGTGGCCTGGTCGGTGACCACCCGGGCGTAGCCCACCTGGGCGCCGGAAGTCTCTTCGTACAGGCCGAAGTTGAGGGAGTGGTCGATCGCCCGGTCCTGCTTCTCGCGGGGCCGGCCGAGGGCCCAGTAGGCGTCCTCGGAGAGCCATTGGTGCACCGACTCCCGGTCGAGGAGCGCCGGATCGGTGGAGACCGTGTAGCCCGCGGGCAGCTGGAAGTTCGTCATGCGGCGCATCCAAGCAGGCCGCGGGCGGTGCGGGCGAGCGGTTTCAGGCGGCCAGCGCGACCTGGGCGGGGCGCAGCCGGTGGCGGGTGGTGAGGAGCAGCAGGCCGCCGAGGGCGGAGCCGGCGACGGCGCAGAGGGCGACGGCGCGCAGGGAGGTGTCGACCAGTGCGCCGGAGACGGCGTAGCCGGCCGCGTTGCCGGTGGCGAACAGGGTGATCAGCCAGGCGAACGCCTCGGTGACGGTGCCGGCCGGGGCGAGTTCGGCGACCAGGATGAACGCGGCGGCCAGCAGCGGGGCCAGGCCGAGGCCGGAGAGGAACGCGAGCGCGGCCATCGGCAGGGGGCCGGGCAGGAGCAGCAGCGGCAGGTAGCCGAGGGCCATGCCGAGCGCGAGTATCCAGGTGCGGGTGGCGGTGTCGGCCTTCCAGGTGGCGGCGCCGTAGCCGAGCGCGCCGAGCAGGCCGGCCAGTGCGGCCAGTGCCAGCAGGGTGCCGGCGCCGCCGGGCAGGCCGCCCGGGTGGCGTTCGGCGTAGGCGATGAACAGCACGTTCTGCGCGCCGACCGCCCAGCCGGTGCCGGCCAGGCCGAGCAGCAGGAGGACCAGGCCGGGGGAGCGCAGCGGGCCGAGCAGTCCGGCGGATTCGGCGCGCGGCGGGGCCTGCCAGTGGCGGGCGGGGGCGGTGGTGGCGACCACCAGCGAGCCGAGCAGGCCGAGCGCGGCGGCCGTCCACAGGGCTGTGGACGGCGAGAACGCGGCGGCCAGCCCGGCGACGGCCAGCGGTCCGGCGACGTACAGGATCTGCTGGGAGGCGGAGTCGAAGGCGTACGCGGTGTCGAGCTGCTTCTCCTCGACGACGTCGGGCCAGAGGGAGCGCAGGCAGGGTTCCAGCGGCGGCATGCACAGGCCGGCGATCGCGGCGCCGAGCGGGGCGGCGACGGGGGAGCCCGGGGCGAGTGCGAGCAGCGCGTAGCCGCCGCCGGCCAGGGTGGCGGAGACGAGCAGGACGCGGGGCTGGCCGGTGAGGTCGACGATCCGGCCGAGGACGGGGCCGCCGATCGCGGCGGCGATCGCGTACGCGGCGGTGGCCAGGCCGATCCGGCTGTACGGGGTGCCGGCCTCGCGCAGGGCGAGGGCGATCACCAGTGCGGTCATGCCGGCGGGGAGTCGTCCGATCAGGGTGCCGACCAGCAGCCGGGTGACGTGCGGGGCGCGGAGCAGTGCGGCGTAGCCCATGGGCGTCCTTCTGGCGAGGTCTCGGTGAAGCCTCAAGTTATACGTATAACCAGAGGGGCGTCAAAGCTGCAGGCCGTGGGCCGTTCGGGCTGATGATCCGTCAGTGAAGGGTGGTTCGAGAACGATCTCAAACAAGTACTTTGAACATCTCAAAGGTTTGTTGCTAATCTACGGGGCATGACCACCGCAGACGCCGCGCGCCAGACCGGGACGAGCACCCCGCTCATGTCCCGCTGCCCGCGTCTGCCCGGTGCCGTGGACGGCCCGTGCCGCTGTCGCTCCGGCGGCTGTATGCGGGCGGCACGCCGCTCCTGACGCGCTGACAGCTCCGCTGTCGGCTCCCGGGTCTCCCCACCCGGCCCGCGTCCGGCGTGCCGCCGCCTCCGCCCCTCACCCCACCCCCGCACCTCACCGGAGTCGCACACCCATGTCCACCGCGCCCGCGCCCGCGCCCACCCTGCTGGGACGCATCCGACGCACCCCGTTCTGGGTCCAGATCGTCGGCGGCCTCGTCCTCGGCCTGCTGCTCGGCTGGATCGCCCGGTCCGGCGACGTGTCCTGGCTGAAGACCACCCTCGACACCATCGGCAAGACCTTCGTCCAGCTGCTCAAGCTGGCCGTCCCGCCGCTGGTCTTCACCGCGATCATCGTCTCGGTCGCCAACCTGCGGAACGTCACCAACGCCGCCCGGCTCGCCGTCCGCACGCTGTTCTGGTTCCTCGCCACCTCGCTGATCGCGGTCGCCGTCGGCCTCGGCCTCGGCCTGCTCACCGACCCCGGCAAGGGCGCCAACCTCTCCACCGCCGGCGTCAAGGGCGTGGAGAAGGGCGGCAGCTGGGTCGACTTCCTGACCGGCATCATCCCGACCAACATCGCCGACGCCTTCCTGAAGGTGAACGTCCTTCAGATCGTCTTCCTCGGCGTGGTCGTCGGCGCGGCCCTGCTCAAGCTCGGCGACAAGGCCGAGCCGGTCCGCAAGCTCTCCGAGGCGATCCTCGAACTCGTCCAGACCGCCCTGTGGTGGGTCATCCGGCTCGCCCCGCTCGGCACCCTCGGCCTGATCGGCAAGTCCGTTGCCGTCTACGGCTGGGACCTGCTTAAGCCCTTCTCCACCCTGACCATCGACGTCTACGTCGGCTGCGCGATCGTCATGTTCGGCGTCTACTCGCTGCTGCTGCGCTTCGTCGCCGGTCTCAACCCGCTGAACTTCTTCAAGGGCGCCTGGCCCGCGATCCAGCTGGCCTTCGTCTCCCGCTCCTCCGTCGGCACCCTGCCGGTCACCCGCCGCGTCACCGAGCGCCTCGGGGTCCCGTCCGAGTACGCGTCGTTCGCCGCGCCGTTCGGCGCGACCACCAAGATGGACGGCTGCGCCGCGATCTACCCGTCGCTCGCCGCGATCTTCGTCGCCCAGGTGTACGGCATCGACCTCGGCATCAAGGACTACCTGCTGATCGCCTTCGTCTCGGTGATCGGCTCCGCGGCCACCGCCGGCCTCACCGGCGCGATCGTGATGCTCACCCTGACCCTCTCCACCCTGGGCCTCCCGCTGGAGGGCGTCGGCCTGCTGCTGGCCATCGACCCGATCCTCGACATGATGCGCACCGCCACCAACGTGGCCGGTCAGGTCGTCGTCCCGATCCTGGTCTCGGCCCGTGAGAAGACCCTCGACCTCACTGCCTACAACCGCCCCACCGGCGACCTCCTCACCGAGGACCGTCCCGCCGCGGTTCCGGCCGCCGCCTGACACACACCCTGCCCGACGGCCCGCACCCCCCTGGGGGTGCGGGCCGTCGCTCGTTGGGGTGAGATTCCTTTGGGACGAGCAGGGACGATCGGTAGCGTGGAGCCGACGAAGGAGGGGTCGATGAGTGCTCTGCCCAGCGAACTGCCGTACAACTCGGTCGATCCGGAACAGGCCCTGAAGTACGCGATCCAGCATCACGCCGGTGAACGCGTCCAGATCATTGAGGGGGTAATCGAGCCGATGGCACCGGGGTGGGACCACGAGGCGATCGCCAGTCATGTGCGCCGCCAACTGAACGACAAGGTCCACGCGCTCGACTGTGTGATGGGCGCGGGCGATCTCGATCTTCCAGGGTCCAGCAACTGGTTCATCCCGGACGTGGCCGTCGTACCCACCCCGTTGGCCAAGGGCAGCGGCGCACTGCTCCCCGACCAGACCTTGCTGGTGGTCGAGGTGACGTCCGACTCCAACGGCGACACCGACCGGGTGGTGAAGCGGCGGCGGTACGCCGAGTACGGGGCTCCGCTCTATCTGCTGATCGACCGCCGGGACCGGGCCTGCACGCTGTTCTCAGAGCCTGGCCCGCTCGGGTACACCCGGGCGATCGGCCCGCTGCCCTTCGGGGAGCCGGTCGAACTGCCGGAACCGTTCGGGCTGCGGCTGGACACCTCGGACTTCTGACCGCCCGACGGCCCGCACCCCTTTCCGGGGGTGCGGGCCGTTCTGCTGGGTGGGGGTCAGACGCCGGTGGCGATCTGGCCGAGGTCGGTCCAGCCGCCGCCGGTGTCGTCGCCGCCGTTGTTGGCGAAGGCGCGGGTGGGGCCGTTGACGATGAGGTAGTCGGCGCGGGCGTCGCCGGTGATGTCGGCGAGGTGGACGGTGTTCTGGTCGGTGGTGAGGCCGGCGGCGATCTTGGGGCGGAGGGTCCAGCCGCCGTGGGTGTCGCCGCCGTTGTTGGTGTAGCTGGTGATGGAGCCGTCCGGGTTGATGACGTTGTAGTCGGCGCGGCCGTCGCCGGTGACGTCGGCGAGGCGGACCCGGGAGCGGTCGGTGGTGACGCCGCCGGCGACCTTGCCCTGGACGTTCCAGCCGCCGTGGCCGTCGCCGCCGCGGTTGAGGAAGACGTTGACGGCGCCGTCGTCGCCGATCGTCACGTAGTCGGCGCGGCCGTCGCCGTCGAAGTCGGCGAACCGGACCTGGTCGGGGTTGCTGGTGGTGCCGCTGGCGACCTGACCGTAGTCCTGCCAGCCGCCGCGGCCGTCGCCGCCCTTGTTGAGGAAGACGTTCACCGCGCCGCCCGGCTGGATGACGAGGTAGTCGGCCTTGCCGTCGCCGTCGAAGTCGGCGAACCGGACGCGGGACTTGTCGCTGGTGAGGCCGGTGGCGACCTGGCCGAGGTCCTGCCAGCCGCCGTGGCCGTCGCCGCCCTTGTTGAGGAAGACCCGGACGGCGCCGGAGTCCTCGACCACGATGTAGTCGGCCTTGCCGTCGCCGTCGAAGTCGGCGAACCGGGCCCGGCCCGCGCCGCCCGCCTCGGTGCCGGCCCGCGGGGCGGCGGGGCGGACGGCCAGGCCGTCGGTGAACGCCTGGTCGAGGCCGGCGGTGAAGACCTGGGCCATCCGCGCGTAGCCCTTGTCGTTGGGGTGCAGACGGTCGTTCATCTCGGCGGTGGTGAGCGCGGGCGGCGTGAGGTAGCGGACCTTGCGGCCGGCGTCGGCGCGGCTCTGGAGCTGGGCCTGGACGGCGGCGTTGAAGGTCTGGGCGGCGCTCTCCAGCTGGCCGGTGGTCGGGATGAGGCCCTGGACCAGCACGGTCGCGGTGGGCCGGTCGGCGGCGATCCGGTCGACCAGGGCGGCGAGCCGGTCGGGGGCGTGGGTCCGGTCGCCGCGGTCGAGGTCGTTGATGCCGAGGTGCAGCAGGACCACGTCGGGCTGGGCGCCGGCCAGCCAGCTGTCGATGTTCTGGGTGATCTCGTCGATCAGCGCGCCGCTGTGGCCGTCGTTGTCCGGGTCGCCGACCGCGCCGCCGGACCAGGAGCCGACCAGGTCGAAGCGGTAACGGGACTGTCCGGACAGCGTGTTGTAGAGCGGCAGCCGGTAGCCGGCGCCGGAGGTGCTGCCGACGCCCGCGGTGATGGAGTCGCCGAGCGGCATGACGCGCAGCGGGGCCGGGGTGGGCGGAACGGTGGCGGCGGAGGAGGGGGCGGCGGTCGCGGAGAGGACGCCCACGGCGATTGCGGCGGCCAGGGCGAGGGAGGTGGGGCGCTTCACAGCGATGTCCTTCGGCTCGTACGGGTGCGGTCGGAGGGCGGCGCCGGCCGGCCGCTCCCCGGGCGGGGACGGCGGGCCGGCGCTGCGGCGATGCGGTGCTGCGGGGGTCAGACGCCGGCGGCGATCTGGCCGAGGTCGATCCAGCCGCCGCCGGTGTCGTCGCCGCCGTTGTAGGCGAAGGCGTTGGTCGGGCCGTTGACGACCAGGTAGTCGGCGCTCCCGTCGCCCGTGACGTCGGCGAAGTGGACGACATTCTGGTTGGTGGTCAGGCCGGATGCGATCTTGGCGCGCAGGGTCCAGCCGCCGCCGGTGTCGCCGCCGTTGTTGGTGTAGCTGGTGATCGAGCCGTCCGGGTTGATGATGTTGTAGTCGGCCCGGCCGTCGCCGTTGATGTCGGCCCAGCGGATCCGGGAGCGGTCGGAGGTGACGCCGCCCGCGACCTTGCCGAGGTCCTGCCAGCCGCCGGCGCCGTTGGTGTTGCGGAAGACGCCCACCGAGCCGTCGGCCTGGGTCATGACGTAGTCGGCCTTGCCGTCGCCGTCGAAGTCCGCGAACCGGACCTGGTCGGGGTCGGTGGTGAGGCCGGTGGCGACCTGGCCGAGGTCCTGCCAGCCGCCGCGGCCGTCGCCGCCGTTGTTCTTGAACACGCCGACGGCCCCGTTCGGCTGGATGACGATGTAGTCGGCCTTGCCGTCGCCGTCGAAGTCGGCGAACCGGACCCGGGACTTGTCGTTGGTCAGGCCGGAGGCGACCTGGCCGAGGTCCTGCCAGCCGCCGTGGCCGTCGCCGCCCTTGTTGAGGAAGACCCGGATCGCGCCGGAGTCCTCGACCAAGATGTAGTCGGCCTTGCCGTCGCCGTCGAAGTCCGCGAACCGGGCCCGGCCCGCGCCGCCCGACTCGGTGCCGGCGCTGCCGTTGATGACCTTCTTGTAGCGCAGCGCCTTGTAGTCACCGTTCGGGTGCGAGTCGAAGGTGGCGGCGTTGATCGACTGGCCGGTGACGTGCTTCACCGGGGTGGACCCGAAGGAGTAGTAGGAGAAGGTGGTGTGCGCGGCGTCGTCCCATTTCTCGAACAGCAGCACGTGGTCGTAGAAGCTGTTGAGGATGTCGCCCGGCTTGAGGTCGCTGCGCGAGATCTCGGTGGCGACGCCCGGCAGGGTCTGGGTGCTCAGGCTGGAACCCAGGTGCCAGGCCATCGAGACGTAACCCGAGCAGTCGGTGCGGTAGCTGCGGCCGGAGGAGTCGCCGTACGAGCCGCCCTGGTTGTAGGGGATCGACTTGCCCAGCCAGTACTGGGCGCGCTGGATGATCTCGCTGCGGGTGATCGGACCGTCCACCGAGGACGTGGTCGCGGCGTGCGCCGAGGTGGCGCCGAAGACGGCCGTGGCGGCGGTGGTGGCGACCGCACCGGAGAGCGAGACGGTGGCGGCCAGGGCGAGGCGGGCGAGCTTGGACGCGTTTGCGGGCATGGTGAATCTCCTTGTGGCGCGGGTTGGTTGATGGGCTGTGCCGCCGATGGGGCGGCGTGCTCGGGTGGACGGCTGTCCTGCAGGGCCAGCGGTCGGGTCTGCGCGGGTGAGCGAACGGGCTTGCCCGGCGCGGGAGTTCAAGCGCTCGGGCGGGGCGGGTTCCCGTGCCGCGCCAGGAAGCGTCGGCGTGGCGCGGGGGAGGTGCGGATGCTGCGATTGGATGCGCGAACGTCGGTGCCCGGTGTGGGAGTTCAGTGCCCGGGCGGGGCGGGCGTCGGTGCCCGGAAGTGGCGAGGTCCGGCGGCCGCGGTGTTGCCGGGTCAGACGCCGGTGGCGATCTGGCCGAGGTTGATCCAGCCGCCGGCGTCGTCGCCGCCGTTGTAGGCGAAGGCGGTGGTGGGGCCGTTGACGACGAGGTAGTCGGCGTGGCCGTCGCCGGTGACGTCGGCGAAGTGGACGGTGTTCTGGTCGGTGGTCGTACCGGTGGCGATCTTGGCGCGCGTGGCCCAGCCGCCGCGCCCGTCGCCGCCCTGGTTGTAGGGGATCGACTTGCCGTACCAGTACTGGGCGCGCTGGATGATCTCGCCGCGGGTGACCGGGCCGTCCACGGCCGAGGCGGCCCGGGCGGTGGTGGCGGTGGCGAGGGTGACGGCGGTGGCGGCGACCGAGCCCGAGACGGCGATGGCGGTGGCCAGGGCGACGCGGGCGAGCTTGGACGTGGCGGCGGGCATGACGGATCTCCTTGTGGCATCGAACGGTTGACGGGCGATGCCCCCGAGGGGCGACGTGCGCGGGCGGACGGCTGTCCTGCAGGGTCAGCGGTCGGTTGTGCGAACGGGCTTGCCTGGTACGGGAGTTCAGTGCTCGGTCGGAACGGGCTCCGGGGTCGGCGCCTGGAAGCGTCGGCGCAGCACGGGGGAGGCCTGGTGGCTGCGGACGAGCAGGCTGTGGGCGGCGGCCACGGGTGGTGGCGTGGCGGCGCCGGGCCGGGGGGTGAGCAGGTAGAGCAGCAGGTCGAGGCGGTCGCGCTCGCTGCGGGCGCTCACGTGCTCGAGGTTCTCCTCGGGGCGGGCGTGCGCCCACAGGATGCCGAGGACCTCGCCCACCTCGTTGGGCGGGACCGGGTCGGTGGTGTTTCTGCGATGCAGGCTGGCGTAGACGATTTCCATCGGGTCAGCTGCCCCAGCCGAGGCTGTCGCCCTGGGCGATGTTGCCGCCCCAGCCGAGGCTGTCGCCGCTGACGATGTTGCCGCCCCAGCCGAGGCTGCCGTCGATCGGGCCGTCGGCGACGGTGGTGCGGGTGGTCGGGGCGGAGTCGGCGGCGGCCAGGGCGGCGGGGGCGGTGATCAGGGCGCCCAGGGCGAGCGGGACCGCGGCGGCCTTGGCGAAGTGCTTGCGAAGCATCGATTTCTCCTCAACTGTCGGTTTCGGCAAAGGGGTTGGTCGTTCCCGTGGGGGCGTCCCGCGGTTGACGCGCTCTCCGGTTCGCCGCCCGGCCGGTTCTCCCTGGCGGCGATGACTACTCTCGTCGCCCGGCCGCCCGTCGAGAAGGCTTCCGGGCCGTCCCCAATCCGCCTGTCCGACTTCGGACACGGAGACATGTCCATGTCAATAGTCTCCCCGCAATGCGGCCATATCGGCTGCAACGGTGATGTGCCGCACACGCAGGATCCTTCCGGCATCCGGTGCGAGAGCCCAGCAATGCCACATATTCGATCTTGTGAGCGATTCTCTGTGCTGAGAGGATTCCGTGACGCTTCGTGTGGGGGAGCTCACGAGGCATGCACGTCCGCCACCTGGAGGGGGTACTCATGCTGGAAGCACTCGGACTGTCGGCCCGTGCCGGTCGGGTCTATCAGGCCATGCTCGACCACCCGGCCGATTCGGTGACCGACGTGGCAGTGCGCTGCGGCCTGGCACCCGGAGACGTCCACGACAGCCTGGACGAGCTCGGCGCGCTGATGCTGGTCCGCGCCTCCGCCGAGCAGCCGGGCCGGATGCGCGCGGTCGACCCGTCGATCGGCCTGGCCGACATGCTGGCCCGGCAGGAGGCCGAACTCGCCTCCCGGCAGGCCGCGCTGGCCGCCTCCCGGGCCGCCGTCACCCGCATGGTCGCCGACCGCGCCGAGCACCACGCCGCGCACGGCGAGCGGCTCACCGGCATGGACGCCATCCACCGTCGGCTGGAGCGGATGGGGCGCGCCGCCGCCGTCGAGGTGCTGAGCAGCCAGCCGGGCCAGCAGTTCGCGGAGGACCTCGACGCGTCCCGGCCCGCCGATGCGGAGGTGCTCGACCGCGGGGTGGCCGTCCGGACGCTCTATCAGGACTCCACCCGCAGCCAGCCGCACGTGTCCGGATACGCGCACTGGTTGCTCAGCCGCGGCGGCGAGGTCCGCACCGCACCCGTCATCCCGCAGCGGATCGTGCTGGTGGACCGGCGGGAGGCGCTCGTCCCGATCGACCCGGACGACAACCGCAAGGGCGCGCTGCACGTCACCGAGCCCGGCATCCTGCGCGCCCTGGCGGACCTCTGCGAGCAGGCCTGGAACACCGCCGTCCCGCTCGGCGCCGCCACCCCCGACGACCCCGCCACCGGACTCACCCCCACCGAGCGGGAGTTGCTGCGGCTGCTCGGCACCGGGCTCACCGACGACACCGCCGGGCAGCGGCTGGGCATCTCCTCGCGCACCGTCGGCCGGCACATGGCGTCGATCATGGAGCGGCTGAGCGCGGCCAGCCGGTTCGAGGCGGGCATCAAGGCGGCGCAACGCGGCTGGCTCTGAACGGCCGGCTTCGGAGCGGCCGGCCGCGCAGGTCAGCGGCCGCGGGCGTGCCGGACGCGCAGGCGGCCGAAGCCGGGGGTGCCCGTGATCCGGATGAGCGGGCCGCCCGGGACGGCGTGCCGGGGTGGCCGGTAGCGGACGTCCTTCCAGCCGCCCTGGACGCCGGACACGTCGACGGTGGCGTTGTGCGGGACGGTGATGGTGGCGCGGCCGAAGCCCAGGCCGAGCTCGATGTCGACCACCGGGTGGTCGATGATCGCGTGCGACAGGTCGAGCCGGACCTTGCCGAACGGGGAGGCGACCTTCAGGACGCGCGGCACCCGCCAGGCGCCGCGGCGGACGATCCGGCCGCCGGCGGCCGCGATGGTGGCGGTGTCGTCCTCGACCGGCCGGTCCGCGGGCAGATCGGCGGTGACCAGGTCGAGTTCGGCCCGGGTGGTGGCGGTGAGCGCCTGCTGCAGGCGCTGCTCCATCTCCTCGTGGGTGATCCGTTCTTCGGCGTACGCCTGCTGGAGGCGTTCCGTGGTGGCGTCGCGCTCGGCGGAGCCGACCCGGGTCTGCGGGGTGTCCGGCAGTGAGGTCACCCGGGCAGCGTAGTGGCTGATGCCCCGTCAGGGACATTCCTCGCCCAGCGTTGGGCGAGGACGGTGCAGACCATCAGCTGGATCTGGTGGAACAGCATCAGCGGCAGCACCGTCAGCCCGACCGCGCCCGCCGGGAACAGGATGGTGGCCAGCGGCAGGCCGTTGGCCAGGGACTTCTTGGAGCCGCAGAACTGGATGGTGATCCGGTCCGGGCGGGAGAAGCCGAGCCGCCGGGAGGCCACGTGGGTGAAGCCGAGGACGGTGGCCAGCAGCACCGAGGACAGCACCACGAGAGCCAGCAACTGCCCGACCGTGACCCGGCTCCAGATGCCCTCGCGGACGCCCTCGCCGAACGCGCTGTAGACGATCAGCAGGATCGAACCCCGGTCCACCAGCCGGGTCACCAGCCGGTGCCGGGCGATCCACGGCCCGACCCAGCGGCGCAGCAGCTGACCGGCGGCGAACGGGACCAGCAACTGCAGCACCACGTCCAGCACCTGGCCGCCGTCCACCGAGACGCCGGACGCGCCGGAGAGCAGCCAGGCGGCGAGCAGCGGGGTCAGCACGATGCCCAGCAGGCTGGAGAAGGTCGCGGCGCAGATCGCGGCGGCCACGTTGCCGCCGGCGATCGAGGTGAACGCGATCGAGGACTGCACGGTGGACGGCAGCAGGGTGAGGAACAGGACGCCGGTGAACAGCTCCGGCGGCAGCACCGCGTCGGGCAGCAGCCGGGTGGCCTTGCCGAGCAGTGGGAACAGCACGAAGGTGCAGCCGAGGATCAGCAGGTGCAGCCGCCAGTGCCGGGCACCGGCCAGCGCCTCCTGCGGGGAGAGCCGGGCGCCGTACAGGAAGAACAGCAGGCCGACGGCGAGGTGCACACCGCCGGTGACGGCACTCGCGGCGGCGCCCCGGGCGGGCAGCACGGTGGCCAGCAGGACGGTGCCGAGCAGCAGCAGGAGATAGGTGTCGATACCGATCCGGCGCAGCGTGCGGTCGAGGGTGCGGTGGGCGGATCGGAGGCGGTGCATGCCTCGATGATCCCCCCGTCGGGCCGCGGCCCGGATAGCGGGGTCGGGGCCGCTCCGGCGGTGGGGCCGGAGGTTTATCGGAAATGCGTCCGGAATGCGGACGGAATGTGTCGGGAGGGGAAATTCGGGCGGAAAAGGCAGGGGGCCCGCCGATGGGCGGGCCCCCTTGGGGACTTCAACTCATACGGACCCGAGGGGCCGTGAGCGATCAGAAGTGCAGAGATGTCAGATAGCGACGACGTTCTCGGCCTGCGGGCCCTTCGGGCCCTGGGTGACGTCGAAGCTGACCGCCTGGTTCTCCTCCAGCGAGCGGAAGCCGCTCGCGTTGATGGCGGAGTAGTGGACGAAGACGTCGGGGCCGCCGCCCTCCTGGGCGATGAAGCCGAAGCCCTTCTCGGCGTTGAACCACTTGACGGTTCCGGTCGCCATACCGTTCTCCTTGCAAGGGACGTAGTGGACACCACACCTTGTGGCGCCCGGGTCCGCTGCGCTGATCGCCCTGCCTCCGGACGAGCCCGGAGTTTTTTCGCACAGTGCTCAATCAATGCTCAATTGATGCCTGATACTGCTGAAAAATTACAAAAAGCCCGCGGTTACATGCTCCGCAGGCTCCAAGTACTGCAAGGGGAATCAAACTGCAACTGGTGTGAACGGTAGCACGCGGTGGCGGCCCCGACCAGGGGCCGACGGAGGTGTCGGAGAGCGTGTCGGAGAGCATGTCGGAGCGCCCCCGAACGGTGTGTCGGGCACCGGGTGCGAGCCCCCCGGAGCGGCAGGCATACGCTGCCCGGAGAGCACCAACGGCAAGGGAGTACACGGTGAGCAGTCGGGAAGCCGAACGGCCGGCGGCCGCGGTCAGGCCGCGGGTCGGACACATTCAGTTCCTCAACTGTCTTCCCCTCTACTGGGGGCTGGCGCGCACGGGGAACCTGCTCGACCTCGACCTCACCAAGGACACCCCGGAGAAGCTGAGCGACCGGCTGGTGGCCGGCGAACTCGACCTCGGCCCGATCACCTGCGTGGAGTACCTGCGCAACGCGGACCGGCTGGTGGTCCTCCCCGACATCGCGGTGGGCAGCGACGGCCCGGTGATGTCCTGCGTGATCGTCAGCAAGGTCCCGCTGGACCAACTGGGTGGCCGCAAGGTCGCGCTCGGCTCGACCAGCCGCACCTCCGTCCGGCTGGCCCGGCTGCTGCTGGAGGAGCGCGAAGGGGTGCGCCCCGAGTACTTCAGCTGCCCGCCCGACCTGGACGCGATGCTCGCCGAGGCCGACGCCGCCGTGCTGATCGGCGACCCCGCGCTGCGCGCCTCGCTGGAGCAGGCCCCCCGGCAGGGGCTGGCCGTGCACGACCTCGGCGCGATGTGGAAGGAGTGGACCGGCCTGCCCTTCGTGTTCGCGGTCTGGGCCGCCCGCCGCGAGTACGTCGAGCAGCACCCGGAGCTGACCGCCGCCGTGCACCGGGCGTTCCTGGAGTCCCGCGACCTCTCGCTGACCGAGGCCGCCAAGGTCGCCGAACAGGCCGCCCGCTGGGAGGAGTTCGACGCGCCGCTGCTGGAGCGGTACTTCAGCGAGGCGCTGGACTTCTCGCTGGGCGAGCGCCAGTTGGCCGGTCTGGCCGAGTTCGCCCGCCGGGTCGCGCACGACAGCGGCTTCGCGCCGGACGTGGAGATCCGGCTGCTGGAGCCGGTCGGGGCCGAAACGGCCGTTCCTGCCTGAGAATTGACGCGCCGGACCTCCGATCATTTTGGGATGATCGCACCGGTCCTGGTGGGTTTCGCCGGCGGTCGAGGGGCGGCGGCCGGCGCCGGAGGGGGAACGGTCATGGAGCTGCTGACGGCTGACGACCCGTCGACGATCGGCGACTACCGGCTGCTGCGGCGGCTCGGCGCCGGCGGCATGGGGCGGGTCTACCTGGGCCGGACGGCGGGCGGGCGGACCGTCGCCGTCAAGGCCGTCCGCCCCGAACTCGCCGACGACCCGGAGTTCCGGGCCAGGTTCCGCCAGGAGGTGTCCGCCGCCCGCAAGGTCGGCGGCCGGTGGACCGCGCCCGTCCTGGACGCCGACACCGAAGGCCCCCGCCCCTGGGTGGCCACCGGCTACATCGCCGGCCCCTCGCTCGGCGCCGCCGTGCACACTGGCGGACCGCTGCCCGCCCCCTCCGTGCACGCCCTCGGCGCCTGGCTGGCCGAGGCCCTGGACCAGGTGCACACGCTCGGCCTGGTGCACCGGGACGTCAAACCGTCCAACGTGCTGCTCACCCTGGACGGCCCCCGGCTGATCGACTTCGGGGTGGCCCGGGCGCTGGACGCCGCCGCCTCGCTCACCCACAGCGGGTACGTGGTCGGCTCGCCCGGCTTCATGTCGCCCGAGCAGGCCGCCGGTTCGCCGGTCGGACCGGCCGGCGACGTCTTCTCGCTGGGCGCCCTGCTCGCCTTCGCCGCCACCGGCACCGCCCCGTTCGGCGAGGGCGTCAGCGCCGCCGTCCTGCTCTACCGGGTGCTCCACGAGGAACCGGAACTGCGCGGCCTGGACGGTGAGCTGCGCGAGATCGTGACGGAGTGCCTGGCCAAGGACCCGGACCGCCGCCCCACCCCCGCCGAACTGCGCGCCCGGCTCGCCCCCGGCGCCGCCGCCGTCGGCCCCGAGACCTGGCTGCCCGGCCCACTGGCCGCCGCGGTCGGCCGCGCCGCCGTCGAGCTGCTCGACCTGGAGGCCGACGGCGCGCCTGGCGTCGCCGGCCCGGCGACGCCCGCCGTCGTGGACCGGGTGCCCACCGCGCTGGACGGCGGAGCGGCGCGGGTCGCCCCGGGCGCGGTGACGGAACAGCTGGAACGCGGGCGGCGGAGCCGGGTGTGGATGGCGGTGGCGGCCGGGGTGGTGCTGCTGGGCGCGCTGTACGGCGGGCTGGCCGCGACCGGGAACCTGCCCTGGCAGTCCGGGACGCCGGGCGCCACGCAGTCTCCTGCCGCGCCGGCTCCTCCGTCGGGCGCCACGCAGTCTCCTGCCGCGCCGGTTCCTCCGTCGGGCGCGGCCAGTAGCAGCCCGTTCGGCGGCAGTTCCGGTTCGGCAAGCAACGGGAAAGCGCTTCCCGGCGCGTTCCTCGGCACCTGGAAGGGCACCATCACCACCAAGGTGGTCGCGCTGCCGTCCACGTTCACGGCCACCTTCACCGCCGGGAAGGTCGGCGAGGACGTCGGACGGACCAGCAACGCCTCGGCGTTCAGCAGCACCGTCTGCCGCGGCGTGCTGACCCTGGTGTCGGCCGACGCCCGGACGATCACCCTGCGGGAACGGCTGGACGGTCCGCAGTCCGGGTGCGGCGTGGTGTCCGAGACGCAGACGTACACCGTCCTGGACAACGGTGCGGGCCTGCACGTGTCGGTCACCGGGGCGCAGCTCGGCACCGACCCGGAAGGGGACTTGCTGAAGCAGCAGTAGGGCTGAGCAGGGGCGGAAATGCCCTGGCGTAGTCTGGGCGGGACGCCCCTCCGACGATGAAAGCAGGCCCGCCAGGTGTCCGAGCAGAACCTTTCCGCCGCCCAGCTGCAGGCCGTTCTGGACCGTGCGGCCGAGGGCGGCCGGATCACCGCCGAAGAGGCGCTGGAGCTGTACCGTTCGGCCCCGCTGCACGCGCTCGGCGCGGCAGCCGACGCGGTGCGCCGGCGGCGGTACGCGGGCGTGGAGCACATCGCCACGTACATCATCGAACGGAACATCAACTACACCAACGTCTGCGTGACGGCGTGCAAGTTCTGCGCGTTCTACGTCCCGCCGAAGAGCGACAAGGGCTGGTCGCGGGACCTCGAGGAGATCCTGCGCCGCTGCGCGGAGACCGTCGAGCTCGGCGGCACCCAGATCATGTTCCAGGGCGGGCACCACCCCGACTACGGGGTCGAGTACTACGAGCGGAACTTCTCCGCGATCAAGGAGCGCTTCCCCGAGCTGGTGATCCACTCGCTGGGCGCCTCCGAGGTCGAGCACATGGCGAAGATCTCCGGCGTCTCCATCGAAGAGGCGATCACCCGAATCCACGCCGCCGGCCTGGACTCGTTCGCGGGCGCCGGCGCCGAGCTGCTGCCGGAGCGGCCGCGCAAGGCGATCGCCCCACTGAAGGAGTCCGGCGAGCGCTGGCTGGAAATCATGGAGACCGCGCACCGCCTCGGCGTCGAATCCACCTCCACCATGCTGATGGGCACCGGCGAGACCAACGCCGAGCGGATCGAGCACCTGCGGATGATCCGCGACGTGCAGGACCGCACCGGCGGCTTCCGGGCCTTCATCCCCTACACCTACCAGCCGCAGAACAACCACCTGAAGGGCTCCACCCAGGCCACGGTGTTCGAGTACCTGCGGATGATTGCCATCGCCCGCCTGTTCCTCGACAACGTCGCCCACATCCAGGGCTCCTGGCTGACCACCGGCAAGGAGGCCGGCCAGCTGTCGCTGCACTACGGCGCGGACGACCTCGGCTCGGTCATGCTCGAGGAGAACGTGGTCTCCGCGGCCGGCGCCAAGCACCGCTCCAACCTGCACGAGCTGATCCACCTGATCCGCACGGCCGGCCGCGTCCCCGCCCAGCGCTCCACCACGTACCAGCACCTGCGCGTCCTGGACGACCCCGCCAACGACCCGGTGGACCCGCGAGTCGCCTCGCACATCGCCTCCACCGCGATCGAGGGCGGCACCGCGCACCCCGAACTGACCATCCTGGCCACGAACTGACCACTGTCCCGTGCTGACGCTTCATCGCGCCCGCGAGGTCGTGGCCGACCCTGCCGCCCCGTCGATCGTGGACGGGGCGGTGCTTGTCGCTGACGCGACGGTCACTGCGATCGGGCCGTTCGCCGAGCTGGCCTCCGGGTCGGCCAGGGTGCGTGAGTGGGACGGCGTGCTGGTGCCCGGGCTGGTCAACCGGCACGGGCGGTGGCTGCTGGAGAGCGCCTACCACCCGGACCCGCGCGAGGAGTTGGGGGACCGGCCGCTGCTGCCGTCCGGCGAGTTGAGCGAGGAACGGTGGGGCGGGAGTGCCCGTCGGGGCCTCCAGCGGATGCTCGGGTTCGGCGCGACGGCCGTGACGGGCCCGTTCGACCGGGCGTCGGTGCGGACCGCGGTGGCGCGGTCCGGGCTGCGAGCGCTACCAGGGACCGGGGAAGCGGGGGAGCTCGATCCGCTGGACGGTCAGTCGCTGCGTGCTGCCGTGCATGGGCCGTTGACGGTCGGCGGGGCGGCGGACTTCGCGGTGTTCGACGCCCGGACGCTGGAGGAGCTGGAGACCGGGGCGAGCTGCTTGGCGACGGTCCTCGGCGGACGGCTGCTTTTTCGCAGAAGGTGAGGAAAGCCAGGGGCCCGGGGAACGGCGGGGCCGGGCTGCGGGGGGTCGTGGCTGCGGCGGGTCAAAGGCGGGGACCAGAAACGACGGGACCTCTTCGCACCCTGTTGATCCTCCGCGGACTCGCCCTCGCCGTTCTCCCCCAGCCCTGGGGGCTGGGAGGTGCCCCCACGAGCCCCTGGTCGTTGACCCCAAATCCTGACGCATCGTGACCTGATGGCCTACCAGCGGCTACGATCCCGATTCAGTACTTCGCCGAGTCAGGAACAGGACGCATGCGACCCGCCACCTCCGATTATTCGCGGACCAGGTCCGGCCGGGGGTGGTACGTGGGGGCGGTGCTGAGTGCCGTGGTGGCCGTCACGATGTGTCTGCTGGGGTGGCGGCAGGCGGACCAGGCGGACCGGATCAATGCGCATCCGGTGCGGGTCGAGGGCACGGTGACCCAACTGCCGGGTGGCAGCGGGACGTACAGCCAGGTGAGCTATCTCGCGGACGGGCGGAAGCTGACGGCCGCGGACCTGTGGCTGCCGGAGGGCGCGAAGGTCGGCGATCCGATCTGTCTGGAGCGAGCGGCGGACGACGCGGGTGCGGTGCGGGTGTGCGGGAAGCGGTATCCGCAGCCGGTGGGTGTCGGGTTGGCGCAGACGAGTGTGCCGGTGGCGGTGCTGCTGTGCCTGGTGTGCGTGTTGCGGATCCGGCGGCTGAGGCGGGCGTACCCGGCGGACGGGCAGGCGGGGGCGGCCGGGATCACGGTGGCGTTCGCGGCGGAGGGGATGCCCGCGCTGACGCACGGGAAGCGGTCGCGTCGGCGCCGCAAGGGGGGCCGCCGCGCGCTGCGGTGAGCCCTGGTGACGGTCGTCCGGGGGGCTGGGTTAACAATGGGGGCGTGACCCGAGCCCATCTGGACAAGCAGCCGCACGATGTCGCCGCCATGTTCGACGACGTCGCGGCCAAGTACGACCGCACCAACGACGTGCTCTCGCTGGGCCAGGCCCGGCTGTGGCGCCGCGCGGTGGCCGATGCGGTGGGGGCCGTCGCGGGCCAGCGCATCCTGGACCTCGGTGCGGGCACCGGGACGTCCTCGCTGCCGTTCCTGGAGGCCGGCGCGGATGTCGTGCCGTGCGACTTCTCGATCGGGATGCTGACCGAGGGCAAGAGCCGGCACCCCGAACTGGCGCTGACCGCCGGCGACGCGACCCGGCTGCCGTTCGCGGACGAGTCGTTCGACGCGGTGACGATCTCCTTCGCGCTGCGCAACGTGCAGGACCACCAGGGCGCGATGCGCGAGATGCTCCGGGTCACCAAGCCCGGTGGCAAGGTGGTGATCTGCGAGTTCTCCACGCCGACCTGGACGCCGTTCCGCACCGTGTACACCGAGTACCTGATGCGGGCGCTGCCGCCGGTGGCCACCAAGGTGTCCTCGAACCCGGAGGCGTACGTCTACCTCGCCGAGTCGATCCGGTCCTGGCCCGACCAGCCTTCGCTGGCCGCCGAGTTGCAGCAGGCCGGCTGGACGAAGGTGGCCTGGCGCAACCTGACCGGCGGCATCGTGGCCCTCCACCGCGGCTTCAAGGCCCCGTAGACTGCGAGGGTTCGGCACTCCGGGCCGTTTCCGACGACGGAGGGTCCGGACCCGACCCCCGTGACCCCGACGCGCTCAGGAGAGAGCCGAATGACCGAGACCGCCGTGGAGTCCACCGCCGACGTCATCGTGGTCGGGGCCGGTCCGGCCGGCTCCACCACCGCGTACTGGCTGGCCCAGGCGGGCCTGGACGTACTGCTGCTGGAGAAGACCGAGTTCCCGCGCGAGAAGGTGTGCGGCGACGGCCTGACGCCGCGCGCCGTCAAGCAGCTGGTGGACATGGGCATCGACGTGTCCACCGAGAACGGCTGGCTGCCCAACAAGGGCCTGCGGATCATCGGCGGCGGCGTCCGGCTGGAGCTGGACTGGCCGGAGCTGGCCTCGTTCCCCGACTACGGACTGGTCCGCAAGCGCGCCGACTTCGACGAACTGCTGGCCCGTCAGGCGCAGAAGGCCGGCGCCCGGCTGTACGAGAACTGCAACGTCAGCGGCCCCATCCAGGACCGCACCGGCCGGATCACCGGCGTCACCGCCAAGCTCGGGCCGGAGAAGCGCGAAGTCGCCTTCCACGCCCCGCTGGTGGTCGCCGCCGACGGCAACTCCACCCGGCTGTCGCTGGCCATGGGCCTGCACCGGATCGAGTCCCGGCCGATGGGCGTCGCCTACCGGACGTACTTCACCTCGCCCCGGCACGACGACGACTACCTGGAATCCTGGCTGGAGCTGTGGGACACCCGCGGCGGGCAGAAGAAGCTGCTGCCCGGCTACGGCTGGATCTTCGGCATGGGCGACGGCACCTCCAACGTCGGCCTCGGCATCCTCAACTCCTCGCCGGCGTTCGGTGACCTGAACTGGCGCGAGGTGCTGAAGAGCTGGTGCGCCGGCATGCCCGAGGAGTGGGGCTACACGCCGGAGAACATGACCGAGCCGATCCGCGGCGCCGCCCTGCCGATGGCCTTCAACCGCCAGCCGCACTACACCCGGGGCCTGCTGCTGGTCGGCGACGCCGGTGGCATGGTCAACCCGTTCAACGGCGAGGGCATCGCCTATGCGATGGAATCCGGCCAGCTCGCCGCCGGCGTCATCGTCCAGGCCATGGCCCGCATCACCCCCGAGGGCCGCGAGCGGGCCCTGGCCCGCTACCCGCAGATCCTCAAGGACACCTACGGCGGCTACTACACCCTCGGCCGCGCGTTCGTGAAGATGATCGGCAACGACCGCGTGATGCGCATCGCCGCCGAGCGCGGCCTCACCCACCCGGTCCTGATGAAGTTCGTCCTCAAGCTCCTGGCCAACCTCACCGACCCCACCGGCGGCGACGCCGCCGACCGCATCATCAACGGCCTCGCAAAGGTCGCCCCCCGGGCCTGAGGACGCAGCGCCCTCAACAGGGCCCGCCGGAAGTACCGATCGCCTGAAGGACGCCCGCCGCACTCGATGCGGCGGGCGTCCTTTTCGTTGCCGCCACCGGCGGGTCCACCAGGAGCCAGGGACGACGGGCGAAAAGGTCTGGCGGACGCTCGGGGCGATCGGGTACTTTTATAGGGTTAGATTTTCACCTAAACGCAGGGGGATCCAGTGAGCGACTGGAACATCGAGATCGGGCGCGAGCTCAAGCGGGTGGACATCCATGCCGAGTACGGCGGTCGCAGGCAGGGCGGGATCGGGCCGTCGCGCGTCGCGCCGGTCGTCCTGCTCTTCACCGACCCGGTGAAGGGGCACCGCCACGGTTACTTCGACGGGTGGGGCGAGGACGGCTGCTACCACTACGCGGGGGAAGGCCAGGTGGGCGATCAGAAGATGACCCAGGGCAACCTCGCGATCCTGAACCACCGCAAGGACGGAAGGGATCTCCACCTCTTCCAGGGCGTGTCGTCGGGGGTGACCAGGTACATCGGGCAGTTCGAGCTCCCCGCGGACGACCCGTGGTACCTGACGGACGCGCCCGAGACGAACGACGGCCCGGTGCGCAGTGTGATCATGTTCCGCTTGCAGCCGGTGAAGGCCGCACCGCCCAGCGGCGTGCAGCTTCCGCACACGCCCGAGCCCAAACTCCTCGTGCGGGAAGTGGAGATCGAGCAGCAGTACGTCGAGCGAACCTACGTCGAGCCGCACCGTGAGCCGTACGAGGCCGAGCGCCGTGAGGCCAAGCTCGTCCGGGACTACGCGGATCACCTCCGTGCTGCCGGGCACGTTGTGGTCCGGCAGCGGATCGAGCCTGCCGGCGAGCTCAAGCCGATCATCACGGACCTCTTCGACAAGACGGCCAACCGCCTCGTCGAGGCCAAGGGCACGGTCACTCGCGAAGCGGTCAGGATGGCCGTTGGCCAACTGTTCGACTACGGGCGTCACTTCGAGCCGATCCCGAGCTGGGCCCTGCTGGTTCCGTCGAAGCCTCGACCGGACCTGATCGCGCTCTGCGGCTTCGCGGGGGTGGAGGTCATCTGGCCCGAGGATGGCGGGTTCCACGAGGCGGGCAACCTGCGGGCTGCCGAGGAGCGAGGAGCGGGCGCCTAACGGGGAGTCGTGGTGCCGAGGGGCGGCGGGCGGACGGAAGCGTCTGTTCGCCGCCTTTTGCGTGCCGTGGGGGCGGTACCGCGGTGCCGGCGGCCGGTCGTTCTTGAGTGCTTGTGAACGAAGGGTCAAGCGGGTGGGGGTCGGGGTCCATCGGGTGGGTGAGGGGCTTTATCACGTAAACGTGATCATGCAGAAATTTGCTTGTTCCGCCGCACAATTGATATAGGCCGTGGCCGAACAGCGGTTGTTTCGCGTTGAGTTGCGACTGTATGTGGCCAAGTGCCTGCTCTGGGTCGAACAGTGGTGCCCTGTGCCGGTCTGTGCGGTTCGTCGGGTGGCGAAGATCACAAAGATCGTCGGGAACTGCGTGTCGCAGATCACAAGCAGACAGGCATAGGATGCGCTCCAACCTGGCTTTGTGAACTGCCTCACATGGAGCCGGATCTCACGAAGTGGATCATCGGTTCACCGCTGGTGACCTGGTGGTTCCGATCTGCAGTCAAGGACGACTGGACGGAGGGAGCGGGGGCTATGAATGCCTACGCGCCGATCCTCGTACTCGGTGCCATTGCCGCGGCGTTCGCGGTCGGCTCCGTGGTGATGGCCTCGCTCACCGGCCCGAAGCGCTACAACCGGGCCAAGTTGGAGGCGTACGAGTGCGGCATCGAACCGACCCCGCAGCCCGTGGGCGGCGGTCGGTTCCCGATCAAGTACTACCTGACGGCGATGCTGTTCATCGTCTTCGACATCGAGATCGTCTTCCTCTACCCGTGGGCGGTCAGCTTCGACGCCCTGGGGATCTTCGGGCTGGTCGAGATGCTCCTGTTCATCGCCACCGTGTTCGTCGCCTACGCCTATGTGTGGCGCCGCGGCGGCCTGGAGTGGGACTGACCCCCGACCCCGTGTTTGTGAACGGGCGGACAAGCCACCGGACTCGAAGGCATTGAGAGGGAACTGATGGGTATCGAGGAGAAGCTGCCGAGCGGCTTTCTGCTCACCAGCGTGGAGGCCGCCGCGGGTTGGGTGCGGAAGGCTTCGGTCTTCCCGGCCACCTTCGGGCTCGCCTGCTGCGCGATCGAGATGATGACCACGGGGGCGGGCCGTTACGACCTGGCCCGGTTCGGCATGGAGGTGTTCCGCGGGTCGCCGCGGCAGGCCGATCTGATGATCGTGGCGGGCCGGGTGAGTCAGAAGATGGCTCCGGTGCTGCGCCAGGTGTACGACCAGATGCCGAATCCCAAGTGGGTCATCTCGATGGGCGTGTGCGCCTCCTCCGGCGGCATGTTCAACAACTACGCGATCGTCCAGGGCGTCGACCACATCGTGCCCGTGGACATCTACCTGCCGGGCTGTCCGCCCCGTCCGGAGATGCTGCTGGACGCGATCCTCAAGCTGCACGACAAGATCCAGCACGAGAAGCTCGGCGTGAACCGCCGCCGGGCCGAGGAGGAGGCCGAGCGCCTCGCGCTGCAGGCCACCCCGACCAGTGAGATGCGGGGGCTGCTGCGATGAGCGAGCAGGAGAAGGGCGAGCAGGCCGAGGTTCCGGCGACGCGGCGGGAGATTCCGGTCGAGGTGGTCGGCACCCGGCAGGGGATGTTCGGTGCGCACGGTACCGGCGACACCTCGGGTTTCGGTGGACTGAACGCCGCGATCGTGCTGCCCGGCCCGAGCGAGCGGCCGTACGGCGGCTACTTCGACGAGGTGGCGGACGAGTTCGAGGGCGCGCTGGAGGAGCAGGGCCTCGACGTCGACGACGTGATCGAGAAGACCGTCGTGGACCGCGGCGAACTGACCTTCCACGTCGCCCGCGAGCACCTGCTGAAGGCGGTGCGGATCCTGCGCGACGACCCGGCGCTGCGGTTCGAACTGTGCCTGGGCGTCAGCGGCGTGCACTACCCGAGCGAGGTGGGCCGGGAGCTGCACGCGGTCTACCACCTGCGTTCGATCACCCACGGCCGGCTGATCCGGATCGAGGTGACCGCGCCGGACGCGGACCCGCGGATCCCGTCCGTGGTGAGCGTCTACCCGACCAACGACTGGCACGAGCGGGAGACCTACGACTTCTTCGGCCTGGTCTTCGAGGGCCACCCGGCGCTCACCCGGATCATGATGCCGGACGACTGGCTGGGGCACCCGCAGCGCAAGGACTACCCGCTCGGAGGCATTCCCGTCGAGTACAAGGGCGCCCAGATCCCGGCGCCCGACCAGCGGAGGTCGTACACCTGATGAGCAGCACACAATACGAAGCGGGCTCCAGGGAGACCACCGAAGGACGGGTGTTCACCGTCACCGGTGGCGACTGGGGCGAGGTCGCCGAGGCCGTCGTGGGCGCCGACGACGAGCGGATCATCGTCAATATGGGCCCGCAGCACCCGTCCACCCACGGCGTGCTGCGGCTGATCCTGGAGATCGACGGCGAGACGGTCACCGAGGCCCGCTGCGGCATCGGGTACCTGCACACCGGCATCGAGAAGAACATGGAGTTCCGCAACTGGGTGCAGGGCACCACGTTCGTGACGCGGATGGACTACCTCACTCCGCTGTACAACGAGACCGCCTACTGCCTGGCCGTGGAGAAGCTCCTCGGGATCACCGCTGACATTCCCGAACGGGCTTCCGTGATCCGGGTGTTGATGATGGAGCTGAACCGGATCTCCTCGCACCTGGTGGCCCTCGCCACCGGTGGCATGGAGATCGGCTCCACCACCCTGATGATCTACGGCTTCCGCGACCGCGAGACCATCCTGGACATCTTCGAACTGGTCACCGGCCTGCGGATGAACCACGCCTACGTCCGCCCGGGCGGGCTGGCGCAGGACCTGCCGCCCGGCGCGGTCGACAAGATCCGCGAGGGCGTCAAGCTGCTCCGCTCCCGGATGCACGAGTACGACAAACTCGCCACCGACAACCCGGTGTTCAAGGCCCGCCTGGTCGACGTCGGCTTCCTCGACCTGCCCGGCTGCCTGGCGCTCGGCGCCACCGGCCCGATCCTGCGCTCCACCGGGCTGCCGCACGACCTGCGCAAGACCGACCCGTACTGCGGGTACGAGAACTACGAGTTCGACGTCGCGACGGCCGACAGCTGCGACTCCTACGGGCGGTTCGTGATCCGCCTGGAGGAGATGAAGCAGTCGCTGCGGATCGTCGAGCAGTGCCTGGACCGGCTGAAGCCCGGACCGGTGATGGTCGCCGACAAGAAGATCGCCTGGCCCGCCCAACTCGCCGTCGGCCCCGACGGCATGGGCAACTCGCTGGACCACATCCGGAAGATCATGGGCACCTCGATGGAGGCCCTGATCCACCACTTCAAGCTGGTCACCGAGGGCTTCAAGGTGCCGGTCGGGCAGGCGTACGCGGCCGTCGAGTCGCCCAAGGGCGAGCTCGGCGTGCACGTGGTCAGCGACGGCGGCACCCGGCCCTACCGGGTGCACTTCCGCGACCCGTCGTTCACCAACCTGCAGACGATGGCGGCGATGTGCGAGGGCGGCCAGGTGGCCGACGTGATCGTGGCAGTGGCCGGGATCGACCCGGTGATGGGAGGCGTGGACCGGTGAGCAGCACAGAACTCGGCCTGCCGGCGCTGCCGGCCAAGCCCTACCCGCCGGAGGTCGAGCAGCGACTGGCCGCCGACGCCGCCGAACTGATCGCCCGCTACCCGCACTCCCGCTCCGCGCTGCTGCCGCTGCTGCACCTGGTGCAGGCCGAGGAGGGCTTCGTCTCGGCGACCGGAATCCGGTTCTGCGCCGAGCAGTTGGACCTCACCACCGCCGAGGTCACCGCGGTCGCGACCTTCTACACCATGTACCGGCGCCGCCCGGCCGGCGAGTACCACGTCGGGGTGTGCACCAACACGCTGTGCGCGGTGCTCGGCGGCGACCAGATCTTCGACGAGTTGAAGCAGCACCTGGAGATCGAGAACAACCGCACCACCGAGGACGGCGCGATCTCGATCGAGCGGATCGAGTGCAACGCGGCCTGCGACTACGCGCCCGTGGTGATGGTGAACTGGGAGTTCTTCGACAACCAGACACCGGAATCCGCACGGGAGTTGGTGGACCGGCTGCGCGCGGGCGAAGAGGTCCGGCCGACCCGCGGCGCGAAGCTCTGCTCGTTCAAGGAGACCTCCCGGATCCTGGCCGGTTTCGCCGACGAACGCGAGGGCGCGGTCGACGAGTCCGGGGCCGGCGGCGCGCCCTCGCTGGCCGGCCTGCGGCTGGCCAAGGGCGAGGCACTGCCCGGCACCCCGGGCGCCAAGGTGGTCTCCCCCCGGCACGAAGGGACGGAAGCGTGATGACCTCCGCCGAGCCGGCCGAGAAGCTGCTCTCCCCGGTCCTCTCCGCGTTCTGGGACGACCACCGCCCCTGGACGCTCGAAACCTACCGCCGGCACGGCGGCTACGACGGCCTGCGGGCCGCCCTGGCGATGGCCCCGGACGACGTGATCGCCCTGGTCAAGGACTCCGGCCTGCGCGGCCGCGGCGGCGCCGGCTTCCCCACCGGCATGAAGTGGCAGTTCATCCCGCAGAACGACGGCAAGCCGCACTACCTGGTGGTCAACGCCGACGAGTCCGAGCCGGGCACCTGCAAGGACATCCCGCTGCTGTTCGCCAACCCGCACTCGCTGATCGAGGGCATGGCGATCGCCTCCTACGCGATCCGCTGCAACCACGCCTTCATCTACCTGCGCGGCGAGGTCGTCCCGGTGCTGCGCCGCCTGCAGGCCGCCGTCGCCGAGGCTTACACGGCGGGGTTCCTCGGCAAGGACGCCCTCGGCGAGGGCATCGACCTCGACATCACCGTGCACGCGGGGGCCGGCGCGTACATCTGCGGCGAGGAGACCGCACTGCTGGACTCGCTGGAGGGCCGCCGCGGCCAGCCCCGGCTGCGCCCGCCGTTCCCGGCGATCGCCGGCCTGTACGCCTGCCCGACGGTGGTCAACAACGTCGAGTCGATCGCCTCGGTGCCGCCGATCCTGGCCCGCGGCAAGGAGTGGTTCAAGTCGTTGGGCACCGAGAAGTCGCCCGGCTTCACGCTGTACTCGCTGTCCGGGCACGTCACCAACCCCGGGCAGTACGAGGCCCCGCTCGGCATCACGCTGCGCCAGCTGCTGGACATGTCCGGCGGCGTCCGGACCGGGCACCGCCTCAAGTTCTGGACGCCGGGCGGCTCGTCCACCCCGATGTTCACCGACGAGCACCTCGACGTCCCGCTCGACTACGAGGGCGTCGGCGCGGCCGGCTCGATGCTCGGCACCAAGGCCCTGCAGGTGTTCGACGAGACCACCTGCGTGGTGCGGGCCGTCACCCGGTGGACCGAGTTCTACGCCCACGAGTCCTGCGGCAAGTGCACCCCCTGCCGGGAGGGCACCTACTGGCTGGTCCAGCTGCTGAAGCGGATCGAGGCCGGCCAGGGCGTGCCCGGCGACCTGGAGAAGCTGCTGGACATCGCCGACAACATCAACGGCAAGTCCTTCTGCGCGCTGGGCGACGGTGCCGCCAGCCCGATCGTCTCCTCGCTCCAGCACTTCCGTGCCGAGTACGAGCAGCACATCAACGAGCACCGCTGCCCGTTCGACCCGGCGGCCTCCACCGTCTGGGCCGACCGGGCCTCCGTCCACGAGTCCGCCACCGAGAGGGAGGTGCACGCGTGACGGTCACGGAGCCTTCGTCCACCCAGACCGAGCTGGTCACGCTCACCATCGACGGCGTCGAAGTCAGCGTCCCCAAGGGCACGTTGGTGATCCGCGCCGCCGAGCAGATCGGCACCCAGATCCCGCGCTTCTGCGACCACCCGCTGCTCGACCCCGCCGGGGCGTGCCGCCAGTGCATCGTGGAGGTCGAGGGGCAGCGCAAGCCGGTCGCCTCCTGCACCATCCCGGTCGCCGAGGGCATGGTGGTGCGCACCCAGCTGTCCTCGCCGGTCGCCGAGAAGGCGCAGCGCGGCGTGATGGAACTGCTGCTGATCAACCACCCGCTGGACTGCCCGGTCTGCGACAAGGGCGGCGAGTGCCCGCTGCAGAACCAGGCGATGACCAACGGCGACGCGGAGTCCCGGTTCGAGGGCGTCAAGCGGACGTACGAGAAGCCGATCCCGCTCTCCACCCAGGTGCTGCTGGACCGCGAGCGGTGCGTGCTGTGCGCGCGCTGCACCCGGTTCTCGCAGCAGATCGCCGGTGACCCGTTCATCGACCTGGTCGAGCGCGGCGCGCTCCAGCAGGTCGGCACCGGCGTCGACCAGCCGCTGGACTCGTACTTCTCCGGCAACACCATCCAGATCTGCCCGGTCGGCGCGCTCACCTCCGCCGCCTACCGGTTCCGCTCCCGCCCGTTCGACCTGGTGTCCTCCCCGTCCGTGTGCGAGCACTGCTCGGCGGGCTGCGGGCAGCGCACCGACCACCGGCGCGGCAAGGTGCTGCGGCGCCTGGCCGGCAACGAGCCGGAGGTCAACGAGGAGTGGAACTGCGACAAGGGCCGGTTCGCGTTCCGCTACGCCCAGCAGCGGGACCGTTTCACCTCGCCGATGGTGCGCCGTGACGGCGAACTCGTCGCGGTGTCCTGGTCGGAGGCGCTCGCCGAGGCCGCCGAGGGGCTGCGCGGCAAGCGGGCCGCGGCGCTGGCCGGCGGCCGGGTCACCGTCGAGGACGCCTACGGCTGGGGCAAGTTCGCCCGCCTGGCACTCGGCACCAACGACGTCGACTTCCGCTCCCGCCCGCACAGCGCCGAGGAGGCCGAGTTCCTGGCCGCGGTCGTCGCCGGGCACGGGACGGATGTGGACGGCGGCGGGGTGACGTACCGCGAGCTGGAGGCCGCACCGGCCGTGCTGCTGGCCGGACTCGAAGCGGAGGAAGAGGCGCCGATCGTCTTCCTGCGGCTGCGCAAGGCCAACCGGGCCACCGGACTGCGGGTGTTCTCGATCGCCTCGCACGCCACCCGGGGCCTCGCCAAGCTGCACGGCGCGCTGCTGCCCGCCGCCCCCGGCACCGAGGCCGAATGGCTCGGCGCGCTCGCGGGCGACGAGGTGCTCGCCGACGACGCGGGACGCTGCGCCGACGCGCTGCGCTCCCCGGGCGCGGTGATCCTGGTCGGCGAACGGCTCGCCCAGACCGCCGGCGGCCTGACCGCCGCGCTGCGCCTGGCGCAGACCACCGGGGCGAAGCTCGCCTGGGTGCCGCGCCGGGCCGGCGAGCGCGGCGCGGTCGAGGCGGGCGCGCTGCCCGGGCTGCTGCCCGGCGGCCGGTCCGTCGAGGTGCCCGCCGCCCGCGCCGAGGCCGCCACCCACTGGGGCGTCGACGAACTGCCCGCCGCGCCCGGCCGCGACACCGGCCGGATCCTGGCCGCCGCCGCGGCCGGCGAGCTGGACGCGCTGGTGATCGGCGGCGTCGGCCTGGACGACCTGCCGGACCCGGCGTTCGCCGAACAGGCCCTGGAGAGCGTTGAGTTCGTGCTCTCGCTGGAGCTGCGCCCGTCCGCCGTGACGGCGCACGCCGACGTGGTGCTGCCGGTCGCGGCCGTCGCCGAGAAGGCCGGCACCTTCCTGGACTGGGAGGGCCGGGTCCGGATGTTCGAGCCGGCCATCAAGCCCGACCAGCTGATGGGACGCCACCTGCACGCCGACGTCCGGGTGCTGTCGATGCTCGCGGACGCGCTGGAGCGGCCGATCGGCCTGCCCGACGTCCGGGCGGCCCGGCTGGAGCTGGACCGCTTCGCCCCCTGGCAGGGCGACCGCCCCGCCGAGCCCGCCGCGCACCCCGCCGCGCTGCCCCGTCCCGTCACCGGGCAGGCCGTGCTGGCCGGGCACCGGATGCTGCTCGACAACGGCTCGCTGCAGGACGGCGACGAGCACCTGGCCGGCACCCGGCACCCCGTGGTGGCCCGGCTGTCCGCCGCCACCGCCGCCGAGATCGGCGCCACCGGCGCGCTGCTGCGGATCTCCGGCCCGGCCGGGTCGCTGACCCTGCCGCTGGAGGTCACCGGGGCGATGCCGGACCGCACGGTCTGGCTGCCGCTCAACTCGACGCCCGGCGGCGGCGTGCACCGCACGCTCGGCACCACGCTCGGCCACCTGGTCACCATCGCCCCGGCGGAGGAATCATGACGGACCTCGCTGCTGCGTACGACACTCTGGGCTACTTCGGCCGCGACCCGTGGTGGCTGGTGCTGCTGAAGGCGGTGTTCTGCTTCGCCTTCCTGGTGCTGACGGTGCTGATCGCGATCGTCTGGGAGCGCAAGGTCGTCGCCTGGATGCAGCTGCGGATCGGCCCGAACCGGCACGGCCCGTGGGGTCTGCTGCAGTCGCTGGCCGACGGTGTGAAGCTGGCGCTGAAGGAAGATCTGGTGGTGAAGGGCGCCGACAAGGCGGTCTACATCCTGGCGCCGATCGTCGCGGCGATCCCCGCGTTCATGGCGTTCGCGGTGATCCCGTTCGGCCCGGCGGGCAACGAGGTGTCGATCTTCGGTACCCGGACGCCGCTGCAGCTCACCGACCTGCCGATCGCGCTGCTGTACATCCTGGCCACCGCCTCGGTGGGCATCTACGGCATCGTGCTGGCGGGCTGGTCGTCCGGTTCGACGTACCCGCTGCTCGGCGGTATCCGCTCGTCCGCCCAGATGATCAGCTACGAGATCGCGATGGGCCTGTCGTTCGCGGCGGTGTTCATCTACTCGGGCTCGATGTCGACCTCGGAGATCGTCTCCTCGCAGCAGCCGACCTGGTTCGCGGTGCTGCTGCCGGTGTCGTTCATCGTCTACATCATCGCGATGGTCGGCGAGACCAACCGGGCCCCGTTCGACCTCCCGGAGGCCGAGGGCGAGCTGGTCGGCGGTTTCAACACCGAGTACTCCTCGCTGAAGTTCGCGATGTTCATGCTGGCCGAGTACGTCAACATGGTCACCGTCTCGGCGGTCGCCTCGACGCTGTTCCTCGGCGGCTGGCGGGCCCCGTGGCCGATCTCGACGTTCTGGGCGGGTGCCAACCACGGCTGGTGGCCGATGCTGTGGATCGTGCTGAAGATCCAGCTGCTGCTGTTCTTCTTCATCTGGCTGCGCGGCACGCTGCCCCGGCTGCGCTACGACCAGTTCATGAAGCTCGGCTGGAAGGTGCTCATCCCGGTCTCGCTGGTGTGGCTGGTGATGGTGTCCGCGGTGCGGGCGCTGCGCAACGAGGGCTACGACTTCACCAAGGTGCTGCTGTACGTGGGCGCCCCGCTGGCGGCGATCCTGCTGATCGCGCTGGTGGCGGACGTGATCCGGAAGAAGCCCGCGGAGCCGCCGGCCGCCGCCCCGCCCGCGGCGTTCGACCCGATGGCCGGCGGCTATCCGGTGCCGCCGCTGCCCGGTCAGCAACTGCCGCCCGTCCCGCGCCGCCGTCGCCGGACCCCGCAACTCCAGGACGCCCTCAACGGGGCCGACCATTCCGAAGGGAGCTGAGCCCCGCCATGTCTGACGAATCTTCGGAAAAGTCGGTCCTCGGGCCGGCCGCCGGCTTCGGCGTGACCTTCAAGGCCATGTTCAAGAAGCGGCTCACCGAGCAGTACCCGGAGTACAAGAAGCCCACCGCTCCGCGTTTCCACGGTCGCCACCAGCTGAACCGGCACCCGGACGGTCTGGAGAAGTGCGTCGGCTGCGAGCTGTGCGCCTGGGCCTGCCCGGCCGACGCGATCTACGTCGAGGGCGCCGACAACCATGACGACGAGCGGTACTCGCCCGGCGAGCGGTACGGCGCGGTCTACCAGATCAACTACGCCCGCTGCATCCTGTGCGGGCTGTGCATCGAGGCCTGCCCGACCCGGGCGCTCACCATGACCAACGAGTACGAACTGGCCGACGACAGCCGGCAGGACCTGATCTTCACCAAGGAGCAGCTGCTGGTCGGGCTGACCGAGGGCATGGTCGACTCGCCGCACGCGTACTTCCCCGGCGCGGACGAGGGCGCCTACTACCGGGGCGAGATCACCGGCGCCGCGCCGGGCACCGTGCAGCAGGAGAAGCACGCGCACGACAAGGAGGCGCAGTCATGACCTCCACCGGCGAGGCCGTGCAGTTCTGGGTGCTGGCCGTGATCGCGGTCGGCGGGGCGCTCGGCATGCTGCTGATGAAGAAGGCGGTGCACTCGGCGCTCTGCCTGGCCGCCACCATGCTGTCGCTGGCGGTCTGTTACCTGGCGCAGGGCGCGGTGTTCCTGGGTGTGGTGCAGATCGTGGTCTACACCGGCGCGATCATGATGCTGTTCCTGTTCGTGGTGATGCTGGTCGGCGTCTCCTCGGCGGACTCGCTGAAGGAGCAGCTCAAGGGCCAGCGGATCGCCGCGGTGCTCTGCGGCGTGGGCTTCGGCGTGCTGCTGATCGCCGGTCTGGCGAACGCCAAGCTGTCGCACTTCACGGGCCTGTCCGAGGCGAACGCCGAGGGCAACGTGCAGGGCCTGGCGAAGCTGATCTTCACCAAGTACGTCTGGGCGTTCGAGGTGACCGGCGCGCTGCTGATCACCGCGGCGGTCGGCGCGATGGTGCTGACCCACCGCGAGAAGGTCCGCGACCGCCTGACGCAGCGTCAACTCGCCGCGCAGCGCGTCAAGGACAACATCCAGGTGCCGCCGATGCCCGCCCCCGGCGTGTACGCCCGGCACAACGCGGTGGACATCCCGGCGCTGCTGCCCGACGGCACCGTCGCCGAGGACTCGGTGATGGGCACCCTGCGCGAGCGCGGCCAGATCCGTGACGTCAGCCAGGAGATGCTGCGGCGGATGGCCGAGCTGGAGGAGAGCACCGCCGACTGGCTCGGCCGGCCGTCCTCCGCCCGTCCGAAGGTCACCGGGCCCCGCCAGGCGCTGGAGACCGTGCCGACCCCGAGCAAGGAGGAGGCGGAGTGAACCCGGTCAACTACCTGTACCTGGCCGCGCTGCTGTTCACCATCGGCGCCTCCGGCGTGCTGATCCGGCGCAACGCGATCGTGCTGTTCATGTGCGTGGAGTTGATGCTGAACGCCTCGAACCTGGCGCTGGTCACGTTCTCCCGGCTGCACGGCAACCTGGACGGCCAGATCCTCGCGTTCTTCACCATGGTGGTCGCGGCGGCCGAGGTCGTGGTCGGCCTCGCCATCATCGTCTCCATCTTCCGGACCAGGCACTCCGCTTCGGTCGACGACAGCAACCTGATGAAGCTGTAGGCGGAGGGCCCTTCAGTGAACTCTCTCATTCCGCTGCTGGTCGCGGCGCCGCTGGCCGGCGCTGCCCTGCTGCTGCTCGGCGGACGGGCCCTGGACCGTTTCGGGCACTGGATCGCGACCGCTCTCGCGGCGCTTTCCTTCGCCTTCGGCCTCACCCTGTTCGCGGACATGCTCGGCCGCGACACCGCGCACCGGGCCGTCATCGAGCGGCTGTACACCTGGATCCCGGTGGACGGCTTCCAGGCCGACATCTCCTTCCAGCTCGACCAACTGTCCATCGTCTTCGTGCTGTTGATCACCGGCGTC
Organism: Kitasatospora sp. NPDC051984; assembly: GCF_044593455.1. Taxonomy (NCBI): domain Bacteria; kingdom Bacillati; phylum Actinomycetota; class Actinomycetes; order Kitasatosporales; family Streptomycetaceae; genus Kitasatospora; species Kitasatospora sp. NPDC051984. The sequence goes on from NZ_JBIUCB010000001.1 coordinate 194,287, forward strand.
GGCACCCTGATCCACCTGTACTCGGTGGGCTACATGGCGCACGACGAGCGCCGCCGCCGGTTCTTCGGCTACCTGAACCTGTTCGTGGCCGCCATGCTGCTCCTGGTGCTGGCCGGCAACTACCTGCTGCTGTACGTCGGTTGGGAGGGCGTGGGCCTCGCGTCCTACCTGCTGATCGGGTTCTGGCAGCACAAGCCGAGCGCCGCGACGGCCGCCAAGAAGGCGTTCATCGTCAACCGGGTCGGCGACATGGGCCTGTCCATCGCGATCATGCTGATGTTCGCGGAGTTCGGCTCGTTCGCCTTCGGCCCGGTGTTCGGCGCGGCCGGCGACGCGAGCCAGGGCAAGCTCACCGCGATCGCGCTGATGCTGCTGCTCGCCGCCTGCGGCAAGTCCGCGCAGGTGCCGCTGCAGTCCTGGCTGGGCGACGCGATGGAGGGCCCGACCCCGGTCTCCGCGCTGATCCACGCGGCCACCATGGTGACCGCCGGCGTCTACCTGATCGTCCGCTCCGCGGCGATCTTCGACCTGGCCCCCGACGCGCAGACCGTCGTCGTGGTGGTCGGCGCGGTGACGCTGCTGTTCGGTGCGATCGTCGGTTGCGCGAAGGACGACATCAAGAAGGCGCTGGCCGGCTCCACCATGTCGCAGATCGGCTACATGATCATGGCGGCCGGCCTCGGCCCGATCGGCTACGCCTTCGCGATCATGCACCTGGTCACCCACGGCTTCTTCAAGGCCGGACTGTTCCTCGGCGCCGGATCGGTCATGCACGGCATGAACGACGAGGTGAACATGCGTCACTACGGCGGCCTGCGCAAGTACATGCCGGTCACCTTCTGGACGTTCATGGCCGGCTACGCGGCGATCATCGGCTTCCCGTTCCTGTCGGGCTTCTGGTCGAAGGACCAGATCATCGACGCGGCGTTCGCCAAGGGCGGCACCGAGGGCTGGATCCTCGGCGTGTGCGCGCTGACCGGTGCCGCGATCACCGCGTTCTACATGACCCGGGTGGTGCTGCTCACCTTCTTCGGCGAGAAGCGCTGGCAGCCGGACGAGAACGGCAACCCGCCGCACCCGCACGAGTCGCCGAAGAGCATGACCGTTCCGATGGTCCTGCTGGCCTTCGGCTCGGTGTTCGCGGGCGGGCTCTTCACCCTCGGCAGCTCCTTCGTGAACTTCCTGACGCCGGTCACCGGCCACGAGGAGGGCCACTCCCCGATCAACTCGGTGACCGTCAGCGTGATCGCCACCGTCTGCATGCTGGCCGGCGCCGGCCTGGCCTATGCGATGTACGGCCGCAGCCCCGTCCCGGTGCAGGCACCGGTCGGCTCGCTGCTCACCCGGGCCGCCCGCCGCGACCTGCTGCAGGACGACTTCAACCACGCCGTCCTGGTCCGGCCCGGCTCGGCGCTCGCCGCCACCCTGGTCTGGTTCGACAGCAGGGGCCTGGACGGCTTCGTCAACGGCTTGGCCGCCGCCATCGGCGGGCTGTCCGGGCGGCTGCGCCGGATCCAGACCGGATACGTCCGGACGTACGCGCTCTCCATGTTCGGCGGCACGCTGGTGCTGGTCGCCTCCACTCTCCTGATGAGGTCGGTCTGATGAGCTACCTCCTCTCCGCCACCTGTGCCGTCCCGGCCGCCGGAGCAGTGCTCACCGCTGCCCTCCCGGCCGGCACCGGCGAGGCCCGGCGGCGCACCACCAAGGCCGTCGCGCTCGCCGTCTCGGCGGTCACCCTGGGGCTGGCCGTCGCGGTCGCCGTCGCCTTCGAACCCGGCGGCCCCCGTTACCAGTTGACCGAGTCCTACAGCTGGATCCGGTCCTTCGGGATCAGCTTCTCGCTCGGCGTGGACGGCATCGGCGCCGTGCTGGCACTGCTCACCGCCGTGCTCGTCCCGCTGGTGATGCTGGCCGGCTGGCACGACGCCGACCCCGCCGCGCCGGAGGGCTCCTTCGAGTCCAAGCGCCGCACCCAGGGCTTCTTCGCCCTGATCCTCGCCGTCGAGGCGATGGTGCTGGTGTCCTTCCTGGCCACCGACGTGTTCGTGTTCTACGTGTTCTTCGAAGCCATGCTGATCCCGATGTACTTCCTGATCGGCGGCTTCGGCGACCGGGCCGGCGGACCCGACTCGGACCGCCAGCGCTCCTACGCCGCAGTGAAGTTCCTGCTGTACAACCTGCTCGGCGGACTGGTCATGCTGGCCGCCGTGATCGGCCTGTACGTGGTGGCCGCCGACCAGGGGCACGCGACGTTCAGCCTGCCCGCGCTGACCGACGCGATCTCCTCCGGCAAGCTGGTGATCGACCCGACCGCGCAGCGCGCGCTGTTCCTCGGCTTCTTCTTCGCCTTCGCGGTGAAGGCCCCGATGTGGCCGCTGCACACCTGGCTGCCGAACGCGATGGGGGAGTCCACCGCCGGAACCGCCGTGCTGATCACGGCAGTTGTCGACAAGGTCGGCACCTTCGCGATGCTCCGGTTCTGCCTCGGCCTGTTCCCGGACGCGTCCAAGACCTTCGCCCCGGCGATCCTGGTGCTGTCGCTGATCGGCATCGTCTACGGCGCGCTGGTCGCCATCGGACAGAAGGACATGAAGCGGCTGGTCGCCTACGCGTCCATCTCGCACTTCGGGTTCATCATCATGGGCATCTTCGCGATGACCAGCCAGGGCCAGTCCGGCGCCACCCTCTACATGGTCAACCACGGCATCTCCACCGCCGCGTGGATGTTGGTCGCGGGCTTCCTGATCTCCCGCCGCGGCTCGCGCCTGATCGCCGACTACGGCGGCGTGCAGAAGGTCGCGCCCGTGCTGGCCGGCACCTTCCTGATCGGCGGACTCGCCACCCTGTCGCTGCCCGGCATGGCCCCGTTCGTCAGCGAATTCCTGGTCCTGGTCGGCACGTTCACCCGCTACCCGGTGATCGGCATCATCGCCACCTTCGGCATCGTGCTGGCCGCGCTGTACGCGCTGATGCTGTACCAGCGCACCATGACCGGCCCGGTGAAGGCCTCCGTGCAGGGCATGCCCGACCTGAAGGCCCGTGAACTCGCCGTCGTAGCCCCACTGGTGGCCCTCACCCTGCTGCTCGGCGTCTACCCGCAGCCGCTCACCAAGATGGTGAACCCGGCCGTGAACGACACCCTCGGCCAGGTCCACCGGACCGACCCCGCGCCCGCCCACCCGGTCGCCGCCACCAACGGAGGTGAGCAGAAGTGATCGCCACCCACGCGCTGGCCGCCGCCGGCGGCAACAGTCCGAGCATCCCCGCCCCGCACATCGAGTACGGCCAACTCTCGCCGATGCTGGTGGTGTTCGGCGCCGCCCTGATCGGCATCCTGGCCGAGGCGTTCCTGCCGCGACGGCTGCGCGCCTCCAGCCAACTCGGCATCTCGCTGACCGGCCTGGTCGGCGCGTTCGTCGCCGTGGTGGTGCTCGCCGCCCAGGGCCACGCCTCCACCAAGGCCGGGCTGCTCGCGATGGGCTCGGTCGCGATCGACGGGCCCGCGCTGTTCCTGCAGGGCGTCATCCTGCTGACCGCCGTCCTCGCCGTCCTCACCTACGCCGAGGGCCGGCTGGAGCCGCGCATCAACGGCCACCGGATCGACGCGTTCACCGCGCAGGCCGCCGCCGTCCCCGGCGGCGAACAGGAACGCGAGGCCACCCGCGAGGGCATGCGGACCACCGAGATCTACCCGCTCACCCTGTTCGCGGTCGGCGGCATGCTGCTCTTCCCCGCCGCCAACGACCTGCTGACCATGTTCGTGGCGCTCGAAGTGCTGTCCCTGCCGCTGTACTTGATGTGCGCGATCGCCCGGCGCCGCCGCCTGCTCTCGCAGGAGGCCGCCGTCAAGTACTTCCTGCTCGGCGCGTTCGCCTCCGCGTTCTTCCTGTTCGGCACCGCCCTGCTGTACGGCTACGCGGGCAGCGTCCGGCTCGGCGACATCGCCGACGTGGTCGCCGGCACCGCCCCCGTCACCCCCGCGCTCGCCGTCACCACCCAGAACGACGCGCTGCTGCTGATCGGCCTGGCCATGCTCGCCGTCGGCCTGCTGTTCAAGGTCGGCGCGGTGCCGTTCCACTCCTGGACGCCGGACGTCTACCAGGGCGCGCCCACCCCCGTCAGCGGGTTCATGGCCGCCGCCACCAAGACCGCCGCGTTCGGCGCCATGCTGCGGCTGTTCTACGTCGCCTTCCCCGGCATCCGCTGGGACTGGCGGCCCGTCATGTGGGGCGTCGCCATCCTCACCATGGTGGTCGGCTCGATCCTCGCCGTCACCCAGCAGGACGTGAAGCGCCTCCTCGCCTACTCCTCGGTCGCGCACGCCGGCTTCATCCTCACCGGCCTGATCGCCACCGACCGGCGCGGCGTCGCCGCCGTCCTCTTCTACCTGCTCGCCTACTCCTTCGTCACCCTCGGCGCGTTCGCCGTCGTCACCCTGGTGCGCGACTCCAAGGGCGAAGCCACCCACCTCTCCAACTGGGCCGGCCTCGGCCGCCGCTCACCGCTGCTCGCCGCGGTCTTCGCGCTGTTCCTGCTGGCCTTCGCGGGCATCCCGCTCACCTCCGGCTTCACCGGCAAGTTCGCGGTCTTCCAGGCCGCGGCCGCCGGCGGCGCCACCCCCCTGGTGATCGTCGGTGTGCTGTCCTCCGCGATCGCCGCCTTCTTCTACATCCGCGTCATCGTCCTGATGTTCTTCTCCGACCCCCAGCCCGCCGGCCCCGCCGTCGCCGTCCCCAGCGCCCTCACCGCCACCACCATCGCCTTCGGCGTCCTGGTGACGCTCGGCCTGGGTCTGCTCCCGCAGTACTTCCTCGACCTGGCCACCAAGGCGTCGGTCTTCATCCGCTGAGCCCTTCCCCCCGGCCACCGGCCCCCGCCACCACCCGGCGGGGGCCGGACTGCTGTTCGGAGGGTGAACGGCACGTCGGCGAACCGATTCGGCAGTCATTGGTCGCCGTAGGTTCGGCTCATAGACTGGGCACAGGAGGTGGCCATGACTGCCGAACCGATCGACTGGACGTCCCCGCCCTCGGGAGGCTGGACCTACGACCAGGTCAAGGACCTCGATCTGCCCTTCGAGTTCGAACTGGTGGATGGGGCGATCGTGGTCCGCGGTATGACCAATTTGTGGCACGACACCGTGCGGGACGAGTTGTACTTCGCACTTCGCAGTGCTCGCCGAGACCCGTACCAGGCCAGCACTGAACGGTGCGTATTGGTCAATCCCTCCAACGCGCCCAAGCCCGACGCAATCGTCTTCGACCGCACCGGGCTCGACTTCTTCACCACGGAGTGCGTCCCCGTCGCTGCCGTGGCGCTCGCCGTCGAGGTGGTCTCCCACGGCTCGCGCAGCGACGACCGCTTCCGCAAGCCCGGCATGTACGCCGAGGCGGGAATCCCGTACTTCTGGCGGGTCGAGCGCGGCGAGGACGGCGACCCGGCGGTCTACGAGTTTCACCTGGACGAAGAGACAGGGGTGTATGCGCCCGCGCCCGGACTCGCTGTCCACCACGGCAAGTTGATCACTGGCCTGCCGTTCCCGGTCGAACTCGACCTGACCCGGATCGTTCCGCGCTGACCTGCGCTCCCTGCGCCCGGCACTGCCCCGGCCCCGCCACCAGCGGCGGAAGGGCCCATGCCCGTGCAGTGATCCACTCGGGACCGGATACGCTGCCTTGTATGTGCATCGGCGGCGCTGAGGGACCGGCCCGCTGGATCGACCAGGGACAGGAGTGGTCAGCGTGACCGTCGTGGGGCCCTTCGGGCTGAGCGTGCAGGACCGCGATCTGACCCGTGACGTCCAGGCCGGGATGGAGGCCGTGGAGGCCGCCCTGATCGAGGCCGTCAAGTGCGACGTGCCCTTCATCACGGTGACCGCCAGCCACCTCATCGAGGCAGGGGGGAAGCGGTTCAGGCCGCTGCTGGTGATGCTCGCCGCCCAGTTCGGCGACCCCGCCGCGCGCGGGGTGGTGCCGTCCGCGGTGGTGGTCGAACTGACCCACCTCGCGACGCTGTACCACGACGACGTGATGGACGAGGCCCCCGTGCGGCGCGGCGCCCCCAGCGCCAACAGCCGCTGGGACAACTCGGTCGCCATCCTCACCGGCGACTTCCTGTTCTCCCGCGCCTCCCAGGTGCTCTCCGACCTCGGCCCCGAGGCCGTCCGGGTCCAGGCCGACGCGTTCGAACGGCTGGTCACCGGCCAGATCCTGGAGACCGTCGGGCCCCGCGCCGAGGACGACCCGCTGCAGCACTACCTGGACGTCCTCTCCGGCAAGACCGGCTCGCTGATCGCCGTCTCCTGCCGCTTCGGCGCGATGATGGCCGGCGCCGAACCGTGGATCGTCGACCTGCTCACCCAGTACGGCGAGCGCATCGGCACCGCGTTCCAGCTCGCCGACGACGTCCTCGACATCGCCAGCGACGGCCACGAGTCCGGCAAGACCCCCGGCACCGACCTGCGCGAGGGCGTCCCCACGCTGCCGGTCCTGCTGCTGCGTCAGATGCCCGTCGACCCGGCCGACCCCGAGGACGTCCGGCTGCGGGAGCTCCTCGACACCGATCTGGCGTCCGACGACGACGCCCACGCGGAAGCGCTGCGCCTGCTGCGTCGGCACCCCGCGCTGGAGCGGGCCCGCCGCGAGACGCTGCGCTACGCCGAGGAGGCGCGGGCGCTGCTCGACCCGCTGCCGGACTGCCCGGCGAAGGCGGCGCTGCAGGAGCTTTGCGACACGGTGGCGATTCGCACCATGTGACCGTCCGGTTGGGCGCTCTCACGTGCAAGTGGCTGTCCGTGCCGCGATCCTGCGATCGGGTGCGTTCCCCTTCGCGCAGTTCTCCGCGCCCCTGCGCGCTAGGGTTCGGGCTATGTTGCGTGTGGTGATCGCCGAGGATTCCGTGCTGCTCCGGGAGGGGCTGACGCGGTTGCTGACGGACCGGGGGATGGAGGTCGTGGCGGGGGTCGGTGACGGGGAAGCGCTGTTGCGGGCGGTGGACGGCCTGCACGGGGAGGGCTCGTTGCCGGATGTGGTGGTGGCGGATGTGAGGATGCCGCCGACGCACACCGACGAGGGGGTGCGGGCGTGCGTGGAGTTGCGCAAGCGGTACCCGCAGCTGGGGGTGCTGGTGCTGTCGCAGCACGTGGAGGAGCAGTACGCGGGTGAGCTGCTGGCGGGTTCGACCCGCGGGGTGGGGTACCTGCTGAAGGACCGGGTCGCGGAGGTGCGGGAGTTCGCGGACGCGGTGACCCGGGTCGCGGAGGGCGGCACGGCGCTGGACCCGGAGGTGGTGCAGCAGTTGCTGAGCCGCAGCCGGCAGGTGGACACGCTGGCGAATCTGACGCCTCGTGAGCGTGAGGTGCTGGGCCTGATGGCGGAGGGCCGGACCAACGCGGCGATCGCCAAGCAACTGGTGGTGTCCGACGGGGCTGTGGAGAAGCATGTGTCGAACATCTTCCAGAAGTTGCGTTTGGGACCGAGCCAGGAGGATCACCGGCGGGTTCTCGCGGTGCTGGCGTATCTGGAGTCCTGACCGGCCCGCGGACCCGCGTGGCGGTCTTCGCGAGTTCCCTTCCAGCGGTGCTCTGCCCGCTTAGGATTCCCTTGGTGCGCCAGGCGGACGGGGCACACGGCTCACGCCCGCTGCTGGCTCCCCTCGAGGAGGTCCGCGGCAGTGACCAGTCAGGTCGATCAGTCAGAGGCAGTGGACGGCCCGGGCGGCGAGCGCCGGTCGGGTCCGGCCTCGGCCCGGTCCGGGCGGCCGGCCAAGCCGATCCGGCGGTTGGACCGGGTGATCATCCGGTTCGCCGGTGACTCGGGCGACGGTATGCAGCTCACCGGCGACCGGTTCACCTCGGAGACGGCGGCGTTCGGCAACGACCTGTCCACGCTGCCGAACTTCCCGGCCGAGATCCGGGCCCCCGCAGGCACCCTGCCGGGTGTGTCGAGCTTCCAGCTGCACTTCGCCGACCACGACATCCTGACGCCGGGCGACGCCCCGGACGTGCTGGTGGCGATGAACCCGGCGGCGCTGAAGGCGAACCTGCCGGACCTGCCGGCCGGCGCCGAGATCATCGTCAACACCGACGAGTTCACCAAGCGCGCGCTGGCGAAGGTCGGGTACGACAAGGACCCGCTGGCGGACGGCTCGCTGGAGTCGTTCCGGCTGCACCCGGTGCCGCTGACCACGCTGACGCTGGAGGCGCTGAAGGACAGCGGGCTGGCCCGCAAGGACGCCGAGCGGGCGAAGAACATGTTCGCGCTGGGCCTGCTGTCGTGGATGTACCACCGGCCGACCCACGGCACCGAGCTGTTCCTGCGGCAGAAGTTCGCGAAGAAGCCGCAGATCGCCGAGGCCAACGTGGCGGCGTTCCGGGCGGGTTGGAACTTCGGCGAGACCACCGAGGACTTCGCGGTCTCCTACGAGATCCCGCCGGCCAAGCTGCCGGCCGGCACGTACCGCAACATCTCCGGGAACCTGGCGCTGTCGTACGGCCTGGTCGCGGCGGGGGAGCGGTCCGGGCTGCCGGTGTTCCTCGGCTCGTACCCGATCACCCCGGCCTCGGACATCCTGCACGAGCTGTCGAAGCACAAGAACTTCGGCGTGCGGACGTTCCAGGCCGAGGACGAGATCGCCGGTATCGGCGCGGCGCTCGGCGCGGCGTTCGGCGGCGCGCTGGGCGTCACCACCACGTCCGGTCCGGGTGTGGCGCTGAAGTCGGAGACCATCGGCCTGGCGGTGTCGCTGGAACTGCCGCTGCTGGTGGTCGACATCCAGCGCGGCGGCCCGTCCACCGGCCTGCCGACCAAGACCGAGCAGGCGGACCTGCTGCAGGCGATGTTCGGCCGCAACGGCGAGGCCCCGGTGCCGATCGTCGCCCCCGCGACGCCCGCCGAGTGCTTCGACGCCGCGCTCGACGCGGCCCGGATCGCGCTCACCTACCGCACCCCGGTGTTCCTGCTCTCCGACGGCTACCTGGCCAACGGCTCCGAGCCGTGGAAGCTCCCGGACGTCGACGAACTCCCGGACCTGCGCGTCGAGTTCGCCACCGAGCCGAACGGCCCCGACGGCACCTTCCGCCCCTACCAGCGCGACCCGCACACCCTCGCCCGCCCGTGGGCGGTGCCCGGCACCCCCGGCCTCGAGCACCGGATCGGCGGCATCGAGAAGCAGGACGGCACCGGCAACATCTCCTACGACCCCGCCAACCACGACTTCATGGTCCGCACCCGGCAGGCCAAGATCGACGGCATCGAGGTGCCCGACATCGAGGTCGACGACCCGAGCGGCGAGGCCCGGGTCCTGGTGCTCGGCTGGGGCTCCACCTACGGCCCGATCACCGCCGCGGTGCGCCGGGTCCGGGCCGACGGCGGCCAGGTCGCCCAGGCCCACCTGCGCCACCTCAACCCGTTCCCGGCCAACCTCGGCACGGTGCTGAGCCGGTACGAGCGGGTGATCGTCCCCGAGATGAACCTCGGGCAGCTCGCCCTGCTGCTGCGCGCGAAGTACCTCGTCGACGCGCAGTCCTACAACCAGGTGCGCGGCCTGCCGTTCAAGGCCGCCCAACTCGCCGACGTGCTGCACGCGGCGATCGGCACGCTCGACGCGGAGGCGACGACCCGATGACCGACTTCCCCGCCCTGCGGCTCGTTCCCAAGGCCGACGGCCCGCAGACCGCGAAGGACTTCAAGACCGACCAGGAAGTGCGCTGGTGCCCCGGCTGCGGCGACTACGCGATCCTGGCCGCCGTCCAGTCCTTCATGCCGGAGCTCGGCATCCGCCGGGAGAACACCGTCTTCGTCTCCGGCATCGGCTGCTCGTCCCGCTTCCCGTACTACATGAACACGTACGGCATGCACTCGATCCACGGCCGCGCCCCGGCGATCGCCACCGGCCTGGCCGCCTCCCGCCCCGACCTGTCGGTGTGGGTGGTGACGGGTGACGGCGACGCGCTGTCGATCGGCGGCAACCACCTGATCCACGCGCTGCGCCGGAACGTCAATCTGAAGATCCTGCTGTTCAACAACCGGATCTACGGACTGACCAAGGGTCAGTACTCGCCGACCAGCGAGGTCGGGAAGATCACCAAGTCCACCCCGATGGGTTCGCTGGACGCACCGTTCAACCCGCTGTCGCTGGCGATCGGCGCCGAGGCTTCGTTCGTGGCCCGGACGATCGACTCCGACCGGCAGCATTTGCAGTCCGTGCTGCGGGCCGCGGCGCAGCACGAGGGCACCGCGCTGGTGGAGATCTACCAGAACTGCAACATCTTCAACGACGGCGCGTTCGAGATCCTCAAGGAGCCCGGCACCCGGGACGAGGCGCTCATTCGGCTGGAGCACGGGCAGCCGGTCCTGGTCGGCGCGGACCGGCACGTGGTGCGGGGCGCGGACGGGGAACTGCGGATCGCTCCGCGGAGCGAGGGGGAGGCGCTGGTGCACGACGCGCACGCCAGCAGTCCTGCGACGGCGTTCGCGCTGACCCGGCTGACCGAGACGGACCTGCTGCACAACACGCCGATCGGTGTGCTGCGGGATGTGAAGCGGGCTGTTTACGACACGCAGATGGCCGAGCAGTTGGCGCTTGCGGAGGAGCAGAAGGGGCGGGGGGAGCTGGCTGGTTTGCTGGCTGGGTCCAGCACCTGGACGGTGACCGCCTAGCCCGGAAGCTGTCAGCAGCAAAAGTTCCGTTTGGGGATGACACCTTCACCCGCGTGCCGCTACCTTTCGTAGGACGTTTCGTGCGCGGGTGAAGGGCAGGCCATGGCGGAGAGTGCGCGGGAGGCCAGGGTCGGGCTCTGGAACGGGTTCGCGGCGTACGGGATGTGGGGGCTGTTCCCGCTGTTCTGGCCGTTGCTGGAGCCGGCCGGGGCGGCGGACATCCTGGCCAACCGGATGGTGTGGTCGCTGGTGGCGGTGGTGGTGATGCTGCTGATACGCCGGCGCTGGGGGTGGATACGCCCGCTGTTGCGTCAGCCGCGCAGGCTGGCGCTGCTGGCGGTGGCGGCGGCGACCGTCTCGGTGAACTGGGGCGTGTACATCTGGGCCGTGAACGCCGGGCATGTGGTGGAGACCAGCCTCGGGTACTTCATCAATCCGCTGGTGACGATCGCGTTCGGCGTCCTGGTGCTGCGCGAGCGGCTGCGTACCGCGCAGTGGGCGGCGGTCGGGGTCGGGGTGGCGGCGGTGGCGGTGCTGACGGTGGCGTACGGGCGGCTGCCGTGGATCGCGCTGACGCTGGCGCTGTCGTTCGCCACGTACGGTCTGCTGAAGAAGAAGGTCGCGCTGGGCGGTGCGGAGAGCCTGGCGGTGGAGAGCGCGGTGATGTTCCCGTTCGCGCTGGGGTTCCTGGTGTACCTGGGCGTGCGCGGTGAGGGCAGTCTGACGCACTACGGCTGGGGTCACACCGCGCTGCTGGTGGCCAGCGGGGTCATTACGGCGGTGCCGCTGATGTGCTTCGGGGCGGCGGCGCTGCGGGTGCCGCTGACCACGCTGGGTCTGTTGCAGTACCTGGCGCCGGTGTTCCAGTTCCTGATCGGGGTGACGGTCTTCCACGAGTCGATGTCACCGGCCCGCTGGGCGGGTTTCGGGCTGGTGTGGGTGGCGCTGGTGGTGCTGAGCGTGGACGCGCTGCGCCGGGTGCGGTCGGAGCGGCGGCAGGTCGCGGTGCCGGTGCCGGCGGAGACGGTCGCCAACTGAACGACGACGCGGGGCCCCGGGCGGTCCCGGGGCCCCTCGTGGTTGTTTGTGGTTACTTGCCGGAGGCCGCGGCCTGCTCCAGGGTCTCCGGGGTGACGGCGCCCATGTAGACCTTGCCGTCCTTGGTGATCAGGGCGTTGACGATGCGGGTGGACACCAGGGTGCCGCCCTTGACCTCGCGGCCGGCGAACTTGGCGATGCCCTTGGCGGCGTCCGCGCCGGCGTCGCCGTGGGCGATGGCCGTCCAGCCCTCGCCGATGACGCCGCCCTTGGCGCCGTCCTTGGCGCCGTCCGTGCCGCCGCCGGTGGGCAGCGAGGGCAGGCCGGGGATGGACGGCATCGGGTTGGCGGTGTGGTCCTTCGCGGACTGCTCGATCACCTTGGCGCCCTTGGGGACGCTGAACTGGAAGGTCTTGGCGTCGGGCTTGTCGTAGGACAGGGTGCCGAAGCGCACGTCGAACGCGGTGGCGCCGTCCACGGTGCGCAGCTGCACGGCCAGCGGCATGCCCTTGTCGGCGTCGATCGAGACGCGGATCTCGGCGACGGTGGAGCCGGCCTGCTTGGGCTTGATGCTGAGCTTGTACGCGGCGTGCCCGGCGACCCGCTCGGTGCCGTCGACCGTCACCGAGGTGGTGTCGGAGGAGTGCTCGAGGAGCTGCTTGGCGACGTCCTGCGGGGTGATGGAGCCGATGCCCTCCTTGCCGTCGGGCCGGTGGCCGTCGGTGCCCGTGCCGGTGAGGTGCAGGGCCTGCTGGGAGCTGCGGTCGTACGCCCATACCTGGTCGCCGTTGTGGACCAGCTCGTAGCCGGACTTCTGGCCGGACAGGGTGAGCCGCTGGCGGTCCGGGCCGTCCGAGGAGACGGACAGGGTGTGCGAGCCGCCGAGCAGTTCGACGGCCTTCATCTGCGGGTCGGCGCTGCCGGTCTTGGCGCCGGCGCCGCGGGCCATCTCGCCGAGCGGGCCGGAGCCGGAGGCGAGGTCGGTCAGCGCGGTGGGCAGGCCCAGGTCGGCGTTGACCCGGACGGTGCCGCTGAAGGTGTCGGTGTTCGCGGAGACGGCCTTGGCGATCAGGTCCTGGGCGCTGATGGCCGGCAGGTTCGGCGACTCGTCGCTGGCCAGTGCGGGCACCAGGCCCATGCCGATGGCGACGACGGTGGCGATCGCCGCCGGCACGCCGATCCGGACGGCGGTGCGGCGCCTGCCCGCCCGAACCGCCGTCATGTCCTCTACTGCGGTGGCTTCCTGGTTCACTGCGGCCCCCTCCAGAGCTCGTCTGCTGTCACTGTCCATTGAAGCCCCGCGGCACCCCTCGACGCGTCGCCCGGCGGCAGCAGATCGCGCTACGTCTCGCGTTGTATCCGGAGTATTGCGACCCTGAGACGCCGTCAGGGTCGTGTCCATCCGGAGGTGTACGCCTCGCGTAGGGTCGGGCCCATGAGCCACCAGCCCCCGTTGCCCGCCCCTTCTTCGCCCACCCCGACCGCGATGCGGCGTGCGCTGCGCCGGGCCCGTGACGGGGTGGCGCTGGACGCCGCGGAGGCGGCGGTGCTGCTCCAGGCGCGCGGCGCGGACCTGGCGGAGCTGTGCGGGGCCGCGGCGCGGATCCGGGACGCCGGGCTGGAGCAGGCGGGCCGTCCGGGCGTCATCACGTACTCGCGCAAGGTGTTCATCCCGCTGACCAGGCTGTGCCGGGACCGCTGCCACTACTGCACCTTCGCCACCGTGCCCGGCAAGCTCCGCAAGGACGGCCACGGGCTGTACCTGTCCCCGGACGAGGTGCTGGAGATCGCCCGCCGGGGCGCCGAACTCGGCTGCAAGGAAGCCCTGTTCACGCTCGGCGACCGCCCCGAGACCCGGTGGCCCGAGGCCCGCGAGTGGCTGGACGCGCACGGCTACGACGACACCCTGGCGTACGTGCGGGCGATGGCGGTGCGGGTGCTGGAGGAGACCGGGCTGCTGCCGCACCTGAACCCGGGCGTGCTGTCCTGGACGGACTTCCAGCGCCTCAAGCCGGTCGCCCCGTCGATGGGCATGATGCTGGAGACCACCGCCACCCGCCTCTGGTCGGAGCCCGGCGGCCCGCACCACGGTTCCCCGGACAAGGAGCCGGCGGTTCGGCTGCGGGTGCTGGAGGACGCCGGGCGCAGCGCCGTGCCGTTCACCACCGGGGTGCTGATCGGCATCGGCGAGACCTTCGAGGAGCGGGCCGAGTCGCTGCTGGCGATCCGCAAGGTGGCCCGCGCCTACCAGGGCGTGCAGGAAGTGATCGTGCAGAACTTCCGGGCCAAGCCGGACACCGCGATGCGGGCCATGCCGGACGCCGAACTGTCCGAGCTGGCGGCCGCGGTGGCGGTGGCCCGGCTGGTGCTCGGCCCGGCCGCCCGGATCCAGGCGCCGCCGAACCTGGTGGACGCCGAGTTCGCGCTGCTGATCGGCGCGGGCATCGACGACTGGGGCGGCATTTCGCCGCTGACGCCCGATCACGTCAACCCGGAGCGTCCCTGGCCGCACATCGAAGAGTTGGCCGAACGGACCGCCGAGTCCGGGTACCTGCTGCGCGAGCGGTTGACGATCTACCCCGAGTACCTGAAGCGCGGCGAACCCTGGCTCGACCCCCGGCTGCTGCCGCACGTGCGGGCGCTCGCCGACCCGGCCACCGGCCTGGCCGCCGAGGGCCGCCGCCCCGCCGGCCTGCCCTGGCAGGAGCCCGACGAGCCGATGACCGGCGGCGGCCGCACCGACCTGTTCCGCACCGTCGACACCGAGGGCCGCACCGGCGACCGCCGCTCCGACTTCGACGAGGTCTACGGCGACTGGGAGTCGCTGCGCGAACAGGTCGCCGTCCCCGCCCCGAGCCGCCTGCCCGCCGACGTCCGCGCCGCACTGTCCACCGCCGCCGACGACCCGACGAAGCTGACGGACGACCAGGCCCTCGCGCTGTTCCAGGCCGACGGGGACGCGCTGGACGCGCTGTGCCGGATCGCCGACGAGCTGCGCCGCGACACGGTCGGCGAGGAGGTGACGTACTGCGTCACCCGGAACATCAACTTCACCAACGTCTGCTACACCGGCTGCCGGTTCTGCGCGTTCGCGCAGCGCCGCACCGACGCCGACGCGTACACCCTGTCGCTGGACCAGGTCGCCGAACGGGCCGAGCAGGCCTGGGAGGTGGGCGCGACCGAGGTGTGCATGCAGGGCGGCATCCACCCGGACCTGCCGGGCACCGCGTACTTCGACATCGCCCGGGCCGTGAAGCAGCGGGTGCCGGGCATCCACGTGCACGCGTTCTCGCCGATGGAGGTGGTCAACGGCGCCACCCGCACCGGGCTTTCGATCCGCGACTGGCTGGCCGCCGCGAAGGAGGCCGGCCTGGACTCCATCCCCGGCACCGCCGCGGAGATCCTCGACGACGAGGTGCGCTGGGTGCTCACCAAGGGCAAGCTGCCCGCCGCGACGTGGGTGGAGGTGGTCAGCACCGCGCACGAACTGGGCCTGCGCTCCTCGTCCACCATGATGTACGGGCACGTCGACACTCCCAAGCACTGGCTGGGCCACCTGCGGCTGCTGGCCGAAGTCCAGCAGCGCACCGGCGGGTTCACCGAGTTCGTCACGCTGCCGTTCGTGCACACCAACGCCCCCGTGTACCTGGCGGGCATCGCCCGGCCCGGCCCGACCGCGCGCGACAACCGGGCGGTGACCGCGATGGCCCGGCTGCTGCTGCACCCGCACATCCCCAACATCCAGACCAGCTGGGTGAAGCTCGGCGCGGAGGGCGCCGCCGAGATGCTCCGCAGCGGCGCCAACGACCTGGGCGGCACGCTGATGGAGGAGACCATCTCCCGGATGGCGGGCTCCGGTTGGGGCTCCTACAAGTCGGTCCGCGACCTGGAGGCGATCGCCGCCCTGGCCGGCCGCCCCGCCCGGCAGCGCACCACCGACTACGGGCAGGTGCCTGCCGAACGCCGCGCGGCGGCCCTCGCCTCGGACGGCCACCTGCCGCGGCTGCTGCCCGTGTTGGACTAGTGCCGCAACAGGCAACCTTTGCCCCGTCGCGGCCCGATGCATCCCGCCTGGACGCACCGCCAAAGCACCTAAGTACACCCAGTACGAGGGCGCTTCGGCGGCACGCCCAGCCGGGCGCCTCGGGCCGCTCCTTGACGGGCAAAAGTTGCCTGCCGCGGCACTAGTGCCTGTCCGGCGGATGGATGTTCGGTGGAGCCCGGCGGTTTCGGCCGGGCCTTCGAATACAGTGCGTCTGCTGTCCGACGCCCGCCGACCGAAAGGCCCCCACCCGTGATGCCCCTGTGGTCACGCGCCCAGCAGCAGGACTTCCGCAGCCGGGTGCGGGGCTGTCTGCTCGGTGGCGCGATCGGCGACGCCCTCGGCGCCGGCATCGAGTTCGAACGGCTGGGGCAGATCCGCGCCACCCACGGCGAGGCGGGCGTCACCGGCTATGTCCCCGCCTACGGGCGGCGCGGCGCCGTCACCGACGACACCCAGATGAGCCTGTTCACCGTCGACGGCCTGATCCGCGCCCACATAGGCCGCGACACCGGAGCCTGGCACCCGCCGTCCGACGTGCACCGCGCCTACCTGCGCTGGTACGCCACCCAGCAGGACTGGGGCCCGGACGAGCGCCGCAAGGACCTCGGCTGGCTGGGCCGCGAGGAGTGGCTGTACGAACGCCGGGCCCCCGGCAACGCCTGCCTGTCCGGTCTGGCCGGTACCGGGGACGGGTCGCCGGCCACCGTCGAGGAGCCGCGCAACCCGAACTCCAAGGGCTGCGGCACCGTGATGCGCGCCGCCCCGTTCGGGCTGCTCACCGCCTGGGACCCGACCCTGGTGTTCCAACTCGCCGTCGAGTGCTCGGTGCTGACCCACGGCCACCCCACCGGCTACCTGTCCGCCGGGGCCTTCGCGGTGATCGTCCACGCGGTGGCCCGCGGCGGCACCCTGGAGGAGGGCGTCCACCTCGCCCTGGCGCTGCTGTCCGAGCGGCCGGGCCACGAGGAGACCACCGCCGCGCTGCGGGCCGCGCTGGACGCCGTCCGGGCCGGCGTGCCGTCCGCCGAACGGGTCGAGCAGCTCGGCGAGGGCTGGACCGCCGAGGAGTCGCTCGCCATCGGCCTGTACTGCGCCCTGGTCGCCGAGGACGTCCGCAGCGGCCTGCTGCTGGCCGTCAACCACTCGGGCGACAGCGACTCCACCGGCTCCATCTGCGGCAACCTGCTGGGCACCCTGCACGGCGAGACCGCGCTGCCGCCCGAGCTGCTGGCCGAACTCGAGGGCCGCGGCACGATCCTGGAACTCGCCGACGACCTGGTGCTGGAACTGCTGCACGGCCCCGCGCTGCACGGCACCGAGGGCTGGAACACCCGCTACCCCGTCGGCAGTTGACGCTCCTCGGTACGACGGTGCCCGCCGCGGGGGAGCGACGGGCACCGGGAGTTGTGCAGGGAGCCGTGGATCAGACCTCGCCGAAGGCGCCGGTGCCGGCAGCCGCCGCGAAAGCCGCCCAGCTCTCGTTGGAGAAGTGCAGCTGCGCGCCGTTCGGATCCTTGGAGTCCCGGACCGCGACAGAGGCAGAAGTCGGGACGGCGATCTCGACGCACGCGCCGTTGCCGCCGCTGTAGCTGCTCTTGCGCCAGGTCAGGGTCTCGATGGCCTTGCTCATTTCATGAACTCCTCTGCCAAATCGGTGATCATCGACCGGCTTTCCGTGACACTCATCGCCGCGGCTCGCAGGTGGTCGTAGAGATTGGTATAGCGGCGTACGTCGGCTTCCTTCTCCAAGTAGAGATCGGCCGTCACTCCTTCGAAGTAGACGACTGTGGAATCCGCTGACTCGGGGAACTCCATCAGGGAGAATGTCCCGGTCATCCCGGGGTGGGCACCGTGCTTGAACGGTATGACCTGCAGGTTGATGTTCGGTCGTTCGCCGAGCTCGACCAGCTGGAACAGCTGCTCGGCCATCACCCGCGGCCCGCCGACCTGGCGGCGCAGCACCGCCTCGTCCACCACCACCCACAGGCTGCCGAGCTGGTCGTCACCGTGTATCCGGAGCTGGCGCTTGAGTCGCACCTCCACCCGGCGGTGGATCGCCGCCGGATCGGTGTCCGGCTGGGTGCCGGCCACCACCGCCTCCGCGTACTCCCGGGTCTGCAACAGCCCCGGCACGAAGGAGGATTCGTAAGCGCGGATCGACGAGGCCTCCGCCTCCAGTCCGATGTACACGCTGTAGGGGATGTCCCCGAACTCGTGCCACCAACCGCGCTGGCGCGACTCCTTGGCCATCTCCATCAGCCCGTTGCGGACCCGCTCGTCCTCGACCTCGTAGACCTCGCACAGGTCGCGCACATCGCGCGGGCTGATCGATCGGCGGCCGTTCTCCAGTCGGCTGATCTTCGACTGGGAGACCATCAGGCGGCCGGCCACCTCCTCGGCGGTCATCCCCCTGAGCTCGCGCAGCCGCCGGAGCTCGGCGCCGAGCCTGCGGCGGCGAACCGTCGGATTCACGCTGGCGGACACATCGACCTCCGGCCCTACTACTGGCAACAGTGCGGTAATTGGTACCAACCCCCTGACGCTGAGCAGCATGCCACCTCAACTGCGGTCCACGCCCGGGAATCGAGGCAGCACGGTAGAACAGATCATCGGAAAATAGCTCAATCGGGATGGGGGTACTTGCGGACCACCCGCCCCACGCGCTAAAGGGCTTTTCTTGCGCCCCAGGACACTTGACGCGGCGCCGGGAAAACGCCCGCCGTGAGAGAACGCCCAAAGGCGGGGGGGGGCGGGGGGGGGGCCCCCCCCCCCCCCCCCCCCCCCCCCCCCCACCCCACACCCCACCCCCCCCCCCCCCCCCCACCACCACCCCCCCCCCGGGGGGCCACCCCCACCCCCCAAATAAAAAA
>NZ_JBIUCB010000001.1:212910-379745 GCF_044593455.1 Kitasatospora sp. NPDC051984
CCGTCCGGGGGTGGCCGCCGCCCCCCCCCCCCCCGGCGCCCCCCCGCCCCGCCCCGCGCCGGCCCCCCCCCCCCCCCGGGGGGGGGGGGCCGGCGCCCCCCCCCCCCCCCCCCACCGCCCTCGAACCGCATCGAACGCTAACGGCGTACGCCGCTCATCGCGCGCCCACCCGGCTGGCCACACCCCGCCCCGCGGCGGCGGGCCGACCGGCCGGACCCCGCGAACCCGCGGGCGCCGACCTGCCCTGCTGGGCCGGCAGACCGTTCTGCACGTCCATCACCGCATGGGCCACCATTCCGCCCAGCGGGTCGTACCTGATCAGATCCCGCAGCCGGGAGCGTGAGGACCGCCCCTCGTTGCCCGGGTACAGGTGCTTGCCCAGACCCACCGCGTGCGCCAGCGCCGCCAGTGCCGCCGTCCGCGGGTCCGGCGGAACGCCGGTGCGGATCGCGGTGTCCAGCCGCTGCTTGATCGCCGCGTTGGTGCAGTCGTCCGACGCCTGGTAACGGGTCGTCGGCAGCACACCGCACACCTGACCCGGCACCGCCGTCACCATGCCGCACCGCTCCAGGTGCGCCAGGTACGTCTGCCTCAGGCCCAGACGCGGCCCGCCGATCCAGTGCGCGGCGCGCACCGGACTGCCACGCCTGCGCAACAGTTCCAACGCATGGTCCAACGTCGGGTCACCGGTCGGCCGTGGCACCACCACGGCGATCCGGTCCCCGTCCGGGACTATCCTTCCGGCCAGGGACAGCTCGACAAGCTGCGCCCCGGCAAGTCCGAGGTCGAGGGTCTGCGGCTGCGCGGTGGTACCCGTGGCCGGGTCCAGTGCGAGCAGCAACAGCTCCTCGGGAATAGTTCTGCGGCTCCTGCCCATCCAAGCCTCCCCGCGTGGATGAATGACAGGGTGACGCCTCTCACACAGCCTTGTCGAGTACGCCTCCGAATCGTGACCTTGCTCGGGCAGGCTGGAACCACCGTTCGACGCCCCCGCGTCTGATCCGGCAGAGGGCTTCACCGGCAGGAAAAACCGCCGGTGGGGCGGGGTGCGGCAGGCCATCGCGGCCACGGTGCCGGAGACTGTACAGGTACCCGGGCGGGTCGAGAACCCGCCCGAAAAAAACCAGCTTGTGTGATCGGACCGGCAACCGCCGGGGCGGACGAGGAGGAGTGGGTTACGTGGGCGAGTCCCCGCAGAGCGAGCCGCGCGACGACAGGACGCGGCCGGCCGAGGCCGAGGAGCGAGCTCCTCGCGAGGGCGGCTCCACTGTGCACCTCCGCGCCCGCGAGACCGACGCCGCGAGCAAGTCCGAGCCCGGCACCGACCTCGACCTGCCCGAAGCCGGCGCCGCGCTCACCGTCGAGGCTCCGGCCGTACGACTCGGGCGGGTGACTGCTGCTGAGCCGAAGGAGGCGGAGGCGGGGGAGGAGAAGGAAGAGGAGACCGCTTCCGAGGAGGAGGGCGAGGCCGAGGCCGAAGTCGCTTCCGAGGACGAGGTTGAGGCCGAAGCTGATGACGCTTCCGAGGGCGAGGAGTCCGTTCCGGTCGGGCCCGAGCCGACGATGACGTTGCGTATGGCGAAGGTTGAGGAGCCGGAGGTTCCCGAGGAGGAGTCGGCTCCGGTCGGGTCCGAGCTCACCATGACGCTGCGCATGGAGAAGGCGGCGGAGCCGGAGACCGAGGACGAGGAGTCCGTTCCGGTCGGGCCCGAGCCGACGATGACGCTGCGTATGGCGAAGGTCGAGGAGCCGAAGGTCGAGGAGGAGGCTCCCGAGGAGGAGTCCGCTCCGGCCGGGCCCGAGCTCACCATGACGCTGCGCATCGGGAAGGCCGAGGAGCCGGAGGGCGACACTCCGGCGAAGCCCGACCCGACCATGAACCTGCGGGCGGAGAAGGACAGTCCCGAGCGGACCGTCATGCTGCGGCTGCCCAAGGACGAGACCGCCGCCCCCAAGCCGGCTCCGGCCCCGAAGCCCGCGCCCGCGCCGAAGCCCGCGCCCGCCCCGAAGGTCGCGCCCGTTGCCGCCCCCGCGCCGGTGCCGGTCGCGCCTGCGCCCGTCGCGCCCGTCGTGGTCGCCGAGCCCGTTCCGGCCGGGCCGGAGAGCACCGTCGAGGCGCTGGAGGTGCTGAAGGCACTGAGCGCCCGGCCGGTGAGCCCGTTGCGGCGGGCGATGAAGCGGGTGCTGATCTGGGGCGTCTTCCTGGCCGTGGTGCTGGGTGTGCTGTCGGCCGCGCAGCTGTTGCGTCCGCTGCCCGCGCCGAAGGCGAAGCTCGGGCTGGCGGACTCGTTCACGTTCCAGGGCGAGCAGCTGAACATCCCGTGGCCGACCACGGGGCAGGCCGCCGCCGAGGTGATCGGGGTGGGCGATCTCGGCGCGTCCGGCGAGGAGAAGGCGGTGCCGATCGCGTCCGTCACCAAGGTGATGAACGCGTACCTGATCCTGCAGGCGCACCCGTTGAAGAAGGGCCAGACCGGCCCGATGCTCACGGTCGACAAGCAGGCCGCGGCGGAGTCGACGAACGGCGACGAGTCGCGGGTGTCCCTGACCGAGGGTCAGCAGCTCAGCCAGTACGAGGCGCTGGAGATGCTGATGCTGCCGTCCGCGAACAACGTGGCGCGGCTGCTGGCTCGTTGGGACTCCGGCAGCGAGGAGGCGTTCGTCAAGAAGATGAACGACACCGCCAAGCAGCTCGGCATGACCAACACCACGTACGCCGACCCGGCCGGGTACAGCAACGACACCAAGTCGACCGCCAAGGACCAGCTGAAGCTGGCCGAGGTGGTGATCAAGGACGAGGTCTTCCGGCAGGTCATCGCCGAGCCCGACACCAAGTTCAACAACCAGCGGATCTACAACACCAACAAGCTGCTCGGGAAGAACGGCATGATCGGCGGCAAGACCGGTTCGTCCTCCCCCGCGCAGTCCTGCTTCATGTGGGCGGCGGTCAAGGAGGTCGGCGGCGTCAAGCGGACCCTGGTCGGCGTCACCCTCGGCCAGCCGGTGACCCCCGGGTACGACATCGTGACCGCGGCCCAGCCGGTCAGCCAGAAGATCAACGTGGCCGCGCAGTCCGTGCTGACCGGGCAGACCCTGGCCAAGCAGGGTGACGTGGTCGGTTACGTCGACGACGGCATCGGCGGCAAGGTCCCGGTGGTCGCCGCCAAGGACCTGACGGTGGCGGGCTGGTCCGGCATCACCGCGCACCTGACGCTCACCCCGATCGGCAAGATCGCCCACACCCTGTCGGCCGGCACCCAGGTCGGCACGCTGTCGGCGGGCGACGGCGCCGACCGGACCGAGATCCCGGTCACCCTCCAGAAGGACCTGGCCCCGCCGTCCATCACCTCCCGGCTGACGCGCCTCGGCTGAGCGCGCAAGGCCTCCGCAAAGGCCTCCGCGGGCCGGCGATACGTGCTGTCGCCGGCCCGCGGAGGCCTTTTTCGTGGGCGAGGTCAGTGCTTCCGGGTGAGCCGGGCCACCCGGTCGGAGACGCCCCAGGCGGTGACCCGCCAGAGGGCCTCCGCCACGATGCTGCGGCTCATCTTCGACGCGCCGTGCTCACGCTCCACGAAGGTGATCGGCACCTCGGCGACCTTGAACCCGGCCTTGACGGCCCGCCAGGCCAGGTCGACCTGGAAGCAGTAGCCCTGCGAGGCGACCTGGTCCATCCCGAGACCCAGCAGGGTCTCCTTGCGGAACGCCCGGTAGCCGCCGGTGACGTCGCGGATCGGCACGTTCAGCATCAACCGGGAGTACGTCGAGCCGCCCTTCGACAGCAGCAGCCGCGACTTCGGCCAGTTCACCACCGCACCGCCCGGCACCCAGCGCGAGCCCAGCACCAGGTCCGCGCTGTGCAGCGCGGTGAGAAGCCGCGGCAGCTCCTCCGGCTGGTGCGAACCGTCCGCGTCCATCTCGACCAGGACGTCGTACCCGTTCTCGATCCCCCACCGGAACCCGGCCAGGTAGGCCGCACCGAGGCCCTCCTTGCCCTGCCGGTGCAGCACCTGCACCTGCTCGTCGCCCGCCGCCAGCCCGTCCGCGAGCTTGCCCGTCCCGTCCGGGCTGTTGTCGTCGGCGACGAGCACGTGGGCCTCCGGCACGGCGGTCCGGACCCGGGAGACGATCCGTTCGACGTTCTCCGCCTCGTTGTAGGTCGGAATGATCACCAGGATCCGGCCGAGGCCACCGAACGGAGTCTGAGGCTCAGAAGAGGAGGTCACGGGTCGGCGCCTTCCGGGGGAGGTCGAATCTGACACAAGAACGAACAAATCCACCGTAAGCCCACACCGCGCACCCGTCCCCCGCCATCGGCAGCGGCGGCAAACGGCGGGCCATGGGGTGGGGGCGATCCGCTACGCTGTGGGGGACGCATGGCCCGCCTCAGTAGCTCAGGGGATAGAGCACGGCTCTCCTAAAGCCGGTGTCGCAGGTTCGATTCCTGTCTGGGGCACGAGCGTGACCGCAGGCCACAGGCCCTCCACCCCTCGGGGCGGGGGGCCTGCGACGTCCCGGTACACATTCAGTACACATGCCAGGGTGGGACTGTCCGCGACGGCGAGAGGGACTTGGCGGCGGCGTTGGTGATGACGGCGGCGGCCGGGGCGAGGGCAGCGGTGATCCGGTCGTCGGGGTCGGTCGTCAGGGTGTCCGGGCCGCCGACGCCGGAGTCGGCGGCGATGGCTGCCAGTTGGCGGCGCTGCTCGGCAGGGAGGCCGTCTGCGAGGCGGTGGCGTTCGAGGTCGCGGGCGCTGTAGCCCTCGGGTTCGGCGAGCGTCTGGGCGACGGCGGTGATGTAGACGCGGGCGGCGTGCGGGAGTTGGCCGGCGGCGGTGGCGAGGTCGGCGACCGTCAGGGCGAGCCGGGTGTCGAACACCGCGCTGCCCTCCCGCGGGGTGACGGCGGCGTGGGTACGGAGCAGGGCCTCGGTCTGCTCGGCGGCCGGGTCGCCGTCGAGCAGCGTGCACGCGGTGGTCAGAGCGGCGGCGACGGCGTGTTCCCATGGCTCTTCGGCGGCGGTGTCGCGGGCCAGAGCGCGGGCCAGTGCGGTGCGGCCTTCGAGGGCCATGGCGACGGCGGCGACTTGGCGGGCCTCGAAGAGGCGGTCGCCGAGGGCGGTGGACTGCTTGAGGTGGAGGTGGGCGTCGGCCCAGCGCCCGGCGCGCACCAGGGCGCCGCACGCCGGGCCCAGGTCACACGGGGAGAGGGGTGCGGTCAGACGTTGCCGCTGCCCGAGGCGCAGGCGCTGCCGCCGCAGGTGCTGCCGCAGTTGTCGTCGGTGTCGCGCAGCAGCGCGGCCACCGGGTCGGCGCCCTCGACGATGGTCACGTCGAGGTCGAAGTCGCCCGCGGCGACGGCGCCGGTGAGGGAAGTGGTCATGGTGCTTCCTCCGTGGAGTCGGTGGTGCAGGACCTGACCGCGGGTTACGGCCAGGAGATCGTGAGCCGGACGTGGGTCTTGTCGATGACCAGCCCGTCCGGGAGCCGGTCGTCGGGCGTGCCCGCCGGGTGGGCGGTGAAGATCGGGCCGTCGCCAGCGCGGTGCTCGCGTTCCCACCTCCGCACCTGGTCGGTGATCAGTCCAGCCAGGAATCCGGCCTCGGGGCCGAAGCCGTGCGCGCCGAACTCGTACGTCGCTGGTTCCTCGCTGATCTTGCGCAGCGCGAGGTAGGCAAGGCTGCCGCCGTCCACGATCACCGGGCATGCCATGCGGTTCGCCGGAGCGACCGTCCCGGTGTCCAGCTTCGGGTCGACGGACAGCAGGCCGAATCCGGGCAGCACGCTGGCCAGCCACAGGTACAGGGAGTCGAAGGGCTCCTGGTTTCCGACCGTCACCCGGGTCCACCACTCCGCGCGGCGCGTCTCCAGCACGCCTCCCAGACGGCTGGTGTCCGGGCGCTCCAACTCATCGAAGCGCAGTCCGATCTCCTTGGTGCCGCGCGGCAGCACCAGGAACTCGTCGTGCGCATCGGAGCCCTGCATCTTGACGAAGCCGCAGACCTCGGCGGACACGCTCACCAGCCGCTCGCCCTCCCGGCGGAAGGTGATCGAGCGGGTCAGCCCGCGCATCCGCAGCGGCACGGTGATCGTGCCGCCCTCGGCGAGAGCGCCGGTCCACGCCGGCGGCAGGTCCCACGCCCCGACCGTGACGATGATTCGGTCGAACGGGCCGCCCTCCACCGGCTCGGAGCCATCCGCCAGGACCACCCGCACCCGCTCGTACTCAGCCTCGGCGAGGTACTTCTCCGCGCGCTCGGTGACGAACGGGTCGATGTCGACCGTCACCACCTCGCCTTTCGGGCCGACGAGTTCGGCCAGCAGCGCCGCGTTGTAGCCGCCCGAGCCGATCTCCAGCGCTCGCATCCCCGGCTGCACGTCCGCCTGCTCCAGCATCTGCGCCTGGATCCGCGCGGCCGACACCGAACTGAGCGCGAGCCCGTACTCGTCCCGCTTGGTCACCAGCGCCCGCTCGGGCTCGTAGGCCTCCGCGATCGGCACCTCGGGCGCGAACAAGTGCCGGGGCACGGCCAGCAGGGCGTCCGCCACCCGGTCCGTACGGATCGTGCCGCCGGAGCGCAGCGCCTCAACCATGGCCGTGCGCAGCTGTTCGGGAGAGGACTGGCCGGTCGTTTCCGTCGTGGCGGTCATCGCAACTCCTAATTCGTCGGCCGCGGCGAGCGCGGCGCTTCTGTACCAGG
Organism: Kitasatospora sp. NPDC051984; assembly: GCF_044593455.1. Taxonomy (NCBI): domain Bacteria; kingdom Bacillati; phylum Actinomycetota; class Actinomycetes; order Kitasatosporales; family Streptomycetaceae; genus Kitasatospora; species Kitasatospora sp. NPDC051984. The sequence goes on from NZ_JBIUCB010000001.1 coordinate 219,608, forward strand.
GACGCCGGGCGTCCCTACTCCAGGCCGGTCCGCCGTCGGCGGGCGGCCCGCCAGATCGTGTGCCGTGTCAGACGGCCACGGTGGGTCGCAGTCGGCCCGGCAGGCGGGGCTCCGCCCCGGTGCTGGCCCCTGCCGAGAACACGTAGACCGTCTTGTCCACGAGCAGCGTCAACGCGAAGACCTCGACATGCTGAGTGCACGCTTCGCCAACGTCCACCAGCGTGCCGTCACGCCGCCACCCCGAACGGTCCCTGGGGGTGCACCTCGGCCCACACGACCTTGTCCCCTCCCGATCTCTCCACGCCCATGTCCGCCGACAGGCCCCGCACCAGAAGAAGGCCCCGGCCCCTCTCCTCGGACGGATGGAGGTCCGTCGGCGGCAGCAGGTCCGGTCGCCCGTCCAGCACCTCGATCCGGCAGCGGTCCTCGACCCGTCGCAGACGCACCAGCACGTCCTTGCCGGGCACCGATGCGTGCAGCACCACGTTGGTGACCAGCTCGGACACGATCACCACGAGGTCGTCCACCGCCGGGGTGGCAGCCGTCCAGCTGTGCTCCTCAAGAACCCCCCTCACCCAATGCCGAGCGAGCCCTGCGGACTGCAGCTCAGCCACGAACTCCCTCTGCGACACGGAGAAGCAGCTGTTCGCGGGAGTGCGCGGGAGACCACCGTCCTGGGCGGTGCTCTGTGGTTTGTCGGCGAGCATGGGGACTCTCCTTGAGGTGCCGGAACCGGTAGGCCATGCCTTCGCGCCGATCACCGGTGGCACTCCGTAGGCGTGGTACTTCCGCTGTCTGACAGTTAGTCAACTCCCATGCTGGATGGGAGGGGAGTGAAAAACAGCCACCCTCCCGTGTTGCCGAGAGGGAAATTTTGGCGCCCCCTTTACCCTTCGCCATGCGCGCAAAGTATCCGCCGCGCTACTTTGAGCGCATGGGGGACAACGCCGAACTACGCGCTCTCATGGCCGATCGAGGCATCACCCGGCCCGATCTCGCCCGCCTGGTCAACCAAGAGCTCGTGGCACTCGGATGCCCTGGCACCGTGACGGTCAGGACTGTGGCCAACTGGCTGTCCGGCAAGAGCCGGTGGCCTCAAGGCAGAATCCGAGTTGCTCTCACCCGTGCCCTCGACCGCACACCCGAGCAGCTCGGCTTCATCCCGCCCCTTGGCGCTGAAGCGCGCCAAGCACCATCGGAGGACCCCGTGCTCCGCCGCAACTTCCTCGCCGCCTCCGCCGCTCTCCCGATCGCGGCCTCCGCCCCTCCGCGCCTCGTCGGCCACTCCGACGTCGACCGGCTCCGCGTCAGCCTCGACACTCTGACCGCCCTGGACGATCACCGCGGAGGACACGGCTCCCTCGAATCGGCCTCACTGGCCGGTGCCGAGCAGGCTCTGCACCTGCAGCGAAGCGCCGTCGGCCAGTCGGTCCGCAAGCGCCTGTACGGACTCGCAGCGGAGTACACGGCAACCGCGGCCTTCTCCGCCATCGACTCCCGGTCCTTCGGCCACGCCGAGCAACTCCTTGATCGGACTCTGCGCCTGGCCGGGCTCGCCGGCGACCCCGTGACGACCTTCCGCGCCTTCAACCTCCTGGCCATGATCGGCTACCAGCGGAACAACCCGGCCAACTCCCTGGCCGCCGCACAGGCCGCACAGTCCACCCAGGCCACCCGCCGAGACCCGTTCCTCGCCTCCCTCGCGCACGCCCGATCCGCCATCGCGCTCTCCGCCGCCGGCGACCGGCAAGCCGCGGTCCGCGCCCTCGGCCACGCGAACGACTCCCTCCACCGGGCCGACGACCGCCCCCGCCCGTCATGGATCACCTTCTACGGGCCGGCCGAACTCGCCGCCCTGAGCGCCGTCGTCCACCAGCAACTCGGCGACAACCCCGAGTCCGAACGGTCCTCGCACCACGCCATCGCGGGCATCCCGCCCCAGTTCCGCCGCAACCGCAGCCTGGCCACCGCCCGGCTCGCCCTCGCACAGCTCGGGCAGGACGACCTCGACCAGGCGTGCACGACCGCCTCTCAGGTCTACGCCTTGATGGGCACCGACCCGCTTCCCCCGCGGCTGCGCAGCCTTCTCGGTGACTTCCACCGGGGGCTGATCACCCTGGCGCCGGACGCGGCGGTTACGCGAGAGTGGACCGACCGCGTACGCGCCCAGGGAGAGAAGCAGTGACGATAGCCCTCCGCCACTTCCGCGCCGGAGCACTGCCGGACGACCATCGGCAGACCCTCATCGCCGTTCACAGCGACGCCTACCAGGACCAGGCCGACGACCCATTCGTCCAGCGCTTCCCGTGGTTCGCCCAGCACTGGACCAACCTGCCCGGCTACAGCTGCGTGATGGCCTTCGACGGCGCCGAGCCCGTCGGCTTCTCCTACGGCGCCCCGACGGAACCCGGCCGCGAGTGGTGGCGTCAGCATCTGGTTCCGGAGCCTGCCGAGACATCGACGTTCGCTGTCTCCGAAGTCATGGTGCGCCCCGCTTGGCGGAAGCAGGGGATCGCGGAACAGACGCACGAAGCTCTGCTGACGAATCGCCCGGAGGCCCTGGCCGTGCTCTACGTCGATGTGACGCACCCCCGCGTACAGGCCATGTACGAGCAGTGGAAGTACGAGAAGGTCGGCGAGCACCGACCCTTCGAGGACGCCCCGCTCTATGCCGTCATGGTGCGTTCTCTGCGCTGACGGGCACCTCGTCAGCCGGTACATCCGGCCTCAGCCCGGAGTCTTTGCAGGTCAAGGCGGGTGCGGCCTGCATCGTTGCAGGTCAGGGCGCTGTCTTGGAAGATTTCTTAAAGCCGGTGTCGCAGGTCCGATTCCTGTCTGGGGCACAGCAGATCCACAGGTCGCAGGCCCTCCGCCCGTTTTGGGTGGGGGGCCTGTGGCGTTTTCCGGGGCTTGTGCGCGGATCGGTCCAAATGGGCCTCGAATACGGCCTGTTTGAGGCTCTTGTCGAGCGGAATGCGACTGTTTCAGGCGGGAGGGTGATCGGTTGCCGATCACGTCGATCCGCGGTTGCGCGCTGTGCTACGTTCCGTGCTCGAACCGACAAATAGGTGACCCCGGCGGTGCTACCAACACCCCGGGGTACGGCACCAGGAGCAACACCTCCCAATGCGAGTCCATCGTAGCGCGCACGCGCGCAACTTCACCGTGCTGCCCAACGACATGTTGCAGTTCCGGATGCTGTCCTACACGGCCAAGGGCCTCCTCGTGGACCTGCTGTCCCGGCCCGACGGCTGGCGCGAGGACAGCCGGCAGATGGCCGACACCAGCCCGCAGGGGCGCGGCGCGATCCGCAAAGCCCTGAAGGAGCTGACCGCCGCCGGCTTCTACCGGGTCGAGAAGATCCAGCTGCCCAACGGCACGATCATCAGCGAGGCCCACGTCTACGACACCCCGCAGCTCGCGTGGCAGCCGAGTGTCACCCGTCCGGAACCCGGTGAGGCGAATACCGGCGGCGCTGACACCCTTCTAAAGAACCGGGACCAAGAACCCACCCTCCCGGCCGCGGCGACAGCCGTCGAAGCGACAGCCGTGGAAGCGGCGGCCGAGCCGCCCGGGGAAACCCCGCTGGTGCCGGACGAACAGATCCGCGCGGCGGTCGCCATGCTGTACCGGGTCATCCGGCCCGAACCACGCCTGCGCCTCGGCGAATCCGAAGCTCGCGCCCTCGCCCCGCTGGTTGCCCAGTGGCTGGACCGCGGCGCCACGTACGCCGACCTCGCTTATGCCCTGCTGCCCGGACTCCCCGTCCCGCTGCACTCCCCAATCGGCGTGCTCCGCAATCGACTTGAACGCAAACTCCCCCCGCTCCAGCCCGCAGCCCCCTCAGTCGCCCGCCGCCCCGAGTGCACCAAGTGCAACGACCCCGTCCCCGAACCGGGCATCTGCCGCCCCTGCGCAGGCCTCGCCACCCGCCGCGCCCCGGCCGTCGGCGGTGGCGCGGGAGTCACCCGCGCAGGCGCCGCGCGGGTACGGGAGGCGGTGCGGGCGGCGAGGGACGCGTTGCAGCTCGGCGCGAACGGGGTGACCGTCGGCTGAGGCGGCGGGCAGGCCGCGCAGCCGTCGGACTGTCCCGCTTCCTCTCCTCGATGCGCTCTTGCCGCCCGTCCTGGCCGTGCAGGCGTACTTGGACGAGGCCCTGAAGTCAGGCGGGACCGGGAGTCACGGCTGAGCCGGCCCGGGTTCGGTTCGGTGGGGGCGGGTGACTGCTCGTCGGCGGAGAATTCTCCGGCCCTGGCGTAAGAACCGGCGCGGTGCCGGACACAGACAGGACGGAGGCCGAGGACAGGGGGAGCGGTGGGTGTGACCGAGGAGTTCGGCGCGCTGTTCAACGAGCACCATACGGCGGTGCTGCGCTACGTCCGGCGGCGGGCGGGTGTTGACAGCGCGGACGATCTGGCGGCCGAGGTGTTCGTCGTCGCGTGGCGGCGCTGGGCGGAGGTGCCGGCCGACCCGCTGCCGTGGCTGTACGGGGTTGCGCGGAACGTGGTGGCCAATCACCTTCGTGGGCGGGGCCGGGCCGAGCGGCTGGCCGCGCGGTGGAAGGCCGAGCCCCTGCCGCCCGCGCCCGACGTCGCCGAGGAGGTGGCCGCTCGGGACGGGGCGCATGCCGCGTGGGCGCGTCTGGGGGAGCGGGATCGCGAAGTGCTGGCGCTGATCGCCTGGGAGTGCCTCGGTGTCCGGCAGGCGGCCAGGTCTCTCGGCTGTAACCCGGCAACGTTCTCGGTGCAGTTGCTGCGGGCCCGGCGCCGGCTTCGCGCGGCACTCAATGAGTCCGTGTCACCCGACTTCGACTCCGCGAGGCCGACCGTCCTGGAGGTGAACCGTGCGAACGGTTGACAGCGTGAAAGCCCTGCTCGCCGACAGCGATCCTGCCGCCGACCTGGTGGGGAACCCAGCTCGACGGCAGCGGGACCTGGAGAAGATCGTCCTGGCCGACTGGACGGACGCCGCCGTGCCCCGGCCCGCCGTCCCGGTTCTGCGGCGCAAGCGGCTGCTCGTCCCGCTCGGGGCGCTGGCGGCGGGCGCCGCGGCCGCACTCGTCTTCGGGCTCTTGCCGGGCGGCACCGCCAGCACCGCCCATGCCGTCACTCCGCCGCTGCTGAGCTACCAGGCGCCGGCGACGACAACTCCCGCACCCCAGCTGCTCGAAGAGATCGCGCAGCGGACGGCAGCGCTGTCCGAGCCGGATGGCCCGGACGCCGTCCTGGAGTGGAAGGAGTGGAGCCTGGTCACCCGGATCGACGGCAACAGGGTGTCCTCCCGGGTGATGGCCGAGGACCGCAAGGTCGTGATTCATGCCGACGGTTCCGGCACCCTGACCCGAGCCTTCGAAGGGGAGAAAGGAAAGACCGAGCCCCACGAACGGGGGCTCTTTCCCGATCCCGTCCCGGCGGACCCGGATGCCCTGCGAGCCGTGCTCCGCCGGTCCACTCCCGGTGTCGACGACCCCGCCGGCGCGGCCGAGGCGCTCCGCGGACTACTCCGCGCTCAGGCGTTGAGCCCGGGGCAGCGTGCGGCGGTGCTCCGGCTGATCGCCGCACTGCCCGGCCTGCGCCACGACGGGACGGTGGTCGATCGGGCAGGCCGGCCGGGCGAGGCGGTCTCCGCGGAATCGGCCCGCAGCGGCCTGCCGTCGCGGTACACGTTCATCATCGACCCGGCCACCGGCAGGATCCTCGGCGACGAGGACATGCTGACCGAGTCGGCCGGCGCGCTGAATGTCCCGGTGCCGTCGGTGATCAGCTACACCTCCTACCTGGTCGCGTACCGGCGCTGACGCGGCTCCCACAGGCCACTGGCCCTCCGTCCCGAACGAGGCGGAGGGCCAGTGGGGGATCACTGCTGCGGGGCGAGGCGCTGGGCCAGGGTGGTGATGGTGGTGGCGGAGTGTTGTTGGAGGGAGCCGCCGTAGGTGACGCGGGAGGCGCCGAGGGTGCCGAGGTGGGTGGGGGTGGTGGTGTCGAGGTGGCAGAGGGCGTTGAGGGGAGCGGGGATGGCGGCGGCGAGGGCGGGGAGGGCGGATTCGGGGGCGAGGATGGGGTAGATGACGTCGGCGCCCGCGTCGATGTAGAGGGCGGCGCGGGCGGCGGCGGATTCGACCTCGTGGTCGCCGAACAGGAAGGTGTCGACCCGGGCGTTCAGGACCAGGCGGTCGCCGGCGGCGGAGCGGACCTCGGCGAGCCAACTGGCGTGCTGGGAGGGGTCCTTGAGTTGGCGGGTGGCGGCGGTGGAGTCCTCCAGGTTGCAGCCGATCACCCCGGCCTCCAGCAGGCGTTCGACGATCTCGGCGGGGGCGAGGCCGTAGCCGGCCTCGATGTCGGCGGTGACGGGGACGTCGACCGAGCGGGTGATCCGCTTGAGCGCGGCGAACATCTCGTCGGCGGGGGTGTCCTCGCCGTCCCGGTAGCCGAGTGCGGCGGCGACGGCCGAGCTGGAGGTGGCCAGCGCGGTGAAGCCGGCGTCCGCGAACGCCCGTGCGCTGATGGCGTCCCAGACGTTGGGGAGGACCAGCGGGTCCGCGGGCTCGGTGCGGGTGTGCAGGGCCAGGAACTCCCCGGCGGTCATGGTGGCGGTCATCGGGCGGTCTCCTTCTGCTGGTGGGTACGAAAGGCTGCGGGTCAGTCGAAGCTGAGCGATCCGGTGCGGGTGCGCTTCAGTTCGAAGAAGTCCGGGAAGTTGGCGAGGGCCCGGGCGCCGTCGAAGATGGCGGCGGCCTGCTCGCCGCGGGGGATCGAGTTCAGGACCGGCCCGAAGAAGGCCACCCCGTCGATGTGGATGGTGGGGGTGCCGACGTCCTCGCCGACCGGGTCCATGCCCTCGTGGTGGCTCTTGCGCAGGGCCTCGTCCCACCGGTCGGTCTCGGCGGCGGCGAGCAGTTCAATGGGCAGGCCGAGCTCGGCGAGGGCCTGGCCGGCGACGACCGCGAAGTCCTTGGTGCCCTGGTTGTGGATGCGGGTGCCCAGGGCCGTGTACAGGGGTGCGAGCACCTCCTCGCCGTGCTGTGCCGCGGCGGCGGTGCAGATCCGGGTGAGGGAGAGCGAGTTGTCCACCAACTCGCGGTACCAGTCCGGGAGTTCGCGGTTCTCGTTCAGCACGTACAGGCTCATCACGCGGAACCTGAGGTCCAGGTCGCGGAGCTGCTGGACCTCGAGGATCCAGCGGGAGGTGATCCAGGCGAAGGGGCAGGCCGGGTCGAAGTAGAAGTCGACCTTCGCGGTGGGGGTGGTGCTGGGCTTCAACGCGGTGCCTCCGGTCTCGGCTGCGGCGGAGGCTTGTCCTGCGCCGGCAGGCGGTGGGGTGCTCAACCAGCGAAGCGTATGCCGGGGGGAGTTGACTCATCATCACGTTTTGCGGGTGTCATCGGTGGTGCGGGCACGGTCGGATGGTGCGGATGGTGCCCGGGCCACCGGATGGGGAGTGCCGGAGGGGTGTTCCACCGGGTCGTGCGGCGGGTGGCGGTGGCCGGACCACCATCGGGTGCGGCAGGCCGGTGCGCCGGACACCTACGCGCAGGCGCTTCGGGTGCCTAGCGTTCGATGAGACACGTACCAGTCATCCGTCCGGTCGAGGGGGTTCCATGAGCGGTCTCGCCCTGCACGTGCGGGATGCCCTGAGCGGGGGCGACGCGCCGATTGCCGGCACCGTCGGCGCGCCGGCTGCCGGCACCGTCGGCCGGGCCCTGCTCGACGAGTTGGGCCCGGTCCTGTTCGCGTCCCTGCGCCGCAGCGACCAGCGGGACAAGGGTGCGCAGTACGTGCGCGGCCTGATCGACGCCCGCGGCCGCAAGACGATCCGCAACATCGCGGCGGTGGTCGGCGGCGCCGGGGCCGAGCAGAGCCTGCACCACTTCGTCGCGGGCTCCACCTGGGACTGGGTGCCCGTCCGGCAGGCGCTCGCCCAGTACCTGGCCCGGGTCGCGCCGCCGCAGGCGTACGTGGTGCGCCCGATGGTGGTCCCCCGGGCCGGGCAGCACCTGGTCGGAGTGGACCGGCGGTTCGTGCCCGCCCTCGGCCAGGTGTGCAACGTCCAGCAGGCGGTGGGGGTTTGGGCCGCATCCGGGGATCTGACCTGCCCGGTCAACTGGCGGCTGCACCTGCCGCAGGCCTGGTTGGACAACGAGCCCCGGCGCAGCCGGGCGCTGATCCCGGACGGGGTGGACGCCGAGACCCTCGGCGACTGCGCGCTGGAGGCGGTGCTCGGCCTGCCGGGCCGCTGGGGTCTGCCGGTGCGGCCGGTGGTGCTGGACGCCCGGGACGCGGACGGGCTGCGGACCGTCCGCCGGCTGCGGGCCGCCCGGATGCCGGTGCTGGCGAGAATCGACGGGGGCCTCCCGCTCGTCCCGGCCGAGGCCGCGGCGTCCGTTCCGGGAGCCGGGCGGGTGTCTGCGGATCGGCTGGTTACCGCCGTGCGGGAGAACTGGCGTCCGGTGGTGTGGTCGGGCCACAGCGGTGGGACGCGGGCCGTCCCGGTCTGGTCGCTGCGGGTCCGGGTGCCCGCCTGGGCCGGGCGGCTGGTGCTCGGGCCGCCCGGCGAGGACCTGCTGCTGCTGGCCTTCGGCGGGCCGGCGCGGGGCCGGCCGGTCGAGCTGTGGCTCACCGACCTGGTGGACCTGCCGCCGGCCGCGCTGTTCCGGCTGACCCGGCTGACGCACCGGGTGGAGCGGGACTTCGAGCGGATCTCCGACCGGGTCGGCATCCGCGACTTCGCGGGCCGCTCGTTCGACGGCTGGCACCGGCACATCACGCTGGCCTCGGCCGCGCACGCGGTCACCGCGCTGGCGGCAGGGGCCGTGGTGGGGCCCTGCCCGCGGCAACGGGCGGGGTGACGCGGTGTCAGGAACCGTTGTCCGGGGCCTCGTCGGCGGCGCGGTCGAGCAGCAGCCGGCGGATCCGGGAGAGCTTCAGGGCGAGCTGGATCTCGAACGCGCGGTCGGGCTTCTGCCAGTTCGGGCCGAGCAGTTCGGAGATCCGCTCCAGCCGCCGGGCCACCGTGTTGGTGTGCACGTGCAGCCGTTGCGCGGCGTAGGTCGGGCTGTTGCCGGTCTCGAAGTAGGCGTACAGCGTGCGGGCGAGCTCGGTGAAGCGCTGCTGGTCGTAGTCGAGGACCGGGCCGATGGTCGAGTCGATGAAGCCCTCGACGTCGTGGTTGTCGGCCAACAGGACGCCGAGGAAGCCGAGTTCGCGGGCCGAGGCGGCCTTGCCGACCGCGCCGAGCGAGGTCATCGCGTCCAGGCAGCGCAGGGCCTCCTGGTAGCCGTGGAACACCGAGGTCGGGTCGGTCACCGGGCCGGCCGCGCTGACCGTCACCGGATTGCCGAGCAGCGGGGCGAGTTCCTCCAGGACGGAGCGGGCGGCCGTCCCCGGGTCGGTGCCGGGCAGCAGCAGTACCGCGCGGCCGTTGTGCACCCGTTTCAGGCCGCTCATCCGGTGCGCGTACAGGTTGGCCCAGGTCGCGGCCTTGCCCTGGGCCTCGCACTCCGGCCGGGCGATCACCAGGACGTGCGGGGTGGACAGGTCGATGCCCAACCTCCGGGCGCGCAGGGCGAGTTGCTGCGGCGGCCGCTGCGGGCTGGCGAGAAGTTCGTCCAGCAGTTCGTCGCGGACGTGGCCTACGGCGGTCGCGGCCCGGCTGCTGTCCAGCAGCAGCGGCACGGCCACCGCCTGGGCAACCAGTCGGCAGATCTGCTCGGCGTACTCGCCGCGGTCGGACGACGGCCGGACCACCAGGGTGCCCAGGTTGGAGGCACCGGCGGTCACCGGTGCGGCCCACAGCCCGTCCGGCAGCCGGACCGGGTGGCGGGCCGCGTGGGTGTCCATCGCGGTGGCGGTCGCCGTGGTCTCGGACAGTTCCGGCAGCTCGCCGGTGAAGCTCAGCACGGTGCCGTCGGTCGCGTACAGCCGCAGTTCCAGGCCGAGTTGACGGCCGGCCTCGCGGATCAGGGCGTGCACGTCGCCGCCGGAGAGGGCCAGTTCCAGCAGCTCCTGGTGCACCTCGGTGATCCTGCGGGTCTGCTGGAGGCCGGCCTCGGTGCGCAGGCTCTGCAGCTCCAGGGCGGAGACGGCGGCGGTGGACTGGCCGAGCAGCCGGGCCTTCTCGATCGCGACGCCGCCCAGGTCGCCGAGCGAGGTCATCAGCGCGATCTCGTCGATGGTGAAGTAGCGGACGTTGCGGTCCGCCACGTACAGCACGCCGAACGGGGTGGTGCGGTGGCTCAACGGCACGCCCATGATGGCGTGCAGGCCCTCGGCGCGAACCACCTCGTCCAGCTCCGGGTGGTGCTCGATCCGCTCGTCGGCGAGGTAGTCGGGCGTCCAGAACGGCCCGGGGTTGGCGAGCACGTTGCTGCCCAGGCCGGAGTCGTCCGGCAGCCGCAGGCCGACGCTGAGCATCGAGGTGTGGCCGTCGGACGTCCGGACGTAGATGTAGCCCTCCTCGTCGTCCGGGAAGCTGATGTACGACATGTCGACGTTGAGCAGCAGCCGGGCCCGACGGGTGATCACCTTCAGCAGGCCGTCCAGGTCGTACGGCATCGCCAGGTCGCGGGCGGTGTCCACCAGGGCGGCCAGGCCGGCCTCGCGCTGCTGGCGGCGTCTCGACTGCGCGTGGATGCTCAGCCCGAGCTGTCTGAGACGGCGGATCGACTCCAGGTCCTGCGCCGACTCGCAGCCGCGGAACGCCTCTTCGACCAGGGTGTCGAGTTGGGCGATCGGCGCCTCGGCGGCGAGCAGTTCGAGAACGCTTAGGGCCACGGATTCCGCCGGCCGATGCGCCATGACAGTCCCTCCCCCGGACCCCCTGAAGCCGACCAGACTACGGTAAGGCCTCGGCCACGGACCGTATGCGGAACCGAACAACCCGTCAAGATTTGGTCAAGTCCTGTGGTCCGGCCACCGGTGCCCGGACCACCGTTCCCCGAGGCGCGGTGTGTTGCCTCCTCACCTTCCGGCGGAGCGCCGCCGTGCGTTTGGGTTGCCCCAACGGAACGCAGGCGGCGACAGCCGGTGAGCCAGGGGGGCTTTGATGCAGGACGTCATGGACTACAGACGGTCGCTGGAGCGCAGCAGTCTTTCCCGCAAGCGCCGGGAGGGCGCGTCGACCTTCACGATGCAGGGCCGCGAATGGGACTTACTGCCAGGGGTGTTCGCGCCGGCCGACTCCCCGTCCACCGCGACCGCCCTCGGCCTGCTCGGGCTGGCCGGGCCCGCGGCCGCCGCCCGCGGCTCGCTGCTGGAGATCGGCTGCGGGACCGGCCTGATCGCGGTGAGCGGCGCGGTGGCCGGCTGCGAGCGGGTGGTCGCCTCCGACATCAACCCGGCCGCGGTGGAGAACGCGCAGCTGAACGCGGGCCGGCACGGCGTCGCGCACAAGGTCCGCACCGTGCACAGCGACCTGTTCGACGGGCTGGACCCGGACGAGCGCTTCGACACCGTGTTCTGGAGCTCCAACTACGTGATGGCGCCTGAGAGTTACCGCTACCAGCACATGCACGAACGGGCCTACGTGGACGCCGGCTACGCCGCGCACCGCCGCTTCCTGGCCGAGGCGTGGCGGCGGACCACCCCGAACGGCTCGGTGCTGCTGCACTTCTCCACCCGCGGCGATCTGATGGCGCTGATGGGGATCGCGTACGAGTGCGGCCGGGCGCTGCGGATCCTGCGGACCGTCCCGGTGCAGGAGGGCGAGCACCTGGTGCAGCACATGCTGCTGGAGGTGGTCGAGCGGCGGCGGTCCGGCGGGCGGGCCGACGCGGTGCCCGCGCAGGCCGGCCGGCGCGGCTGAACGGGGGAGGGCATCCGATGCGAACGCTGCTGGTCGACAATCACGATTCCTTCACCTACAACCTCTTCCACTACCTCGCCGAGGTCAACGGCGAGGAGCCCGAGGTGGTCCTCAACGACGACCCCGGCTGGCGCCCCGGCCACCTGGCGGGCTTCGACCAGGTGGTTCTCTCGCCCGGGCCCGGCGACCCGCGCCGCGCCGCCGACTTCGGCATCTGCCGGGAGATCCTGCTCGGCGGCGACCTGCCCACGCTCGGGGTGTGCCTCGGCCACCAGGGCATGGCGGCGCTGCACGGCGGCCGGGTCTCCCGGGTCGAACCGGTCCACGGGCGGGTGTCCGCGGTGGAGCACGACGGCTCGGAGCTGTTCGCCGGACTGCCCTCGCCGTTCGACGTGGTGCGCTACCACTCGCTGGCGGTGGACCGGCTCGCACCCGGACTGGAGGCCACCGCGTGGACCGCGGACGGCGTGCTGATGGGCCTGCGGCACCGCGAACGGCCCTACTGGGGGCTCCAGTTCCACCCCGAGTCGATCGGCGGCCGGTACGGGCACCGGCTGCTGGAGAACTTCCGCGACCTCACCGAACGGCACCACCGGCAGGCCGGCCGGACGCTCCGGCCGGCGCGCCGCACACAGCCCGCCGAAGCCCCGGCCCCGGGAACGGCAGTGCGCCGGTACACGGTGCTCAGCCGGGCCCTGCCCACCGGCTGGGACGACGAGGTCGCCTACGACCGGCTGTTCCGCGCCGGGGTGAACCCGTTCTGGCTGGACAGCAGCCGGCCCGACGCGGAACTCGGACGGTTCTCGATCATGGGCGACTCCGCCGGGCCGCTCGGCCGGACCGTCACCGCCGACGCCTGGCGGCGCACCGTCCGCGTCACCGGCCCGGCCGGTGAGCGGACCACCGACGGCGCCCTGCTCGACTGGCTGGACCGCGACCTGCGCGGAACGAGCACCCAACTGCCCGACCTGCCCTGCGACTTCGCGCTCGGCTGGGTCGGCTGGCTCGGGTACGAGCTGAAGGCCGAGTGCGGCGGCGACCGCGCCCACCGATCCGAACTCCCGGACGCCGCGCTGGTGTTCGCCACCCGCGCGGCGGTGCTCGACCACGCCACCGGCACCACCCACCTGCTCGCACTCGCCGAAGAAGGCCAACAGGCCGACGCCACCGCCTGGTTGGACACCGCGGCCGGACAGCTGGCCGACGCGGCGGGAGCCCTGCCACGCCCGGCCGAACGGCCCGCGGCGCTCGGCCGGATCCGGGCCCGGCACGGCCACCGCCGCTACCTCGACCTGATCGGCGAGTGCCACCGCCAGATCGCCGCCGGCGAGACCTACGAGGTCTGCCTGACCAACATGCTGGAGACCGGCGGCACCCTGGACCCCTGGGAGGGCTACCGCCACCTGCGACGGGTCAGCCCGGCGCCGTTCGCCGCGCTGCTCCGCTTCGACGGGGTGTCCGTGCTCAGCAGCTCACCCGAACGCTTCCTGCGGATCGACCGGGAACGGCGCGCCGAGTCCCGGCCGATCAAGGGCACCCGGCCGCGCGGCGCCACCCCGGAGGAGGACCGGACGCTCGCCGAGGACCTGCGGACCAGCGAGAAGGACCGGGCCGAGAACCTGATGATCGTCGACCTGGTCCGCAACGACCTCGGCCGCTGCGCCGAGGTGGGCAGCGTCGAGGCGGACGAGGTGTTCCGGGTGGAGACCTACGCCCGGGCGCACCAGCTGGTCTCCACCGTCCGGGCCACCCTGCGCGCCGACCGCAGCGCGGTGGACTGCGTGCGCGCGGCCTTCCCGCCCGGCTCGATGACCGGCGCACCCAAACAGCGCACCATGCAGATCATCGACCGGCTGGAGGCCGGCCCGCGCGGGGTGTACTCCGGCGCGATCGGCTACTTCTCGCTGAACGGCGCGGCCGACCTGAGCGTGGTCATCCGCACCGCCGTGCTCACCGGGGGACGGGTCCGGTACGGCGTCGGCGGGGCGGTCATCGCCCTGTCGGACGCCGAGGCGGAGTGGCAGGAGACGGCGGTCAAGGCCGCGCCGCTGGTCGCGCTGACCGGCGCCGAGTTCCCGCTCACCGACCGTCCCGAGGTGCGCCGGCCTTCCCGCCCAGCCGGGCCTCCATCGCGGCATGCAGCCGCATCCAGGAGTCGACCAGTCCGGTGATGTTCTCCGACTCCAGCCGCCGCACCACCGCCCGGTACGGGATGCCGAGCCGGCCCAGCCGGTCGTGCACGGTCAGGGCCGCCTCGTGCTGGCCCATCAGGGTGTCGCCGCGCAGGCGCAGCGCCCGGGCCGCCTCGTCCAGCAGCGGCCGGGTCATCGCGTGCACGGTGCCCCAGGAGACCAGCCCCTCGACGTACCAGGAGCGGGCGGCGGCGGTGTCGGCGAGTTCGGCGGTGGACCAGAGCAGCCGCTGCGGGCGGGCGCCGTGGGCGCGCAGGGCCCGCCAGCGGGCGCTGCCCAGCTGCTCCTCGTACACCTGGTAGAGCAGCCGGGCGGTGGCGACGGCGCCGGTGCCGCGCAGTTCCAGTGCGGGGCCGGTGCCGATCGCGGTGAGCCGGCGGTCGATCTCCCGGTCCACCGGGCCGACCGGCAGCGACGCCACCGAGGCGATCCGGGACACCGTCCGGCCGGCGCGCAGCGCCCGCTCCAGGCCGCCGAACCAGGCGTCCACCACCTCCCGGTAGCGCTGGACCGAGAACACCCCGGTCGCGTGCACGCCGATGCCGAGGGCCACGCAGTCGCGCAGGGCGGTCAGGCCCTCCGGGGTGGCCGGGATCTTCACCAGCAGGTTGGGCCGGTCCACCGCGCGGACCAGTTCGATCGCCTCGGCAGTGGTGGCGGCGGGATTGTGGGCCATCCGCGGGTCCATGTCGGCGGAGACCAGGCCGTCGTAGCCCTGGGTGGCGCGGAACACCGGCAGCAGTTCGTCGGCTGCCATCCGCAGGTCCTGCACGGAGATCGCCCAGACCGCGCCCTCCACCGACACGCCGTGCTCGGCGAGCCGGGCCAACTGCTGGGCGTAGGACGGTTCGTCGGCCAGCCGGGCGGCCAGCAGGGCGGGATTGGAGGTGGCGCCGCGCAGTCCGGCGGGTTCGGTCAGCCGGGCCGGCCGGTCCGGTCCGAACAGGCCCCGGTGGAATCCGTCCAGCCAGGGTGAGACGCCTTCGGCGACCAGGGGGCGCAGGTCTCCGCGGTGCGTCGGGGCGACCGGGGCTTCCTTCACCTGGATCACTGCTCCTCGGTTCTGCGTCGATCCGAAACCGGCGCCGGGGCACGAGGATAGGCAGTCGATTCGTGCCCGGAAAACTCGTGGTCCGCGTCAATGTCAGGTCGAAGGGTCGTATGGGATCGGTCAATTGGGGCCGGGCCGCCGGAACCCCGCCGTCCGGTCGTGCGGGCTCCATGACGGCGGAGCCCGTACGACCGGTCGGTCACCGCCAGCTGACGGGGTTGCGGTAGGAGACCAGCCGCTCCGGGCGCAGCCAGCGCGCCCGGGGGCGGTGGCTGCCGTGGGCGAAGCGCGGGGCGGCCGGGGGACGGGCGGCCAGGGCGGCCAGGACGGCGGTCAGGACGGCGAGTTCCTCCGGCCCGGGGTTGCCGCGGACGATCCGGAAGGCCGGGTGGTCCGCCGCGGGCGTCACCGCTCAGCCTTTCCGCGGCGTCTCGGCGCCGAGCTGGGCGTACATGTCCAGCAGGTCGTCGGAGAGCCAGTACTCGGCGATCCGGCCCTGCGCGTCGAGGCGCACGATGTCCGCGCCGCGCAGCGTTATCCCGGTGCCGGGGGGTGCAGTGGCCGTGGCCGGGCGGCCGCCGGTCCAGACGCCGCGGTACTCCCAGCGGGCCATCAGGTAATCGCCGCAGGAGAACGGGCCGAGGGTGGTGCGGATCCGGGCGTCCTCCCGGAACGAACCGCGGAACAGCGCGATCCAGTTCACGAAGTCCTCCGGGGTGCGGATGCTCGCGGCGGGCGGCATGCCGACCTCGGGCAGGTGGAGCGTCAGCTCCGGCGCGAGGATCCGCCGGCCGATCTCCCGGTCGCCGTTCCACAGGTCCATCCAGCGCGACCAAAGGACGGCGCGGCTCGCCTCCGCCGGCTCGGAACGCGGGTCGAGTGCCAGGTCAGTCATCAGGGCCTCCCGTTCGGCGTCCGCCGGCCGGGCGGTCGGCGGTCGGTGAGGACAGAGCGGAACCGGGCGGCGGCGGATACAGCGGCGGGCCGTACCCGGCGCGGCCGGGCGGGGCTCTGTCAGGACGAGCCCACGCCGTCCGAGCCGAGGAGACCCGATGCGTTTCACCGAGCTGACCGTCCGCGCCGCGCGGACCTGGCTGCCGCCCCGCCGGAGCGCCGCCGACGCGGTGCTGGCCGGCGAGGTGGACGCCGCCGTCGCCGAGGCCTCCGGGGCGGTCGAAGTACCGGTGTCCGCGGACGCGTCCGGCCCCGAACTCGCCGTCCGGGCCGGTCAATCGGCCCTGGCGGCGGCCGGGCTGCCGGCCGGACGGCTGGACCTGCTGGTGCACGGCTGGATCTATCACCAGGGCCACGACTTCTGGTCCCCCGCGCACTACGTCGCCGACCGGCTGGGCGCCGGGCAGGCCGTCCCGTTCGGCGTCCAGCAGATGTGCCACGCCGGGGCGATGGCCCTGCACACCGCCGCCGGACTGCTGGAGGCCGACCCGGCGCTGAACACCGCACTGGTCACCACCGGGGACCGCTTCACCCGGCCCGGCTTCGACCGCTGGCGCAGCGACTACGACGCGGTCTTCGGGGACGCCGGCACCGCCGTCGTGCTCGGCCGCGGCGGCCCCGGACTGCGGCTGGTCGCCAGCCGGGTGGTCGCCGCCCCCGAACTCGAGTCGATGTACCGCGGCGAGGACGCGTTCTCGCCCGCCCCGCTCACCCACCGCGCCCCGATCGACGCCCGCCGCACCAAGAAGGAGTTCCTGGCCGCCGGCGGCATGGAACTGCTCCGCAAGGCCGCCCCGCCGAAGGTCCGCGAAGCCCTGACCGGCGCACTGGAGGACGCCGGACTCGCCGCCCGCGACCCGCGGATCCGCGCCGTGCTGCTCTCCCGGCTCGGCCCCAAGACCATCGACCTGCTCTACCGGCCGGTGATGACCGAACTGCTCGACGCCGAACTCGTCCACCTCGGCGCGCGCACCGGCCACCTCGGCGGCGGCGACGCCCTCGCCAACCTCGCCGACCTGGACCGGCTGGAGCTGCTGGCCCCCGGCGAGCTGGCGCTCTGCTTCGCCGGCGGCGGCGGCTTCACCTGGTCCTGCATGGTCGTCGAACGCCCCGCCCGCTGACCGTCCGGAACTTTCCCCGCGTCAGGTGTATCCGCGGCCCCGGCACCCCGCTCTGTCCTGGTGAGCCCGGGGGAGCAGCACCCCCGGCCACCGGACGGGCGACACAGGAGGACAAGCGATGTCCGTGCTGGACGAGGCGACGACGGGAACCGTCCCGCTGACGCCGCAAGAGGCCGAGCGGATCTGGAACGGCTGGCTGCGCATGTGGAACGAGGACCCGTCCCACGCGCGCACGATCATCGCCCCGACGTACCGGCTCCACCTGCCGACCGTCGGCGCGACCATCGACCCCGCGGACATCACCGACCCGGCCGCCATGGAGAACTGGGTCCGCGGCTTCGCCGGAAAGTTCGGCGAGCTGACCTACCGCACCGATGTCGGCCCGGTGGTCGACGGCGATCTGCTGGTCGTCCGCTGGTACGGCACCGCGATCTGCAAGGGCCTGACCGGCTGGCCCCGCGACGTCGCCGGCCGCCCGATCCGCTGGGTCGGCGTGGACATCCTGCGGGTCGCCGACGGCGTGATCACCGAGGCCTGGACGCAGGGCGCCGAGACCACCGAGGGCGCCGGGCCGGCTGTTCGGGAAAGCAGCGCCGCGTGAGCGCCGACACCCGCGAGAGCGGCATCGAACTGTTCCGGCAGTGGACCGGGATGTGGAACGGCGAGCTGACGATCGCCGACCGCATCCTCGCCCCCGCCCTGCGCGTCCGGTTCGGCAACGCGCTGCCCACCGTCGACAGCGACGCCTTCGGCACCCCCGAGGACATCAAGGGCTTCGTCAAGCTGTTCCGCGACTCCCACACCGACCTGCGCTACTTCGTCGAGGGCACCCCCGTGGTCGAACTGGCCTCCCCGGGCGGCCCCGGCACCCACCAGGTGGTCAGCCGCTGGTACAGCGCCTACCGCGGCCCGGGCGGCAAGCCCGTCGCCAACAGCGGCATCGACCAACTGGCCTTCCGCGACGGCCTGATCACCGAAGTCTGGTCGGTCACCGGAAACCGCACGTTCGCCACCGTCGGCGCTGTCGGCGCCCTCAACGGCTGATCCCGCACCCACGCTCCCGAGAGGATCCACGCTCATGGCCCAGTCGGTGGAGGAACTCCCCACGACAAAGGTGGCGGCGCCCGTCGCGCCGCCCGAAGACCGGTCGGTGGCCCGCCGCCGGATGCTCACCTTCCTGGTGCTGTGCGCCGGGTTCGTGATGACCCAGCTCGACATGATGATCGTCAACGTGGCCTTCCCGGCCCTGGAACACGAGTTCCGCGGCTCCACCGTGGCCGGCCTGTCCTGGACGCTGAACGCCTACACCATCGTCTTCGCCGCCCTGCTGGTGCCGGCCGGACGGCTCTCCGACCGCTCCAGCCGCAAGGGCGGCTTCCTGATCGGCCTCGGCCTGTTCACCGTCGCCTCCGCGCTGTGCGCGATCGCCCAGAACGTGCCGGAGCTGGTCGCCGCCCGCGTTCTGCAGGCGGCCGGCGCAGCGGCCATGGTGCCCACCGCGCTCGGCCTGCTGCTGGCCGCCTACCCGGCGGAGAAGCGCGGCGGCGCGATCCGCGCCTGGACCGCCGTCGGCGGCATCGCCGCGGCCATCGCCCCCATCCTCGGCGGCTCGCTGGTGAACCTGGACTGGCGCTGGATCTTCCTGGTGAACCTGCCGTTCGGCATCGCCGCGCTGCTCGTCGGCCGCCGCGTGCTGCCCGCCAACCAGGAGCCCGCCACCGGCCCGGTGCCGGACCTGTTCGGCGCGGTCTTCCTGATCCTCGGCATCGCCTCGCTGGCCCTCGGCCTGGTCAAGGCCCCCGAGTGGGGCTGGGGTTCGGTGAACTTCGTCGGCGCGATCGCCGTCGCGGTGGCGTCCTTCGCCGCCTTCTTCGTCCGCTCCGCCCGCCACGCGCACCCGGTGCTGCCGCTCGGCCTGCTGAGGCTCCGCTCGTTCAGCATCGCCAACGTGCTGGCGCTGACCTTCAACATCGCGTTCGCCGCGATGCTGTTCTCCTTCATGCTGTGGGCCGAGACGGTCTGGGGCTACTCCGCCCTGAAGACCGGCCTGGCGCTGGCCCCCGGCACCTTCCTGATGCCGCCGCTGGCCTTCTCGGTCGGCAAGCTGGTCAAGCGCTTCGGGGTCACCGCGGTGATCACCACCGGCTGCGTGCTGCTGACCGGCGCGCTCGCCTGGTGGGCGGCGCTGGCCGCGGCCGACGCCTCGTACTGGTCGATGCTGCTGCCCGGCGCGGTGCTCGCCCCGGTCGGCACCATCCTGGTGATCACCGCGCTGGTCGGCGTGGTCACCCGGGACCTGCCGGCGCCGTCCTACGCGACCGGATCGGCCGTCAACATGATGGTCCGGCAGATCGGCCTGACCGTCGGTGTGTCGGTGTTCATCGCGGCCTTCGGCACCCCGCACGGCGTCGCCGAGACGGTCAAGGCGTTCCAGCACGGCTGGGTGGTCACCGCGGCGCTCGCCGGGGCCGCGGCCCTGGTCGCCC
Organism: Kitasatospora sp. NPDC051984; assembly: GCF_044593455.1. Taxonomy (NCBI): domain Bacteria; kingdom Bacillati; phylum Actinomycetota; class Actinomycetes; order Kitasatosporales; family Streptomycetaceae; genus Kitasatospora; species Kitasatospora sp. NPDC051984. The sequence goes on from NZ_JBIUCB010000001.1 coordinate 239,211, forward strand.
TGCTGCTGGCCGCCCTGCCCAAGGAGACCGCCGCGGCCAAGGGCTGAACCGACCGCTCCCGCCACCTCCGCAGAGCCGCCGCGCCCCGCCCGGGCGCGGCGGCTCCGGCACGTTCCGGACTCCGTACGAACGGGTCGAACGGGTGGGCGACGGGCTGTATCCGGGCGGCCGGGCGCGGATCTGTACGGGTGTAGAGGGCACCACCGCCACCGCACCCGCAAGGAGTCGCACACCATGAGGTTCACCAACAAGATCGGCATCAAGTCGGCCGCCACCTGGCTTCCGGAGACCGTCGAGACGATCGAGGAGCGGATCGCGGCGGGCCTCTGCGACGCCGAACGCGGCGAGGCCATGGGCATCACCGAGGTGCCCGTCAGCGCCGACCTGGCCGGCCCCGAGATGGCCGTGCTGGCCGGCCGCAAGGCCCTCGCGGCGGCCGACTGGGACCCGGCGAAGATCGGCTTCCTGGCCCACGCCAGAGTATTCCACCAGGGCCACGAGAAGTGGTCCTACGGCCACTTCGTCGCCAACGGGGTGGGCATATCCGACCGGGCCTTCCCGTTCGGCATCGAGCAGCTGTGCAACGGCGGGGCCGCCGCCCTGCACCTGGCCGCCGCCCACCTGATCGCCGACCCGGACCTCGAGTCCGCCATGACCACCACCGGCGAGCGCTTCTTCGCGCCGGTCTGGGACCGCTGGGCGCAGCACCCCTGCATCGGCTACGGCGACGGCGGCACCGCCGTCCTGCTCGGCCGCGAGGCCCGCCCGGACGACGCGCTGCACCTGCTGGCGCTCACCCACTCCACCGCGCACGAGATGGAGAGCATGGAGCGCGGCGACAACCCGTTCAGCCAGTACCCGATGCAGCACTCCAAGACCTGGCCGACCAACGCGCAGCGCGGCGAGTTCAACGACCGCATGGGCGAGAACCACTTCCCGGACGCCGCCCGGCGGCACACCCAGATCTCCCTCGACCGGGGCCTCGCGGAGGCCGGCCTGGAGCACGACGACCCGCGGATCAAGTACATCACCATCTCCCGGGTCGGCCCCGGGCTCCAGGAGATGATGTACGGCCCGGCGCTCAGCACCGTGAAGGCCCAGCAGATCAACCTGGGCACGAAGACCGGCCACATGGGCGCCGGCGACCTGCCCGCCAACCTGGCCGACCTGATCTCCCAGGACCTGCTGGCCCCGGGCGAGTTCGCCATCATGTGCAGCGCCGGCGGCGGGTTCACCTGGACCACCTCGATCGTCCAGCGCCCGGAGCGCTGAGCCGCCTCCGCCCCGGGGCCGGCCCCCACTCCGGCCCCGCCCCCGCCCCTTCCTCCGCCCCTTCCGGACCCCCACCCGGATCCTGGCCCGGACCCCCACCCGGGCCCCGGAACGGCCGTCCCACCGGCCGCCCGCGCGCCGCCCCGCCCGGTCCTCCCCCCTCGGACCGGGCGGGGGCGGCGCCCGTCCGTTCGCCCCCGTCAGCTGAGGAGAAGTCATGAGTCGGACCCCCGCCCCGGAACGCGTCGTGGTCGGGATCAGCGGCGCCACCGGAGTGGTCTACGGCATCCGGATGCTGCAGGCGCTGCGGGTCCTCGGCGTGGAGAGCCACCTGGTGATGTCCCGGGCGGCCAGACTCACCCTCTCCTACGAGACCGAGCTGACCGTCAAGGAGGTGCAGGCCCTCGCGGACGTCCACTACGGCCCCGAGGACGTCGGCGCGGCCGTCTCCAGCGGCTCCTTCCGCACCGCCGGAATGGTGGTCGCGCCCTGCTCGGTGAAGTCGCTCGCGCAGATCGCCACCGGCTCCTGCGACACCCTGCTGGCCCGGGCCGCCGACGTCACGCTCAAGGAGCGCCGCCGGCTGGTGCTGATGGTCCGGGAGACCCCGCTGACCCTCACCCACCTGCGCAACATGGCCACCGTCACCGAGAACGGCGGCATCATCGCGCCCCCCGTGCCCGCCTTCTACACCCGCCCCGACAGCCTGGACGACGTGGTCGACCAGACCGTCGGACGGGTGCTGGACCTGTTCGGCCTGGACACGTCCGGATTCCCGCGCTGGGGCGAGTTCCCCCGGAACGCCCGGCACCAGACCATCGAGACCGCCTGCCCGGCGGAGTGGGAAGCGAGCGTGACCCGGTGACCCGGAAGCACCTGAAGAGCCTGCGCGAGTACCTGGACGCGCTCGCCGAACTCGGCGACCTCCGCGAGGTCGCCGAACCCGTCGACACCGAGCTGGAGATCGGTGCCGTCATCCGGCGCGCCGTCGAACGCAACGACCCGGCACCGCTGTTCACCGCCGTCACCGGACACGCCCCCGGCTTCCGGGTGCTCGGCAACCCCGGCGCGCTCAGCTCCCTGCCCGGCGCCCGCTGGGCCCGCGCCGCGCTCTCCCTCGGCCTGCCCGTCGACAGCCACCCGCTGGAGATCGTCGAGGAGCTGGCCGGCGCCCAGCAGCTCACCCCGATCGCCCCGGTGATCGTCGAGGACGCGCCCTGCCAGCAGAACGTGCTGCTCGGCGAGGACGCCACCCTGGACGCCTTCCCGGTGCCGCTGATCCACGACGGCGACGGCGGACGCTACGTCAACACCTGGGGCGCGATCGTGGTGCGCACCCCCGACGGCACCTGGACCAACTGGTCGATCGCCCGGATCATGAAGGTCGACGGCCGCACCATGGCCGGCATGATCAACCCGCCGCAGGACCTCGGCAAGATCTTCAAGCTCTGGCAGGAGCGCGGCGAACCGATGCCGTACGCGCTGGTCCAGGGCTGCGAGCCGGCCGTCCCGTTCGTCTGCGGCATGGGCCTGCCGTCCGGCGTGGACGAGGCCGGCTACCTCGGCGCCTTCTTCGGCGAAGCGCTGGAGACGGTCCGCTGCAAGACCGTCGATCTGGAGGTCCCGGCCAGTGCGGAGATCGTCATCGAGGGCCACGTGTCCCTCGACGAGACCGTGCCGGAGGGGCCGATGGGCGAATTCCTCGGCTACGTCTCCGGGCAGCCCCGGCAGCGCAACGTCTTCCGGATCAGCGCCATCACCCACCGGGACGACCCGGTCCTGCCGGTGGTCTCGGCCGGCAAGCCCGTCGAGGAGGACCACACCGGCGTCGGACTGACCTACTCCGCCGTCGCCCTGACCAACCTGCGGGAGTCCGGGCTGCCCGTCACCGCCGCCTGGATGGTCCCCGAATCCGCCGTCAACCTGCTCGCCATCACCGTCCCGCGGGACTGGCGCGAACGCTCCGCCGGCGCCTTCACCACCACCCGGATGCTGACCCGCGCCCTCGCCCGGGTCGGCCTCAGGGCCAAGGTCGGGTTCTGGCTCAGCCGGGTCCTGGTGCTCGACGACGACATCGACCCGACCGACCTGCGCGACCTGCTCTGGGGCTTCGCCACCCGCTGCCACCCCGGCCGCGGCGAACTGCGCCTGGAGGACGAGCGGGTGACACCGCTGCACATCTTCTACAGCCAGGAGGAGATCCTGTCCGGCAGCGGACCGAAGACCGCCTACGACTGCCTGCTGCCCTGGGAGCCGGAGAAGCGGCCGCGCTCCACCGCGTTCAAGGACAACTTCACCGAGCCGGTGCGCCGCCGCGCGCTGGAGCTCTGGCCCTGAACCGGGCACCGGCGACGCGAAGGGCCCCACGGAGTCTTCCGTGGGGCCCTGCGCTGTGCGGTCAGGTCCAGGCCGGCACCGGGGCCTCCAGCCGGCTGAACACGCCCAACTGGTCGTCGGACAGCCAGTACCCGTCGAACCGGCCGTCCGGCCCGATCCGCAGCACGTCCGTGCCGCTGTACGCCACCCGCGTGCCGGGCGCGGCCCGCGCGCCCTGCGCCGTGCCGCCGTCCCAGACGCCCTCGCAGCGCCAGCGGGCCACCAGGTAGCGGCGGCCGTCCGGGCCGGAGACGGCGAACGGGCCCAGTTCGGTGCTGAATCGGGCGTCCCGGAAGGCCGAGCGGAAGTCCACGATCCACGCCGCCAGCGCCGCGCCGTCGGTCAGCGTGCCCTCCTCGGGCATCCCGACCCGCGGCAGCCGGGCCTCCAGCCGCTCGCCCACCAGGTCGGCGGCGGCGGCGAAGTCGCCGTTCCACAGGTCGACCCAGCGTTCCCACAGTCGCTCCATCGGTCCCTCCCTCGATTCGTCTCTTTCGAACAGAGCGGCCCGGCAAGCCCGTTGGGACAGGTATCCAGGGGCCGGTCCGGAGGCTCTGTACAGGTGTCGGGACCACAGCGAACAAGGAGAGAAGACCCATGACCGAGTCGGCACCCCGGACCGCGATCGTCACCGGTGGCAGCCGCGGCATAGGCCGGGCCGTCGCACTCCAACTGGCCGCGGAGGGCTACCACATCGCGTTCTGCGGCCGCCGGGAGTCCGCCGAGGCCGAGGAGACCGCCGAACTGATCCGCGCGCAGGGCGTGCAGTGCCTGCCGGCCGCCCTCGACGTCGCCGACTACCAGGCCGTCGACACCTTCGTGAAACGCGCCGAGGAGGAACTCGGGCCGGTCCACGCCCTGATCAACTCGGCCGGCATCGTCAAGGACAACGCCCTGGTGATGATGCCGCTGGCCGACTGGCACGCGGTGATCGACACCAACCTGACCGGCACCTTCAACTTCTGCCGCGCGGTGGGCTTCCACATGCTCAAGCGCCGCACCGGCACGGTCGTCAACATCTCCTCGGTGGCCGGCGTCTACGGCCACGCCACCCAGGCCAACTACGCCGCCTCCAAGGCCGGCGTGCACGGCCTGAGCCGCACCTTCGCCAAGGAGATGGCCCGCTACGGGATCCGGGTCAACGTGGTGGCGCCCGGCTTCATCGAGACCGACATGACCGACGCGCTCTCCGACCGGGCCCGCGCGCAGGCGCTGTCCATCGTCCCGATGAAGCGCTTCGGCAGCGCCCAGGAGGTCGCCGAACTCACCGCCTTCCTGGTCTCCGAACGCGCCGGGTACATCACCGGCCAGGTGTTCCAGGTGGACGGCGGCGTCGCGCTGTGAGACCCGACCCCCGCCCCCAGCCGCAGCAGTGGGACGGCGTCGACGTCTGGTGGATGGCCGTCCCGTCCCGGCCGGACGGGGACGCCGGGCGCCGCACCGAGGCCTGGGCCCTCGACCTGCTCGACCGGCAGCAACTGGCCCGCGCCGCCCGGCTCAAACAGGCCGAACGCCGGCACCGGTTCGTCTCCGCGCACGCCGGACTGCGCGTCCTGCTGGCCCGCTACCTGGACCGCGAACCCGACGCGGTGGCCTTGCACCGCGCCGCCTGCGGCCGCTGCGGCGGCGCGCACGGCAAGCCCTACGCGGAGGACGGCACCCTGCACTTCTCGATGTCGCACTCGGCGGACGGCGTGCTGTACGCCTTCGCCCGCCGACCGGTCGGCGTGGACCTGGAGACCGCGCCCGTCCGGCCCGGCACCGAGGAACGGCTGGCCGGCTACCTCCACCCGCTCGAACAGCACGACCTCGCCGCCCTGCCCGCCCACGAACGGGCCGCGGCGTTCCTGCGCTGCTGGGTGCGCAAGGAGGCGTACCTGAAAGGCATCGGCGTGGGCATCGCGCACGGCGTCGACGGCGTCCGGGTCGGGCTCGGCGCCCGGCCCGGCCGGCCCGGCGCCCGCTCCGAGGGCGAGGACGGCTGGCACCTGCTCGACCTGAACGTTCCGACCGGCTTCGTGGCGGCGGTGGCGTTCCCGGGAGCGGCCCCGCGGGTCCGCAGCCGGGTACTGCCACTGCTGCGGGCCCTGGCGTGACCACTGTGCACAACGACCAGGGCCGGTTACGGTGCGGAGGAGATCCGCGCCGTGACCGGCCCGTTCTGGCAGAGGAGGCGGTTTTCCCGTGGACGACGAGATCCTGGCGATCCTGGTGCGCGAGGCGCTGGCGGACGAACCCCCGGCCGCCCTGGTCGACCTGGTGGCCTCCTGGCCCCCGCCGGTCGCCCCGGCCGAGGCGGACTGACGGCTCAGCGGCGTTCCGCCCTGCGGGCGGCCTCCAGCTCCTCGGCGAGGCGGCGCAGGGCCCGGCCGCGCAGCGGGCCGACCGAGCCCCGGGCCACGCCCAGCACCCGGCTGATCTCGTCGTACCCCGGCGCCGGGTCGGCGCTCAGCAGGGTCAGCAGGGCCTGGTCGCGGGCCGGGAGCCGGCGCAGCGCGGTCAGCACCTCGGTGCGGCGTTCGTCGAGGAGCAGCGCGTGGTCCGGCGCTTCGGACTGGTCCGCGGCGGCGGCGCCGCGTTCGAACTCGGTGCTGTCGCCGATCGGCAGGTAGCGGCCGGTCCGGGAGACCTGCTTGAGGCTCTCGCGGCGGGCGCAGGTGGTCAGCCAGTCGGGGAACCGGTGGGGTTCGCGCAGGTTCGCCAGGTGCTGGTACACCCTCAGCCAGGTGAGCTGGTAGACCTCCTCGCAGTCCGCCGAGGACAGGCGGTGCGAACGGGCGATCTTCCAGACCAGCGCGGAGTACCGCTCGACCAGCGCCCGCCAGGCCGGCTGCGCGCCGGCCAGGCAGTCGCGCACGAGCTCGGCCGTACCGAGGTCGGCGGTCACGGTGGGCTGTCCGACGGACATGGGTCTCGCCTCCTGTTCCGGTGAGTTGGGGAGAAGAAGTCATCGGCGGCACCCCGGGGCCGCCGTCGCCTGCCGGGGTGCGGCGGCGGCGGCCCCGGGCCGTACGGTCAGCGCCGCAGCACCAGGCAGCCGACCTGGCCGTCGGGGGACAGCGAGGTGACCAGCGCGACGCTGCCCGCCGGGGCCTGCTCGCGCTCCCAGACCGCGAGCACCGCGGCGATCTGCACCGCGCCGCCGGCGCTGAAGCTCTCGCCCAGCACCCGCTTGGCCCGCAGCACCCGCTCCGGCAGGGCGCCGAGGACGCGGGCCACGGCCCGTTCCTCGATCCGCTCCAGGCCGCTCTGGCCGCTCGCGCCCAGCGAGAGCGCGCCGACCTCGGCCGGGGTGACGCCGCTGCGCTCCAGGGCCGCCCCGACCACCCGGGCGAGGGCCGCCGACAGGCCGCCGGAGGCCACGTCCGTCCCGCCGAAGCCGACCTCGCAGGCCAGTGCCTCGGCCAGCGTGCGGCGGCCGGACTCCCGTGCGGCGTCCGCCGGTTCGAGCAGCAGCAGGGCCGCCGCCTCGCCGACCGCGGCCCCCGGGGCGAGGGCCCCGGAGCGGTGCCAGCCCCAGGCGCTCTGCGCGCAGAACTCCTCGACGCCGCCGACCAGCAGCCGGTCCGCGTGGCCCTGGCGCAGCGCGTTGCGGGCGTACTTGACGGCCTGCAGGCCCGACAGGTGCCCGCCGGCCAGGGTGGCGTTCACCCCGTGCAGGCCGTGCCGGATGGCGACCTGCCCGGCGGCGCAGTTCATCACCGTGTTCGGGAACAGGCCCGGGTTCACCAGGTAGGGCTTCTCCAGTTCGAGCGTCTCCCGCGAGTACTCGCTGGAGCTGCGGATCGAACCGGTGCTGGTGCCGAGCACCACGCCGCTGCGGACGGTGGTGACCGGGCCGGATTCCGGGGTGCCCGCCGCGGCGACGTCCAGGGCGAGCCGGGTGGCGATCAGCGCCAGCTTGGTGGTGCGGTCGAGCTGGCGGTTGCCCTTCTTGCCGAGGAGTTCGGCGACCGGCAGTTCCGGCGCCACCCGGACCGGCCGCGGCGGCAGCGTCTCGGCGGTCACGTCCGCCGGGTCGCCGCCCGCCACCGGGGCGCCCGCCAGGGCCGCGCCGAGCGCGTCCAGGCCGAGCCCGGCGGGGGTGACCACACCGGCCGCGGTGATCGCCAGCGGTTCGACGGCGACAGCCGTTGCCGTGGTCATGCGACCCTCCCGAAGACGGTGATGGCGTTGTTGCCGCCGAAGGCGAAGCCGTGGTTCTGTACGATCCGCGGCGAGGCCGGCCGGGCGGTGTTCGGGACGGGGTCGACGCCGGGGCCGAGGGCCGGGTCCACCCGCCGCAGGTTCGCGGTCGGCGGCAGGAAGCCCTCGTGCACCGCCATGCAGCAGATCAGCGCGCCGAAGCCGCTGGCCGCGCCCATGGTGTGGCCGATCATCGACTTCAGGGAGCTGATCGGCGGCAGCCGGTCGCCGAACACCTCGCGGACGGCGGCCACCTCGGTGGAGTCGTTGGTGCGGGTGCCGGTGCCGTGGGCGCAGACGTAGTCGACCTCCTCGGGGGTGACGCCCGCGCTGCGCTGCGCGGCCCGGATGCAGGCGGCGATGCTGGTCGGGTCCGGGTGCACCATGTGCTCGGCGTCGCAGTTGACGCTGTAGCCGAGCATCTCGGCGTAGATCCGGGCGCCGCGGGCCACCGCGTGGTCGTAGCGCTCCAGCAGCAGCGCGACGCCGCCCTCGGCGGTGAGGATGCCGGCCCGGTCCGCGTCGAACGGCCGGGACACCTCCTCGGCGAGCGCGCCGAGCCGGTAGAAACCGGCGTGCGCCCAGCGGTTCACCGAGTCGGCGCCGCCCGCGATCATGTAGTCGGCCTCGCCCGAGGAGACCTGGTCGAAGGCGTAGCCGAGCGCGTAGTTGCTGGCCGAGCAGGCCGTCGCCAGGGTCAACGCCTCGCCGGTCAGGCCGAGTTCGGTGTTGACGGCGGCGGCGATCCGCTGGGCCGGGGCGGCGGCGACGGTGCCCGGGGTGAGCGACTTCAGCTCGCCGGACACCCACTCGCCGACCAGCTGCTCGATCACCGCGGACTCGCCGCTGGTGGTGCCGATCACCGAGCCGGCCCGCGCGGCGGCGAGCTGCTCGGCGGTCAATCCGGCGTCCTCGACCGCCATCCGGGCCGCCGAGGCGGCGAACTGGCCGCTGCGGCCCCAGACTTCGGGGTCGATTCGGCGCAGCCACTGCTTCGGGTCGAAGTCGTGCACCTCACCGGCGTGGACGTGCGGGAAGCCGGTGGTGTCGAAGCTGCGGATCTCCGAGGTGGTGCGGCGTCCGGCCCGGACCGACTCGGTGAAGGCGGTGACGCCCAGGCCGGCGCTGCTGACCGCGCCGAGCCCGGTGACCACGACCCGTTGGTGGTCGGGGCGGTTGCGGGTGGGCTGCGTGCGGGTGGGCTGCTTGCGGGTGGTCTGCTCAGGCATCGCCGCCGCCGACCTGGTGACGGGCGACGATCACGTAGACGTTCTCCAGGCTGGTCAGCTCGACCAGGTCGTCCTGCGGGATGGCCACGCCGAGGTCGCGCTCGATCCGGGCGAGGATCTCGATGGCGAGCAGCGAGTCGGCGCCGTGGTCGTCCACGAAGTGGCTGGAGAGGGTCAGTTCCTCGGGCTCCAGCTCCAGGACGTCGAGGACGATCTCGCGGATCAGCTCGGCCTGGGCGTCGGTCAGGGTGGTGGTGGGCGTGCTCATGACGGTGTCCTCTTCCGGGTTCGTGGCGGTGGGTTCGGGGTGGGGCGGGGCCGTCAGGCCGTCGGGGTGAGCCGGGCCGGGTCCGGCCGGCGGTTCGCCGGGGCGGGGGGCTTCTCGCCCAGGTGCCGCAGATTGACCAGCAGGGCGCGGAACATCGCCGGGACGGACAGGAACTTCAGCGGGCCGATCAGCCGGGACGCGAACAGGTGCATGTGCCGGGCGGTCACCGCGTCCCGGGCCGCGCCCGCGAACATCAGCCGCTCGAACGGGTTGAACGCCCGGCCGCTCGCGTAGTCCGAGATCAGGTGCCGGTGACCGCCGAGCTGCTTGCGGTGCCGCTTGCCGTACGCCGCGACGGCCCGGTCCACGTCGCCGCCGGCGGCCAGCACCGGGCCGACCGCGTCGGCCAGCCAGGACGCCGACTCCAGCGCCCAGCCGCAGCCGACGCCCCACAGCGGGTCGCTGGCCATCGCCGCGTCACCGATCAGCGCCAGGCCCGGCGAGGCCGGACGGCGGCTGAGCAGCGGGTAGTTGACGGTGCCGATGATCTTCGAGATGCGGGTGGCCCGGTCCACGTCGGGGGCGTCCGGCAGGTTCCGGACGAAGTCCAGGTAGGCGCCCTCCAGGTCCTTCTTGAACTCCGGCAGCTTCTTCCGGTCCGGGATCACCGCGACGACCGTCACGCCGTCGTCGTTCGGCATCGCGTACGCCACGTCCGGCTCCAGGAACCAGCACTGGGTGATGCCGCCGGCCAGCTCCAGGTTCTCGAAGTGCGCGAAGTAGCTGAACCGCTGGTTCTCCACGGTCTTCACCGGGATCCCGGCCAGCCGCGCGGTCGCCGAGTCCTTGCCGTCCGCGCCGACCACCAGCCGGGCCCGCAGCTCGAACTCCCGCTTGCCGTCGCTGACCCGGACGCCCGCGGTCCGGCCGCCCTCGTCCAGCACGCCGACCAGGGTGTGGCCCAGCAGCAGGTCCACGCCCGGGGTGTCCGCCGCCGCCCTGCGGATCAGCGGGTCCAGGGTCTGCCGGCGCATGTTGTACGCGTACGGCAGCTCCTTGCCGTCCGGGCCCGGGCTCGGGTGGATCCAGCCCCAACGGGTCCACCAGCGCGCCTCGTTGCGTATCGCACCGGCCGACTTCAGGGTCTCGATCAGGCCCAGCCGCTCCAGCACCGGGAAGGCGTTGGGCTGCAGGTAGTGGGTGCAGAGCACCTTGTACGCCGACATGTCGGAACGCCGTTCCAGCAGCGCCACCCGGGCGCCCTGCCGGGCCAGCAGCACCGCCGCCGCACAGCCGGCGACGCTGGCGCCGCTGATCACCACGTCGTACTTCTGCTCGGTCGCGAGTGTCATGCGCTGATCGCCTCCTCGATGCGGATCCGTTCGGTGGTGGGGTCGGTGAGCCGGTCGCCCTCGAAGCCGATGCCGAGACAGCCCAGGAAGGTCAGCACCTCGGCGGCGACCTCCTCGGCCTGCTCGACCTGGCAGAAGTGGCTCAGCCGATTGCTCTGATGGACCGTCAGATCACTGATCCGGGACCGGAGTTCACGGACCGCGGCGGGGGGCGCCGACATGTCCTTGGTGCCGCTGATCAACTGCACCGGCACGGTGATCCGGTCCAGCGTGAGGCCGGGGATGCGGGCGAGCATCGCGTAGAACTGCAGGAAGCCGTGCGGCTCGACCCGGTCCCGGATCCTGCGCTGCATCAGCTCCAGCAGCTCCGCGTCCAGCCGCTGCGCCCGCGGGCCCAGCTGCACCGACATGCCCTCGGTCAGCACCCGGCGGAAACGGGTCACCGCCTCGGTGAAGTACTCCGGGTCCACCGCGCGGTCGTGCGGCCGGTAGACCGGCGCGACCAGCACCGCCGGCGCCTTCACCGCCGGGACGTCCCGGGCCAGCAGCTCCAGCAGCGAACTGGCGCCGAACGAGTGCGCCACCAGCGCGGTGGCCGGCTCCTCCAGCAGCTCCAGCGCCCGCTCCAGCCAGACCGCGGAACTGCCGTGCTCGGTCCACGCGTAGCTGGAACCGGCCCGCCAGGGCAGGTCCAGCGCGCTGAGCCGCAGGCCCGGCGGGATCAGCGCGGCGAGCCGCAGCCAGGTGTCCCAGTTCTCCTCGAAACCGTGCGCCAGCACCACGTGCGGGGCGTCGTCGGGGGCGCCGGGGCGCTCCCAGATCCGCAGCGTCTCGCCGCCGATGATGTGGTCGGCCGACAGTGCCCAAGGTCTGTGGCGGGGGGATCCCCGCCGCGTTGCATACACGTCCCATCACTCCTCGGCATCGTGATGATGAAGGTCCGCCGGGAGTCGGGCGGGGGACCCGGCCTCCCGGCGCCTCCACTGTCTGCCGAGGGGCCCGGGGCTGAGGAGGTGCTCCGGCCACCGTTTCCCGGCGGCGCGCGGTAGGGGGCGCACACCGGGGGCAGGCCGGCGCAGGGCAGGGCCCGGGGTGGGCCCTTGTGCGCGGGGCGGGGGCGGGTGTGGTCCGGCCACCGGCCCGCGGTTGCGCGGGTACGCCGACGGCCCGCCGCGTCCGGAACTCCCGCACGGCGGCGGGCAGTTCGCGGCGGGGCGGGCCATCGGGCCGGTCGGGCCGGTCGGGTCGGTCGGGTTGGTCGGTTGGTCGGGCCGGTCGGGCGGCTCGGGTTGGTCGGGTCGGGGAGGGGCGGGGTCAGCCGCGGCGGGGCTCCCAGCGCAGCAGGCGGCGGGAGAGCGCGAACGACGCGGCCAGCCAGGCGGCCAGCAGCAGCAGCGACGGGGCGGCGGACGTCCAGCCGTGCAGCAGGTCCAGTTCGCGCAGCGGGCCGCCGGACCAGCTCTCCGCGCCGAACTCGCGGCCGAACCAGGCGGTGCGCAGCCCGCGGACCACCGGCGACAGCGGCAGCGCGCCCGCCGGGCCGTGCAGCCAGTCGGGCAGCGCGGAGATCGGGGTGAACACGCCCGCCCCGAACATGCACAGCACCAGCACGGGGGTGGCCACCAGTGGCGCAGTCTCGGTGGTCGGGGTCAGCCCGGACAGCGCCACCGCCAGCACCGAGAACAGCAGGTAGCCGCCGAGCAGGGTGAGCAGCAGCAGCGCCGGATCGGCCGGCAGCGGCGCACCGAACCAGCCCACCGCGACGCCCCCCAGCACCAGCGCCTGGATCAGCACCACCACCGCGCCCGCGCCCAACTGCCCGGCGAGGACGGCACTCGGCGGGCACTCGGTGCCGCGCAGCCGCTTGAGCACCAGCTCCTCGCGGCGCGCCACCACGCTGCTCAGCAGGTTGACGAACGAGGTGACCAGCGCCAGCCCGAGCAGCCCGACCGCCACGTACCCGGCGGCGTTCACCCCGCCGATCCACTTGCCGCGCAGCGGCGCCGCGATCAGCAGGTTGAGCAGCACCGGCAGCAGGAACCCGATGAAGGTGGAGCGCCGGTTGCGCCAGAACACCTTCCAGGACAGGCCGAACTGGCCCTTGGCGTACGCGAACCAGCTCATCGGGACGCTCCCTCGGCGACGGCGTGGTGGTCGGCGGCGTGGTGCTGGCCGGCGTGGTGGCGGTCGGCGCGGTGGTGGTCGGCCATGGCGAGGAAGACGTCCTCCAGCGAGCTGGAGCGCACCTCCAGGCCGTCGAGCTCGATGCCCTGGGCGGCCGACCAGGCGTGCAGCGCGGCCAGCGCGGGCGCCGAGCGAGGCACCCGGTACACCGCCCGTCCGTCCGTCAACGACGGTGCGGAGCCGAGCAGTTCGGGGAGCGCGGCGAGCGGGCGGCCGGGCGGCAGCGGCAGGGTGATCAGGTCGCCGCGGCCGGACAGCACCTCGTCGACGGTGCCCGCGGCGGCGATCACGCCGCCGTCCATGATGGCCACCCGGTCGGCCAACTGCTGGGCCTCCTCCAGGTAGTGGGTGGTCAGCACCACGGTGGTGCCGGCCGCCCGCAGTTCCTCGACCAGCTGCCAGGTGGTGCGGCGGGCCTCCGGGTCCATGCCGGTGGTCGGCTCGTCCAGGAACAGCAGCTCGGGGTCGTTCAGCACCGCCAGCGCCAGGTCCAGCCGGCGGCGCTCGCCGCCGGACAGCTGGCCGACCCGGGTGCCGGCCTTCGGCTCCAGCGCCACCCGGGCCAGCACCTCGGCGGTGGGCCGGGCCCGGCTGGTGAAGGTGCGCCAGCAGTCGACGGTCTCCTTGACCGTCAACTCCTTGAAGAAACCGCCCTCCTGGAGCATCGTGCCGGTCCGCCGGCGCACCCGGGCGCCCGCCGTGAACGGGTCCAGGCCGAACACCCGGACGGTCCCGGAGGTCGGCGGGTGGTAGCCCTCCAGCACCTCCAGGGTGGTGGTCTTGCCCGCGCCGTTGGTGCCGAGCAGGGCGAACAGCTCGCCGCGGGCGATGGTGAAGGAAATGCCGCGCACCGCCTGGTATTCGCCGTAGCTGCGCCGCAGATCCACCACCTCCACGGCCGGGGAATTCTCGGAAAGAGGTGTCATGACTGCAGCGTGACGGGTGCGTGCGAGTATCTGCAAGTAGCGCATCGTCGCAGGTCGGAGTATGTGCAAAATGTCATCCAGGGCGGTGACATTTACGCCCCGGGGAATCTGACATCTCCTACTGCACAGGCCTTCGCGGCCCGGTCATAGTTGAGACATCGCCGAGAGCGGAACCGGGGAAAAGCGAAACCGGGAAAGCGAATGGCGGCAAAAGAAAACCGAGGCGACCGACCCGGAAAGCGGGCCGGCGCCGCGAAACAGAAGGAGATTCCCATGGCGCAGAACGAGATCGAGAAGGACGAGCAGTTCGACATCGAGGTCGAGGAGCTGGACACGGTCAGCGGCGGCGCCGCCTCCTCGCTGATGTGCATGGCCTGCCCGGTGTCCTGCTTCAGCTCGGTGGTGCTCGAGTCCGAGTAATTCGGGATCTGTGCGGGGGTGGTCCGCCCCGGCGGCCCACCCCCGCACCCACCCGGCCCAACCCCGTTGCCCCACCGTCGGATTGAAGGAGAGCCGGGCATGGACAGCCTCCGGCACGAGCTGATGCGGTTCATCCAGGAGCCCGCCGCTCAGCAGGACCCACCCGCGCTCTACCGCAGGCTGCTGGCCGAGGCGCCCGTCCTGGACCTCGGCCCGGCGTACGTGGTCTCCGGGCACCAGGAGATCCTCGCCGTCCTGATGAACCCCGGCACCAACGTCGACCCGACCAGCGTCGGACTGCCCCGGGCGGGCAACACCGCGCTGATCAAGGTGATCGACCGGATGCTGCCGATGCGCGACGGCGCCGACCACACCCGGCTCAAGCGGCTCGCCACCGCCGCGTTCAGCCACCGCCGGCTGGAGCAGATCCGCGAGCGGATCGAGACCACCGCCGCCCGGCTGCTCGCCCCGCTGATCGACGCCGGCTCCTTCGACCTGGTCGCCGACCTCGCCGTACCGCTGCCGGTGGCGGTCTCCTGCGCCATCCTGGACATCCCCGACTCCGAGCACGACCGGATCACCGGCTGGGCCGCGCTGATCACCCGCTCCTTCCTCGACCCGTTCGGGGCCGGGCCGGGGGCCGCCGAGCTGGATGCCGAGTTCGCCGAATTCCGCGCCTACGTCGAGGAGTTGTGCGCCGAGCGGGCCGCCAGGCCCGGGGACGACCTGATCTCCCGGCTGACCGTCGCCCGCGATCAGGGCCGGCTCGACACCGAGGAACTGCTCGCCTTCGTGGTGATGCTGCTGGCCAACGGCCTGGAGACGCTCACCGCCGGACTGGCCGTCGCCGCCTGGGAGTTGATCCGCACCCCCGGCCTGGCGGAGCGCGTCCGCACCGAACCCGCCTTCGCCGCCGCCGTGTTCGACGAGGCTCAGCGCCTCGGCAGCCCCGTCCGGGCCAGCGCCCGGGCGCTGACCCGCGAGATCGCACTCGGCGGCAGCGTGATCCCGGCCGGCCGGGTCGCCGTGCTGCTGTACGCCGCCGCCAACCGCGACCCGCGGCGCTTCACCGACCCCGACCGCTTCGACCCCGACCGCGCCGAGCGCCAGCACCTCGCGTTCGGCCACGGACCGCACCACTGCCTCGGCGCCCCGCTCTCCCTGATCGCCGGCGCGGCCGTTCTGCGCGGACTCGCCGAGGCCGACCTGGCAAGGGAGTTGAGCACCCCGCTGACCGACGCCACCGCCCGCCGCCATGAACAGTTCGCCTTCGGCGGCATCCGCGAACTGCCGGTCGAATGCCCGCTGCGCGAGCCCGCGCTGGGGGTGGCGGCATGAGCACCGTGATGGAACCCCAGGACGCCGCGGCCACCGAGCGCTCGCAGGCCGCCGTCGCCGCCGCGCGGGCCGCCGCCGTGCTGGAACCCGGACTCGACCAGCCGGTGCGGCTGGTCGGCGCGCGGCTCCGGCTGGCCGGCATCGCGCTGGCGCTGGCCGTCGGCGCGGGCGCGGGCTGGGCGGTGTGGGGCAGCCTGCCGAACGCCATGACGGTGCACGCCGTCCTCGCGCACGGCACCGCGCCGGTGCGGGTCTCCGCGCCGCACGACGGCAGCGTGGCCGCGTTCCTGGTCCGCCCGGGCCAGCCGGTGACGGCCGGCCAGGCGCTGGCGCGGCTGGCCGGCCCGGACGGCACCACCGAACTGACGGCCCCCGCCGCCGGCACGGTCAGCGCCCTGCTCGCCGCGCCCGGCGCCCAACTCGCCACCGGCGCACCGGTACTGGCCCTGGATCCGGCCGACGCGCCGGCCACCGTCCGGCTGCTGTTCGACAACCCGAAGGACGCCGCGAAGCTCACCCCCGGCCGGCCCGTCCTGGTGCCGGTGCCCGGCGGGGGAGCGGTGCAGGCGGTCGTCGACCGGATCGACCCGCTGCCCGTCCGCGCCGACACCCTCGACGGCACCCTGCCCGTCGCCGTCCCCGGCCTGCCCACCGGCTCCGCCCCCGTCTGGCTGGCGTACGCCCGCCTGCCCCAGGACGTCCCGCTGGCCGGCCCGCTGGCCGTGGACGTCCGGGTCGACCTCGGCAGTCGCCACCCGTACCAGGCCGTGTTCGGGAAGGAGGCCACCCGATGAAGCCCACCGCGGTCAGGACCGTGGAGCCGCCCGCGGCGGCCGAACGCGAGACCGCCAGCGGCCCCGCGCCCGCACCGAAGCCCGGTCGGACGTCAACCGCCAAGCGGCGCAAGCACATTCGCACACCCGTGGTCCCGCAGATGGAGGAACAGGACTGCGGCCCCGCATGCCTGGCAGTGGTGCTGGGCGCGTTCGGGCGACGGGTGACGCTGCACGAGGCGTCGCGCGCCTGCGGGGTCAGCCGGGACGGGGTGAGCGCGGCATCGGTGGCGCGCGCCGCCGGACGGTACGGGCTGACGACCCGGGGACGCCGGGTGGTGCGCGGGGACGACCGGCTGGCGGGGCTCGGCGCGGTGCCGGTGCCGTCGATGGTGCTGATGACCGGCCCGCACTACGCGGTGTTCGAGGGCATCAAGCGCGGCCGGGTGTACGTCAACGACCCGTCGCTGGGCTCCTACTCGGCCACCCCGGCGGAGTTCTGGGCCACCTTCGCGGGCATCGCCGTCGGCTTCGAACCCGGCCCGGACTTCGAACCCGGCGGACGCCGCTTCCCGCTGCTGCGCGCCCTCGCCGCCCGCATGCGGCCGTACGCCTGGCCGCTGCTGGTCGCGGTGCTGGTCGGCATGGTGACGACGGTGCCGGGCGTGGGCGGCGCGTTCCTGCTGCGCACCTACCTGGCCGCCGTGGTCAACGGCGGCGCGGATGGCTGGGCGGTGCCGCTGACCGCGGCGGGCCTGTCCGTCGCGGGGCTGGTGCTGGCCGGGAACTGGCTGCGCTCGGCGATGGTCAACCGGGTGCTGGAGGCGATGGCCGCCAGCTCGTCCGCCGCCTTCCTGTGGCGGATGCTGCGGCTGCCCGGCGCGTTCTTCCACCGGCGGCAGCTCGGCGGACTGGTCACCCGGGTGCAGCTCAACGACGGCCTGGCGAACCTGCTGTCCTACCGGCTCGCCGGCGCCGCGTCCTCGCTGGCCTCCGCTGCCGTGCACCTGACGGCACTGGTCTGGCTGGCCCCGAGACTCGCCGCGATCCCGGTCGCCGTCGCGGTGCTGGACACCCTCGCGCTGCGCTCCGCCGACCGGCGGCGCGGCGGCCTGATCCACCGGCTGCACGGCGAGAACCACAAGCGCGACGGGGTGGCGTTCGCCGGGGTGTCGGCGATCGAGACGGTCAAGGCGGAGGGTGCCGAGGACGCGCTGTTCCGCTCCTGGGCGGGCTGGCAGGCCCGCGCCGCGCACACCGGCCAGCGGGTCTCCGACGCCGTCCTGGTGCCGCTCTCGCTGCCCGGCGCGCTCAACTCGGCCGCCGCCGCCGTCACACTCGTCGCCGGCACGGTGCTGCTGTTGGCCGGCTCGCTCTCCTTCGGCACCCTGCTGGCGTTCCTGCTGCTGCTCAACGGCTTCCTCCTGCCGGTCTCCCAACTGGTCGGCACCGGAGCCGAGTTCACCATCGCCAGGGCGCAGAACGCACTGCTGGAGGACATCTCGACCAGCGAGGTCGACCCGTACCTCGAGCCGGTGCTCGACAGCCCCGCCGAACCCGTCCGGCTGTGCGGCGAACTCGAGCTGCGCGACCTGGAGTTCGGCTACGACCCGAACCGGCCGCCCGCACTCTCCGGCATCTCGCTGCGGATCACCCCCGGCGAGTGGGTCGCCGTGGTCGGCGCCTCCGGCAGCGGCAAGTCCACGCTGGCCCGGCTGGCGGCGGGCGTACTGCGCCCCTGGAAGGGCGCGGTGCTGCTCGACGGGCGCCCCCGCGACGACTGGCACCGGGGCATCGTCACCGGCCAGATCGCCTACGTGGAACAGCAGTTGAGGCTCTTCGAAGGCACCGTCCGGGAGAACCTGACGCTCTGGGACCCGGCCGCCGACGAGGACGCCCTGCACCGGGCCCTCGCCGACGCCGAGGCCGCCGACCTGGTCCGCCGCCGCGGCGGACTGGACGCCCCGATCGACGAGGACGCCCGCAACTGGTCCGGCGGCGAACGCCAACGCCTGGAGCTGGCCCGCGCGTTGGCCCTCGACCCGGCCCTGGTGGTGCTCGACGAGGCGACCAGCGCACTCGACGCGCACACCGAGGCAGCCGTCAACGAGCACCTGCGCCGGCGCGGCGTCAGCTGCCTGGTGCTGGCCCACCGGATCAGCACCATCCAGGCCGCCGACCGCGTCGTGGTGCTTGCCGGGGGCCGCATCGTCCAGCAGGGACCGCCCGCAGAACTCGCCGAAGAAGATGGCCCGTACCGGGAGTTGCTGCGCGAGGCCGAAGCGAACGACACCGCCGACACCGCCGACACCACCGAGATCGCCGAGACCACCGACACCACCGAGAACCGCCCCGCCCGAACGGAGGAGCAGGCATGAGCACCGCCACCGCCGCCCCCCGGGGCGGGACACAGACCGCCGCGGCGGACACCGAGCGCGACCCGGCGACCCGGGCCGACGCCACCGCGGCCGCCAACCGGACCGCACTCGCGGACGCGTTGGCCGCACTGGGAACCGCCGCCACCACCCGTCCGCACACCGTCCCGCGCCGCGGCGAGAGTTCGCCGTTCGCGCCGCGCCACCGCGCGGACCAGGCGCGGGACGTGCTGCGGGCGCTGGGGGTGGACGTTCCCGAGGAGATCCCCGCCGCCGTGCGGGACGCCGCCGATCCGGTCACCGCGCTGCTGCGCCGGGCCGGGGTGCGCTGGCGTCCCGTCACGCTGGACGGCGGGGACGAACGCGGCACGGCCGGTCCGATGGTGGCGTTCGCCGCCGAGGACGGCCGGCCGATCGCCCTGATTCCCCGGGCCGGACGGCACCGCCGTCTCGACCCGGCCTCCGAACGCCCCGAGAAGCGTCCGGAGTTGAGCCGCCAGGCGCTGCTGCTGTACCCGCCGCTGCCACCGGGGCGCCCGACCCCGGCAGTCCTGCTGCGCTTCGTGCTCGCCGTGCCCGGTGCCCGCCGGGACGTGGCGGTGCTGGGCGTGGCGGGGCTGGTGTCGGCGCTGCTCGGCCTGCTCGTCCCGCTGTCCACCGGAGTGCTGCTGCCCGGCCTGCTGCTGGCCGATCGGCACCCGGTGCGCTGGCTGGCCGTGCTGCTGGGCTCCGCGGTGGTGGCGTCCTGGCTGCTCACGCTGGTCCGCAACACCGCGGCCGTCCGGCTCACCAGCCGGGTGCAGAACGCGCTCGAACCCGCCGTCTGGGACCGGCTGCTGGCCCAGGACGCGCGGTTCTTCCGCGACTTCACCACGGGTGATCTGGTGCACCGGGCGAACGCGGTGGCGCAGGCCCGGCAGGTGCTCTCGGAGGGGCTGGTGGGCGCCGTGCTGGGCGCGGTGTTCGCCGTCACCGGCCTGACGGTGCTGCTGCTGGTGGACTGGCGGCTCGGCGGGCTGCTGCTGCTCGCCGTGCTGGCGGTGACGGCCGGGCTGCTGCTGCTCGGCCGTCACCGCCAGGAGCACGAGGCGCAGGTGTTCGCGGCCCACGGGCAGCTCCAAGGGGTGCTGTACGGGCTGCTGTTGGGCATCGACAAGATCCAGACCGCGGGCCGGGAGATCCAGGCGTTCGCTCGCTGGGCGGCCCCGTTCGCCGGGCAGAAGCGCGCCGACGCCGCCGCGATGCGCTCCGACGCGGTGGCCGGCGCGCTGACCACCGCCCTGCAACCGCTGCTGCTGGCCGTGCTGCTGGCGGGGGCGACGTTCGGCCCGGGCGCCACGGCCGGGCACCTGATGGCGTCGGGTGTGGCGATCGGCCAGGTCGCGCTGGCGCTCGGCCAGGTCACCCACGCGGCGACCAGCGCGTACGGCATCGCCCCGGTGCTGGAGCGGCTGCGGCCGATCCTCGCCGAGCCAGCCGGCGCGGCCGCCGACCGGTCCGGCCGGCTCGCCGACCCGGGCCGCCTGAAGGGGCAACTCGCCCTGGAAGACGTCACGTTCCGCTATCCGGGCCATGCCGCGCCGGCTCTCGACGGGGTGTCGCTGCGGGCCGAGCCGGGCGAGTTCGTCGCCGTGGTCGGCCCGTCCGGGGCGGGCAAGTCCACCCTGATCCGGCTGCTGCTCGGCTTCGAGCAGCCCGAGTCCGGGGCGGTCCGCTACGACGGCCGCGAACTCGCCACGCTGGACGCCCGGTTGGTGCGCCAGCAGCTCGGCTCGGTGCTCCAGCACGGCCGGATGCTGCGCGGCTCGCTGCTGGACAACCTGGCCGGCGCCGACCCCGACATCGACCGGGACCGGATCTGGCAGGCCGCCGAACTGGCGGGAATCGCCGAGGAGTTGCGGGCCCTGCCGATGGGCCTGGGCACCCGCGTCGGCGAGGACGCGCAGGGCTTCTCCGGCGGCCAGGTGCAGCGCCTGCTGCTGGCCCGCGCCCTGGTCCGCGACCCCGCCGTGCTGCTGCTCGACGAGGCCACCTCGGCCCTCGACAACACCACCCAGCAGCGGGTCGCCGACGCCGTCGCCGGACTCGACCGCACCCGCCTGGTGATCGCCCACCGACTGAGCACCATCCGCACCGCCGACCGGATCTACGTGCTGGACGGGGGGCGGGTGTCCGCCGAGGGCACCTACCGCGAACTGCTCGGCACCGACCCGCTGTTCACCCGCCTCGCCCGTTTCCAGGAGATGTGAGATGTCGCTCGAACTGCAGACCTGGCTCCGCACCGCCGGAAGTCCGGGCCCCGACACCCCCGTTGACGCCCTGCTGCCCGAACTCCGTGGCGCCGACGCCAGGTTGAGGGAGGTGATCGCCGCCGCGGCGAGCTTCGACGAACGTGCCGCCGCCCGCGACGACGGGCAAGCGCTGTTCACCCCCGACCCGGCCGAGGACCGCCGCAGCCGCGCCGCCGCCGTCGAGACCTGGCTGAGCCGCGCGGCCGGCGACCGGCGCTCCGCCGGCGTGCTGCTGGAACACCTCGCCGAGACCGGCCGCCCGCTCGGCGAGGGCCTGCGCCGGGTCCGCCTCGCCGACCCGGAGAAGCTGCCCTCCTGGGCGCACGCGCTGGGCGCCTTCCTCCGCGCCCAGCCTGCCCAACCCGCCACCGCCCCGGGCGCGTTGACCGCCGGTTTCGCCGCCGCCGCCGACGCCCTGCTGCCCACCGGCCCCGGCGGCATCCTCGGCGTCCCGGTCACCGGCGCGGCCCGCGCCGATCTGGCGAAGACCCTGACCCGGCGGCTCACCGAAGCCTGCCACCTGACGTTCTGCCACGAGTTCCAGCTCGCCACCGGCCGCCCGCGCGCCACCGACTGGGACACCGAGGGCGGCCTCGACGCCTCCGCCACCGGCTGGCTGGCCCGCCTGGAGCGGCTGCCCGCCCTCGCCCACCTGGTGGGCACGGTCTGCCGGCAGTGGCAGGAGATGTACACCGAGCTGTTCGCCCGGCTCGCCGCCGACCGCGAGGAACTCGTCGAGAGGATGTGGCACGGCACCGACCCGGGCGCCCTGACCGCCGTCCGCGGCGACGCCGGCGACCGGCACGCCCAGGGCCGCTCGGTGGCGCTGCTGCACTTCGAGCACGGCGCCGGCGTGGTCTACAAGCCCAAGGACATGCGGCACGCCACCGCCTTCCTCGGCCTGGTCGAGCGCCTCAACTCCGAACTGTCGCTGGACCTTCCGCTGCGTACCGTGGTGCTCCGCTCGGACCGCGGCGACGACGGCCACGGAGCCTCGCTGAGCACCGACTGCTCCGGCGACTACGGCTGGGAGCAGCTGGTCCCGGCCCGCCCGTGCGCCGACCGGGAGGGCTTCGCCCGGTTCTACCGCCGGCTCGGCATGACGATCCGCCTGGTCCAGCTGCTGGAGGGCCGCGACCTGTGGGCGGACAACCTGCTCGCCGACGGCGAGCACCCGGTCCTGGTCGACCTGGAGTGCCTGCTGTACCCGCGGGTGCAGGACCCGCCGGCGCTGTCGGCCGCCCAGCACAGCCTGCTGGACGAGCTGGAGACCACCGTGGTGCGCACCTCGATGGCCTTCCTGTCCTGGACGCCCCCCGGCCACACCGACGCCGTCGACATCGGCTGCCTGTCCCGGGTCGGCAGCCAGGAGAGCGCCCCCGGCGTGCCCGTCCTGCCGCTGCCCCCGTACCGCCCGGTGCACGACGGGCGGCCCGCCGACCCGTGGCAGTACACCGGCGAGGTGGTCGACGGCTACCGCGAGATGCACGCCGTCCTGCACCGCCTGCGCGGCGAACTCGCCGACCCCGAGGGTCCGTTGAGCGGCTTCCGGGGGGTCTGGGTGCGCTACATCTGGCGGCACACCTGGGACGGGTACAAGATCCTCCGGGCCTCCACCAGCCCGCTCGCGCTGGACGACGGCGCGACCCGGGAGACCGTGATCGCCGGCGCGCTGCGCGGGGCCGTCGCCGCCCGGGCCGGGAAGGCCGCCCGCGGCGACCTGCTGGAGGTGGTGCTCGCCGAACTCGACTCCTTCCGCTCCTTCGACATCCCGTTCTTCCGCTCGCTGACCACCTCCTCCTCGGTGTTCACCGCCGACGGCCGGGAGATCCCCGGACACTTCCGCTCCACCGGCTGGAAGCGCCTCCAGCAGCGGGTGGCCGAACTCGACGGCTTCGACCTGGACGCGCACGTCGCCATCCTGTCCGGCTGCGTGGACGCCGCCCGGGCCGGCACCGAACAGACCCCCGCCAGGCCCGCCCGCCCGACGCCGCACGCCGATCCGGCAAGATCGGCCGGACAGGCCCGCGCCGCCGAACCGCCCACCCCGGGCGAACTGCTGGCGCAGGCCACCGCGCTCGGCGACCGGATCCTCGCCGACCGGCGGTCCACCGGCTGGCTCGGCCAGAGCTGGTACCCGGGAACCGGCCTGCGGCAGATCGAGGCACTCGGCCCCGACCTGGTGTCCGGCACCCTCGGCATCGCCCTGCTGTTCGCCGAACTCTGGTCCGCCACCGGCGAACCGCGCTTCCACCGGGCCGCGCACGGCCTGCTGTCCGAGGCCGCCGCGGTGATCGACATCGAGGAGCCGCGGGCCTTCGTCTTCGCCTCCGACCCCCGGCTGGCGTCCGGCGCGCCCGTCCCCGGCGGCTTCGCCGGACCCGGCGCGATCATCCACGGCCTGGCCCGCGGCGGACTGCTGCTCGGCGAAGGCGAGTTCCTGGCCGCCGCGCAGGCCCTGGTCCCCGGCGCGCTCGGCGTCGCCGAGTCCGTCTCCGACCGGCCCGGCCGCCCGCGGACGGCCGCGCCCGCCGACGCCTCGCTCGGCACCGCCGGCCTGCTACTCAATCTGCTCCGGCTGCGCCGCGCCGCAGGCAGCGGCCACCCCGACACCGACCGGGCGATCCGCGCGCTGGCCACCCGGGCGACCGGCCAACTCGACGACGAGGCGCCGGCGTTCGACTTCCGGGAGCTGGTCCCCGGCGGCACCGACTCGATCGCCGCCGCACTCGCCCGCACCGTCGCCGAGGCCCCCGCGCTGCTCGCCGACCCCGAGGCCGTCCGGGCCCGGCTGCGCGAGCACCGCTTCGCCACCGGCACCCGGGCCGGCCGCCTGGCCTGCCTGGACGCCGCCGTCTCGCTCGGCGCGGACGCCGTGGACGGCGCCGACCTGGCCGCGCTCGCCCCGCCCGTCACCGGCCCCGAACTGGCCGCGCTCTCCGGCCGGGCCCTGCTGTCCGCCGCCACCGAGGCGCTCACCGCCGCCGAGGCCGGCCTGATCCACACCCTGCCGGAAGGCGCCGAGGCGCTGCTGCCCGGCCCGTTCTACGACGGCCGGGAAGCCGCCGCCCTGATGGCCCGCGAACTGATCACCCGGCACCGCGTGCACGGCACCTGGTTCCCCGACCGGGCCATCGACGACACCGTCAACCTCGGCGCGCTGGACGGCACCGTCGCCGTCGGCCTGCTGCTCCTTCGCGTGCACGACACCTCCGCCGCCCCGCTCGCCACCCTGCGCTGACCGCGCCACCGCTTCGAGGAGTACCCGTCATGTCCGAACTCATCGGATTCAAGCGCCAGTTCACCCCGTACGTGGTCGACGGCGAGGCCGTCTACCTGGTCTCCGAGCGCGGCGTCTCGGTGGTCGACGGCAGGCTCGCCCAGGCTCTCGCCCCGCTGCTGGACGGCACCCGCACCGCCGAACAGATCGGCGCCGCCCTCGACGGCGTCGTCCCCGCCGACAAGGTCGACGCGGGCGTCGGCAAACTGCTGGCCGGCGGCTGGCTCACCGCCGCCGACCCGGACACCGACCGCCCCGGCGCGGCCTTCTTCGAAATGGCCGGGCAGGACGGCGACACCGCGATGGCCGCGCTGCACAGCGCCCGGGTCCGCATCGAGGTCCACGGCGACGTGGACACCGCGCCGTACCTGGCCGCACTGACCGCCGCCGGCGTGACGGTCGACCAGGACGCCGAGTTCACCGTCGCCCTCACCGAGGACTACCTGCACCCCGGCCTCGCCGAGCGCAACCGGCAGGCGCTCGCCGACGGCCGCCCCTGGCTGCTGGCCCGCCCGGTCGGCTCGATCGTCTGGGTCGGCCCGGTCTTCACCCCGGACGTGCCGGGCAGTGAGGGTACGGACGGTTCGGGCTGCTGGGAGTGCCTGGCGCACCGGCTGTCCGCCAACCGGCAGTCGCTCAGCTACCTCCAGCACCGCCTCGGCCAGGACGAGCCGATCTCCACCGCCGGCGCCCACCTGCCCGCCACCCTGGCCCTCGGCACCCAGCTCGCCGCCCTGGAGACCACCAAGTGGCTGGCCGGCGCCCGCCCCGCGCAGGCCGCCGTCACCACCCTGGACACCGTGCTGCTGGAGAGCGAGAAGCACACCCTGGTCCGCCGCCCGCAGTGCACCGCCTGCGGCGACGACGCGACCGTGACCCGACGCCAACTGGAGCCCGTCCGCTTCGAGCCCCGCCCGAAGGCGTTCACCGCGGACGGCGGGCACCGCTCCGCCTCGCCCGAGGACATGCTGGACAAGTACCGCCCCCAGCTCAGCCCGATCACCGGCGTGGTCACCACCCTGGTCCCCGCCGCCCACACCCCCACCGGCCTGCGGGTGTACATGTCCGGGCAGAACCTGTCCCGGCAGGCCGGCAGCCTCCGGCAGCTGCGCAGCGGCCTGCGTTCGAACAGCTGCGGCAAGGGCCGCACCGACGCGCAGGCCCGAGCGTCCGCGCTCGGCGAGGCCATGGAGCGCTTCTCCGGCGTCTTCCAGGGCGACGAGGCCCGCCGCCTCGCCACCTTCGCCGAACTCGGCGACGCCGCGATCCACCCCGAACGCACCCTGCTGTACTCGGCGAAGCAGTACGCCGAACGCGAGCAGTGGAACGCCAAGCGGTCGGCGTTCCACATCGTCCCCGAGCCGTTCCGCACCGACGACCCGATCGAATGGTCCCCGGCCTGGTCGCTGACCGAGCAGCGCCACCGCTGGCTGCCCACCCAGGCGATGTACTACGGCTACCGGCACAGCGGCCGGTTCTACGCCGCCGGCGACTCCAACGGCTGCGCCGCCGGCACCTCCTTCGAGGACGCCGCGCTCCAGGGCTTCCTGGAACTCGTCGAACGCGACGCGGTGGCCCTGTGGTGGTACAACCGCGTGCAGCGCCCCGGCATCGACCTGGACGCCTTCGGCGACCCGTACATCGACCAACTGCGCGAGGTCTACCGCGGACTGCGCCGGGAGATCTGGGCCCTCGACCTGACCGCCGACTTCGGCATCCCCGTGGTCGGCGCGTTCTCCCGCCGGCTCGACGCGAAGCCGGGCTCGGGCCGCAACGAGGACGTGCTGATCGCGTTCGGCGCGCACCTCGACCCGCACATCGCGCTCACCCGCGCGCTCACCGAAATGAACCAGTTCCTCGGCCCCGTCGCCGGCGACGAACACGGCCGGGTCAGCTACGCGGGCGCCGACCGCGACCAGAAGGCCTGGTGGACCACCGCCACCGTCGCCAACCAGCCCTACCTGCTGCCCGACCCGAACGCCCCGCGCTCCACCCCCGCCAGCTGGCTCCCGCTGGCCGGCGCCGACCTCGCCGACGACCTGGCGCTCGTCCAGCGCATCGTCGAGGACCACGGCATGGAGTTCCTGGTCGCCGACCAGACCCGCCCCGACGTCGGCCTGCCCGTCGCCCGGGTGATCGTCCCCGGCATGCGGCACTTCTGGGCCCGCTTCGCGCCGGGCCGGCTCTACGACGTCCCCGTCCGGCTCGGCTGGCTTGACACCCCGACCCCGGAGAGCGCGCTCAACCCGATCCCGATCTTCATCTGACCGAAGCGCGGGGCAGCCGGGCCCGGCTGCCCCGCCCATCCGGGGAGGTACCCATGACCGTCATCGAACACCTGCCACCCGCCCCCACCGCCGGGGACCACCGTCCGCTGCGCCGCCTGCTCCGGCTGCGCCCCGAGGTCGACGTCACCGCCCAGGGAGCCGACGTCGAACTCACCCACCCGTGGGGCCGCCAGCGCATCCACGCCCTCGGCGAGCGCACCGTCGCCGCACTCGCCGAACTCACCCGCACCGACGCCGACCTGGACGAACTCGCCCTCGACCAGGTCCGCCTGCTCAAACTGCTCGAACGCTTCCCGTACCTGGTCAACACCACCGTCACCGACCCGCTCGGCGATCCGCTGGCCACCGCGGTACCCATCGCCCGCTCCGCCGACCTGCCCGGATTCGCCCGCCCCACCGGACAGTTGGTGCTCTCCCGGTTCGCCTACCTGCGCCGGCTGCCGGACGGCCACGGCGAATCCTGCGTCCTCGAATCGCCGATGGCACCGTTCCGGCTGGTCCTGCACCGGGCCGCCGCCGGCGCCTTCGTCACCGCACTCAGCACCTCCCGCACCGCCGAGGACGCCGCACTGCTCGCCGGAATGTCCGCCGGCGAGGGCGAGGCACTCGCCGGACTGCTGGCCGGCGGCGGCTTCCTGGACGCCGGACAGGGCGCCGAAGCCCCGCTCTGGGACTTCCACGACCTGCTGTTCCACGCCCGCAGCCGCCCCGGCCGGCACGACTACCCGTCCGGCGGCGTCTTCGCCCACCAGGACGTCACGCGACTGCCCGTCGTCTCCGGCCCCGGCACCCGCGAGGAGGGCACCGGCATCGAGCTGCCGATCCCCGACTGGGACACCGTGGTCGCCCGCGACCCCGCCCTCAGCGAGGTCCTGGAGGGCCGCCGCTCGGTCCGCGCCTACGCCGAGACCCCGGTGACACTCGATCAACTCGCCGAACTGCTCTACCGGGTGGCCCGGGTCCGCCGCATCATCCCCGGCGACCCCGCCGACCCGCACGGCTACGACGGCGTCGACCGCCCCTACCCGGCCGGCGGCGCCACCGGCGAACTCGAGATCTACCTCTCGGTGGTCCAGTGCGTCGGCCTGGAACCCGGCGTCTACCGCTACGACGCCGCCGCGCACCGGCTGCGCCCGCGCCCGTTCCAGGACCCCGGCGAGAAGGCCGCGTTCAGCGAACTCGTCACCGCCGCCTGGCGGGCCACCGCCTGCATCGTCGAACCCCAGGTACTGCTCACCGTCACCAGCCGGTTCGGCCGGCTGTCCTGGAAGTACAGCCAGATCGCCTACGCACTGACCCTCAAGCACGTCGGCGTGCTCTACCAGACCCTCTACCTGGTGGCCACCGCCATGGGCCTGGCCCCCTGCGGCCTCGGCTCCGGCGACACCGATGCCGCCGCCCGCGCCCTCGGCCTGGACTGGGCCGCCGAATCCTCCGTCGGCGAGTTCCTGATCGGCAGCCGCCCCGCCGACCTGCCGCGCACCGCGCACGGCTTCGCCGACGTGGTCTCCGCCGCCCGGGCCGGGGAGGGCCTCGGCGGAAACTTCTGAACTGCCCGTACACGCGCACGCCTGCGACCCGTCAGCGGAATCTGACGGGTCGTCGGCGGGACCATTCATGGGGTGTTACAGCCAGCCGCACTCGCGGGCGATCCGGATCGCGTCGCACCGGTTGCGCGCCCCGGTCTTGGCGATCGCCGCCGACACGTAGTTGCGCACCGTCCCCGGCGACAGCGACAGCGCCGCCGCGGCCTCCTGCACCGTGCTGCCCTCGGCGATCTCGCCCAGTACCGCGAGCTCCCGGCGGCTGAGCGGACCCGGCTGCCCGGTGGCCCGCACCACCTCCAGCACCAGCCGCGGGTCGTACACCCGCCCGCCGCGGGCCAGTTCACGCACCGCCGCGATCAGCGCCGGCGCCTGCACGTCCTTCAGCAGCACCCCCGCCGCGCCCTCCACCAGCGCCCGCCGCGCCTGCGCCGTCCGCGGCAGGGCCGGCACCAGCAGCAGCACCGCGGTGCCCGGCGCGGCGTGCTGCAGGCGCCGCGCGGCGGCCGTCGGATCCGGCTGCTCCTCGTCCACGCCGAGCACCGCGACCGCCGGGCGCACCCCGGACGCCGCCGCCGCGGCCTCCTCTCCGCCGACCGCCTCGGCGACCACCGCGAGGTCCTCCTCCCGGTCCAGCAGCGCCCCCAGCCCCGAACGGAACAGGTGGTGCCGGTCGGCCAACAGCACCCTGGTCGGGCTCGCCGCCGCTGCCGCGGCGAGCGGGAACTGGTGGGGCAGGGCCCGCTGCACCAGCGGGCGTTCCAGTGCGGTGGTCATCCGGACGCCTCCCCGGCTCTGCCGCCCGGCCCGATCAGCCCCAGCCCCAGGTGTCGTTGTGCGGCGGCTCGGTCGAGGTCGGGCTGCCGGACGGCGCCGGGGTGGGCGTCGGCCCGACCACGATCACCTGCGCACCCGCGTCGGTCGGCGGCTGCGGACCGCCCGCGACGGTGCCGTCCGCCGTGACCACCGCTCCCGGCCGGCTCGGCCCGGCCAACTCCGCGGCGGTGGCGACGCCGCCGACCACCATCGCACCCAGAGCGGCAATCGTGACAAAACGGATGTTCAGCGTCATGGGAGTGCCCGATCCTCTCGCGTTCGGCCGATCCCCGGGCTGCCGCCGGGGCATGTGTGGTGAACCGCCGTCAGGTCTCCGGTGCGATCCGCGGCCCCGCCGGGGGCTGCTCCCGCGGTCTCGCACCGCCGTCCTGCCGACATCACCAAGAGTGGCCCGGACGGCACCCCCGCGTCAGCACCCGGAGCTGGCACCAGAGTGCCGTGACACCGAACGGCCAGCTTCCCGCCGAGAGGTCAACTCCGTGCTCGGGCCTGCAACATGCCGAGCGCGATCCACGGATCCGCCTCGCAGCGCACCACCGCCCAGCCCGGCAACGGCCCGCCCGGCTCCGTCAACGCACCCGCGCCCACCTGCAGCGCCCGCTCCGCGGCCAGCAACGACCCGGCGGTCAGGAAACACACCGCCGCCAACCCGTCCGGTCCGGTCAGCACCCGGGCATGGCAGACCCGGGCCCCGATCAGCGGCAGCCGCAGCAGGGCCAGCCGGACCGGATCGGCCTCCATCGCCGGACCGCCCGGGACGGGCCGCGGCGGGATCAGCTCCAGGCGGATCGCGTACACCCCCCCAGCGTGACGGACCCGAGCCCCCGCCGGAGGGCGTCACGGGTGACAGATATCCGCCTGGCAAGAAAATGACAGTTGCCCGGCACCCTTCACGGGTTGCCCACCCGTCCGCCAGAATCTCCGCAAGTCAGTTCCAGACCTGACTCGGGTGGCAATAACCTGACGCCCGATCAGGACGCTACCCGGGGGCAGCGCCGCGAACCGGCGCATGGAGGCCGAGATGAGAAGAGCGACGCGCACCGGCACCGGACAGGACATACGGAAGACCGAACGTTGACCGCCGGCGGCCCGATCGGGCTCGACGCGTTCGGCGAAGCCGTCTACCGGGCAATGCTGCTGCACCCCGACCTCGACACCGGCGGCCTCGCCACCCACCTGGACAGCACCGAGACCGAGGTCTGCGCCGCTCTCGACCGCCTCGCCGACCTCGCCCTCACCCGCCCCACCAGCTGTGGAACCCGCTGGCGCGCCGTCAACCCGGAACGCGGCCTGGCCGCCCTGCTCGCCCACCAGGAGGCCGAGGCAGCCCGCCGCCACCGCGAAATGGAACGCAGCCGCGCCGCGATGGCCGGCCTGATCGCCGAGTACGCCCACCTGCACTCGCCCGGCGAACAACGCGGCGTCGAAATGCTCTTCAGCCTCGACCAGGTCCGCGACCGGCTGATCCAGCTCGCCTCCGACGCCACCGCCGAAGTGCTCTCCTTCGCCCCCGGCGGCCCGCAGCCCGCCCAGGTGATGGAGGCCAGCCGCACCCTTGACCAGGAGACCCTGGAACGCGGCGTACGGATGAGAACGGTTTACCAGGACAGCGTCCGCAACGACCCCGCCACCGTCCAGTACGCCCGCTGGCTGCACGGCCTCGGCGGCGCCGTCCGCACCGCACCCACCCTGCCGCTGCGCATGATCCTGGTCGACAACGCCACCGCCATCGTCCCGATCGACCCCGCAGACCCCCGCAAGGGCGCCGTATTACTCCAGAGCCCCGGCGTGGTCGCCGCCCTGCGCGCCCTGTTCGACCAGGTCTGGGACCACGCCCGCCCGCTCGGCGAATCCACCCAGCGCGACCCGCACGGCCTCACCGGCCAGGAACGCGAACTGCTGCGCCTGCTCGCCGACGGCCTCACCGACGAACGCGCCGGCCAACGCCTGGGCGTCTCCCTCCGCACCGTCCGCCGGATGATGGCCGACCTGATGGTCCGGATGGACGCCCGCAGCCGCTTCCAGGCCGGCATCCAGGTCGCCGGCCTCGGCTGGCTGGAAGCCGCCGAGGACGCCCCCGCCTGACGCCGCGAGGCGGTGTCCCCGGCCAGGGCCTGTCTCCGAGATCCCGCCCGCCCCACGGCGCGCGCCCGGCTCTCGGCCGGGAGGCGTCCCCGGGCGAGGCCTTCCACCCCGGCACACCGAGAGCACGCACCGGACACCGCCCGGCACCGCCCGGCACCGACGGCGGACCCTAGCGCCGGTGCTTGCCCCCGCCGGCCGGCGCCGGCGTCGGGTACGGGATCCGCAGCTTGCGGGCGAACGGCGCCACCGACGCGCCCACGCCCAGCGGACGGGCCAGTACGAACAGCGACACCAGCACCGCCAGCGAGCCCACCGCCAGGCCCGCCAGGCTGCCGAACAGGCTCTCGCCGAACCGCCCCGCCAGCCAGTGCGCCGCGAACGCGCCGGGCAGGCACGCCACGATCAGGCCCACGTGCAGGGTCACCAGGCGGAAGCCCTCCAGCCCACTGCCGCGCCGACCACCGCGCCGCACGCCCAGATCCATGGTGGCGTTCGCACCCGGCGCGAAGGCATCGGTGCGCAGCACCATCGTCGAGTCCAGGTCCGGCTCCGCTGGGGCGGGCGCCGCAGCCAGGGGAGCACCCTTGCTGAGCCGCCGGCCAAGCGCGACGCCGGTCACCACCACCGACAGGATGGCGGCCGCGGTGTGCGCCGCCGCCATGCCGATCACCTTGTTCTGGAGCGGCAGCGTCTCGTACGCCACCCAGCAGAGCGCGGCGTTGGTGCCGGTGGAGATCAGGGTCAGCCAGAACGGCGTCTTGGCGTCGCCCATCGCGTAGAAGCCGCGGGCCAGGCCGTACTGGGCGCAGAACGCGGGCAGGCCAATTGCGAAGGCCATCAGCAACGAGGCGATCACCATCGCGTTGTCGTGCACCTTGGCGCCGGAACCGTAGCCGTACGCGGCCATCGCGATCTGCGGGGCCAGCGCGAAGAACAGCACGGCGGCAGTCACCACCATTGCGGCCGAGGAGCGCAGCACTCCCGACAGGTCCTCGCCGATCTTCCGGTAGTTGCCCGCCGTCGCCGCCCGCGACATGCCCGGCAGGAGCGCGGTCACCAGGGACACGGTGATCACGCCCTGCGGGACCACGAACAGCGCGTAGGCGCTGTTGTAGGCGGTGAAGCCGCGGCCGCCGGGGATGTGCGCGTCATCCGCCGCCTTGCCCGCACCGGTGCCCAGGCTGCTGATCACCGCGAAGGACAACTGGGTGGCCGCCACCAGGGCCAGCGCCCAGCCTGCCGCGCGCAGTGGCCGGGTGAGGCCCGCACCGCGCCAGTCGAAGCGCGGACGGTAGGTGAAACCGGCCTTGCGCAGCGAGGGAAGCAGTGCGGCGGCCTGTACCACGATGCCCAGCGTCGAGCCGACGCCCAGCAGCAGCGCGTCGCTGCTGCTCACCTCCTCGGCCTGGTAGGCGTGGTGTCCCATCGCCAGGTAGCCGCCGAACACACCGATGGCCACCACGTTGTTCAGCACGGGCGTCCACATCATGGCGCCGAACCGGTCACGGGCGTTCAGCACCTGCCCGAGCAGGGTGAACACGCCGTAGAAGAAGATCTGTGGCAGGCAGTACCGGGCGAAGGTGATCGCCAGCTCGCGTTGCACCCCGTCGAAGGTGGAGTAGAGGTCGACGATCTGCGGGGCGAACAGCCACGCGCCGAGCGTCAGCACCACCAGGATCGTCCCGCACAGGGTGAGCAGCCGGTCGGTGTACGCCTGGCCGCCGTCCTTGTGGGTCTGCATCGCGTGCACCAGCTCCGGCACGAACACCGAGGCCAGCACACCGCCGAGCAGCATCATGTAGACGATGTTCGGCAGTGAGTTCGCCACGTTGAACGCGTCACCGGCCGGGCCGGTCGCCAGCGCCGCCACGATCACCGCGCTGCGCACGAAGCCCAGCGCACGGGACGCCAGCGAGCCCAGCGCCATGATCAGACCGTTGCGCCCGGTGGACGCGGCGGGCTTGGTCTCCGGCTTCTCCGCCTGTTCCTGCTTCTGCTCCTCGCTCGCCCGCGGCGCAGGCACCGGCACCGGGGCCTGCGGTGGGGGCGGCGGGTAGCCGACCTGGTCGTACTCGCCGAACTGGTCGGGGATCCGGCTGAACTGCATGGTCGGCGGATCCTGCGGAACGGCCGGCGGATCCTGCGGAACGTACGGCCCGCGCTGCCGGGGGTACTGGCCAGCCTGCTGGGGGTGCTGCGGGCCGCCGTGCTGAGGATATTGCGGGCCGCCCTGCTGGGGGTACTGACCACCCGGCTGCTGGGCGTACTGGCCGCCCTGCTGCGGGTACTGGCCGCCCTGCGGAACGTACGGACCACCCTGCTGCGGGTACTGGCCGCTCTGCTGCGCGTACGGGTCGTACGGGTCGGTCGGGCCGTCCGCGGTGTGCGTGGTCATCGGACCCCCCGTCGATCGGTGCCCGTGCGGCGTTGCGTGGGAATGTGCGGGAGTTCCGGTCCGGCCGGGCTCCATCTGCCGGTTGCAGGGTGCATCCAGCCGCAGAAGTCTGCCGTAATTCGGCACCCGATGGGGAGTCGGGTGCCGTTCGGGGGCCGATCCGGCCCGTCGCGGTGGGCGTTCGGAGGCCGTGGCGGGTCGTCTGCCGAGCGCCGTTTCCGCCCGGAAACATGCGGAATGCCGCCCACGTCCGTTCCCTCCCCCGGACGACCCGGATGCGGAGTGTGACCTTGCTCACGAACCGTCAGGAACGGCCCGGGTCGCCGTCCGCCTCGACCGGCAGCGGCGGGGCCAGCACTCGCTGCACTCGGGGCCGCAGCCGCCAGTGCAGTCGGCGGACGTCCCGGCCGAGCCGGCCAGGCAGCCAGAGTTCGACCGCCAGCGTCACCCCGGCCAGCACCGCGGCCGCCGCCGCCCAGCCGGCCAGCACGTCGCTGGGGTAGTGCACGCCCAGTGCGAGCCTGGTCCAGCCGACGCCCAGCACGGTGAGCGCCGCGCCGGTGCCCGCCACCGCCCGGACCGCCCGGTCCGCCCGCGGCCAGAGCAGGACCAGCAGCGCCCCGCAGGCCACCGCCGAGGCGATCGCGTGCCCGGACGGGAAGCCCGCGCCGGAGCCCACCGCGACCGGGTCGGCGAAGTGCGGCCGGGCCCGGCCGATCAGCGCCCGGCCCGCCCCGCTGACCGTCCAGCCCAGCAGGCCGACCGCGACCACCCAGCCGGCCAGCACCCGGGCGCGCACGCACCACAGCCACAGCGCGGCGGCGCCGAGCAGGGCGCGCATCGTCCACGGGGCGCCGATGTCGGCCAGCGTCTGCATGGCCGCCGTCCACACCGGGTGCCGCAGCGCGTACCGGTGCAGCGCCGCCACCCAGCCGTGGTCCAGCCGGTCCAGCGGCGACCAGCCGGTTCTCACCAGAACCAGCAGCACCGTGAACAGCAGCAGACCCGTCAGCCCGATCCAGGCACAACGGAGCAGTGTCCGGCGTTGAACCGGAGAGCGGCGGCGGCCGGCCGGGGGCCGGTCGACCGACGGGGAGCCATCGGTGGACTGGTGCATGACAGACACCTTCCCAACGGCGGGAGGCCAGCCGGCCGTCCGTCGATAGCGATTCGGCATCAGTTGTGCGGATGTGTCGCGAAGACTCCGCACCGGTTCGGTGGCGGCGGGTGGATGCGGGGTGTGCGAGCCACGTCACGCTGAGTGTATCGACGGATGAAAATCGGCAGGATACTGCATGGCTCACGAAAAACTGAGCCACTTGGGAATGTTGTCCGATTTCTGTGCGTTGGATCGTTACGTGTGAGCCGGGAACTGGCCCACACGGTTGTGCCAGGCGGCGGAACGGAGCGCCCCCGGCCTCGTCAGTGAGGGAGCAAGCATGGCCACCCGTGCCGTCGTACGCGACAGGGCCGATCGGACTCGCACCGCCCGACCGACCAACCTCGAAGCCGACCGCGATCTGGTCGGCATGTACCTCGACGAGATCGCCAGGACGCCCCTGCTCGACGCCGCCGAGGAGGTCGAGCTGTCCCTGCGCATCGAGGCCGGAGTCTTCGCCCAGCACCTGCTGGACGAGGAGGAGCAGCTCGACGGCGCCAGCACGGAGGAGCTCCGCGCGATAGCCGACGACGCCGAGCGCGCCAAGGACGTCTTCATCCGCTCCAACCTGCGCCTGGTGGTCGCCGTCGCCCGCCGCTACCCGCGCAGCGGCCTCCCCCTGCTCGACCTGATCCAGGAGGGCAACGCCGGCCTGGTCCGTGCGGTGGAGAAGTTCGACTACTCCAAGGGCTTCAAGTTCTCCACCTACGCGACGTGGTGGATCCGCCAGGCGATCACCCGCTCGATCGCCGACCAGTCCCGCACCATCCGGCTGCCCGTCCACCTGGTCGAGGAGCTCGGCCGGATCCGCCGGGTGCAGCGCGAGAAGGCCAAGGAACTGGGCCGCGAGCCCGAGCCCGCCGAGATCGCCGCCGAGCTGGACACCACCGAGCAGCGGGTCAAGGACGTACTCGACTGGGCCCGTGACCCGGTCAGCCTGAACATGGCGGTCGACGACGAGGGCGAGACCCAGTTCGGAGACCTGGTGGAGGACACCGGGGCCGTCTCGCCGGAGGACGCCGTGCTGGTGATGCTCCGCCGCGAGGAGCTGGACGGCCTGATCGGCCGCCTCGACGACCGCACCGCCTCCATCATCCGCAGCCGCTACGGCATGGAGGACGGCCGCGAGCGGACGCTGACGGAGGTCGGCAAGCAGCACGGCCTGACGCGCGAGCGGATCCGGCAGATCGAGAAGCACGCGCTGGCCGAGCTGAAGAAGATCGCCGACCACGCGGGCTTCGAAGCCGCGTGACCATCGACGCACAACCAGTCCTTCGGGCGCCCCTGCGGGGGCGCCCGTCGGTTCTAGAGTGGACGAATGACCGAGCAGGACGAGACGAACAAGCCCAAGCCGCGACTGGTCTTCAAGGACCCGTTCGAGCAGCAGACCAGTGACGACACCGACCGCGGCTGGGGTGAGCCGCAGGGCGGGCGGGGGCTGGACTGGTACCTCGACCAGCGGCCCCCGCACCACGGCGAGAAGTAGCAGCGCAGCTCTCAGCGGCTGACCAGCGCGTCGCGGATCTCGGTGAGCAGTTGGACCTCCTTCACCTCGGCGCTCAGTACCTCTTCCTCGACCGTCTTCCGCTTCTCCATGTAGTGGTTCATCGGCAGGACGATCAGGAAGTACACAACAGCGGCGATGATGATGAAACTGATCACGGCACTGATCACCGAGCCCCACAGGATGAAGATGCCGGAGGTCACGTTGCCACTCGCGTCCATCGAGCACGGCCCCCGGAGGCAGGACGCGTAGCTGTTCAGGTCCTTGGTGCCGATCAGCCCGAGGAGCGGGTTGATG
This sequence comes from Kitasatospora sp. NPDC051984, assembly GCF_044593455.1. Lineage (NCBI taxonomy): Bacteria > Bacillati > Actinomycetota > Actinomycetes > Kitasatosporales > Streptomycetaceae > Kitasatospora > Kitasatospora sp. NPDC051984. The sequence continues at coordinate 275,589 of NZ_JBIUCB010000001.1, forward strand.
ATGCCCTTGACGAACGCATTGACGACGTTGGTGATGGCCGCACCGATGACGACGGCGACGGCCAGGTCCACCACGTTGCCGCGGAGCAGGAATTCCTTGAAGCCTTTCATGCCGCGTCGAACGGCGGCAGTACGCGTAGGTCACGGGTGAATCCACAGCCCTCCGGTTGACGCCCGGGGGCATCCGGCGGCTCCCAGACCGGGCGGGGGAGCGGGCCGCAGCGGGCCCGAGGTGAACGCGGCGGCCAGCGCCAGGCAGGCCACCGCGAGCAGGCCCGGACGCCGGCGCACGGCCTGCCGCAAGCGGTGGCGGCCCCGCGCGGTGCCCCGGATCGGTGGAAAATCGGGCACTTCGCGGCGCGGCGGCACCGGCGCGGCGGGCAGCGGGGGAAGCACGAAGGCGGTCATGGCGGCAGGCCCTTCCTCGGGAACGGCGGCCCCGACCGGGGTCGCGGCAGCCATCCTGCGCCCGCCCCGCGGCCCGCGCCCGCCGATATCCCCACCCTGTGGATAACCCGGCCCTGTGGAAAACCGCCGTCACCCGCAAGGCTGAACCGCTGCGCCGTTCGGAGCACACCCCGCAGGCGCCGCGCCCCGCCGTCCGGAGGAACCCGGGTAACCGCCCCGGACACGCCAGCAGGCCCCACCCGGTCGGTACCCGGGCGGGGCCTGCTGCGCTGCTGCTTCGGGCGATCAGCTCGCGGCCGGAGCCGAGCTGGTGCTGCTGGTCGACGAAGTCGACGAAGAAGTGGTCGAGGTGCTCGACGACGACGAGGCCGAGGACGACGAGCTCAGCGAGCTGCTGGAGCTGCTGCGGCTGTCGGTGCGGTAGAAGCCGGAGCCCTTGAAGACCACGCCCACGGCCGAGAAGACCTTACGGAGCTTCCCCTGGCAGACGGGGCACGTGGTCAGCGCGTCGTCGCTGAACTTCTGCACCGCCTCGAGGCTGTTGCCGCACTCGGTGCACTGGTACTGGTACGTGGGCACTTTCCGCTTCCTCCTGCACTCCCCCTGGCACTCTCACGCTACGAGTGCTAACGACGGTCCATGATGCGGCATTCCGCTGGTGGAGTCCAGCGGCTCAGCCGCGCAGGCCCGCTCCGGCCGGCTCCTGACGGGCGTCGGCACCGTGAACCACCGTACGGCCGGGGGCGGCCGGAGCGAGCAGCAGGCCGCGCATCGTGACCATCGCCACCAGGCCGAGGCCGGAGCCGATCAGCGCGACGGCGAAGCCCAGCGAGGGCCCGGAGTGGTCGATCAGCTGGCCTGCGGCGGTGGAGCCGACCGCCAGGCCGAGGCCGATGGCGCCGGTCAGCCAGGTGAACGCCTCGGTCTTGGCGCCGTCCGCGACCAGGGTCTCCACCAGGGTGTAGCCGGTGATCAGGGTGGGGGCGATGGCCAGGCCGCAGAACAGGCCGGCGATCGCCAGCGAGACCAGGTTCGGCATCGCCCACAGGGTGGAGCAGCCGATCACCAGCAGCGCGTAGCAGGCGAGCATCCGCTGCCGGGCCGAGCTGCGCCACGGGATCAGGCCGTAGAGCACGCCGGCGACCATCGAGCCGGCCGCGAACAGGCCGTAGACCGGTCCGCTGAGGCCGGGGGTGCCGGCGTCCTCGGCGAAGGCGGTGATGGAGACCTGGAGCGCGCCGAAGACGGTGCCGAGGCCGAGGAACCCGCCGGCCAGCAGTCGCACGCCGGGGGAGGCCAGTGCGGAGGCGCGGCGCAGGCCGGGGGCGGCGGGGCCGCTGGGGGCGGGGGCGGTGCCGCGGCGGGCGGCGAAGGCCAGGCCGCCGATCACGGTGAGGGTGGCCTCGGCGATCAGCCCGACGGACGGGTTGACCGCGGTGGCGATGCCGGTGGCCAGCACCGGGCCGATCACGAAGGTGAACTCGTCGGTGACGGACTCGAAGGCGAACGCGGTGTTCAGCAGCGCGGGCCGCTGGTTCAGCCGGTTCACCCAGCGGGCCCGGACCATGGCGCCGACCTGCGGCACGGAGGCGCCGGCCGGGGCGGCGGCGAGAAACAGCGTCCACTCGGGGGCGCCGCCGTGGGCGAGCGCGATCAGCGTGCCCACCGCGGCGGCGTGCACCAGGACGGCGGGGACCAGCACGGCGGCCTGGCCGTGCCGGTCGGCGAGCCGGCCGGTCTGCGGGCCGATCAGGGCCTGCGAGACGGCTGCGGTCGCGGCGACGGCGCCGGCCAGGCCGTAGGAGCCGGTGGTGTCGCGCACCAGCAGCACGATGCCGAGGCCGAGCATGGCGTACGGCAGTCGGGCGACCAGGGCGGGGAGCAGGAAGGTCCAGGCGCGCGGGGTGCGCAGCAGGGCCACGTAGCCGTTGGAGGTGGTGTCGTCGACCGGTCGGCGGGCCGCCACGGTCGGTCCTCTCTGCTGCCTGGTAGCGCGGGACCGGGCAAGCGAAAAGGAACCGGGACCGGCGCCGAGAGTCGTCCTCTCGCGCGTCGACCGGGGTTGTTACCGGGCCCGGGCGGTGCGCCTCGGGGCCCGGCCGCCGAGCGGTCGCGCCGACTCTGCATCAGGCAGATGCGGGGGAATCGGGGTTTCAGCCTTCAGCTTAGCGGTTCAGCCCGCTTTCCTTCTGGGAACGGAAGGTGAAGCCTCGGCATTGTGCAGCCAGCCGGCCAGCTTGCCGCCCTGGTCGACGGCGCGCAGCCGGTGTTCGGCGGCCTCCGAGACCTCGTCGGTGGTGACCACCAGCAGTTCGTCGCCCTCGCGCAGCACCGTCATCCGCTCCGGGACGAAGCTGGAGCCCTCGCGGACCACCAGGGTGACGGCGGCGCCCTTGGGCAGGCGCAGCTCGGAGACCTCGACGCCGGACATCCGGGAGCCGGCGGCCAGCTGCACGGACAGCAGGTGGCCGTGCAGCTTCTCCAGCGGGGCGGATTCGATGTCCAGGTCCTGGCCCATGTCGCCCTCGCCGATCTTCAGCCAGCGGGCGACCATCGGCAGCGTCGGGCCCTGGAGCAGGGTGAAGACCACGACCAGGATGAACACCACGTTGAACAGCTGTTCGGCGTCGGCCGCGCCGGACACCAGCGGGATGGTGGCGAGCACGATGGGCACGGCGCCGCGCAGTCCGGCCCAGGACAGCAGGGCCTGCTCCTGCCAGGAGATCCGGAACGGCGTCATGCTGACCATCACCGACAGCGGCCGGGCGACGAACACCAGCACGGTGCCGGCCACCAGGCCCGGAATGATCGCCGAGCCCATGCTCGCGGGGGTGACCAGCAGGCCGAGCAGCACGAACATGCCGATCTGGCCGATCCAGGCGAGTCCGTCGGCGAAGCCGCGCACCGCGGGGCCGTGCGGCAGCTTGGAGTTTCCGAGGACCACCGAGGCGAGGTACGCGGCCAGGAATCCGGAGGCGTGCAGCAGCGCGCCGCCCGCGTAGGCGAGCACGATCAGCCCGAGCACCGCGATCGGGTACAGGCCGGAGGAGGGCAGCGCGACCCGGCGCATCGCGTACGCGCCGAGCTTGCCGACCGCGAGTCCGACGGCCGCGCCGATCGCCAGTTCCATGGCGATGGTGCCGAGCAGCACGTACCAGGAGTCGAGTTCGCCGGTGGTGGCGAAGGCCACCACCAGGATCACCACGGGCGCGTCGTTGAAGCCGGACTCGGCCTCCAGCAGGCCGGTGAGGCGCTTGGGCAGCGGGACCGTCCGCAGCACCGAGAAGACCGCCGCGGCGTCGGTGGAGGAGACGATCGCGCCGAGCAGCAGCGCGGTGCGCCACTCCAGGCCGACCAGCCAGTGCGCGCCGGCGGCGGTGACGAACACCGAGACCGCGACGCCGACGGTGGCGAGCACGGCGGCTGCCGGTACGACCGGTTTGATCGCCTTCCAGCTGGTTTTGAGTCCACCCTCGGCGAGGATGACCACCAGGGCCGCGTAGCCCAGGACCTGAGTGAGTTCGGCGTTGTTGAAACTTATGCCGATGCCGTTCTGGCCGAGCAGGACACCGATGCCGAGGTACAGCAGCAGTGACGGCAGCCCTGTTCGGGTGGAGAGCCTGACGGCGCCGACGGCGACGAGCAGGATGACGGCGGACTCGAGAAGCAGCTCGTTCAGGTGGTCAACGGTCACGCAGGGGCACCTCGGGGCAGGAAGGGCGGCTGACGGATCGTTACTCAGTCTAACATTTTACTTGATCTTTACGCTAGTCCCTCCTTTCATCCAGGCCCGATAGGGTCCGAACGGCACCGGCGAAGCCCTGCCGGTGTCCCCCGTGCACAGCTGCCGCTGCCGTCGCCCTAATGTGGTGACCTGTTACGGCTGCACGCTCCCTCATACAAGGACTCGGATGCCCCGCTCGAAGAAGTTCCGGCGCGCACGTCTGATCGTGATCCTGCTGGCCGTGATGCTGGTGGCGGGTCTGGCCGGCGGCGGCTGGTGGGCAGCGGACACCGTCCGCTCGTCGTTCCCGCAGGTCAGCGGCACCGTCAAGGTGCCCGGCATGTCCGCCCCGGTGGACGTGGTGCGCGACGACAAGGGCATCCCGCAGCTGTACGCCGACACCGACGCCGACCTGTTCCGCGGCCAGGGCTACGTCCAGGCGCAGGACCGGTTCTGGGAGATGGACGTCCGACGGCACATCACCGCCGGCCGGCTCTCCGAGATGTTCGGCTCCGGCACGGTGGAGAAGGACAGCTTCCTGCGCACCATGGGCTGGCGTCAGGTGGCCCAGAAGGAGTGGGACACCACGCTGTCCGAGGAGACCAAGCGCAACCTGACCGCGTACACCGAGGGCGTGAACGCCTGGCTGGCCGAGCACCCCGGCGGGGCCGGCGCCTCGGTCGAGTACGCGCTGCTCGGCGCCGTCAACTCCGGCTACACGCCCGAGAAGTGGGACCCGGTCGACTCGGTGGCCTGGCTGAAGGCGATGGCCTGGAGCCTGTCCGGCAACATGCAGGAGGAGATCGACCGCTCGCTGCTGACGCAGAACTTCACCACCGAGCAGATCGCCCAGCTCTACCCGGACTACCCGTACGACCGCAACGGCACCATCGTGAAGACCGGCAAGGTCGTCACGGACGGCACCTACACCCCCGGCGAGGGCGCCACCGTGCCCGCCCAGCCCGGCAGCGCCGCCGCGGTGACCACCGCTCAGGCCCGGGCCGTGACCCAGCAGCTGCTCGGTGACCTGTCCGGCAAGATGGGCGAGATGCCGCAGCTGCTCGGCCCCAACGGGCAGGGCATCGGCTCCAACTCCTGGGTCGTCTCCGGCGCCAACACCACCACCGGCAAGCCGATGCTGGCCAACGACCCGCACCTCGGCCCCGGCATGCCGTCGATCTGGTACCAGATGGGCCTGCACTGCCGCGCCGCCTCCGCCGCCTGCACCTACGACACGGCCGGCTACACCTTCGCCGGCATGCCGGGCGTCGTCATCGGCCACAACAAGGACATCGCCTGGGGCTTCACCAACCTCGGCGCCGACGTCACCGACCTGTACCTGGAGAAGGTCACCGGCCCCGACACCTACCTGCTCGACGGCAAGGACGTGAAGTTCACCGTCCGCAAGGAGACCATCAAGGTCGCCGGCGGCTCGGACCGGACCATCACCGTCCGCACCACGCAGGACGGCATGCCGATGATCTCCGACCAGTCCTCCGAGGACCAGAAGATCGGCAGCTACGCGCCCGCCGGCAACGCCGCCCCCGACCGGGCGGCCGGCTACGGCGTCGCGCTGCGCTGGACCGCGCTCGTCCCCGGCAAGACCATGGACGCCGTCTTCAAGCTCGACAAGGCCAGCGACTTCACCACCTTCCGGGCCGCCGCGCAGGACTTCGCCGTCCCCGCGCAGAATCTGATCTACGCCGACACCAAGGGCAACATCGGCTACCAGGCCCCCGGCCTGATCCCGGTCCGCGGCAAGGGCGACGGCCGCTACCCCGCCCCCGGCTGGGACTCCACCTACGCCTGGAACGCGAACTACCTGCCGTTCAAGTCGCTGCCCTACGCGTACAACCCGCCCGAGGGCTACATCGTCACGGCCAACCAGGCTGTCGTCGACGACACCTACAAGCCGCTGCTCACCAAGGACTGGGAGTACGGCACCCGCGCCAAGGAGATCACCGACCAGATTCAGTCGAAGCTGAAGAACGGCGGCAAGATCTCCCTCAACGACATGCAGTCCATGCAGCTCGACAACACCAGCGTGCTCGCCAAGGAACTCGTCCCGCTGCTGCTCAAGGTCCAGATCGACGACCCGTACGTGCGCGAGGCCCAGGACCTGCTGAAGGACTGGAACTACCACCAGGACGCCGACTCCGCCGCCGCCGCGTACTACAACGGCGTCTGGCGGAACCTGCTGATGCTCTCCTTCGGCCAGAAGTTCCCGGCCGACCTGCGGGTCGAGGGCGACTGCCTGCTGGTCCGCCAGAAGCGCGACAACACGCTCCCCGACGACGCGCTCGGCGGCGCCGCGCAGGCCGTCACCGAGTGCGGCACCCGCAAGCCCTCGCTGGCCCAGCCCGACGGCGGCGACCGCTGGATGGAGGTCGTCCGCCAGCAGCTCGCCGACCCCAAGTCGCCGTGGTGGGACTACATCGACTCCAACCACCAGCAGCAGCACGGCCTGGACAAGCTGCTCGCCGAGGCCCTCAAGGACGCCCGCCAGGACCTCACCTCGCGCCTCGGCAAGGACATCTCCACCTGGAGCTGGGGCCGACTCCACCAGCTGACCCTGCAGGAGCCCACGCTCGGCACCGACGACTCGTCGATCGCCTCCACCGCCGTCCACAAGCTGCTCAACCGGGGCCCGTACAAGATGTCCGGCGGCAGCGCCGCGGTCGACGCCACCGGCTGGAACGCCGCCGCCGGCTACGACGTCGACTGGATCCCCTCGATGCGCATGGTCGTCGACCTCAGCGACTTCGACGCCTCCCGCTGGATCAACGTCGGCGGCGCCTCCGGCCACACCTTCCACCCCAACTACAACGACCAGACCGACCTCTGGGCCAAGGGCGAACTCCTCCCCTGGTCCTACACCAAGGACGCCGTCACCAAGTCCGGGAAGAACACCCTCACCCTGACCGCCGGCTGACAGCCCCTGCCCCAACCGAGGCGGACCCCCAACGACAAGGGGGTCCGCCTTCGGCATGAGTTCCGGAGAGAAGAGGGGGACTCCGGCTGCTGCTCATGGACGACGGCCATGACGCCCCCGGGTGCAGCGACCGGCACGCTCCGCCTCCGGCGGGGCCGGGAATCCGCCGACGAGCAGACGGGCAGGGCTCTCCCGCCTGCGGCGGGCGGTGACGCCGGCTCCGTACCTTGCGTACCGCCAACCCTGCGGGGGCCCGCTCACGGCCGGTGGCCGCGCCGACCCCGGTGCACCGCAGAGCGCCCGCCTGCGGCGGGTCGTTCCTGCCACGACCCGGGCGGATTCTCACGCGTGCCGCCTCCGGCGGTTCCGCGCCGCTTCCCGCAAGTGCCCCGGGCCGCCGGAGGCAGGTCTCCTCGAGTCAGTCCGCGAAGCGGGTCACGCCGGCCGGGGTGACCACGGCGTGGACCGGGAGGTCATGGGGTTCGGCGGGGACGGCGGGGAGGAGCTCGTGCGGGTAGAGCAGGGTGGCCAGCAGCGGGTGGGCGCCGGCGCGGGCGAGGCGGGCCAGGACGCGGTCGTAGGAGCCGCCGCCGCGGCCGAGCCGGATGCCGCGGGCGTCGACGGCCAGGCCGGGGAGCAGGACGACGTCGGCCTCGCGGACGGCGTCGGGGCCGAGGCGGTCGGCGAGCGGTTCGAGCAGCCCGCGGGTGGCGGGTGCGAGCCGGGCCTCGCTCTCGTAGGGGGCCCAGTCGAGGTCGTTGTCCGGCAGCAGGACCGGCAGCAGGACCCGCGCCCCGGCGGCCGCCAGCGCGGCCAGCAGCGGGCGGGTGCCGGGTTCGGCGCCGACCGAGACGTACGCGGCGACGGTGCCGCCCGGCGGCACCAGCTCCGTCGCGTGCTCCGCCAGCGCCCGGGCCGCGGCGGCCCGCTGTTCGGCGGTGAGGGCCCGCCGTTCGGCGAGCAGCCGTGACCTGAGCGCCGCCTTGTCGTTGGACAACTGATCCGCAGACACCATCCGTATCCCTTCGGCTCCGTCATTCGCAGTGACACGAGCCTGACACGTCGAGGCCGCCGCATGCCCACCCCGCTCCTGCTCCAGGCCCTGGCCGTGCTCGGCGCGGCCGCCCCGGTCGCCGCCGGCGTCGCGGCGCTGCGCCGCCGCGGGGCCGGGGCCGCGCCCGGCGGCAGGGAGACGGAACTTCTGGCGAAGATCGCGGAACTGACGGCGGAACGGGACGAGTTGCGCCGCACCGCGTCCTGCGACCCGCTCACCGGGGTGTGGAACTACCGGCACCTCCAGCTCACCCTGGACCAGGAGATCGAACGGGCCCGCCGGGCCGAGGCCACCGCCGTCGACCCGCGCCCGCTGTCGGTGCTGATGGTGGAGCTCGTCGGCTTCGACGCGCTGGTCGCCGAGCACGGCCGCTCGCGCGCCAACGGGATGCTGCGCGACCTCGCCCAGCGGCTGGCCGTGGAGATCCGCAGCTGCGACACGCTGGGCCGATACGGCGGCGAGGAGTTCCTGGTACTGCTGCCCGACACCGCCCCGGAGGGCGCCGCCCAGGTCGCCGAGCGGCTCTGCTGGTCGGTGCGCCGGCACCGCCTGACCGACCGTCACCCCGGCGAGCCGGCCGACCCGGAGGCCCGCAGCGGGCTGACCGCCGCGATCGGCCTGGCCGTACTGCCCCGGGACGGCGCGCACGCCGCCGTCCTGCTGCGGGCCGCCGACCGCGCGCTCGCCGAGGCCAGGGCGGCCGGCGGCGACTGCTGGCGCCCCGCTCCGTCCGGCCCGCCCGCGTCGAGCGGTCCGGACGCTTCACCGGTGCCCGGTAAGGTGTTTTCCGGCCCCGGCGGGAACCCCCTCGCCCCGCCCGTGACCACCGTCGGCCCCCATACGACCGGTGACCGGCCCTGACCGACGATTCATCCGCCTCTCAGCGGGGTGGAGTTCCTGCCTTAGTAAGGTCGACGCATGACGAACAAGCACGCCCGCACGCCGGTCACCAAGGCAGTCGTCCCCGCTGCCGGCCTCGGCACCAGGTTCCTCCCCGCCACCAAGGCCACGCCGAAGGAGATGCTCCCGGTCGTCGACAAGCCGGCCATCCAGTACGTCGTGGAGGAGGCCGCCTCGGCCGGTCTGTCCGACATACTGATGGTCACCGGTCGCAACAAGCGTGCTCTGGAAGACCACTTCGACCGCGCGTACGAGCTGGAGGAGCTGCTCACCCGCAAGGGCGACCACGACCGTCTGCGCCGCGTCCAGGAGTCCGTGCAGCTGGCCAACATGCACTACGTCCGCCAGGGCGACCCGAAGGGCCTCGGCCACGCCGTCTCGGTCGCCGAACAGCACGTCGCGGGCCAGCCGTTCGCCGTCCTGCTCGGCGACGACCTGATCGACCCCCGGGACCCGCTGCTGGCCCGCATGATCGAGGTGCAGCAGGAACTCGGCGGCTCCGTGGTCGCGCTGATGGAGGTCGACCCCGCGCAGATCCACCTTTACGGCTGCGCCGCCGTCAAGCCCAACGGCTTCGGCGAGGACGTCTTCCAGGTGACCGACCTGGTCGAGAAGCCCGACACCGCCGACGCCCCGTCCAACTACGCGGTCATCGGCCGCTACGTGCTCGACCCGGCCGTCTTCGACGTGCTGCGCGAGACCCCGCCCGGCCGCGGCGGCGAGATCCAGCTGACCGACGCGCTGCGCGAACTCGCCACCCGCGACGAGAACGCCGGCGGCCCGGTCTACGGTGTGCTGTTCAAGGGCCGCCGCTACGACACCGGCGACCGCGCCGACTACCTGCGCGCGATCGTCCGGCTGGCCGCCGAGCGCGAGGACCTCGGCCCCGAATTCCGGACCTGGCTGCGGCAGTTCGTCGCCGCCGAGATGCAGGGCTGACCCACCACGAAGGCGAGCGTGAGGCGATGACCGGGAAGCACGACCCCTGCGGAGAGGGCGCCGGCTCCCCGGCCTCGCCGCGCCTGTGGAGCGTCGACGAACACCTCGCCGACGTGCTCTTCGCGGCCGCCCCGCTGCCGCCCATCGAACTGCGACTGCTCGACGCCCAGGGCTGCCGGCTCGCCGAGGACGTGCGGGCCGGCGCCGACCTGCCGCCGTTCGACAACAGCTCGATGGACGGCTACGCGCTGCGCACCGCCGACACCGTGCGGGCCACCGGGCAGTACCCGTCGGTGCTCGCCGTGGTCGGTGACATCGCCGCCGGGGCCGGCGACCTGCCCAAGGTCGGCCCCGGCCAGGCCGCCCGGATCATGACCGGCGCCCCCGTCCCGCCCGGCGCCGAGGCCGTCGCCCCGGTCGAGTGGACCGACGGCGGCACCGGCACCGGGCAGGCCGCCGACGCGATGGGCGGCGCCGACGAGGGCACCGAGGTGCGGGTGCTGCGCCCGGTCTCCGAGGGCGCGTTCATCCGCCGCCGCGGCAGCGACGTCACCGCCGGGGACACCGTGCTGGAGGCCGGCACCGTGCTCGGCCCCACCCAGATCGGCCTGCTGGCCGCGATCGGCCGGGCCACCGTCCGGGTCCGCCCCCGGCCGCGCGTCGTGGTGCTCTCCACCGGCAGCGAACTCGTCCAGCCCGGCGAGGAGACCGGCCCCGGCCGGATCCACGACTCCAACTCCTTCACCCTGACCGCTGCCGCGATCGCCGCCGGCGCCGTCGCCTACCGGGTCGGCGGCGTCCCCGACGAGGCGTCAACTCTCCGCGCGGTACTGGAGGACCAGCTCGGCCGGGCCGACCTGATCGTCACCAGCGGCGGCGTCTCCGTCGGCGCGTACGACGTGGTCAAGGAGGTGTTCGCCGACTACGCCGGCGTGGACTTCCGGCGGCTGCGGATGCAGCCCGGCAAGCCGCAGGGCTACGGCCGGATCGGCGGCGAGCGGGGCGTGCCGCTGCTCGCGCTGCCCGGCAACCCGGTGAGCGCGTACATCTCGTTCGAGTTGTTCGTCCGCCCCGTCATCCGCACCATGCTCGGCGCCCCCGACGTGCACCGCCCCGTGGTGCGCGCCACCACCACCGCCGCGCTGCGCTCCCCGGCCGGACGGCGGCAGTACCTGCGCGGACGGTACCGCCCGGCGGACGGCACGGTCGGTCCGGTCGGTGGCGAGGGATCGCACCTGGTCGGGGCGCTGGCCCAGGCCGACTGCCTGATCACGGTGCCCGAGGACACCACCGCACTGCCGGCCGGCAGCCCCGTCGATGTGCTCCTTCTCACGGACTGACCCGCGCGGGGCGGTACGGTAGCGCGAGATTCGCACCGTGTTACTGGAGCCCATTCGTGACCGACACACCCCCCGGCGACCGCCTCACGCACGTCGACCACACCGGCGCCGCCCGGATGGTCGACGTCTCCGAGAAGGCCACCACCACCCGGGTCGCGGTGGCGGCCGGCCGCGTCCGGGTCGCCCCCCGGGTGGTCGAGCTGCTGCGCGGCGAGGGCGTCCCCAAGGGCGACGCGCTCGCCGTCGCCCGGATCGCCGGCATCATGGGCGCCAAGCGGACGCCCGACCTGATCCCGCTCTGCCACCCGATCGCGCTCACCGGCACCACCGTCGACCTGACGGTCACCGACACCGCCGTGGAGATCACCGCCACCGTCCGCACCGCCGACCGCACCGGCGTCGAGATGGAGGCGCTCACCGCCGTCGCCACCGCCGCGCTCACCGTCATCGACATGGTCAAGGCCGTCGACAAGGCCGCCGCCATCGAGGACGTCCGGGTGCTCAGCAAGACCGGCGGCAAGAGCGGCGACTGGGTGCGGGAGGACGCCCGATGAGGGCGCTCGCCGTCACCGTCTCCAACCGGGCCGCGGCCGGCGTGTACCAGGACAAGGGCGGCCCCCTGCTGGTCGCCGGACTGCGGGAGATGGGCTTCGCGGCCGACGGCCCGACGGTCGTCCCCGACGGCGACCCCGTCGAGGCCGTGCTCCGCGAGGCCGTCGCCGCCGGGTACGACGTGGTGCTCACCACCGGCGGCACCGGCATCTCCCCGCAGGACCTCACGCCCGAGATGACCGCCCGGGTGATCGACCGCCCGATCCCCGGCATCCCCGAGGCGATCCGCGCGTACGGCCGCGAGCAGGTGCCCACCTCGGCGCTCTCCCGCGGCCTGGCCGGCCTCGCCGGACGCACCCTGATCGTCAACCTGCCCGGCTCCACCGGCGGCGTCCGCGACGGCCTCGCGGTGCTCGCCCCGCTGCTGCCGCACGCCGTCGACCAGTTGGCCGGCGGCGACCACCCGCGCCCCGCGGGCGGTGCGCACTGAACGCGGGCTGGCCGGTCGAACTGGCCGAGGGCGACATCGTGCTGCGGCCCATCCGCCGCCGCGACCAGGCCGAGTGGCAGGAGGTCAGCCGGCGCAACCGGGAGTGGCTGCGCCGCTGGGAGGCCACCGTCCCGCCCGCCCCGCCCGGCCGCGTCCCGCTGCCCCGGCCGACCTTCCGGCAGATGGTCCGCTACCTGCGCGCGGAGGCCGCCGCCGGCCGGATGCTGCCCTTCGTGGTGGTCTACCGGGGCCGCCTGGTCGGCCAGTTGACCGTCGGCGGGATCACCTGGGGCTCGATGTGCTCCGCCAACATCGGCTACTGGGTGGACGAGGCGGTGGCCGGCCGAGGCATCACGCCCACCGCCGTCGCGCTCGCCGTCGACCACTGCTTCCGCGACCTGGGCCTGCACCGCATCGAGGTGTGCATCCGCCCCGAGAACCGGCCCAGCCGTCGGGTGGTGGAGAAACTCGGCTTCCGCGCCGAGGGAATGCGCCCCCGCTATCTGCACATCGACGGCGACTGGCGCGACCACCTGGTCTACGCGCTCACCGCCGACGAGGCCGCCGACGGCCTGCTGCGGCGCTGGCACTCCCTCAGGAGTGGTCCTCCGCAGGAGAATTGAATATCTGTTCGAATAGTAGATATCGATATGGCATCGGCGGGGCGCCGGAGCCGGGGCGAGCCGCCACAAATGGCGGCAAAATAGTCTGAGAATCAGCTTGATCGGACGACACGCCGTCCCAAATTGCTGCAGCGCCTTACCCCGCGCCCGTACCGTGTGAAACGTGAGCAGCAGTGGCCTTATCTACGCGGTCATCGTAGGGGCCTGGGCCGCCTATCTGGTGCCGATGTGGCTCCGCAGGCAGGACGAGCTCAACGAGTCGCGTCCGACGGAACGGTTCAGTACCGCGATCCGCCTGCTGGCCGGGCGATCGGCCATGGAGCGGCGCGCGGCCCGAGCCCTCGGCGAACAGACCGCCGACCAGCAGCACCCCGCCGGGGAGCCGGACGGGGTCCTCGCCGACCCCGCGGACGTCCCCACCCGGCCCGCCGGATGGGACGGCGCCGAGGCGGCCCCGGCCTCCGGGCCCGGGTCCGAGCCCGACGCGCCGGCCGAGCCGGTCGCGACCGCCGAGAAGGCCGCGCCCGCCGCTGCCGTCCAGCCGGTCGCTCCCGCCCCGTCCGCGCCGCCCGCTTCGGCGGTTCCGTCGGCCTCCCCGGCCGGGAAGGGCGCTCGCGGCGAGCAGGACGAGCGGCGCTCCGCCGAGCGGCGGGCCCGGCTGCTGGCCCGGCGGCGGCGGATGGTCTCGATGCTCTTCCTCGCCTTCGCGCTCGGTGCGGTGGTCGCCGCGGTGGCCGGTGTCGCGTTCCTCTGGGTGCCGGCCGTGCCCGGCATCCTGCTCACCCTCTACATCGGGCACCTGCGCCGCCTCGAGCGGCAGCGCTACGAGGTCAAGTTCGACCGGGTCCGGGCCGCGCAGGCCGCCGAGCGGCTGCGGGAACGCGAGCGGGCCCGGACGGCCGACACCGCGACCGCGCCGCACGGCATCGACGTCCCGACCGAACCCGCCGCCCGGGCCAGCGCCCTCGCCGACGCGACCGAGCACGAGGAGTGGGTCGACGGAGTCCGCGCCCGCGCCGCGGCCGGACCCGACTCCTGGGAGCCCGTCCCCGTCCCGCTGCCCACCTACGTCACCGCGCCGGTGGCCCCCCGGGTCAACCGCGGCCTCGACCTCGCCGCCCCGAACACCTGGGACTCCGGCCGTCCCGCCGCCACCCCGCTGTTCGACCAGTACGGCGAGCCCGGCCACCAGGCGGCCCCCGAGTACCGCCCCCGCGCCGCCAACGAGTAGCCCGCACCTCCGAGCGCCCCGCCCATCGATCCAGGTGGCCGGGGCGTTCGTGTTTTCCGGGGCTTCGAACGTCCAGTCACGGCCGCCCGGCGACCATGGTCATGAGTACCCCTCCAGGGGTGATAGAGTTTCTTCTTGTTGGGGCTGTGGCGCAGTCCGGTAGCGCACCTCGTTCGCATCGAGGGGGTCAGGGGTTCGAATCCCCTCAGCTCCACCCAACAGAAGTCCCGCCCGGGTCACCCGGGCGGGACTTCTGCGTTGCGGCGATTCGGTAGGCAGGCGTGGCGGGCGGGGTCGAACGGGCGGCGGCCGTGGTGGAGTTCTGGCGGGCGGTGGAACTGTTCAGCGCTCAGGCGGTGCCGGCGCCGGACGAGAAGCAGAAGGTCTACTCGCTGGACGCCGACGGGCTGTTCCCGTGGCAGGACGGTCACCCGCTGCGGCGGACGAAGCCCGCGCCTGGGCATACCTGGCAGCACGGGTCTACGGCAGGCTGTTCCCGCTCGCGGAGGTGCGCAACACCTTGATGGAGGTGTTCGGCCGCGACCCGGAGAGCCACGACGGGCGGCTGGACAGCCAGGGCGCGCTGTTCGCGCTCACCGTGGACGACTCCGGGTCGGTGCTGGCCGATTCCACCGTCATCCCGACCTGCGGCTGGGCGGTCGGCCGGACCGCTGCCGGGGCCGGGGGCCGGGAAGGCGTGCTGACGGAGGGTGGTGTGCAGGCTACCGTTGGGCGCGTCGGGTGGAGTGGGCGGAGGCCGTCGTCTTCGCGCACGGTACTGAGGGGTGGGGGCATGATCGATCCGCTGTCGGTCTCGGCGGTCGCGGGGGTGCTGGGCACGATCGGCTCGGCGATGGCCGGGGAAGCCGGGAAGTGGGCCTGGGAGTCGATCGGGAACCTGGCCCAGCGGGTGACCGGCCGTCAGCTCGCGGCGCCCTCCGGGGCCGAGGAGCGGGAGGAACTCGCCCGGCTGCTGGTCGAGGGGGCGCGGCGCGATCCGGCCCACGCCCGGGCGCTGGCCGCGTGGTTGACGGGCCTGGCCGACGGGGAGTCCGAGCAGGCCGACGCGGTGCCGCGGCTGCTGCCCGTCTCCACCCGGTACTTCACCGACCGCAAGGGGCCGCTTGCCGCGCTCGACAAGGAAGCCGGACGGAAGGCGGACGGCCGGCCCCGGCAGGTGCTCCTGCACGGCCCGGACGGCATCGGCACCAGCGCGGTGGCGATCCACTGGGGCGGCCGGGAGGCCCACCGGTTCCCCGACGGACAGCTGTACGCCGACCTGCGCGCCGGCGGACAGCAGGGCGCGGCCGACCCGGCGACCGTGCTGCGGCGCTTCCTGCAGAAGCTCGGCGTCCCCGCCGACCAGCTGCCCGCCACCGTCGAGGACCGGGCCGAACGGTTCGGGCAACTGCTCGCCGGGCGACGGCTGCTGGTCGTCCTCGACCACGCGCACTCGGCCGCCCAGGTGCGGCCTCTGCTCACCGCCGCCCCCGGCGTCGTCACCGTCATCACCGCGCGCCGCCCGCTGGCCGGGCTGGACGCGCTGAACCTCCCCGTCGGACCGCTCGCCGACAAGGACGCCCGCCGGCTGCTCACCGACCTGGCCGGCAAACACGCCGTCACCGCCGCCAAGGCCGCCCTGCCCGGGGTGCTGGACCGCTGCGCCGGCTCACCGTTCGCGCTGCGCGCCGCCGCCACCGTGCTGGGGGAGACCGCGCCGCGGGCGCTCGCCGGGCAGGTCTTCGCCGACCCCGTGGAGGCCGCGACCGCCGACCGGTACGCCCGCCTCGCGCCGAACAGCGCCTCGGTGTACCGCAGTTGCGCGCTGCGCCGATGGCCCGCGATCGGGCCGGCCGCCGCCGCGGCCGCCACCGGACTGACCGAGGCCGAGGCCGCCGAGGCGCTGGACGAACTCGCCGCCGCCGGACTGCTGGAGACCGCCCTCGACGGCCGCCACCGCTACCGCCCGGCCGTCCGCCGGCACGCCGAGGCAGCAGCCATTCGGGAGGACGGGCTCGCGGCCTGCGCAACTGCCGTGCGGCGCACCGTCGATCACTACCTGCGGCTCGCCGTCCGCGCCGACTACGCGGCGCTCCCGCAGCGCTGGCACCTCGGCCCGCTGTACGCGGAGCTCGGACCGGACGGCTACCCCGGCGAGGCCGAGGCGCTGGCGGCGCTCGGGGCGGAACTGCCCAACCTGGTGGAAGCCGTGGGCGCCGCCGAGGAGTTCGCCGCCCCCGACCTGGTCTGCCAGCTGGTCGAGGCGCTGTGGGCGGTCCAGTTGAAGGCCGGCCGGCACGACGAACTGCTGCCAGCGCTGCGGGCCGGTGCGCGGGCCGCGTCCGCCGTCCGGCCTTCGGTGGCGGCCCGGATGCACGTCCAACTCGCGCTGGCGCTCACCGAGTTGCAGGAGTACGGCGAGGCCGAGCAGCAGTTGGTGCTGGCCGCCGAGGTGGAGGAGTCGGACGGTCACCTGCGCGGGCAGGCCACCGCCGTGGAGACGCTCGGCCTGCTGCGGCTGCGCCAGTGGCGCTGGGCCGAGGCGCTGGAGTGCTTCGACCGGTCCGTCGGACTGCTCGACGGCATCGGGGACGGTGACAGCGGGCAGGCCGACCTGCCCCGGGCCCGCGCCCTGCTCGCCCGGCACCGCGGCCGGGCGCTGCGCGGACTGGGCCGGTTCGAGGAGGCCCGGGCGTCGATCGAGCAGGCGGTGGCGTTCTTCCGCGGCACCGGCGAGGCATACAACACCGCCCGCGCGCTCACCGACCTGGTCCAGACGCTCATCGACCAGGGGCACGGGGCGCAGGCGCTGCCGCTGCTGGACGAGGCCGGGGTGCTGCTGGAGCGCGGCGGCGCGGTGTTCCACCTGGTGCCGCTCGCGGTGCTGCGGTCGCTGTGCGGCGGCGCGGGCGAGTGACCGAGCTGCACGTCAGCGGGGTTGAGCGACCGTCACCCGGTGGATCGTGGTGGCGGTGCGGACGGTCAGGGTGCCGGTGGCCGGGCCGAGGGCGAGCAGGGCGGAGGCGGCGGTGGCCGGGTCGAGGCCGTCGAGGGAGGTCAACTCCAGGTTCGCGCCGGAGCGGTGGCGGGCCGTGCAGGTGGTCGGGCCGGTGATCTGGACGGCCAGGGTGCAGGAGGCGTGGCGGGACAGGGTGTGATCGGCCCAGGCGAGCGGCGGGTCGAGCAGGGGGTCGTCGAGGGTGCCGTGGCGGACGATGACGTCGGCGAGGGCCAGGGTGCCCGGGTCCAGGGTGTCCTCGTGGGCGACCAGGTGGGCGGTGCCGGGGCCCTCCGGCTCGTGGCGGGGAGCGGCGAACCGGCGTATCTCGACCGTGCCGTCCTTGGCGGCGTGGGCCAGGACCCGGACGGGTGCCGTCACCAGGGGCGGCTGGTGGGCGGGCAGGGGCAGCAGGTCGAGCAGTGCGGGGGCGGGCGGTTCGGGGAGGTCGAGGAGTCGGTGGAACAGCGCGCGCAGCAGACCGGCGGACTCGCCCGGGCGGGAACTGGTCAGCTCGGCCGGTCCGGCCGGTGCCGTGCCGCGGGCGAGCAGCTCCGCCAACTGCGGGGCCAGCGCGGCGTGCAGGTCGAGCTTCGGGGCCTCGCGGACGAACGCGGCGACCTGGGAGCCGTCGTCGAGGACGGACGCGCCGGCCGCCGCCAGCACCACCGGGGTGCCGAGGGCCGCCGCATAGTAGCTGACCGAGCCGAAGTCGCCGATCACGGCGTCCGCGGCGATCAGGGCCTGCCGCCAGTCCGCGACCGGGTCGACCAGCGTCACGCCCGCCCGGCGGGCCCCGTCGAGCCAGAGCCGGACCTGGCCGGGGCCGTGGCCGTGCCACACGTTGGGGTGCAGGACGACGGCGACCCGGTACTCGTCCAGCGGAAGCTCCGGCAGGCGGGAGAGCAGCAGCGGCAGGACGTCCTCCGCGCCGCCGTCGCCGAACAGCGAGGTGGGGTTCCAGGTCGAGTTGAGGACGATCAGGCGCTGCCCGGGGCGGACGCCGAACGCCCGGCGGAACGCGTCGCGGCGGGGGCGGGCCGCAAGGATGCGGTCGAAGCACGGGTCACCGCCGAGCACCGCCGTGCCGGCCGCCTCCGGGCAGGCCGCCGCGAGCCGGTCGAGCTGATCGGGGTGGGACAGCACCAGTGCATCGGCGACCGGGACCCCGTCGTGGAGCAGCCACTCGCGCGAAAGCCCGAACACCGGCGCTCCGGTGTCCGGTGTCCGGTGTCCGGTGTCCGGTGTTGCCAGCTTCTTATTGTAGCCAACGCCGTGCGAGAGGATGACCAACTGGCCTTTGAGCTCGTGCAGTTGACCGCCGAAGCTGGCCGAGATCGCCAGCTCGGGGGCGAGCTCGAGGGCCTGCTCCCAGGGGACGACGGGGACGCCCAGGGAGTGGAGGAGTTCGGGCAGCCCGGAGCGGAACGGGGAGCTGCCGGGGCAGGTGGCCAGCAGTTGGACGCGCAGGTCGTCGCGGAACAGGCCGACCACGTCGAGCAGCCGGGTCGCCGAGGTGACGTTGTGTGCCACCAGCAGGACCCGCCGGCACTCGCCCCGGGTGGTCCACCGTGCGGAGTCGTCGCCGACCGGCACCCTGATCCACTCGCCCCGCAAACCGTTCCTCCGTGATCGTTCCACCACCGCCCCGGCAGCTTAGCGATCACGGGCGGGCGGCGGACCGGCTTCCGGGGACAGGCTCCGGCGACGCAGCAGCAGGCCGAGTCGCGGGGCGAGCAGCGGCCGCAACAGGCGGGCCACCAGGGGAGTGGACAGCAGCAGGGCGAGTGCGGCGGCCCCTGCGGTGAGGGCGAGTTGGCCCGGGGGAGGGTTCGGCGAGCGAAGTGGCACTCCAGGTTCGGCGGTTCCTCAGGACCGTACGAGCCCGACTGCGCGGCGCCAGGGCGTCAGCGCTTCAGATAGGCGAGGACGGCGAGCACGCGGCGGTTGGCGTCGGGGGTGTTGTCGATCCGGAGCTTGCCGAAGATCGCGGCGGTGTGTTTGGCCACCGCGCTCTCGCCGATGTGCAGTTCGGCCATCACCGCGGCGTTGGAGCGGCCCTCGGCCATCAGGCGCAGTACGTCGAGTTCGCGGGGCGACAGGTCGGCGGTGGTGCCGCGGGCGGTGGAGCGGGCCATCAGGCGGGCGATCACCTGCGGGTCCATCACGGTGCCGCCGGAGGCGACGGTGCGGACGGCGTCGACGAACTGCGCGGTGTGGGTGACCCGGTCCTTGAGCAGGTAGCCGACCGCGCCCTCCCCGTCGGCGAGCAGTTCCTGCGCGTACAGCTGCTCCACGTACTGGGACAGCACCAGCACCGGCAGGGCGGGCCGTTCGCGGCGGACGGTCAGCGCGGCCTGCAGGCCCTCGTCGGTGTGGGTGGGCGGCAGGCGGATGTCGACGACGGCCACGTCGGGGCGCAACTCGCGCAGGGCGCGCAGCAGTTCGGGGCCGTTGTCGACGGCGGCGACGACCTCGAAACCGTGTTCGGCGAGGGTGCGGCTCAGGCCGTCACGGAGGAGGAAGAGGTCTTCGGCGAGGACGACGCGCACGGGAGCTCCAGGGTCGCGGTGGTCGGTCCGCCCGGCGGGCTGACCAGGGCGAGGGTGCCGTCGAAGGCGGCCAGTCGGCGGCGCACCCCGGCCAGGCCGCTGCCGCGGGCCGGGTCGGCGCCGCCCCGGCCGTCGTCGGTGACGGTGGCGCGCAGCAGGCCGTCGGCGCAGCGCAGTCGTATCCGCACGGTGCGGCCGCCGGAGTGCTTGCCGGCGTTGGCGAGCAGTTCGGCGACCGCGAAGTAGGCGGCGCCCTCGACGGCGGCGGGCAGCCGGCCGGGCAGGTCGGCGTCCACCTCGACGTCCAGGAAGGCGTCCAGGGCGAGCGAGCGGACGGCGTCGGGCAGGCCGCGGTCGGCGAGTACCGGCGGGAGGATGCCGTGGACCAGGTCGCGCAGCTCCTGCAGGGCCCGCTCGGAGCTGGCCCGGACTTCGCCGAGCAGCCGGCGGGCGGCGGCCGGGTCGCTGTCGACCAGCCGGTCGGCCTGGTCGAGGGTCAGGCCGAGGGCGACCAGCCGGGCCTGCGCGCCGTCGTGCAGGTCGCGTTCGATCCGGCGCAGTTCGGCGGCCTGGGTGTCGAGGGCGTCGGCCCGGCTGTCCGTCAGCTGGCCGATCCGGCGCTCCAGCCGGGTCGCGTACGGGTCGCCCAGCAGCTTGCCGGTCCACTCGCCGTAGCGGACCAGCACCGGGACGGTCAGCCACAGGCCCACCGCGACGAAGGCCAGGCCGAGCGCGGCGGCGGCGAGCGCGGTGCCGGTGGACTCCACCGGGACGAAGGCGTACCAGTTGTCCGGGCCGAGGTACTGCCAGATGAACGGCTGCACCAGCGCGCCGAACAGGCCGAAGCCGACCAGCGTCGGCGGGACGGCGACCAGCAGGCCGGTGCTCCACGGGCCGAAGCAGGACCAGGCGAGGTCGCGCCAGAAGGCGTGCGAGCCGAGCACCGCCACCGCCCGGCCGGTGACGGTCGGGGCGGTGGGCAGCGGTTCGGGATCGTCGAGCACGGTGCCCGTCCAGCGGGCGGTGCGGTCGCGTTCGCGGTCGCTGCCGCGGCGCAGCAGGCCGGCCGCGGACGGCAGGAGCAGCAGACCCAGGCCGACCGGCAGCAGTGTCAGCGCGCCGAGCGCCGCGAGCCCCCGCAGTGACGTCACCAGGGCGTCCAGCGAGAGTCGTTGGCAGCGGGCCAGGGTGACCAGTGGTCCCCGGAAGCGCATCTGTCGGTCCGTCATGTCGTCGCGAGCCTATCCGCACGGGCCGGGCGGCGGTCGGCCAGGACCCAGGGCAGCGCGACCAGCACGCTTGCCGCGCCGAACAGCAGCATCGGCTCCACCGCGCCGGACTCCTCGTCCAGGAACAGCAGCATGCCCAGGTTCACCAGGGTGTGGAAGCCGCCGGCGAGCAGCAGCCGGTGGGCGCCGATCCGCTCCCAGGCCAGGCCCAGCAGCACCGACATGGCGACCGTCGCCGCCAGGAACCCGGCCGCGTACGCCGGGGCCTGCGCGAACACCTGCACGTGCCAGGCGCCCCAGAGCAGACCGACCGCGGCGGACGAACCGAGCGGGCCGAAACGGGTGCGCAGCAGCGGCTGCAGCAGGCAGCGCCAGCCGATCTCCTCGCCGCAGGCGCCCACGAACTGGGCGACCACCACCACGCCGAACGGGGCGGCCAGCGAACCCGGGTGGCGCACCGGGACACCGCCGTGCAGCAGCAGGGCGCCGGCCACCGCCAGCGCGGTGATCGCCACGGCGCTGAGCAGCAGCGCCCCGCGCGGGCCGCGCGCCCCGCCGGCCGTCAGCAGGCCCCATACCTGCGACGGCCGCATCAGGGCGACCGCGGCCACGCCCAACGCCGGGCCGAACTGGGTCAGTTGGAGGACTTCGTCGGGCAGTCCGGTGAGCGGCTGGACCGCGCCCAGCAGGCCGGCGGCCGGAAAGGCCACCGCGAGGAAGAGCGCGGCGGGGCCGAACCAGCCGGTCCGGGTGGCCCGGGTGTTCCGCATGGGAGTTCGCCTCTCGATCGGGATCGTCGTGTCACCCATGACGATCCCGGGCGGCGCTTCTCGTGCCATTGCAGCCACCTGCCCGGCCGGGGTGCACCTAGCTGCACCCCCTCGCCCCTTCCTAGGTCCTAGGCGGCTGCCGGCGTGGGCAGCCGGGAGGCCAGCAGCGCGAGCTGGACCTGCGAGCTGACACCGGACTTGGCGCGGATCCGGCGCAGATAGGTGTCCACGGTGTGCGGGCTGAGCCCCAGCCGGCGGGCGATCGTCGCATAGCTGGCGCCCTCGCCGACCAGGTGCAGGACCTGGAGCTCGCGGCGGCTGAACCCGACGGTGGCAGCGGGGTGCTGGACGGTGGAGGTGTGCATGGAGAACTCCCGGAGGTCGAGGTGGCAGCGGGGGTCAGTTCCAGGGCTTGCAGAGGGGGGTCTCGCAGGCGCCGCCCCACGAGGTGTCGCCGCCCATCGGGGTGTCCGGCAGGTCGACCGTCACCTGCTGCTGCAGCGTGGTGGAGCCGGTCGGGGCGGCGGTGTCGGCGGAGGCCGGGGAAACGGCGGCGAACAGGGCCGCGGCGGTGACGGCGGCGAGGGCGAGGGCGCGCTTCATGGGGGCCTCCGAGGGCGGTTGTGGGGTGGGGAGCGGGCCGGTCGGGCGGTGCTGCCCGGTGCTGTTCGGCCTGCATCCAGCATGTCCGCCGGGCCACCGCCGGACCACCGGGTGGCCACCTCATCAACTGCGCTGGCAGCAAAGTGACCAGGGGGCGAAACAGGTCACATCGGTTGAAAGGCCACGTCCTGCCGGAATGGTTGTACGGGGTCGGGTGTCACGCGATCTCGTGACTGTCCATCAGGTTTGAGAGCGGCCCAGGATGGTTCGGCGGTGCCCGAGACGGCTCGGCGCCCGCTCCGGAGGGGGCAGTCGTGCAGTGGTACGAAGGGGAGGACCGGCGGTCCCCCGAACCTGACGGCCAGGTCGTCGAGTTGGCGGCCTTCCTGCGGGGCGGCACCGCCCGCTCCGGGCCGGCGCTGATGTGGAGCGAGCAGGAGGAACCGGCCCCGGACTGCTCCGCCGATGCGCTGGCCGCCGCCCTGGAACGCGAGTTGGCCCGCCCCGTCCTGGCCGTCCCCGACCGCCTCGCCGGACCGTGGCAGCACGGCCATGCCGCCGTGCTGCTGGTGCAACGGCGCGGCGCCGCGGCGGTCCAGCTGAGCCCGCCCCCCGGCTCCGCCGCCGGCCGCAGCACGCTGCGCCTGCGCGCCGCCCAGTGCCTGCTGGTGCCTGCCGACTGGAGCTACCGACTCGACCCCGGCAGCCCCGTCCGGCCGCTCGTGCTTGCGCTGCCCTGACGCCCCGGCAGCGCCGTCCGGCCGCTCGTGCTCGCGCTGCCCTGACGCCCCGTCGGCCTCTTCGGCGGCGGAAGATACCCTGCGCTTGGTGTACGAAGATCGAACTGTGGTTCGGAGCGTGCACTGCTCGGCCCGGACGACGTGAGGACCCTGGAGGCATTCGGATGAGCAACTGGCACCCACCGGCCCCACCCGGCCTCCGTACCGGCCCACTGCCGCAGCGCTCTGCGTTCGGGCTGCGGCTCCAGTTCGGGCTGCAGTGGTTCTGGCTGCCGATCCGGGTCCTCTGGGACTTCCTGGACGGCTCGGTGGCGCTCGACGGCACGGCCGAGCCCGGTGCGTCCAAGTTCGTTCTCACGCCGAGCCGTTACCGCCTGGAGCGGCACGGCACCCGCGAGGAGTGGGAGGCGTGGGCCGCGCGGGCGCTCGACCGGGGCATCGAACGGGAGCTGGCCAGGGTGCGGTCGCGGCTGGAGCACAACAAGAAGTACCGCTACAAGTACAAGGGCAAGGACTTGATGCCCAGGACGAGCATCCGGCGGCGTTACTACCGGGGCATCGGCCTCGACGGGCTGGCCGCCCTGGCCGCAAGCCGCGGCTGGCAGGTCGACTGGAGCAGCGACCTGGCGGAGGCCCAGATCTTCCGGCCACAGACCTGACGGGCGGTGCGTCAGTCGTCCTCGAACGGTTCCTCGCTGAAGCGGAACCACGCCTGCGGCGGCTCGATGTGCAGCAGGAACTCGGCGACCGGGCCGTCCGGGGCGTGCAGGGTGCAGTTCTTCGTCAGCGCGGTGTAGAACGGGTCCCACGCCTCCCACTCCTCGGCCTCGACCAGCCGAAGGCTCTCGGCGAACCCGGGCTCGGCGGCCGGCCAGCCCGGGCCGGGCAGGAAATCGCCGGACAGCCACGGGAAGTCGGCTTCGGTGATGCGGATCTCGCCGACCAACTCCTCGCCGCGCACCAGGCGCCAGGTCTCGTCGGTGAACGCCATGCGAGGCTCCAAGGGGCGGGGGAGGCGGGCGGTGACAGTCTGGCGGAGGGGTCGGACAGCACCCAATGTCACGCGATCGTCCCCGAGTTCACTCGTACGAGTGGATTGTGGCGTCGGGGCGGCGGAGCCGGGTAGCGGTGACCGAGGGTCGGAGGGCTCGTTAGGCATCGCGCCGATCTCTGTCGTCGAAAAGGGGCGGGACCCAGTGGCTCAGCCGTTCGAACTGCCGGACTTCTACGTGCCGTACCCGGCGCGCATCAACCCGCACTACGAGAAGGCGCGGGTGCACACCAAGGAGTGGGCACGCGACTTCGGCATGCTGGAGGGATCGGGCATCTGGGAGGAGCACGATCTCGACTCGCACGACTACGCGCTGCTCTGTTCCTACACCCACCCCGACTGCGACAGCGAGGCACTCGACCTCGTCACCGACTGGTACACCTGGGTCTTCTTCTTCGACGACCACTTCCTGGAGATCTTCAAGCGCACCCTCGACCGCGAGGGCGGCAAGGCCTACCTGGACCGGCTGCCCGCCTTCATGCCGATGGACCTCGCCGACGGCTTCCCCGATGCCACCAACCCGGTCGAGGCAGGCCTGGCGGACCTCTGGCAGCGCACCGTCCCGCACATGTCGGCCGACTGGCGGGCCCGGTTCGCCGAGTCCACCCGGAACCTGCTGAACGAGTCCCTCTGGGAGCTCTCCAACATCAACGAGGGCCGGGTCTCCAACCCCGTCGAGTACATCGAGATGCGCCGCAAGGTCGGCGGCGCCCCCTGGTCGGCCGGTCTGATCGAGTACGCCGCACACGCCGAGGTGCCCGAGGCGGTCGCGTACTCCCGTCCGCTGCGGGTCCTGCGCGACGCCTTCTCCGACGGCGTGCACCTGCGCAACGACCTGTTCTCGTACGAGCGCGAGATCCAGGAGGAGGGCGAACTCTCCAACGGCGTCCTGGTGCTGGAGACCTTCCTCGGCTGCTCCACCCAGCAGGCCGCGGAAGCGGTCAACGACCTGCTGACGTCCCGCCTCCAGCAGTTCGAGAACACCGCGCTCACCGAACTCCCCGGCCTGTTCGCCGAACACGCGCTGAACCCGGAGGAGATCGCCCGCGTCCTGGCCTACGTCAAGGGCATGCAGGACTGGCAGTCCGGCGGCCACGAATGGCACATGCGCTCCAGCCGCTACATGAACGGCGGCGGCGCGGCAGCCCCCGTCCTCGGCCCCAAGGGCCTCGGCACCTCCGCCGCCAACATCCGCCTCGCGGCGGGCATCCGCGGCCTGCGCAGCTTCGCCCACACCCCGCACCGCAAGGTCGGGCCCTCGCGGATGCCCGACTTCCCGATGCCGTACGCCGTCTCGCTCAACCCGCACCTGGACGCCTCCCGCGAGAACGTCATCGACTGGGCCCGCGAGTTCGGCCTGCTCGACCCGGAGCCCGGCGTCCCCGCCTCCGACATCTGGAACGAACAGAAGCTCCGCGACTACGACTTCCCGCTGTGCGCCGCCGGCATCGACCCCGACGGCACCGCCGCCGAACTCGACCTCAGCTCCGCCTGGCTCACCTGGGGCACCTACGCCGACGACTACTACCCCCCGGTCTTCGGCCGCCCCCGCGACCTGGCCGGCGCGAAGGCCACCAACGAGCGGCTCTACGCCCTGATGACGCTCGACGGCAGCCTCCCCTTCGAGCCCCGCAACGCCCTGGAAGCCGGCCTCGCCGACCTCTGGCAGCGCACCAGCGCGCCCTTCTCCACCTCGGCCCGGGCCAAGTTCCGCAAGGCCGTCGGCGACATGATCGACAGCTGGCTGTGGGAGCTCGCCAACGGCGCGCA
The DNA here is from genome assembly GCF_044593455.1 of Kitasatospora sp. NPDC051984. Classification (NCBI taxonomy): domain Bacteria; kingdom Bacillati; phylum Actinomycetota; class Actinomycetes; order Kitasatosporales; family Streptomycetaceae; genus Kitasatospora; species Kitasatospora sp. NPDC051984. The sequence goes on from NZ_JBIUCB010000001.1 coordinate 301,494, forward strand.
GAACCGCATCCCCGACCCCGTCGACTACATCGAGATGCGGCGCGCCACCTTCGGCTCCGACCTGACGATGAGCCTGTCCCGGCTCGGGCGCGGCGAGACCATTCCCGAGGCGGTGTACGAGAGCGGCACCATGCGGGCGATCGAGAACTCGGCGGCGGACTACGCCTGCCTGGTCAACGACCTGCACTCGTACCAGAAGGAGATCGAGTACGAGGGCGAGTTCCACAACCTGGTCCGGGTGGTGGAGAACTTCTTCTCCTGCGACTACCCCGTCGCGGTGGACATCGTCGCGGACCTGATGGGCTCGCGGCTGAACCAGTTTCAGCACGTGGTGCAGGGTGAACTGCCTTTGCTGAAGCAGGACTTCGGTCTGGATGGCGAGGCGTCGGAGGCGATCGACGGGTACGTCCACGAGCTGGAGGACTGGATGGCCGCCGTGCTGCACTGGCACCAGCAGTGCCGGCGGTACACGGAGGACGTCCTCGAGCGGCACTTCGCACCCAGCACGGCTGTCACGCCGGAGCTGGGGATGTCGGCGGTGCGGATTCTTGCAACGCTCAGGGGGTAGTGCGTGGGGAACTGCGCGACAAGCGCAAGCCACGTCCGCACGGTCGCGATCACGTGCAGGTCATTGTCCTGCGTCGCGATCTTGCGGACGTGGTGCCTTCCGCTTCGCGCAGTTCCCCGCGCCCCTAGCGGGCCGGGAGGTACCCCCACGCGCCCCTGGTTGTGCCGTCCCTACTCCACCGGATGGTGGTGATGGTGGTGCGGCCGGTGTCCTCGCGGGTGGCGGGTGAGGGTGTAGCCGAGGACGCCGGCGAGGGCGGCGAGGATGCCGCCGGTGGCGGTCCACCACCAGCGGGTGTTCCAGCCGGAGAAGAGGTCCGAGTACCAGTGGGTCTCTTCCGCGGTGGGGGCCGCCGCGTACGCGGCACTCGCGCTGGGGGCGGGCGTCGCCGCGGGGCCGCTCGCGGTGGAGCCGGCGTTGACCGGCGGGACGAGCGGGGCCTTGAGCGAACCGCCCTCGGGCTGGGCGTCGTTGAGGCCGCCGGTGGTGGCGACGTGCACGTGGACCTGGGAGGCGAGGCCGAGGTCCTGCTGCGGGATGTCGCTGGTGGAGAGCCGGATGTAGTAGGTGCCGGGCAGCGGGTCGCCGGACCAGGGTTCGGCCCAGGAGCGGATCTGTCGCAGGGTGCAGCTGAGCGCGATGGTGGTGGCGCTCTGTTCGGCGGTGCCGTTCTGCGGTCCGGCGGTGCAGGCCTGGCGGCGGCGCAGGCCGTCGAAGAGTTCGACGGTCCAGGTCTGTGCGCCGTGCCGGTCGGCGGCGTCCGGGAGGGTGACCTTGACCTGGACGGTGGCGGTCTGGCCCTCGGAGGCCGGGAACGCCCAGTACAGGTAGTCGCCGGTGGAGACCGGGACGTCCGCGTCCTGGCCGGCGGCCAGCGTGGTGGCGGTCAGGAAGCTGGTGCCGACCGAGTTGAGCACCGGCTTGGCGCTGCCGCTCGCGGACGGCGAGGGCGAGGGCGAAGCGGCGGTCGCGGCGGGGGCCAGCAGGAGCAGGCCGGTGAGCGCGGCGGCCGGGGCCGCGAGGGTGAAGAGCTTGCGCATGGTCAGTTCTCCCGCCAGACGGCGATCCGCCAGCGTGCCAGCCAGCCGAAGATCAGACCGGCGAGCAGGCCGGCCAGGGTGAGCACGCCGAGCAGGATCCAGCCGCGGCCGAGGCCCATCGCGGCGCCGTCGGGCGCGGGGGAGGCGGCGGAGACGTCGACGGTCAGTTCCAGCGGCAGGCCGGGGTCGGCGGCCTGGGCGGCGGCCTGGCCGGCGAAGGAGTTGCTGACGATCAGGCAGACGGTGCGGTCGGTTTTCGACGCGCTGCCGGAGCTCGGCGACGGGGACGCGGAGGTGTCGGGCGCGGACCAGCGGACGCCGGTGGACGCCACGTCGGTGCGGCCGGAGCCGGCGTCGCTGCCGCGGACCAGTTCCTGGCCGCTGCTGTCGGTGGCCTGCAGCAGGACCCCGTAGTCGCGGGCGACGGCCCGGTCGGGGGTGACGCTGACCGAGGCGCGCAGTTCCTGGCCGGCCTTCACCGGCACCCGGTACACCCGGTGCTCGGAGAACTTCTCCCGGTCGCTGTACACGCCGGGCGCCAGGATCGGGGCGTTGGTGCACTGTTCGGCGCCGGTCACCTTGGCGGGGGTGACGGTGTGGGTGTCCTGGGCGCGGGTGACGATCTGCTTGACGCGGGTGGTCAGCTGTTCCTGGGTGCGGACGTCGGTGAAGGTGCCGCCGGTCGCGTTGGCGATGCACAGCAGCTGCTGGCGGGTCTTGTCGTCGTGCGCCAGGCCGAGGGTGTCGACCACCAGGTGGATGCCCTGGCTGGCGAGTTCGCGGGCCACGTCGCACGGGTCGGGCGGGGCGCAGGTGTCCTCGCCGTCGGTGATCAGCACGATCCGGCGGGTGGTCGGGCCGGTGCCGAGGTCCTGGGCGGCGGCGCGCAGCGCCACGCCGATCGGGGTCCAGCCGGTCGGGCGGACGGTGGCGACGGCGGTCTTGGCCTCGACCTTGTTGGTCTTGCCGACGGGGAAGAGCTGCTTGGTGTCCTTGCAGCCCTCCTTCTGGTCGGCGCCGGGGTAGGTCGCGCCGAGGGTGCGCAGGCCGAACTCGGTCTCGTCGGGCAGGGCGTCGATGACCTCGTTGATGGACTGCTGGGCGACCGCGATCCGGCTCTTGCCCTGGATGTCGGCGGTCCGCATCGACCCCGACCCGTCCAGGATGAGGTCGACCTTGGGCGCTTCGGTCGCGGCGGCGGGCGGGGCCCCGGGCTCGTCGGCGTACGCGGGGAAGCCGACCAGCACCGTGGCGCCGACTATCGTCAGCGCCCCGAGCAGGGCGGCTCCGCGGGCCGTCCGTCGTTTCTTGGTAAGGGTGATCACCGCCGCATCCTATGAACCGTCAGTTCCAATCGCCCAATGCGCGTGGTGAGCGCGACGTACCCTGAACTGGTCGGCACAGCAGGCGGGGAGAGCGCATGACGGTGCGTCTGGAAGGCGTCGGAAAACGCTACGGGCGCGGCGGTCCGTGGGTGCTGCGAGGGGTTGAACTGGCGCTCCGCCCGGGCAGCCTGGTGCGGATCGAGGGCGCCAACGGCAGCGGAAAGTCGACGCTGCTGAAGCTGCTCGCCGGGATCGAGCGCGCCGGGCGGGGAACGGTCGAGGTGCCCGCGAGCCGGGCTTACGTCCCGGAGCGGTTCCCGCCCGCGCTGCCGTTCGACGCCCGCGACTACCTGTGCCACCTGGGCCGGATCCGCGGCCTGTCCGCCGGGGAGGCGCGGCGGCGGGCCGACCACTGGCTGGAGCGGTTCGGCATCACCGGGTACGCGGGCACCCCGATCGGCCGGCTCTCCAAGGGGACGTGCCAGAAGGTCGCGGTGGCCCAGGCGATGCTCGCCGAGGCCGAGTTGCTGCTGCTGGACGAGGCGTGGACCGGGCTCGACCAGAACGCCCGCGGCGAACTCGACAGCGCGGTCGCCGAACGGGCCGCGGCCGGCGGCCTGGTGGTGTTCGTCGACCACGACCCGACCCGGCTGGCGGGCCTGACCACCGAGGGCCACCGGGTCGACGGCGGCACCCTGCACCCGATCCCGCTGCCGCGCGTCGACGAGGACGGGCCGCGCACCGCGGTCGTGGTCGAGGCCGAGACGCTGCCCGAGTGGCTGCCGGGCCGGCCCGAACGCAAACCGCTGGCCGACGGCGCCACCCGGCTGGACGTGCCGGCCGCGCACTCCGACGCGCTGCTGCGCCGACTCCTGGCCAACCATCCGCCGGTGCACATCAGGTCCGTCCAGCAGGAGGCCTCATGACGGTGCGGATGCTGACGCGCTACCACCTGGAGCTGCTGGTGCGCTCGCAGCGCTGGCTGCCGCCCGGACTGGTGTACCTGCTGCTGATGGGCCTGGGGGTGTCGGGCGGCGACGAGGCACTGTCGGCGGCGGCGTTCTCGGCCGGTCTGCTGGTGCCGGTGACGGGCTGGCTGGTCCGGTCGGCGGTGACGGCGGAGCCCGCGCAGTCCCGGGCCTGCCTGGTGGCGGCCGCGGGCTGGCGGCCGGTGCACCTGTCGGCGCTGCTGGCGGCGGCGCTGGCCGGGCTGGCGCTGGGCGCGGCGGGCCTGGCGGCGGTGCTGCTGGTGGGCAGCGGCAGCTCCGGGCCGGCGGTGGCGGCCGGTCTGCTGGCCACCGTGGTGTGCGTGCTGACGGGCACGGCGGTGGGCGCGGTGTGCAACCGTCCGGTGGTGGCGGCCACGCAGTACGCGGTGCCGCTGGGGCTGGGCGCGATGGTGCTGGTGCTGCTGGTACCGGGCTCGCCCGCCAACGTGGTGGTGCGGGCGCTGGTGCTCGGTTCGCGGCAGCACACGCTGGCCGTGCCGTGGTGGACGTTCCCGGGCGCGGTGGCGCTGGCGGCCGCCGCCGGGTGGGCGGCGGTGGCGGTGGCGGAGCGCCGGGGCGAGTGAGCGCGGGGGAACCGGACACACCGCAGTAGATGGGATTAAATACCGCGAACCATGGCTAGGGTGCTGGTGACGTGCCCGATGCCCTGCCGGAAGGACCCTGCTGTGAGCAACCTGTTCGCGATCGCCTACCCCGATGTCGCCACCGCGCAGAAGGTCCGGGACGAGCTGATCGGTCTTCAGAAGCAGCGGCTGATCGACCTGGAGGACATCGTGGTGGTCGAGCGCCGCGCGGACGGGAAGATCAAGCTCCACCAGGCGGCCTCCAACACCGGCCTGGGCGCGGCCTCCGGCGCCCTGTGGGGCGGCGTGATCGGCCTGCTGTTCCTGATGCCGGTGATCGGCGCGGCGATCGGAGGCGCGACCGGCGCCGCCGTCGGCGCCTCCACCGACACCGGCGTGGACGACAACTTCATGCGGCAGGTCGGGCAGAAGCTGGCCCCGGGCAGCGCCGCGGTGTTCGCCCTGGTGCGCACCGCCACCCAGGACAAGGTGATCCCGGCGGTCGCGCAGTTCGGCGGCGAGCTGATCCAGACCTCGCTGAGCCACGACGAGGAGGAGCACCTGCGGGAGATCGCCCGCGCGGCGAACCCCACGTCCACGCTCTGACGCTGCTTCAAGGTCGCACCGGCGGGGTCGCTCGGACCCCGCCGTTCCTGCCCCTCCGAGCCGGCGAGGATGCCCGGTGGCCACTGACTACGCGATCCTCGCGGCCGGCGCGCGGCGGCCCCGGCGGTGGACCGAACTGCTGCTGGTGGTGGCCGCGGTGGGGATCGCGGTGTTCGGGTACGTCGAGGTGGGCGTCAACATCGACGGCAAGGCGCCGCCGGACGCCGCCCAGTACGGCGCCGCGTTAGGGGTGCTGGCGCTGCTCGCGCACGGCGCGGTGCGCTGGCGGGCGAAGTGGGCGGACCCGCTGCTGCTGCCGATCGCGGTGCTGCTGAACGGCATCGGGCTGGTCGTCATCTACCGGCTGGACCGCAACACCCCGCACCACGAGGCCGCCCCCACCCAGCTGTTGTGGTCCACCCTCGGGGTGGGCCTGTTCATCGCGGTGCTGCTCCTGCTGCGCGACCACCGCCGGCTCCAGCGCTACGCGTACATCGGCGCGTTCGTGGCGCTCGTCCTGCTGGTGCTGCCGGTGTTCTTCCCGCCGGTGTACGGCTCGCGGATCTGGATCACGCTGGGCCCGCTGTCCTTCCAGCCCGGCGAGTTCGCCAAGGTGCTGCTGGCGATCTTCTTCGCCGCCTACCTGGCGCAGCACCGCGACGCGCTCGCCCTGACGGGCCGCAAGGTGCTGTGGTTCCGGCTCCCGCTCGGCCGGGTGCTCGGGCCGGTGCTGCTGATCTGGGCGGCGTTCGTCGGCGTGCTGGTGCTGGAGACCGACCTCGGCACCTCGCTGCTGTTCTTCGGCCTGTTCGTGGTGATGCTGTACGTGGCCACCGCCCGCACCGGCTGGATCGTCATCGGCCTGCTGCTGTCGGCCGTCGCCGCCGTCGGGGTGGGCTGGCTGTCGCCGCACGTGCACAGCCGGGTCACCGCGTGGCTGCACCCGCTGGCCTCGATCGAGGCCGGGCAGGGCGCCAACCAGATCGCCCAGTCGCTGTTCGCGTTCGCCTGGGGCGGCGAGCTCGGCACCGGCCTCGGCCTCGGCCACTCGGCGCTGATCGGCTTCGCCACCAAGTCCGACTTCATCCTCGCCACCATCGGCGAGGAGCTCGGCCTGACCGGCCTGCTCGCGGTGTTCCTGCTGTACGCGCTGCTGGTCTCCCGCGGCTTCCGTACCGGCATCGCGCTGCGCGACCCGTTCGGGCGGCTGCTCGCGATCGGCCTGGCCGCGCTGGTCGCGATCCAGGTGTTCGTGGTGGCCGGCGGCGTGCTCGACCTGATCCCGCTGACCGGCATGACGCTGCCGTTCATCGCGCAGGGCGGGTCCTCGGTGGTCACCAACTGGATCATCGTGGCGCTGCTGGTGCGGATGAGCGACGTCGCCCGGCGCCCCGTCCCCGAGGAGGCGGCGTGAGGTTCACCCGCCCCGAGGGCACCAACGGCGGGCCGCAGGGCCTGCCCGGCATCTCTACCACCGGCCGCCGGGCCGCCACCTTCTGCATGCTGCTGATCATCGCGCTGGCCGTCCAGGGCACCCGGGTCCAGGTGTTCCAGAAGCAGGAACTGGACCACAACAGCGCCAACCAGCGCGCCACCATCCAGCGGTACGCGCAGCCGCGCGGCAATCTGATCGTCGGCCAGCCCGTCACCGGCTCGGTCGCCACCGGCGGCCGCCTGGCGTACAAGCGCACCTACACCGACGGCCCGCTGTACGCCGCCGTCACCGGCTACTCCTCGCAGCTCTACGGCAACACCCAGCTGGAGGGCGTCTACGACGACCTGCTCACCGGCACCGACCCCCGGCTGGCCGGCTGGGCGGTGTGGGACGCCATCACCCGCCACCAGCAGCCCGGCGGCGACGTGGTCACGACCATCGACCCGGCCGTGCAGCGCGCCGCCATGCAGGGGCTCGGCGGCCAGCAGGGCGCCGTCGCCGCGATCGAACCCGCCACCGGACGGATCCTCGCGCTGGCCTCCACCCCCAGCTACGACCCCGGGGCGATCGCCGGCACCGGCTCCGCCGACCAGGCCACCTGGGAGAAACTCCAGGCCGACCCCGACCAGCCGATGCTCAACCGGGCGCTGCGGCAGATCTACCCGCCCGGCTCCACCTTCAAGGTGGTCACCGCCGCGGCCGCCCTCGCCAACGGCACCGTGACGGACATCCAGGCCCCCACCGGCGCGCCCTACCCGTACGTGCTGCCCGGCACCACCACCACGCTCAACAACGACACCAGCGGCTGCGACCGGGAAGGGCTGTCGCTGGACCAGGCGATGACGATGTCCTGCAACAGCGTGATGGGCTGGCTCGGCGTGCAGACCGGCCTCGACCGGATGGTCGCGATGGCGAAGAGCTTCGGCTTCGACGACGCCAGGCTCGACGTTCCCGTGCGGGCCGCCCGCTCCAACTTCGACACCACCATGAACAGCTCGCAGCTGGCGCTGTCCTCGATCGGCCAGTACAACACCGCCGCCACCCCGCTGGTGATGGCCATGGTCGCCGCCGGGGCCGCCGCCGACGGGCGGGTGATGTATCCACAGCTTGTGGACAGGCTCACCAAGGCCGACGGCACCCAGGTCCAGCTGATGCGCCCCACCCTGTACCGGCAGGCCCTCGGGCCCGGCGTCGCCGCCGAGCTGCGCACGCTGATGGTGAACGTGGTGAACAACGGCACCGGCGGCAACGCGCAGATCCCCGGCGCCGAGGTCGGCGGGAAGACCGGCACCGCCGAGCACGGCGTCGACAACACCGGCACCCCGTACGCCTGGTTCATCGCCTGGGCCCGCCCGGCCGGCTCCACCGCCACTCCGCCGGTCGCGGTCGCCGTGGTGGTCGCCGACAGCCAGGCCACCGACGTCACCGGCGGAAAGCTGGCCGCGCCGATCGCCAAGGCCGTCATGCAGGCCGCCCTGAACCGGTGACCGCCACAAGGCTCCAACGTCGCATAATTATGCATAGCGGTGCATTTGATACAGTTCCTCCCTGATCCCCACCAGAAGGACAATTCGATGAGCACCACCCGCCTGCTGCGGCGCAAGCCCGTGGACACCCTGATCGCCGAAGCGGGCGGAACCGGAGCCGGGCACCTGCGCCGGTCCATCGGCCTGTGGCAGCTCTCCGCGATCGGCATCGGCGCCACCGTCGGCACCGGCATCTTCTTCGTCCTCACCACCTCCGTCCCCGAGGCCGGGCCGGCCGTGGTGATGTCCTTCGTGATCGCCGCCGTCACCGCCGGCCTCACCGCGCTCTGCTACGCCGAGCTCGCCTCCGCCATCCCGGTGGCCGGCTCCTCGTACTCGTACGCGTACGCCACCATGGGCGAGATCGTCGCGTTCGGCGTCGGCGTCTGCCTGCTGATGGAGTACGGCGTCTCCGCGTCCGCGATCGCCGTCACCTGGGGCCAGTACCTCAACCAGTTCGCCGACCTGGCGTTCGGCCTGCACCTGCCCGCGGCGCTCACCGCCCCGCCCGGCGAGAACGGCATCGTCAACCTGCCCGCCGTCATCCTGGTCGCGCTGGTCACCGTGCTGCTGATCCGCGGCGCCGGCGAATCCGCCAAGGTCAACGCCGTGATGGTGGCCATCAAGCTGGCCATCCTGCTGCTGTTCGTCGCCATCGGCCTGACCGGCTTCCACGCCGGAAACTTCACCCCGTTCGCCCCCAAGGGCTGGGAGGGCGTGCAGACCGCCGCCTCCACCATCTTCTTCTCGTTCATCGGCCTGGACGCCGTCTCCACTGCCGGCGAGGAGGTCCGCGAGCCGCGCCGCACGCTGCCGCTGGCCATCCTGATCTCGCTCGGCGTGGTCACCCTGCTGTACATCGCCGTCGCCGTCACCGCGATCGGCGCCCAGCCCTGGCAGCAGTTCGACGGCCAGAAGGCCGGCCTCGCGCAGATCCTGCAGGACGTCACCGGACAGTCCTGGCCCGCCCTGGTGTTCGCCGGCGGCGCGATCATCTCGATCTTCTCCATCACCCTGGTGGTGATCTACGGCCAGACCCGGATCCTGTTCGCGATGGGCCGCGACGGCCTGCTGCCGCGCCACTTCACCAAGGTCTCCCCGCGCACCGGCACCCCCGTGTGGAACACCGTCATGGTCGGTGCCGCCGTCGCCCTGCTGGCCGCCGTCTTCCCGCTCAAGCTGCTGGCCGACATGACCTCGATGGGCACGCTGGTGGCGTTCTGCGCCGTGTCCGTCGGCATTATCGTGCTCCGCCGCACCCGCCCCGACCTGCCGCGCGGCTTCAAGGTCCCGTTCTACCCGGTCACCCCCGTGCTCAGCGCCGCCTCCTGCGTCTACCTGATCACCAGGCTGCACCGCGACACCTTCATCGCCTTCGCGATCGCGCTGGCCCTGGCCGGCGTCCTCTACTTCACCTACAGCGCCAAGCACTCCCGGCTGGCCGCCGCCCGCAGCGAGGAAACTGACACTCCGTAGCCCACGTGCCGCTGCAATTCGGGCGGAAAGGGCGAAACCGGCCCGGGCTTCGCGACAGAGCGTGTACATCCCGCCTAGCCTTCGAGCCATGGCGAGCACCCGACGGGTCCTGCGCGTGTTCGGGCACCCCGTGGTGCAGGCCGGCGGGTGGCTGGCGGCAGCGGGCTGGGCGGGGGCGTTTCCGCTGGTGTCGCACCTGGCCAACCAGGTCGCCTGGGGGCGGTTCGCGGCGCCCGGGTACCTGCTCGCCGCGGTGCTGACGCTGACGCTGCCGCGCGGGATCGCGGCGCGGGCGGCCGCCGCCGCGGCGGCGCTGAGCGCGGTGCTGCTGCCGCTCGGGGCGCTGGCGCTGGCCGGGCGGCACCAGTCCGAGGTGACGGTGGTCGAACGGTCGGCGGCGCTGCTGCTGCACACCGGAAGCCCGTACCTGCCGCACCCGGTGCACGTCGTCGACTACAACCCCTACCTGCCCGCGATGTCGCTGTTCGGCCTGCCCCGGCTACTGCTCGGCGCGGCCGGCGGCCCGGCGGTGCGGGTGCTGGGCGACGCCCGGCTGTGGTTCGCCGCGGCGTTCCTGGCCTGCCTGCTGGCCGGCTGGCGGCTGCTGCGCCCCGCCCCGGTGCGGGCGCCGGCGCTGCCGCTGACGGTGCTCACCGCCTCGCCGCTGATCGCGCCCGCGCTGACCGTCGGCGGCGTCGACCTGCCGCTGATCGGCGTCTGCTGCCTGGCCATGGCGCTCGCCGAACGCGGCCACCCACTGCGCACCGGCCTGGTGCTGGCGCTGGCCTGCACGCTGAAGTGGACGGCCTGGCCGGCGCTGCCGATCGCGCTGCTACTGCTGCACCGCCGTCACGGCCTGCGCCCGGCGCTGCGGGCCGCCTGGCCGGTGCCGGCCCTCGGCGGGGCGGTGATCGGCCCGTTCGTGGTGCTCCACCCGCGCGAACTGTACGAGCAGGTGGTGCGCTTCCCGCTCGGGCTGACGGCCGTCCACACACCGGCCGGCAGCCCGCTGCCGGGCAAGGTGCTGGCCGGTCTCGGCCCGCTCGGCCACACCCTGTCGCTGACCCTGCTGTGCCTGGGTGCGCTGGCCGTCGCGCTGTGGCTGCGGGCCCACCCGCCGGCCACCGCGGTCGCCGCCTGCGACCTGCTGGCGGCGGGCCTGACGGTGGCGTTCGCGCTGGCCCCGGCCGGGCGGTTCGGCTACCTGGCGCTGCCCGCCGTCCTGGTGCTGTGGCCGCGGCTGGCGGCGGCGCCCGGGCGGCCGTTTCCGGTGCCCCGGCGCCGGGCGACGCAGCGGCGGCCCCTCGCAGTGCCTATGGTGTCCCGGGACACCGTACGAACACGGGAGTGATCTTGGGCGCCACCGGACGACGCCGCTTCCTGGGCCTGGCCGCCGGCGCGGCCGCCGCCTCGCTCGCCGCCTGCGGCCCGAATCGCACCGCCACCGGAGGCAGCGGCGGGGCTGCCGCGCCGAGCCCCGCACCGTCCGCCACCGCGGTGGAGAACGCCAAACCGGGCAACGCCGACTGGGCGATCCGCAACGCCGGCCCGGCCGACGCGATCGAGGGCTGGGCGGACCGGGCCGGCGTGCTGCCCGGCGAACAGGTCGGTCTGCACGTCTCCACCACCGCGCCCGGCTACACCGTCACCGCCTACCGGATGGGCTGGTACGGCGGGGCGCGCGCCCGGCAGGTGTGGAAGTCGGAGCGGCTGCCCGGCAGCAAGCAGCAGCCGTTCACCGTCGAACAGCCCACCCGCATGGTGATCACCGCCTGGCCGCGCAGCACCGCCGTCGACACCACCGGCTGGCCGGAGGGCTGCTACCTGCTGCGGCTGGACGCGGACGGCGGCGCCGGGCAGCGGTACGTGCCGCTCACGGTGCGCTCGCGCAGCACCGCCGGCACCACCGTGGTGGTCAACGCGGTCTCCACCTGGCAGGCCTACAACGAGTGGGGCGGCTACAACCTGTACAACGGCCCGTCCGGCGGCCTGCCGACCCGCTCGCTCCAGGTCAGCTTCGACCGGCCGTACCAGTACGACGACGGCGCGGGCCTGTTCCTGGTCTACGAGGCCCCGCTGGTCGCGCAGGCCGAGAAACTCGGCATCCCGCTGTCGTACACCACCGGCATCGACGTCGCCGCCGACCCGAACCTGCTGCACGGCGCCAAGGCGGTGCTCTCGCTCGGCCACGACGAGTACTGGTCGCCCGAGCAGCGCGCGCACTTCACCGCCGCCCGCGACGCCGGAGCGCACCTGGCGATCCTGGGTGCCAACTGCTGCTTCCGGCGGGTGCGGTACGAGCCGTCACCGACCGGGCCGGACCGCACGGTGGTCTGCTACAAGGGCGCCTGGAAGGACGACCCCGGGTACCAGGCCGGGCACCCGGCGACCACCGACTTCCGCTCCCCGCCCGGCGCCGACCCCGAGTCCTCGCTGCTCGGCGTGATCTACGACGGCTACCCGGTGGACGCCCCGTACGTGGTCACCGAGCCGGGCCACTGGCTGTTCGCGGGCACCGGCGCGAAGGCCGGCGACAGCTTCCCGCACCTGGTGGGCGTCGAGTACGACCGGGTCAACCCGTCCTTCCCGACCCCGCAGGGCATCGAGGTGCTGTCGCACTCGCCGGTGGTCTGCGAGGGCCGGCACTCGTTCGCCGACACCGCGCTGTACACGGCGGGCAGCGGCGCGCTGGTGTTCGCCACCGGCACCATGCGGTGGGTGGAGTCGCTGGAGGCGACCGGCCAGGGCGGCATCCACGGCATCGACGGGAAGGCCGGCGCGTTCACCCGGCAGGTCACCGAGAACCTGCTGCGGCGCTTCGCGCAGTAGCCCCGCCGCCCCGCAGGCCGGGCGGGGGCCCCGCCCGCCCTCACTTGTGGTTGCCGACCCCCAGCACCTTGGACGAGGCCGGACCGGCCGCGGCCGAGCCGTGTCCGGCTCCCTGGAACTCGGCGGCGACGGCCAGATCGCCGGAGTAGGCGGTGAACCAGGAGTTCGCGTCGGCGGTGTTGTCGACCTCGGCGGTGCCGGTCTTCGCGCCGGAGCCGCTCGGCAGGGCCGGCTTCACGGCCGCGGCGGTACCGGACTTGACGGTCTGCGTCATCAGCGACCGCAGGCTGGAGAGCACCTCGGGGGAGAGCGTCCGGGCGGCCTTCACCTGGTCCATGCCGGGCACCAGGATCGGCTGCTTGAACACCCCGGACTGCACGGTCGCGGCGATCGACGCCATGCCCAGCGGATTGGCGCGCACCTTGCCCTGGCCGATGAACTCGCTGGCCGCGCCCGCCATGTTGGTCTCGGTCGGGATGTCGGTGTCGAAGTTCGACAGGCCGGTCTTCCAGACCAGCCCGATCCCGAACACGTCCTTGGCGAGCGAGGGCAGGCTGTTCGCCTTGAGGGTGTCCTTGCCCTTCTCGATGAACGAGGTGTTGCAGGAATTGATGAACGCGTCGGTGAGCGTGTACTCCGGGTGCGCGCCCTTGAAGTCGTTGCTGATGGACTTGCCGGTGACCATGGTGGTCTCCGGGCAGGGCATCGAGCTGCTCGGCGTGAGGCCGGCCTCCAGCAGCGCGGCGGCGGTCAGCACCTTCAGGGTGGAGCCGGGCGCGGTCGCCCCGGAGAACGCCCGGTTCTGGCCGTTCGTGGGGGAGAAGGCGTAGGCCAGGATGCCGCCGGTGCTGGGCTCGATCGCCACCAGCGAGCCCGGCTTGCCCTGGGCGGAGACCGCGGCCTCGGCGGCCGCCTGCAGGTCCGCGTCCAGGGTCAGCTTCAGGTTGGGGACGGCCTTGGGCTCCTTCAGCGTGAACAGCTTCTCGGAGGCGCCGTTGCCGGCGGCCGGGGAGATCACCACGGCGGTGCCGGCGTCCTCCGGGCTGCCCTGCGGGGCGGCGGCCTTCAGCTGGTTGAGCAGACCGGTGAGCGAGGCGTAGCCGGCCAGCGGCTTGCCCTTGCGGTCGGTGACGGCGGAGGGCGCGGCGAACACCGGCTTGACGCCGATGGTCTCGTTGGCGTCCAGCTTCGGGTGGATCACGGTGGGTGCCCAGTGCACGGCGGCGGTGCCGTCGCTCATCTTCACCACCCCGAGCACGCCGTCGTAGTTCCACGGGGTGCCGGTGTCGGCGAACTCCAGCGAGGCCTTGAAGCTCTCGAACACCCCGGTCGGACCGGAGTCCGCCGGAGCCGGAGCCGACGCGGATGCCGGCGCCGACGCCGAGGCAGCGGCGGACTTGGAGGCGGACGGGCTGGGCGCGGTGGTGGGGCCGCCGACGGTGAGGTGGACGGCGCTGGGCTTCACGCTGTCCTTGAAGGCCTGCATCGCGGCCTGCGCCTTGTCCGGGTCGTCGGTGAGTTTGGCGGCGGCGGACAGATCGCCCTTGCCCCAGGCGTCCAGGAACGCCTTGGCGCCGGAAGCGGCGAGCTCGGGGCTGGGCGGTTCGGCGACCACGGTGCGGGGCTTCTTGGCGGATTCCTTGCTGTCCGAATCGCCGGAGACCAGGGCGTAGGCCCCGTAGCCACCGGCGAGGAGCAGCACCGTGGCGGCCGAGGCGATGCCGATCTTCGCGCCGTTGTTCACGTGGAGCCCCCCGAGATGTGTCATGGCCGTCGGAATTCAGCGGCCACGACACCATAAGCAGACACCATCCGTGCACTCACGACACGCCGTCCGTTTGTGACAGATCCGGTACACGGTTTCCGGTGTGGTTCCGGTGGCTCAGATCCAGGTACTGAGCCACATTCGGCCGTTCCAGTCCGACATGGGGATCGTCTGGCCGGTGTAGATCGGATAGAAGTACAGGAAATTCCACATGATCGCTGTGATCAGCAGACCCGCACCCGTGGCCCCCGCCAGCCGGCGGTCCGGCGAGGCGTCGGCGGGGCCCAGCATCGCGCCGATCATCATCGTCACCGCCAGCACCATGAACGGCACGAAGCACACCGCGTAGAACAGGAAGATCGTGCGCTCCTGGTACATGAACCACGGCAGGTAGCCGGCCGCCACGCCGCTCAGCAGCGCCGCCGCCCGCCAGTCGCGGCGCCACAGCCAGCGGTACAGGCAGTACAGCAGCGCGGCGATGCCCGCCCACCACAGCAGCGGGGTGCCGATCGCCAGCACCTCGCGGGCGCAGTCGGAGGTGGTGCAGCCGTCCTGGCCGTTCTTCGGCGACTCGTAGAAGAACGACACCGGGCGGCCCAGCACCATCCAGCTCCACGGGTTGGACTGGTAGGTGTGCGGGCTGTGCAGGTGGGTGTGGAAGTCCCACATCGTGTAGTGGTAGTGCCACAGGCTGCGCAGCCAGTCCGGGCCGAAGCCGCCCGGGTTCTGCACCGCCCAGTCGCGGAAGTAGCCGCCCTTGCCGGGCTGCGTCGAGGACATGATCCAGCCGGTCCAGGTGGCCAGGTAGGTGGCCAGCGCGGTGAGGCCGAGAGTCAGGCCGGACCAGAAGAAGTCCCAGGCGTGCCGCAGCAGCCGTCCGCCCTCGCCGATCGGCCGCCCGTCCGGGGTGCGGCGGATACCGCCGGCCAGGCGGCGGGCCGAGGAGTCCCAGAACGCGCTGAGCAGCAGGAACGCGAGGATCGCCGGGCCGCCGCTCCACTTGGTGCCCATCATCAGGCCGAGACTGACGCCCGCCGCCAGGCGGTAGGGCCGCCAGCCGAGGTGCCACCACTCGCCGCCGAGGCCCTGTTCGAGACGGGCGGCGACCAGGGCGCGGCTCCTGTCCCGGTCGATCAGCAGCAGGCCGAACGCGGCCAGGAAGAAGAACATCACGATCAGGTCGAGGATCGCGGCGCGGCTGAGCACGAAGTGCAGGCCGTCGACCGACATCAGCAGCCCGGCCACGCAGCCCAGCAGGGTGGAGCGGAACAGCCGCCGCCCGATCCGGGCCAGCATCAGCACCGACAGGGTGCCGAGCACGGCCATCATGAACCGCCAGCCGAACGGGTTCATGCCGTAGATCTGCTCGCCCAGGCCGATGATCCACTTCCCGACCGGCGGATGCACGATGTACGCCGGGTCGGTGCGGAACGGGACGGTCGGATTCGGGCCGGTGATCAGGTTGTTGGCGTCGTCGGACCAGTTGGTCTCGTAACCGACCTGCCAGAGCGAGTACGCGTCCTTGGCGTAGTACGTCTCGTCGAAGATCAGCGCGTGCGGCCCGCCGAGATTGACGAAGCGCAGCACGCCGGCGAACGCGGCCACCGCGATGGGGCCGAGCCAGCCGGACCAGCGGCACAGCCACGCCCAGAGCGCGTCCGGCAGCCGGATGCCCAGCCGGGCCAGCAGCGGGGACGGCGCGACGCGCTCCGGAGTGACGCCCGGCCCGTCCGGCATCGGCGGCACCAACTGCTCGTCCACCGCCGTGCGCCGCGGCGCGCGGTAGCCCACGTCGGACAGCGCCCGGGCCCACCGGGAGTCCGGCTCGGGCTCGGCGCGCGGTGCCGGAACGGCGGCCGGATCGGCCGATTCCAGCACGCTCACGCCACCCCATTCGGGGTGGTCCATACCACTGTCCATGTCGCCGCTCACGGGCCACATCGTAGGGGCAACGGCTGAAGTCACAAGGGGTCCCCGCACGGCCCGCGCCGCACCGCGCCGCGTCCGTCCCGGTGAGGACCCCCCTCCGGTAGGGGAGGATGGTGCCGTGACTGGTGTTCTCGTACTGGCAGGTACCCCCATCGGCGACGTCGAGGACGCGCCGCCCCGACTGCGCTCCGAACTCGCCGAGGCGAACGTGATCGCGGCGGAGGACACCCGGCGGCTGCGCCGGCTGACCCAGGCCCTCGGCGTGACGCCGACCGGCCGGGTGGTGTCCTACTTCGAGGGCAACGAGGTCGCCCGCACCCCGGAACTCGTCGCCGCCCTCCAGGACGGCGCCCGGGTCCTGCTGGTCACCGACGCCGGCATGCCCTCCGTCTCCGACCCCGGCTACCGGCTGGTGGACGCGGCCGTCGCCGCCGGGATCAAGGTGACCGCCGTGCCCGGCCCGTCCGCCGTGCTCACCGCGCTGGCGCTGTCCGCGCTGCCGGTCGACCGGTTCACCTTCGAAGGCTTCCTGCCCCGCAAGGCCGGCGACCGCTCCCGGCAGCTCGCCCAGATCGCCGCCGAACCGCGCACCATGGTGTTCTTCGAGGCCCCGCACCGGATCGCCGAAACCCTCGCCGCGATGGCCGAGGCGTTCGGCGCCGAACGGCCCGCCGCGGTCTGCCGCGAACTCACCAAGACCTACGAAGAGGTCAAGCGCGGCCCGCTCGCCGAACTCGCCGCCTGGGCCGCCGACGGCGTCAAGGGCGAGATCACCGTCGTGGTGGCCGGCGCCCCGCCCGCCGCCCCCGAGGAGGTCGGCCCCGCCGAACTCGCCCGCCGGGTCGCCGCCCGCGAGGAGGCCGGCGAACGCCGCAAGGAGGCGATCGCCGCCGTCGCCACCGAACTCGGCCTGCGCAAGTCCGTCGTCTTCGACGCCGTGGTGGCCGCCAAGCACGGCGGCTGACCCGACGAGTTCGGTGCCGCGGTGGCTGCCGAGCACGTTGGCTGACCCGGCGAGTTCGGTGCCGTGGTGGCCGCCAAGCACGGCGGCTGACCCGACGAGTTCGGTGCCGTGGTGGCTGCCAAGCACGTCGGCTGATCCGACGAGTGCCGGTGGCCGAAATCGGTCGTACGTTGGAATGAGCAACCCCAGCGGAGGGCCAATTCGGAACCAAGACTTGGCAAGCCGGGCATCGGACGGACCCTCCCGGGCATTCCCTGGGATGGAAAGACCCGCGCCGGGCCCGCCAGGTCGGGCGGCGGGCTCCGAGCGAAGCGAGGTGGCGCATGAGCGACACGATCGACAGCCCCCTGGAAGGCGGAGCGCCCAGCGGCCTCGGGCTGACCACCCGGCCGCGAACCCCCGTGGAGACGGTCCGTGAGGCCTACTCCTTCGCCTGCCTCAACTGCGGCTACGGCTGGGAGCAGGCGTACGACATCGAACACCACATGGACCGGGACGGACACATCCTGGTCGAGTACAAGGCGAACGGCGTCAAGGTGCCGTCCCCGCTGCGTGAACTGGTCTGCCCCGGTTGCGGCGGCGAACGGGTCCGGATCATGCGGGCCGGCCGAGTGGCCGGACTGGCCGCCATGGCCGCCGCCCCCGGCTACGCCCCCACCGCTGAACCCGAGGGTCCGCAGAAGCCCCGCAAGCCGAGGGTCCTGCACTGGTGGAACCGCCTCTTCCGGAGCCACCGCCCCCGCTGAACCGACCGACCCCCGGCCCCGGACCGCCCGTGCGGTCCGGGGCCGCGGCGTTCTCCGGTGACTAGGATTTCGTCGGGGGCCACCGCCGTGCCGCGACCCCGTGCCGGGCAACCCGTGGCGCCGTCCGCCGCCCTGCCGCCTCCGCCGCCTCGCCGACTCGAAGAGAAGATCGCCTCCTGATGGCCAGCAAGAAGAACGACGACCGCAGCACCCCGCCGCCGCTCCCCGAGCCGCTCGCCGTCCCCGTCGCCGACTCGCACACCCACCTCGACATGCAGTCCGGCACCCCCGCCGAGGGACTGGCCCGCGCCGCGTCCGTCGGCGTCACCACCGTCGTCCAGGTCGGCTGCGACGTACCCGGCTCGCAGTGGGCCGCGGACCTCGCCGCCGAGTACGAGCAGGTGCACGCCGCCGTCGCGCTGCACCCCAACGAGGCCCCGCGGATCTTCCTCGGCGACCCCGACGGCTGGTCCGGCCAGCGCCGTTCGCCCGGCGGCCAGGACGCTCTCGACAAGGCCTTGGGCGAGATCGACCGCCTCGCCGCCCTCCCGCACGTCCTCGCCGTCGGCGAGACCGGCCTCGACTACTTCCGCACCGGCCCCGAGGGCGTCGACCTGCAGAAGGAGTCCTTCCGCCGCCACATCGAGATCGCCAAGCGCCACGGCAAGGCACTCGTCATCCACGACCGCGACGCCCACGAGGACGTCATCGCCGTCCTGCTCGAAGAAGGCGCCCCCGAGCGCACGATCTTCCACTGCTACTCCGGCGACGCCGCCATGGCCAGGACCTGCGCCGAACACGGCTGGTACCTCTCCTTCGCCGGCCCCGTCACCTACAAGGCCAACCACCCCCTGCGCGAGGCCCTCACCGTCACCCCCCTCGACCGCGTCCTGATCGAGACCGACGCCCCCTTCCTCACCCCCCACCCCTACCGCGGCCGCCCCAACGCCCCCTACCTGATCCCGGTCACGCTGCGCGCGATGGCGGCCCATCTGACGCTGGGGGAGGACGAGTTGGCGACGGCGATCAGCGCCAACACGGCGCGGGCGTTCGGTTACTGACCGCATCCTTCTGGCATATGCGCTCGTTAGCATGGAGGCAGTGAGGAGGCTGTGATGAGCGCCGAACCGATTGACTGGGTGTATCCGCCGGCGAACGGCTGGACGTTTGATCAGGCCAGTGAGCTCGATCTGCCGTTCAAGTGGGAACTGGTGGATGGGGCGATCGTGGTCCGAGGACAAGCAGTGTGGTGGCACAACCGGGTGCTGAACCGTCTGCTCCATCAACTGCTCACGGTAGTCAGTGAGCCCTTGGACGCGATCGTGGAGCAGGCCGTCCTGCTTGACGAGCACAACGTCGTCCTGCCCGACGTCATGGTGTTCGACGAGACGGGCCTGGAGATCTCCGGGCAGGCGTGCATCCCGGTGCACGCGGTGGTCCTGGCGGTCGAGGTGGTCTCTCCCGGTTCGAAGACGGCCGACCGGTTCACCAAGCCCGGCCTGTACTCCGAGGCCGGCGTTCCGTCCTACTGGCGCATCGAACGGGGCGAGGACGACATCCCTGTCGTACACGAGTTCCGGCTCGACCAGGAGCAGGGCGTCTACCTCCCGGTCGCCGTGCACGAAGGACTGCTCCGTACCGACCTGCCGTTCCCCGTCGAGATCGATCTCAAGCGGCTCGTCCTGCGGTGACCCGTATCCTTGGCGGGTGAGCACCACCGAACCCACCTCTGACGGCCACCTGCTGGGGGCTGCCGACATTCGTGCGCTGGCCGAGGCGTTCGGCGTGAAGCCGACGAAGCAGCGCGGGCAGAACTTCGTGATCGACGGGAACACCGTGCGGCGGATCGTGCGGGCGGCGGAGGTGACGGAGAAGGACGCGGTGGTCGAGGTCGGGCCGGGGCTCGGGTCTCTGACGCTGGCGCTGCTGGAGGTGGCGCGGCACGTGACGGCGGTGGAGATCGACCCGCTGCTGGCGCGGCACCTGCCGGACACCGTCAAGGGCCGGATGCCGGGCAAGGCCGCCAATTTCGACCTGGTGCTGAGCGACGCGATGGACGTCACCGAGCTGCCCGGCCCCGCGCCGACCGCGCTGGTGGCGAACCTGCCGTACAACGTCGCCGTGCCGGTGCTGCTGCACATGCTGGAGACGTTCCCGAGCATCGAGCGCACGCTGGTGATGGTGCAGAGCGAGGTCGCCGACCGGCTCGCCGCCAAGCCCGGCAACAAGGTGTACGGCGTGCCGTCCGTGAAGGCCAACTGGTACGCGGACGTGAAGCGGGCCGGCGCGATCGGGCGGAACGTGTTCTGGCCCGCGCCGAACGTCGACTCCGGCCTGGTCTCGCTGATCCGCCGCGACCCGCCGTCCACCACCGCCACCCGCCGCGAGGTGTTCGCCGTCGTGGACGCCGCGTTCGCGCAGCGCCGCAAGACCCTGCGGGCCGCGCTGGCCGGCTGGGCCGGCTCGCCCGCCGCCGCCGAGGAGGCGCTGCGCGGTGCGGGCATCGACCACACGCTGCGCGGCGAGATGCTGACGGTCGAGCAGTTCGCCGCGATCGCCGAGCACAAGCCGAAGGCGCAGGAACAGTAATGGTGACGGTCCGGGTACCCGCCAAGGTCAACGTGCAGCTCGGCGTCGGCGGGGTCCGCCCCGACGGCTACCACGACCTGGCGAACGTGTTCTTCGCCGTCGCCCTCGGCGACGAGGTCACCGCCACCGCGGCCGACGGCGTCACCCTGACCTGCACCGGTCCCGACGCGGACGCCGTCCCGCTGGACGACACCAACCTGGCCGCCCGCGCCGCGCGCCTGCTCGCCGCGCACCACGGCCTCGCCGACCCCGGCGTCCACCTGCACATCGCCAAGGCCATCCCGGTGGCCGGCGGAATGGCCGGCGGCAGCGCCGACGGTGCGGCCGCGCTGGTCGCCTGCGACGCGCTGTGGGGCCTGGACACCCCGCTGGAGACCCTGCTGGAGCTGGCCGCCGAGCTCGGCTCCGACGTCCCGTTCGCGCTGCTCGGCGGCGTCGCGCTGGGCCGGGGACGCGGAGAGATCCTGGAGGCACTGCCCGTCTCCGGCACCTTCCACTGGGTGTTCGCGGTCGCCGACGGCGGACTCTCCACCCCGGCGGTGTTCCGCGAGTGCGACCGGATCCGCGAGGAGTCCGGCACCGGCGCCACCATCGACGACGTGCCCACCCCCGACGCCGACCCCGCCCTGCTCGCCGCCCTCGCCGACGGCGACCCCGTCGCGCTGGCCGACGCCCTCAGCAACGACCTGCAGGCCGCCGCCGTCTCCCTGCGCCCCTCGCTCGCCGACACCCTGCACGCCGGCACCGAGGCCGGCGCCCTCGCCGCCCTGGTCTCCGGCTCCGGCCCCACCTGCGCCTTCCTCGCCAAGGACGCCGACGCCGCCACCCACATCGCCACCGCCCTCCGCACCTCCGGCACCTGCCGCACGGCCCACGCCACGTACGGGCCGGTGCCGGGTGCGCAGGTGGTCAGCGCACCCACGCCTTGAGAGGCTCGGTGTCCAGGCTGATCCCGACCGGGTCGGGCAGCACGACGGTCTTGCCGAGGGGCCGCCGCACCAGGCTTACGTACTGGCCGTCCTCGGGTTCGCTGTGGACCAACACTTCGCAGCTGTCCCGGTCAATGAGGAGATAGACCGGGATACCGGTCTCCGCGTAGGCCCGCGGCTTCTCCTCCCGGTCGCGGCGGTCGGTGCCGCTGTCGTACGAGGTCACCTCGACCACCATGACGACCTGGTCGGCGTCGGCCCATTCGCCCTGGCCGGCGAAGCCGCCCTTCGGGGCGAGCGTGCCGTCCGGCTTGGCGTGGCCCTTGCGGTAGGTCTCCACCCGCAGCCCGCGTTCGGGGTACAGCCACAGGTCGGGGCGCTGCTGCATGCACTGCTCCATCACCCAGCGGATGATCTCGTCGTGGTCGCCGTCGGGCACTGCCTTGACTCCGATCCGCCCGTGGATGAACTCCATCCGCACGCCCTCGCGCTCGGCCGCCAGGGCGATGCGTTCGAACTCCTCGACCAGCATCTGCGGCCGGTCCTCCACTGCCGTCATCGCACACCTCCCGCTCTCCGCTTCGCCGTTGTGCTCTTCGCACGGTACCGCTCGGCAGGAACAGGCCGGGCAATTACGGGCGCTCGCCGTGCGCTGTGCGGTGGTACGGCTTGGCCGCGCGCCCGCGTGGGCCGCTGCTTGACCTGGAGCGCGCTCCGGGTTCGAGACTCGTTGCCGCGGCCCGCACCGGGCGGGCCGCGGAGACGAGGGGAACCCGGATGCGCAAGCGCACCATCGGAACCGACCCGCGCACCCGTCGCGAGGTCAGCGTGCTCAGCCTCGGCGCGATGCTGTTCGGCACGCTCACCGACGAGGCCACCTCCTTCGCCGTGCTGGACCGGTACGTGGAGGCGGGCGGCACCTTCATCGACACCTCCAACAACTACGCGTACTGGCAGGACGGCAGCCAGGGCGGCGCCAGCGAGGAGGTCCTCGGGCGCTGGCGGGCCAGCCGGGGCATCACCGACGAGGTGGTGATCGCCACCAAGCTCGGCGCCCGTCCGAAGGCCCCCGGCACCGGGTTCATCGAGAACGGGGAGGGCCTGTCCGCCGAGGTGATCCGCGCCTCGTCCGAGGCCAGCCGCAAGCGACTCGGCGTCGAGAAGCTCGACCTGCTGTACGCGCACATCGAGGACACCGTGGTGCCGCTCGCCGAGACCGTGCACGCCTTCGGGGAGCTGGTGAACGAGGGGACGGTCGGGCTGCTCGGCGTCTCCAACCACTGGTCCTGGCGGGTCGAGCGGGCCCGCCGCATCGCTGCGCAGGCCGGGCTGCCCGGCTACGAGGTGCTCCAGTACGGCCACACCTACCTGCGCCGCCGCGGCGACTGGCCCGGCCTGCTCAGCCAGGACGGCGATCAGGCCGCCGTCCAGGGCGACCTGATCGCGTACCTCAAGGAGAGCCCCGAACTCACCCTGGTCGCCTACTCCCCGCTGCTCGGCGGCGCCTACGTCCGCGACGACAAGCCCCTCGGCCCGTCCTTCGACCACGCCGGCACCCCGGCCCGGCTCGCCGCGCTCGATGCGGTGGCCCGCGAGACCGGGGCGACCCGCAACCAGGTGGTGCTGGCGTGGCTGCTCGGCGGCGAGCTTCCGGTGATTCCGCTGGTGGGGGCGTCGTCGGTGGCGCAGCTGGAGGAGAGCTTGGGGGCGCTGGAGCTGGAGCTGACGGCGGAGCAGCGGGATCTGCTGGACCGGGCGCGGTAAGGCGAATCAGGGGCGCGTGGGGGCACCTCCCAGCCCCCTGGGGCTGGGGGAGAACTGCGCGAAGCGGAAGGCACCCAGCGGCAAGATCGCGACGCAGGGCCATGACTCGCACGTGATCGCGACGTTTCGGACGTGGTGTGCGCTTGTCGCGCAGTCCTCCGCGCCCCTGATCGCTTGCTCGACGGCACTAGGCTGGGGGTTCGTTCCACCCCCCTTCCCCAGGAGTGCAGCTTCGTGGCCGTCAACCTCGCCACCATCGAGTCCGTCACCAAGGTGTACGGCACCAGGGCCCTGCTGGACGGGGTGAGTCTCGGCGTCAGTGAGGGGGACCGGATCGGTGTGGTGGGCCGGAACGGTGACGGCAAGACCACGCTGATCCGGATGCTGGCGAAGCTGGAGGAGCCGGACAGCGGGCGGATCACCCACTCCGGTGGGTTGCAGATGGCGGTGCTGACGCAGCACGACTCGCTGGATCCGACGGCGACGATCCGGCACGAGGTGATCGCGGACCGGGCCGACCACGAGTGGCTGGGCGATGCGCGGATCCGGGACATCATTCAGGGTCTGTTCGGTGGGCTTGACCTGCCGGGGTTCGCGAACGGGCTGGACACCGTGATCGGGCCGCTGTCGGGTGGTGAGCGCAGGCGAATCGCGCTGGCGAAGCTGCTGCTCGGCGAGCCGGACCTGATCGTGCTGGACGAGCCGACCAACCACCTGGACGTGGAGGGCATCGCCTGGCTGGCGAAGCACTTGCAGAACCGCCGGTCGGCGCTGGTCTGCGTCACCCACGACCGGTGGTTCCTGGACCAGGTCTGCACCCGGATGTGGGACGTTCAGCGTGGTGAGGTCCGCGAGTACGAGGGTGGCTACTCGGACTACGTGTTCGCCCGCGCCGAGCGCTCCCGGATCGAGGCGACGGAGGAGCAGAAGCGGCAGAACCTGGCCCGCAAGGAGCTGGCGTGGCTGCGTCGCGGTGCCCCGGCCCGGACGTCCAAGCCGCGGTACCGGATCGAGGCGGCGAACGCGCTGATCGCGGACGTGCCGGAGCCGCGCGACAAGTCCGAGCTGATGAAGTTCGCCAACGCGCGGCTGGGCCGGACGGTCTTCGACCTGGAGGACGTGACCGTCAAGGCGGGCGAGAAGCTGCTGCTGGAGCGGCTGACCTGGCAGCTCGGCCCGGGTGACCGGATCGGTCTGCTGGGTGTGAACGGCGCCGGCAAGACCTCGCTGCTGCGGGCGATGCAGGCCGCGTACGCGACCGAGGGCGACGTGCAGCCGGCCGGCGGCGTGATCAAGGTCGGCAAGACGGTGCGCCTGGCGTACCTCTCGCAGGAGGTGGCCGAGCTGGACCCGGAGACCCGGGTGCTGCAGGCGGTCGAGCAGATTCGCGGCCGGGTGGACCTCGGCAAGGGCCGGGAGATGAGCGCCGGGCAGCTGTGCGAGCAGTTCGGCTTCGGCAAGGACAAGCAGTGGACGCCGGTCGGCGACCTGTCCGGTGGTGAGCGTCGCCGCCTTCAGCTGCTGCGGCTGCTGATGGACGAGCCGAACGTGCTGTTCCTGGACGAGCCGACCAACGACCTGGACATCGAGACCCTCAACCAGCTGGAGGACCTGCTCGACGGCTGGCCCGGCTCGATGATCGTGATCAGCCACGACCGGTTCTTCATCGAGCGGACCACCGACACCTCGTACGCGCTGCTCGGCGACCGCCGGATGCGGATGCTGCCGAACGGCGTCGACGAGTACCTGGAGCGCCGCACCGCGATGGCGGAGGCCGCCGCCGCGGCCGCGGCCGCGCAGATCCCGGCCGCCGCGGAGACCTCCGGCCTGTCGGCGGGCGACCTGCGGGCGGCGAAGAAGGAGATGCAGAAGCTGGAGCGGCAGATCGCCAAGCTGGACCAGCAGGAGTCCAAGCTGCACGCCCAACTCGCCGAGCACGCCGCCGACTTCTCCAAGGTCGCCGAGCTGGACGCGCAGCTGCGCAAGGTCCGCGAGGAGAAGGAGGAGCTGGAGATGGGCTGGCTGGAGCTGGCCGAGCAGGTCTGAGCACGGCGAGGGCCGCGCACCCGCCGGTGTGCGGCCCTCGCGGGTCAGCCGAGCAGGACGTCCAGTTCGTCCGCGGCCCGGGCCAGTACGCTGCGGGTCGGGTCGTGCGGGCCGGTCGGGCGGGCGGCGCGGCCGGACGGCGGGTGGTGGGCGCGGGCGGCGTCGGTGAGGCGGTCCAGCGAGTGCAGGACGCGTTCGATCACTTCCGGCTCGGGTTCCCGTCCGCCGTAACGGAGTTGGGCGGCGTACGCGGCGACCGCGCCGGCCAGCCGTTCCAGTGCGGAGGTGGCGGGCAGCCACTCCTCGGCGAGGCGTCCGGCGGGCGGGGGTTCGGCCAGGCCCAGGTCGACCTGGCGGCGGGCGTCGGCCAGTGCCCGGTAGGCGGTGCGGCGCAGCCACACCTCGGCGACGGGTTCGACCCGGGCCACCGCGGCCAGGTACTCGTGGACGGTGGCGGCGGCCTTGACGATGCCGGGCTCGATCCGGTGCGGGGCGCGTTCGGGCCACAGCAGGTAGCCGAAGACCAGCACGATCGCGCTGGCCAGCGTGGTGTCCAGCACCCGCGGCCAGAACTCGGCGGCGCCGCTCTCCCCGCCGAGCTGCACCAGGATCAGCGCCACCGGCGTCATCACGGCGGTGTTCAGCCCGTAGTGCGCGGCCGTCGAGTACGGCAGCAGCGCCACGCACAGCGACACCGCGACGCTCAGCGCCCAGGACTCCGTGGTGACGGCCAGCAGGACCGCCGTCGCCGCGATGCCGAGCACGGTGCCCAGCACCCGGCTGACGGCCCGATGGAACACCGAGCCCAGATCCGGCTTCAGGACGAACGCCACCGTCAGCGGCACCCAGTAACTGCGGCTCAGCGTCAGCGCGTTGACGGCCGCCTCGGCGACCGCCACGCACAGCGCGACCCGCAGGCCGTAGCGCACCGAGCCGGGCGAGAGCAGACGGGCGCGCAGCCGCCACGGGTCGGGCGGCGGCGGGGCGGCGGTGTCCAGCGGCGCCCAGCGGCCCGAGACGGTGTCGGCGGCGGCCCGCAGCGCCGTGTCGAACGCCGTCCGGGACGGGGTGTCCGGCTGCCAGTCCGGGTAGGCGGGCTCGGGTCCGCCGGTGATCTGCCGGGCCAGCGCCGCCGGGAACTCCACCAGCTCCGGCGGCACCGGCCGCCACGCCCAGAGCAGCCCGGCGGCGGCCTCGGTGGCGCCCAGCGCGGCCTCGTACGAGCGGCGCAGCCAGCGCAGCCGCTCCGACTCGCGGCGGCCCGGGCGGGTCGGCGGCAGCAGGTCCTGCATCTGGTTGAGGCGCGCGGTCAGCACCCGGCGGGCCGCCGGTCCGTCCGGGGTGCCGAGGGCGGCCAGCATGCCGCCGAGCGCCCGGTAGACCTCCGCCAGCGCGACGGTGCGCGGGTCGGTGCGGACGTCGGTGCGGTAGTGCAGGCCCAGCACCAGGACCAGCGCCGCGCCGCACGGCATCATCGCGGGCGCCGCCCACCACGGGTGGGGCAGCGCCATGCCGCCGCCGAGCGAGGCCGAGACCAGCAGCAGCATCCCGGCCGCCGAGCCGCGGGGGCCGGTCGCGGACAGGGCGCCGCCGGCGAAGCCGATCAGGGTCAGCGCGATGCCGACCAGCAGGCCGCCCGCGCCGAGGTGCTGGAGCGCCGCGCCGATCAGCATGCCGGTGGTGGAGGCGGTCAGCGCCAGCGCGATCCGCGGGGCGCGCAGCCGCAGCGGCTCCACCCGGTCGTTCATGGTGGCGTGCATCGCGCCCAGCCCCGCGAAGACGCCCAGGTCCAGGCGGCCGAACAGCAGGCCCGCCGACAGCGGCACCGCCATCCCGAGCGCCGCCCGCACCATCGGCCGCCACGGCACCGGCGGCCGGGCCGGCCGCAGGGCCAGCGCCCACCAGGTGGAACGGTCGGAGGAAACACGACTGCGGCCGGGGGCTGACACGGGATCACGCGCTTTCGCTGAACGGGAGTTCGCGGCTGCTGGGCGACATTGCAGAGCAGATCGGGTCTTCTCGGGCAGTTTAGCCCGCCCACCTGGTCGAAGCTGATTTCCCAACCGGTCCGCCGACCATGTAATGTCTTCCTCGTCGCAAGGGGAACCGCAAGGAACCCGGAGCAACAAGCCCCTATAGCTCAGTCGGTAGAGCGTCTCCATGGTAAGGAGAAGGTCTGCGGTTCGATTCCGCATGGGGGCTCAGCAGACGAAGGCCCCGCCACTCGGCGGGGCCTTCGGCGTCTGCCCGTTTCCCGACTCTTGGCCAAACCGCGACGGCGGTTTTTCGGTACGTCCCCTGGCGGCCCGCGCACGAATGCGCTGTGATGGTGCGTCTGTCCTGCCGAACCGGGGAGGGGGCGGCATGAGCGTGCGGCTCGTAGTGGCGGACGATCACCGGCTGATGGCCGAAGCCCTGGGCACCGCCCTGCAACAGCGCGGCCACCGGGTGCTCGGCGTGGGTTCGCCGTGCGGCTCGGTGCTCGACCTGGTCGTCGGGCGGCGCCCCGAGGTGTGCTTACTCGGGACGGCCGCCGGCCCGGACGACCCGTTCGACGTGCTGCGCCGGTTGCGCCGCGACCGTCCGGAGATCGCCGTGGTGGTGCTGGGGCCGCTGAGCACGCCCGGCCGGGTCGCGGCCGCGTTCGCCGCCGGTGCGGCGGGCTACGTGCGCAGCGACGAGCGGATCGACGTGGTGGACCGGGCGATCGCCCGGGTCCGGGCGGGGGAGGCGGCCGTCGCGGTCGAGGTGCTGCGTGCCGCGTTCGAGCACCTGCTGTGGCCGGTCGTCGAGCCCGACGACGAGGCGGTGCGGCTGCTGCGGCTGCTGACCCGCCGCGAGGTGCAGGTGCTGGGCCGGATCGCCGACGGCGAGGACACCGCGGCGATCGCCGCCGCGATGCGGATCGCCCCGTCCACGGCGCGCACGCACGTCCAGCGGGTGCTGACCAAGCTCGGCGCCCGCTCCCGGCTGGAGGCCGCCGCGCTGGCCGCGCGGACCGGCATGCTGGATCAACTGGCCTGAGTCGCAGCGGTGTTCAGCGCGCCGCGTAGGCAGGGGGCGGGACGCCGACGGTGCGGGTGAACTCGCGGGTCAGGTGCGCGTGGTCGCGGTAGCCGAGCTCGGCGGCGAGCCGGGACCGGTCCGGGGCGTCCGGGCGCTGCGCCGCCTCCAGGGCCTCGTGGATCCGGTAACGCAGGACCACCCACTTCGGGGGACGCCCACCCGGGCGGCGAACAGGCGCCGCAGGCCGCGCACCGTCAGGCCGCTGCGGGCGGCGAGGTCCGCGACCCGGGCGGACCGGGGCCCGGTCGGGGCGATGGGGATGTTCGCGGAGCCGGTCGGTTCGCCGGCGCCGATGGACCTGGTCGTGCACGGCTGGGACCTGGCCCGGGCCACCGGCCTGCCGTACGGGCCAGCGCCGGAGGCGGTCGCCGTGCTGGGCCCGCTGACGGCGGAACCGGTGCCGAACGGGCGGGCGGTGGGGATGTCCGCGGAGCCGGTGGGCTATGCCGGGGACGACGCGTTCGAGGCGCTGCTGGCGCTCACCGGCGGGCCCCCGCTGGTCGGCCGGACCGGGCCTTTAGTGCAGGTGCCATATGCTCCGAGCGAGGAACACCGAGCGTTGCGGAGGTCGAGGGCATGAGCAAGTACCTGGTCACGGGCGGAGCCGGCTACGTGGGCAGCGTGGTGGCGGCGCACCTGCTGGAGGCGGGGCACCGGGTGACGGTGCTGGACGACCTGTCGACCGGTTTCGCGGAGGCCGTGCCGGACGGTGCGGAGTTCGTCCGCGGCCGGATCCAGGACGCTTCCGACGTGCTCGACGCGTCCTTCGACGGGGTGCTGCACTTCGCCGCGTCCTCGCAGGTCGGCGAGTCGGTGGCGGACCCGGAGAAGTACTGGCGCAACAACGTGGCCGGCTCGCTGGAGCTGGTGTCGGCGATGCGCAAGGCCGGCGTCGGCAAGCTGGTGTTCTCCTCGACCGCGGCCGTGTACGGCGAGCCGGAGGAGGTGCCGATCAAGGAGACCGCGCGCACCTCGCCGACCAACGCCTACGGTGCCACCAAGCTCGCCGTGGACCACCTGATCACCTCCGAGGCGATCGCCCACGGCCTGGCCGCCGTCAGCCTGCGGTACTTCAACGTGGCCGGGGCGTACGGCCGTTACGGCGAGCGCCACGAGCCGGAGTCGCACCTGATCCCGCTGGTGTTCCAGGCCGCGCTCGGGCAGCGCCCGCACATCGCGGTGTTCGGCGAGGACTACCCGACCCCGGACGGCACCTGCATCCGCGACTACATCCACATCGCCGACCTGGCCGAGGCGCACCTGCTGGCGCTGGACGCCGCCAAGTCCGGCGAGCACCTGATCTGCAACCTCGGCAACGGCACCGGCTTCTCGGTGCGCGAGGTGATCGAGTCGGTCAAGCGGGTCACCGGCCGGGAGATCCCGGTGCAGGTCGCGGACCGCCGCCCGGGCGACCCGGCGGTGCTGGTGGCCGCCGCGGACCGGGCCCGGGAGGCCCTCGGCTGGGCGCCGAAGCACCCCGAGCTCGACCGGATCGTCGCCGACGCCTGGGAATTCACCCTCGCCCACCGCGCCTGACCAGCCCCGCTCCCGGCCCGACTCCGACCCCCGAAGTCTCTGCGTACAGGAACTTCACCAAATCCCCACGCCGTACGGGCGGCCGCCCGTACGCTGATTGAGGCACCGGTGGGGGTCGGGCCAGGAGCAGGGGGGCAGGACGATGGGGCGGATTCGCGTCCTGGTGGTCGACGGCCACCGTATTTTCGCCGAGGCACTCGCCACGGCGCTCGCCGCCGAGCCCGATGTGGACGTCGGGGCGGCCGGCAGCGCCGCCGCGGCCGAACGCGCGCTGGAACGGGCGGCGGCCGAACGCCGCCCGTACGACGTGCTGCTGGTCGACGCCGACCTCGGCGCCGCCCCGGCACCACCACCCCGTCACCACCTCGGAGTGCCCCAACAGCGGCCAGCCGCCGGACAGTTGACGCGCCCATCGGCCGCCGCCCGGCCGCCCGTCGACGGGACGCGACCGGGCGACGGGATCGCCCTGGTCGGCCGGGCCTGCCGGGCCCACCCGACGCTGCGGGCCGTGATGCTGGCCGTCGCCGACGACCCGCAGCGGGCCGTCCGCGCCCTGCAGGCCGGCGCCAACGGCTGGGTGGCACGAGAAAGTTCGCTGGGCGCGCTGATGGCCGTGATCCGCGGCGTGCTGCGCGACGAGACCCACCTGCCGCCCGCCCTGCTGACCGGGGTGGTCCGCGAACTCACCTCCGCCCGCCGGGACCGCTCGGAGAGCGAACGCCTGGTCGCCGCGCTCACCCCCCGCGAGGAGGAGGTGCTGCGCTGCATGGTCGCGGGACTGGGCAGGCAGGCGGTGGCCGAGCGGCTGTTCCTCTCTCCGCACACCGTCCGCACCCACATGCAGAACGTCCTGGGCAAGCTCGGGGTGCACTCCACGCTCGCGGCGGTCGCCGTCGCCCGCCGTGCCGGGATCGCCCCCTCCGAGCCGCCCGGGCCGCCTATCGTGCCCGCCCCCGCCCCACCGCCGACCGTCGCCTCGACCGCAGGCCCCGGCGCGGGCTGAACGAGCCCCGCCTTCCGAGCAGGTTTCCACTCCGTGAGTCAGCGAGACCGGAGGTCAGATGTCGTCGCACCGCGCTTCCGCACGCCCGCACGCAGCCCGCGCCCGCACCCGCATCCCCGAGCAGCGCGCCGGCTCGGCCGGCATGCGCACCCTGGTCGTCGGGGCCGGAGCGGCCGGCACGGCACTGGTCCGCGACCTGGACCGGACCCCCGAGTTCGGCCTCACCCCCGTCGGGGTGCTGGACGACGACCCCGCCAAGGCCGGCCGGCACGTCTCCGGCCGCCCCGTCCTCGGCCCGCTCGCCGACCTCACCCGCCACGCCCTCGCCCACCGCGCCCAGGTGGTCGTCCTCGCCATCCCCGGCCTGCCGCACCAGCGCGTCCGGGAACTCGCCACCGCCGCCGCGGCGGCCGGCGCGGCCGTCCGCTACCTGCCGTCCTTCCTGTCCGCGCTGCGCCGCGCCGTGGTCGGCTCCGACCTGCGCACCCTGGACGTCAACCGGCTGATCGGCCGGCACGAGGTCCACGTCGTCTCGCCCGACGTCCGTACCGTGATCGAGGGCCGCCGGGTCCTGGTGACCGGCGCGGGCGGCTCCATCGGCAGCGAACTGTGCCGCCAGGTCCAGGCGTTCGGCCCCGCCGCGCTGTACATGCTCGACCACGACGAATCCAACCTGCACCGGCTCCAACTCGACATCTGGGGCGAGGCGTTGCTCACCGACGAGTCCCTGGTGATCGCCGACATCCGGGACCGCCCGCGGATCCAGCAGATCTTCCGCGACCTGCGCCCCGAGGTCGTCTTCCACGCCGCCGCGCACAAGCACCTGCCGCTGCTGGAACGCCACCCCAGCGAGGCCGTCAAGTCCAACGTCCTCGGCACCGACCACCTGGTCGAGGCCGCGCTCGCCACCGGCGTCGAACGCTTCGTCCTGATCTCCACCGACAAGGCCGCCGACCCCACCTCCGTCCTCGGCGCGAGCAAACGCCTCGCCGAGCTGATCGTCCAGGCCAACGCGAAGGACGCCCGCAACCTCGGCACCGGCGTGTTCGCCGCCGTCCGCTTCGGCAACGTGCTCGGCTCCCGCGGCTCGCTGCTCTCCGTCCTGGAGGAACAACTGCGCAGCGGCGGGCCGGTGACGGTCACCCACCCCGACGTCACCCGGTTCTTCATGACCATCGAGGAGGCCGTCGGCCTGGTCCTGGAGGCCGGACGGATGGCCGAGGGCGGCGAGGTCTTCGTCCTCGACATGGGGGAGCCGGTGCGGATCGTGGACCTGGTCCACAACTTCGCGGAACAGGTCCAACTGGACGCGGCGGAGGTCGAGATCCGGTACACCGGGCTGCGGGCGGGCGAGAAACTCAACGAGGCGCTGTTCTCCGACACCGAGGAACGGCTTCCCACCGCACACCCGCGGATCTACGCGACGGCGGCGAACGCGACCGGCGTCGAGGACCTGGCGGGGGGCCTCACCGCGTTGTACGGGGCCGCGACGGGCAACGAGGACTCTGCGGTTCGCGACTGCTTGGCGGCGCTGCTGCCCGGCTACAAGAGTGCCCCGGACAAGCCTCCGGCGCTCTCGGCCCTGTATCCGGACGGCTTTTGAGTTTTTGTCTTCAGGGGCTCGGGGAACGGCGAGGCCGGGACTGCGGATGGTCGGACCTTGCGATGCGGTCGTGCTGCTTCGGGTGTCTTGAGGCACCGGGAGACCCGAAACGTATGAACGCTCAGCGCCCTGTTGATCAACCGCAGACTCGGCCTCGCCGTTCCCCGGGCCCCTGAAGAGCCGATCTTCCGGCCCCTCGAAAAATCAGCCTGCCCGGTCGAAGGGGATGACCAACTGGCGGAGCAGGGACGCGAGTTCGGCGCGCTGGGTGGGTGCCAGCTGCGCGAGGATCTCGCGTTCGTGGGCGAGGAGGCCGGCCAGGGCCTGGTCGGCCTTGTCGCGGCCGGCGTCGGTGAGGCGGACGAGGACGCCGCGGCGGTCGTCGGGGTCGGGGAGGCGGACGACCAGGCCCTTGGTGGTGAGGCGGTCGATGCGGTTGGTCATGGTGCCGGAGGTGACCAGGGTCTGGGTGAGGAGCTGGCCGGGGGAGAGCTGGTAGGGGTCTCCGGCCCGGCGCAGGGCGGTGAGGACGTCGAATTCCCAGGGTTCGAGGCCGTGCTCGGCGAACGCGGTGCGGCGGGCGCGGTCCAGGTGGCGGGCGAGTCGGCTCACCCGACTGAGGACCTCAAGGGGCTCCACGTCGAGGTCGGGGCGCTCTCGGCGCCATGCTGCGACCAGGCGGTCGACCTCGTCCTCCATGACGATCAGTGTATCGGGGGATGTGTCGATGTGAAGTCTCTTGACATCAAGAGATAACAAAGGAACGCTCGGCGTCCGAAAGATATCTTGACGTCGAGATACTTCTGGAGGTCCGCCATGCCCGCCGACTGGGACGCCCACCAGTACCTGCGCTACGCGGAGGAACGCATCCGGCCGCTCAACGAACTGCTCGCCCGGGTCCCCGAACTCCCGCCCCGCCCCACCGTGCTGGACCTCGGCTGCGGCCCCGGCAACTCCACCGCCGTGCTGCGCCGCCGCTGGCCCGAGGCCCGCCTGCTCGGCCTGGACACCTCGCCCGCCCTGCTGGAGACCGCCCGGGCCACCGGCGAGCCCACCGCCGAGTACCGGCTGCAGGACGTCACCGCGTACGACCCCGCGCCCGAACGGCCCGACCTGATCGCGTCCAACGCCGCCCTGCACTGGATGGACACCCCGACCGCCGACCACCTCACCCTGCTGCCCCGCTGGGCGGCGGCGCTGCGCCCCGGCGGGGTGATCGCCTTCCAGCTGCCCGGCAACTTCGCCGCCCCCAGCCACACCCTGCTCGCCGAGCTGAGGCAGAGCGCCCGCTGGCGCGAGCGGCTGGGCACCGTCCGCCCGGACGCGTCCTGCCACGCCCCGGCGCGTTACCTGGAGGCGCTGCTGGCCGCGGGCTGCACGGCGGACGTCTGGGAGACCACGTACCTGACGGTGCTGCAGGGGCCGGACCCGGTGCTGGAGTGGGTCAAGGGCACCGCGCTGCGCCCGGTGCTGGAGCGGCTGCCCGATCCGGGCGAGCGGCAGGCGTTCCTGGCGGAGTACGGGGCGCTGCTGCGCGAGGCGTACCCGGCGGGCGAGTACGGCACGGTGTTCCCGTTCCGCCGGGTGTTCGCGGTGGCGGTCAGGCGCTGAGGGAGGGTCACTTCGCGCTGGGCAGGGCCGGGTGGCGGCCGAGCACCACCACGCCGACCACGATCGCGGCCATCCCGGCGCTCTGCCAGGCCAGCGCGGCGGGGGTGATCCGGACCCGGTCGCCGAGGAATCCGACCGCGCAGGCGATGCCGGCCAGCGGCTGGGCGGCGGTGAGCGCGGGCAGCGACATCCGCAGCGGCGCGGCCTCGAACGCGGACTGCACCAGCAGCAGCCCGACCACGCCGATGCCGATCACGGTGTACGGCTGCCAGGAGGCGAACGCGGCGGGGGCGCCGTGCTGGTCGATCAGGTCGAAGGTGGAGCGGGTGAGGGCGTCCTGGAGGCCGTAGAGCAGGCCGGCGGCCAGCGCGAGCAGGGTGGCCTCCTCGAACAGGGGGAGGCGGCGGGCCACCGAGACCAGCAGCAGGGCGAGGCCGGCGACGGTGCCGATGACCAGCCACTGCCGCACCGGTCCGACGCCGGGGCCGCCGCCCTGGGGCTGTCCGGCGGCGATGAACGCGGTGACGCCGAGCGCGATCAGGGCGACGCCGATCCAGCCGGAGCGGCCCAGCCGGGTGCCGGTGATCCGGCGGGCCAGCAGCATCGCCCAGACCAGGTTGGTGGCCAGCAGCGGCTCGACCAGGGTGACCTCGCCCTGGCTGAGCGCCAGCGCGGACAGCACCTGCCCGGCGATCATGAATCCGATGCCGAGCAGCCAGTCGGGCATCCGCATCAGGTCGAGCAGCAGCCGCCAGCGGAGCATGTCGCCCTTGGGGGCGCGCTGGGCGGCGTGCTGCTGCAGGACGAAGCCGAGTCCGAGGCAGCAGGCCGCGCCGAGGGCCAGCAGGAAGACCGTCAACAGGTTCTCCTGTCGTGCGGGACGGCCCGGTGGCCCCGGTGACGGGGCCGGGCCGGTCAGTTCTTGCGGTCCCCGACCAGCTTGGGGTGCCGTTCCAGGCCCTCCAGGCCGTGCCAGGCGAGGTTGACCAGGTGGGCGGCGACCTCCGCCTTGGCGGGCTTGCGCACTTCCAGCCACCACTGGCCGGTCAGCGCCACCATGCCGACCAGCATCTGCGAGTACATCGGCGCCAGCCGGGCGTCGAAGCCGCGGGACTTGAACTCCAGGCCG
Source organism: Kitasatospora sp. NPDC051984 (assembly GCF_044593455.1). Lineage (NCBI taxonomy): Bacteria > Bacillati > Actinomycetota > Actinomycetes > Kitasatosporales > Streptomycetaceae > Kitasatospora > Kitasatospora sp. NPDC051984. Next base: position 336,552 of record NZ_JBIUCB010000001.1, read on the forward strand.
AGGATGTCCTCGACCTGGGTGGCGATGTCGCTGATCAGCGAGGCGAACGAGCCGGTGGACTGGGCCACCGGCGAGTCCCGGACCAGGATCTTGAAGCCGTCCGTGGAGGTGTCGATGTAGTCCATCAGCGCGAACGCGGCCTGTTCCAGCAGCTCCCGGGAGTGCCCGCCGGTGAGCGCGCCGGTGACCATGTCCAGCAGGAGCTGCATCTCGCGGTCGACGACCACGGCGTACAGGCCCTCCTTGCCGCCGAAGTGCTCGTAGACGACCGGCTTGGAGACCCCGGCGCGTTCGGCGATCTCCTCCACCGAGGTGCCGTCGTAGCCGCGTTCGGCGAAGACCGTTCGGCCGATCTCCAGCAGCTGCTCGCGGCGCTGCTTGCCGGTCATCCGCACCCGGCCACTTGTCTTCGCGGCGGCGCCGCGGGCCGCGCCGCGCCGCGAAGGCTGCTGATGGCCGGCGCTGTCTCCGTTGGTCCCGTTCACCCCTCCATCATGCTGCAGGCGCTGCCTCATGCGGCGCGGCGGGCGGCGATCCGCTCCGCACCCGGCCAGCGGACGTCGGTGGCCCAGCCCGCCTTCTCGAACCAGCGGATGACCCGCGCCGAGGAGTCGACCTGGCCGCGCAGTACGCCGTGCCGGGCCGAGGTGGGGTCGGCGTGGTGCAGGTTGTGCCAGGACTCGCCGCAGGACAGTACGGCCAGCCACCACACGTTGCCGGACTTGTCGCGGGACTTGAAGGGGCGTGAACCGACCGCGTGGCAGATCGAGTTGACCGACCAGGTGACGTGGTGCAGCAGCGCGACCCGGACCAGCGAGCCCCAGAAGAAGGCGGACAGCGCGCCCTCCCAGCTCCAGGTGGCCAGGCCGCCGATCACCGCGGGCAGCGCCAGCGAGAGCGTCGTCCAGAGCCAGAACAGCCGGGAGATGCGCCTCATGGCCGGGTCGCGGACCAGGTCGGGCGCGTACTTGAGCTGCGGGGTCTGCTCCTCGTCGAACATCCAGCCCATGTGCGCCCACCACAGGCCCTTGAGCAGGGCGGGCACGCTCTCGCCGTAACGCCACGGGGAGTGCGGGTCGCCCTCCTTGTCGGAGAAGCGGTGGTGCCTGCGGTGGTCGGCGACCCAGCGCACCAGCGGGCCCTCGACGGCGAACGAGCCGAGCACGGCGAGGCCGATGCGCAGCGGCCGCTTGGCCTTGAACGCGCTGTGGGTGAAGTAGCGGTGGTAGCCGATGGTGATGCCGTGGCAGGTGAGGAAGTACATGGCGACGGCGAGGCCGGCGTCCAGCCAGGACAGGCCCCAGCCCCAGGCGATCGGGACGGCGGCCAGCAGGGCCAGGAACGGCACCGCGATGAACAGGGCGAGGGTGACCCGTTCCGCGGGGCCCTGTTTCTCGCCGCCCCTGGTGGCGGACAGACGGGGGAGAAGGTCCTCGGCGGCGCTCGGCGGCGCCTGCCCGGCCTGGATGGTCATGGCGCTTCCCGGGGGAGGAGGGTGGTGCCAGCGGATACCTACGTTTCCGTAACCTACGGCATCGTAGGTATCGGACGGCGGTAAGCGGAAGGCTCGCGCGCGGACGTGTCGCGGTGTTCGTCCGCCGGATTCCGGCAGGACGGCCACCCGAGTCGGGTGTGTCGTTCGTGTGCTTCGCGGAAGGTGGTGGAGCTACGGGCCGTCAACCCGTAGGCTGTGCTGGGCGCGGCAACCGCGCCTTTCCGCCGTGGTGTAATGGCAGCACAGGGCCCTTTGGAGGCCTTTGTCTGGGTTCGAATCCTAGCGGCGGAGCCTCCACGACCGTTTCGGTCGTTTTCCGCCCGTCTCGTCTCGGTATTCTCGGTGCACCCTCACCCCGCATCGACCGAGGAGTCTCCCCGCGTGAGTGCAAACCAGCCCGCTGCCGTGATCGTGCTCGCCGCCGGGGGCGGCACGCGGATGAAGTCCAAGGCCCTGCCGAAGGTGCTGCACGAGATCTGCGGCCGCTCCCTGGTGGGCCACGCGGTGTCCGCCGCCCAGGAGTTGACGCCCGGTCAGCTGCTGGTGGTGATCGGCCACCTGCGCGAGCTGGTGCAGGCGCACCTGGCCGAGCAGTACCCGGCGGCCCGCCCCGTCGTGCAGACCGAGCAGCTCGGCACCGGCCACGCGGTGCGCACCGCGCTGCAGGCGCTGGCCGCCGACGGCGTGGAGCTGGACGGCACCGTGCTGGTCACCACCGGCGACGCCCCGCTGCTGACCGGCGGCACGCTGTCCGCGCTGGCCGCCGCGCACGCCGAGCAGGGCAACGGCGTCACCGTGCTGACCGCCCTCGTCCCCGACGCCACCGGCTACGGGCGGATCCTGCGCGAGAGCGACGGCGCGGTCGCGGCGATCGTCGAGCACAAGGACGCCAGCCCCGAACAGCTGGCGGTCAACGAGATCAACTCCGGGGTGTTCGCGTTCGACGCCAAGCTGCTGGCGCACGCGCTGTCGCTGGTCGGCACCGACAACTCGCAGGGCGAGGAGTACCTGACCGACACCCTGGAGATCCTGCGCCGCGAGGGCCACCGGGTGGGCGCGGTGGTGGCCGCGGACCACCGCGAGATCGTCGGCATCAACGACCGGGTGCAGCTGGCCGAGGCCCGCCGCCTGCTCAACGACCGGCTGCTGGAGCGCGCGATGCGGGCCGGCGTGACGGTGGTCGACCCGGCCACCACCTGGATGGACGTCCAGGTCGGCTACGAGCCGGACGCGCTGGTGCACCCCGGTACCCAGCTGCTCGGCGCGACCCACCTGGGCGAGGGCTGCGAGGTCGGCCCGAACACCACGCTGACCGACACCTCGGTCGGCGCGGGCGCCCGTGTGAGCAACACCACGGCGGAGCGCGCCGAGATCGGCCCGGAGGCCTCGGTCGGCCCGTACGCGTACCTGCGGCCGGGCACCGTGCTGGCCCGGAAGGCGAAGGCCGGCACCTACGTGGAGATCAAGAACTCCCAGCTGGCCGAGGGCGCGAAGGTGCCCCACCTGTCGTACATCGGGGACGCCTCGATCGGTGAGGGCACCAACGTGGGTGCGGCGTCGGTCACAGTGAACTACGACGGTGTGAACAAGCACCGCACGGTCATCGGAGCCCACTGCCGCACGGGTTCCGACAACATGTTCATCGCCCCGGTGACGATCGGTGACGGCTCCTACACCGCCGCCGGATCCGTGATCACCAACGATGTTCCGGCCGGTTCGCTGGCCGTCGCGCGGGCCCAGCAGCGCAACATCGCAGGCTGGGTTGAGCGGAAGCGGCCCGGTTCGGCGTCCGCCCGCGCCGCCGCCGAGGCGTCCTCGCCGGAGTAGCCGGACCGGACGGCCGGGGATCTTGAACGGAGGTCCCCGGCCGTCGGTCACGGTCCGGGGCGCGTAACCTGAAGTACATACGTGCGCCATCGGGCCTGCTGGGCCGTGCCTCGGCGTACTCACTCAGAGTGGCAAATACACGAGGAGACGGTGCAGTGAGCGGGATCACGACCTCCGGTGAGAAGAAGCTCAAACTCTTCTCCGGTCGAGCCCACCCGGAACTTGCCGAGGAGGTTGCCCGCTCGCTGGGCACCGAACTCGTCCCGACCAAGGCCCTGGACTTCGCCAACGGCGAGATCTACGTCCGCTTCCTGGACTCCGCGCGCGGCGCCGACTGCTTCGTGATCCAGAGCCACACGGCTCCGATCAACCAGTGGATCATGGAGCAGCTGATCATGATCGACGCGCTGAAGCGCGCGTCGGCCCGCAGCATCACCGCGATCCTCCCGTTCTACGGCTACGCCCGGCAGGACAAGAAGCACCTCGGCCGCGAGCCCATCTCGGCCCGCCTGGTGGCCGACCTGCTGCGCCAGGCCGGTGCCGACCGCCTGATGGCCGTGGACCTGCACACCGCGCAGATCCAGGGCTTCTTCGACGGCCCGGTCGACCACCTGTTCGCGCTGCCGATGCTCGCCGACTACGTCGGCGACCGGGTCGCCGACCGGTCCAAGCTGACCATCGTCTCGCCGGACGCCGGCCGGGTGAAGGTCGCCGACCAGTGGTGCGACCGCCTGGACGCCCCGCTGGCGATCATCCACAAGCGCCGCGACATGACGCAGGCCAACACCATCCTCTCCGCCGAGGTGGTCGGTGACGTCCGCGGCCGCACCTGCGTCCTGGTCGACGACATGATCGACACCGCCGGCACCATCTGCGCCGCCGCCGACGCGCTGTTCGACGCCGGCGCCGCCGACGTCATCGTGGCCGCCACCCACGGCGTGCTCTCCGGCCCCGCCGCGGACCGGCTGAAGAACTCCAGGGTCAGCGAGTTCGTGTTCACCAACACGCTGCCGACTCCGGCCGAGCTCCAGATGGACAAGATCACCACGCTGTCGATCGCCCCGTCGATCGCCGCCGCCGTGCGCGAGGTGTTCGAGGACGGCTCGGTCACCAGCCTGTTCGAGGGCGTGCACTGACCTCTCGCGGGCGCTGACCCCTTGTCAGCCCCTTGATCGGCCCCCGGTTCCGCCTGGAACCGGGGGCCGATTTCACGTCCGCGCCACCGCCCGGTTAGTCTGGGGAGACTGCTCGGCGAGGGATGCCCGTTTTCGGTGCTCCGTGATCGACGCGCGAGAACGATGCGCTTTGATCGAACCGCCGAGTGTCCCCCCAAACGTTATTGAGGGTGTGGCCCGGCGGTTCTGTCGTTCCTGCACCCCTGCGCATTTCCGAGGAGTGCAGTCGTGTCCGAGATCCGCATCGCCGCTGAGTCCCGCACCGAGTTCGGCAAGGGTGCCGCCCGTCGCGCCCGTCGCGCCGGCTTCGTCCCCGGTGTCGTCTACGGCCACGGCCACGCCCCGGTTCACCTGAACCTGCCCGGCCACGACCTGATGATGGCCCTGAAGACCCCGAACGCCCTGCTGGTCCTGCCGATCGACGGCAAGGACGAGTACGTGCTGCCGAAGGCCGTCCAGCGCGAGGCCATCAAGCGCTCCATCGAGCACGTCGACCTGCTGCTGGTCAAGCGTGGCGAGAAGGTCACCGTCGAGATCCCGGTCCACACCGAGGGCGAGCTGGCCCCCGGCGGCAACCTGGTCGAGCACGTGCTGAACGCGCTCCCGATCGAGGCCGAGGCCACCCACCTGCCCGAGTCGGTCACCGTCTCGATCGAGGGCCTGGAGGCCGGCGCCTCCATCACCGCCGGTGACATCGCCCTGCCGGCCGGCGTCGCGCTGGCCGTCGAGGCCGACGCCGTCGTGCTGCAGGTCATCGGCGCCCAGGCCCCCGAGGCCACCGAGGAAGAGGCCGAGACCGAGGCCGTCGAGGGCGAAGAGGCCGCTGTCGAGGCCTGATCCTCGCGATCTCTCCGTCGCTGCCCCGGCCGCCTTCCGCTTCGTGCGGGCGGCCGGGGCAGCGGCATGTCCGGGATGATGGACGACGCAACGACACCCGCGTGAGGAGCGGCATGAGCGAGTACGACGGCCCCTGGCTGGTGGTGGGCCTCGGCAACCCCGGCGAGGGCTACGCCCGCAACCGGCACAACATCGGCTTCATGGTGGCCGACCTGCTGGCCCAGCGGATGGGCGCCAGGTTCAAGGCCCACAAGAGCCGCGCCCAGGTCGCCGAAGGGCGCCTCTCGGGCAAGCGGGCGATCCTCGCCAAGCCGATGACCTTCATGAACCTCTCGGGCGGTCCGGTCACCGCACTGCGCGACTTCTACAAGGTGCCCGCCTCGGCGATCATCGCCGTCCACGACGAACTCGACCTCGACTACGCGGCGTTGCGGATCAAGCTCGGCGGCGGCGACAACGGCCACAACGGACTGAAGTCGATCACCAAGTCGCTCGGCCCCGACTACCACCGGGTGCGCTGCGGCATCGGCCGCCCGCCCGGCCGGATGGAGGTCGCGGACTTCGTGCTCAAGGACTTCTCGTCCACCGAGCGCAAGGACCTCGACTGGTTCGTCGACCGCTCCGCGGACGCCGTCGAGGCACTGCTCGCCGACGGCCTGGAGCGCGCACAGCAGAACTACAACTCCTGACCTGCTTCGACCACCCTCCGTACACAACATTCATGCAACGCTTGCCTCGTGGAAGCTGACTGGTGGTCAGAACACGCCAGGAATCGGATACCGTCGGACCCGGTGCAAGGATTGAAGTGCCGTCACTGGGGGTATGGAGCGTGATCCGCTCGAAGCGTGTGGGCAAGGTCGTCGGTGGCACCGTGCTGTGCCTGGCCGCCGGAGGATGGGCCGCTGCGCCGGCGCTGGCCGCCGAGCCTGTCGTCGCGGTCACCCCCGAGCCGGCCGCGGCCAAGCTCGCCCCGCCCACCGGCTCCGTCGGCTCGGCCGGCGTGTACGCCGTCGGCGGCGGTCTGGTGGTGGTGGCCGGCGGTGCGGCGACCTGGCTGCGCAAGCGCAAGAAGGCCTAGCGGGAGTCCACAAACGGACGAGGTCCGCTCCGCCGGGGAGTTCCCCCGCGGAGCGGACCTCGCTGTTTCGGTGCGTCAGCCGGTGTTGCGCAGGCCGGCCGCGATGCCGTTGACGGTCAGCAGCAGCGCGCGGGCCCGCAGCGGGTCCTCGGGGCGGCCGTGGGCGACCTCCTCGCGCTGGCGGCGCAGCAGCGCCACCTGCAGGTAGGAGATCGGGTCGAGGTAGGCGTCGCGGACGGTGAAGGTCTGCTTCAGGACCTCGTTGTGCTCCAGCAGCTCGGACTCGCCGGTCAGCCGCAGCACCTCCCGCAGCGTCAGTTCGTGCTCGGCGACGATCTGGTCGAAGACGTGCCGCAACTCGCCCGGCACCAGCTGCTCGACGTAGTGGCGGGCGATCCGCAGGTCGGTCTTGGCCAGCGTCATGGCGACGTTGGACAGGAAGTTGCGGAAGAAGTGCCACTTCCCGTACATCTCGTCGAGCACGTCCGCCAGGCCCGCCGCGCGGGCCGCCGCCAGGCCGGAGCCGACGCCGTACCAGCCGGGGACGATCTGCCGGGACTGCGTCCAGCCGAACACCCACGGGATGGCCCGCAGGCCGTCCAGGCCCGCGCCGCTGTCCGGGCGGCGGGACGGGCGGGAGCCCAGGTGCAGCGAGGCCAGCTGGTCGACCGGGGTGGACGCGAAGAAGTACTTCGGCAGGTCCTCCTGCTCCACCAGCCCCCGGTAGGCGGTGTGCGCGGCCTCCGAGACCCGGTCCATCGCGGCGTCCCAGCGGGCCAGCTCCTCCGGGGCCTGGCGCGGGGCGGTGTGCAGCGCGGACGCGGCCAGCGTGGCGGAGAGGGTCAGCTCCAGGTTCTCCCGGGCCAGCGACGGCAGCAGGTACTTGTCGGAGATCACCTCGCCCTGCTCGGTGACCTTGATCTCGCCCTCCAGGGTGCCCCACGGCTGGGCGAGGATCGCCTCGTGCGAGGGGCCGCCGCCGCGGCCCACGGTGCCGCCGCGGCCGTGGAACAGCCGCAGCCGGATCCCGTACCGGTGCGCGACGTCGCGCAGCCGGCGCTGGGCGCGGTGGATCTCCCACTGCGAGGTGGTGATGCCGCCGAACTTCGAGGAGTCCGAGTAGCCGAGCATGACCTCCTGGATGTCGCCGCGCAGCGACACCAGCAGCCGGTACGACGGGTCGGAGAGCATCTCCTCCAGGATCCGGTCGGCCTGCTGGAGTTCGTCGGTGGTCTCCAGCAGCGGCACGATGCCGATCTTGGCGATGCCCGCGTGCAGGTCGATCAGCCCCGCCTCGCGGGCCAGCACCACGGCCGCGAACACGTCGTCCGCGCCCTGGCACATCGAGATGATGTACGACTCGACGATCTCGTCGCCGAACCGCTCGAAGCCCTGCCGGATGGTGCTGAACACGCCGAGCGTCTTCGCGCCCGCCGCGTCCAGCGGGGCCGGGGTCGGGGCCAGCGGGCGGCGCGAGCGCATTTCCTTCGACAGCAGGCGCTGGCGGTACTCGCGCGGCATGTCGGTGTAGCGCCACGCCTCCTCGCCCAGCCGGTCGAACAGCTGGCCCAGCGCGTGGTGGTGCGCCTCGGCGTGCTCGCGGACGTCCATGGTGGCCAGCTGGAGGCCGAACGCCTCGATGGTGCGGATCGCCCGGGCGAGCCGGCCGTCGGCGATCAGGCCGCCGCGGTGGGCGCGCAGCGAGTCCTGGATCAGCTTCAGGTCGGCGATCAGGTCCCGGGTGCCGACGTAGTCCCGGCCGGGGACGTGCGGGGTGCCGGCGGCCAGCCGCTCGCGGGTGTTCTCCAGCTTGATCCGGATGCAGGTGGCCTTCAGCCGGTACGGCTCCTCGGCGTTCATCCGCTTGTAGCGCGGGCTCAGCTCCGGAAGGTGCGTCAGGTCGGCGTCCAGCGAGGCCAGCAGCTCCTCGGAGGCGCCCGCCAGGCGCACCGAGGTGGACAGCGAGGCGCGCAGGTCGTCGATCGCCGCCAGCGCGTCCTTGATGCCGTACTCGTGCTGCAGGTTGAGCACGTCCCAGGTGACCTGCGGGGTGACGTTCGGGTTGCCGTCGCGGTCGCCGCCGATCCAGGTGCCGAAGGTCAGCGGGCGCACGCCCTCCGGCAGGGCCAGGCCGACCCGGGCGAGCTCCTCGTGCAGCTCCTCCAGCACCGCCGGCACCGCCTCGCGGTACAGCTCGTCCAGGTAGTAGACGGCGTTGCGGGCCTCGTCGGTCGGCTCCGGGCGGGCGATCCGCAGCTCGTCGGTCTGCCACAGCAGGTCGATCACCTCGGCCAGGCGGCGGTCCGCCTGCCGGCGCGCGGAGGTCTGCCGGGCCGAGTCGACCTGGCCGGTCGCCGCCTGCTCGCGGTGGATCCGCTCCAGCAGCTCGCCGACCCGGCGCAGCTTGTTCAGCACGCTGCGGCGGGCCGCCTCGGTCGGGTGCGCGGTGAAGACCGGACGCACCGCGAGGTTGGCCAGCGTGTCGGCCAGGTGCTTCGGGTCCGCCTCCTTCAGCTGGTCGGCGGTCTGCGACAGCACCGAGCCCTCACGGGCCCGGCGGGACGCGAACTCCCGTCCGCGGTGCACCTGTTCGGTGACGTTCGCGAGATGGAAATAGGTCGAGAACGCGCGCACCAGCTTCGCGGCGGTGTCCAGATCGATCGACGCCAGCAGCTGGGCCGTCGCCTCGCCGTCGGTACGGCTCAGCAGGCGCACCTGTTCGACCAGGCCCAGCAGTTCCGGGCCCTCCTGACGCACGAGGGTCTCTCCGAGCAGGTCGCCGAGGCGGCGGATGTCCGCACGCAGCGCGGCATTGTCTGCCTGGTCGGCGGTCGGGGATGGGTTGTCCGCCGAAGTGGGGACCGGAGCGGTCACGGCTGGCTCCCTGTGGTGGTGGGGTGTTCGGCAACGGCTCTGCCATCACCGCGATGCGGGTGACGGGTGCGGACCGCGCTGTCCGACGGGCAACAGCATAGGTGGCACCCGGTGCCAGAACGGAGAGGTGGCCGGATGGCGGACAGGGGGGCGCGAGCGCAGGCGGGCGAACAATCAGGGGCTCGGGGAACGGCCCCGCCGTTCCCCGGGCCCCTGCTTTCGCACCGGCCTGCGTAAGGTGTCCGTTATGAGTAATCAGCCGGCGGGGGACGGCGTGTGGTGGTGGGCGCGGAGACGCAGCGCGGCGCTGGACGTGGGATTGGCGTTGGTGGCCGCGTCGGAGTGTGCGGCCGGGGCGTACGGGCTGGTGAGGATCCGGCTGGAGCTGGGCCTGGGGCCGGCCGTGGTCGGGATCGTGCTCGGGGCGCTGGCCGGGCTCTCGCTGGTGGTGCGGCGCAAGTGGCCGGTGCTGCCGGTGGTGGTGGCGCTGGTGTTCGTGCCGGGCTTCTTCGGCGTGATCCTGCTGGTGGTGTCGTTGTACACGCTGGCGGCGACCTGGGAGTGGCCGGTCAGGCGGGCCCGGGTGATCGTGCTGTCGGCGGTGGCCGCGGTGGAGACCTTCGGCATGGTGGTGCTGGCGATGTTCGCGCCGAACCCGTCGCCGCCGCAGGAGCCGTTGCCGCCGGCGTGGGTATTGGTGATCGCCTCGGCGTTCGTCGCGGTCGGCATGGCGGTGGCCCCGGTGGTGACCGGCCTGTACATCGGGGCGCGGCGCCGCCTGGTGGAGTCGCTGAAGGACCGCGCGGAGGGCCTGGAGACCGAGCTGACGCTGCTCGCCGAGCAGGCCCGGGAGCGGGCCTGGCGGGCCAGGGTCGAGGAACGCACCCTGATCGCCCGGGAGATGCACGACGTGGTCGCGCACCGGGTCAGCCTGATCGTGGTGCACGCGGCGGCGGTGGAGCGGATCATCCCCAAGGACCCGGCGAAGGCGCAGCAGTCGGCGAACCTGATCGGCGAGGTCGGCCGGCAGGCGCTGGACGAGCTGCGGGAGATCCTCGGCGTGCTGCGGATGACCGAGGCGCAGGACCAGGTGGAGGCGCCGGTCGGCGGTCTCAGGGAGCTGCCGGAGCTGGTGGACCAGTCCCGGGCGGCCGGCATGGCCGTCTCGCTGACCGTCAGCGGCGAGCACCTGGTGTACGTCGCGGAGGCCGAGCAGACCGCGTACCGGGTGGTGCAGGAGGGCCTGACGAACGCCCACAAGTACGCCGGCGGGGCGCGGGTGGCGGTGCTGCTGGCGTACGTGCCGAACGGTGTGCGGGTGTCGGTGGTCAACGACTGCCCGGGCGGCGCGGCCGTGCCGGTGGCGCTGCCCAGCGGCGGCAACGGGCTGGTGGGGATGCGCGAGCGGGTGCTGGCGCTGGGCGGGATGTTCCACGCCGGGCCGGAGAGCGACGGCGGCTTCCGGGTCGAGGCGGTGCTGCCGTCCAGGCTGCGGCTGGCCGTCGCACCGCTGGACTGACCTCCGCCTATGCCCCGGCGGTGCGCAGCCGGTGCGGGGCCAGGCCGAGCACCAGGGTGGCCAGCGCCTGGTCGACGCTGTGGCCGAGGAACCATTCGCCGGTGTGGTCGAGGCTGTAGACCCGGCCCTGCTCGTCGATGGCCAGCAGCGCCTGCCCGTGCAGCTCCTCGCCGAGCGGGGCGAGCCGCGTACCCAGGGCGCGCCCCAGGTCGGTGAGGGTACGCGGGGCGTGCAGGCCGCAGCGCGGGTCGAGCAGGAACGGCGTACGGGCCATCGTCCGCCCGGGGCCCGGGACGTCGAAGGCCAGGCCGCCGAACTCGGCCCAGGCCTCGACCGCGGCGGGGAACACCGTGTGCTGCGGGTCCGTCGGACCGCCGTGCGCGACCATCGCATCGGCCCACTGCTCGGCCTGGCGGATCTCCCACCGGCCCGGGTGCCAGCCGGCCTGCTTGAGGGCGGCGGCCACGTCGGCCGGGAAGCGGGGTTGGGTACGGACGGTGCTGGCGTTCAGGACGTGCTCCGGTGGTTCGGGGACGGGGAACAAGAGGGTCAGCGGCGGCCGGGCGGCCCGACCGCGACGCTGGCCACGCTCAGATGATCCAGCAGCGGAGCGCAGGAGCGGCACGGCGGTGCGTGCGTGCCGTGCGCCGGGTCGCCCTCCTCGCGGATCCGCACCGTGGTCATCCGGGCGCCCTTCAGCGCCTTCCGGGCCTCCTGCACCGTCATCGGCTTGCGCGAGGCGCGCTTCGAGCGGGACGCGTCGACCTGCCCCAGGTACTGCGACAGCAGTGCCGGCTCCGGGCAGCGGCCGAGGAAACGCTCCCGCTTGTCGACCGGCAGCGCCGCCAGGAACTCGCCGACCAGCGGGTGCAGCATCGGCGAGAGGTCGGACTTCTCCCCGGCCAGTGTGTGCACCTCGCCGCCGCGCAGCATCAGCGCCGCGGCCACCGCGGGCAGCAGGCTGTCGCGCTGGTGCCGCAACACGGGCGGCGGGCCCGACTGGTCCATGACTGCTCCTCGGCGTTGTACGGCGCACCGGCAGTTTTCCGCTGCCGGGGGTCTGCTGACGGACGGTGAATCCTCACCCCGAAGCATCCAGCCTGCCAAACGGATCCGACTTCTGCCGAGCCGGGGTGCGACACGGGGGCGCGCGGAGGTGTACGGAGGGCTCAACTCCCGTACCGCACGCTCCTGGTGGCGTTCACCGGGTTTTCCGATTGTGCCTCGACCGGCCCGGCCGGGCCGGTACCGTTCGAGCGACGCGGCGGCAAGGGGGGTCTTGCGATGGGGTCGAACGTCGTGGCGCACGAGGCGCCTGGGGAACACGTGCCCACACCGGGCAGTACCGACCGGGAATCCGACCGGCGGATCGGACTCGCCGTCGTCGGAGCCGGCTACTGGGGACCGAACCTGGTCCGCAACGCCCAACAGACCGCCGCACTGCACCTGCACTGGCTGTGCGACCTGGACGAACAGCGCTCCCGCAAGGTCCTCGGCGAGTACTCCACCGTCACCGCCACCACCTCCTACGAACAGGTGCTCGCCGACGAACGGGTGCAGGCCGTCGCCATCGCCACCCCCGCCGCCGCCCACCACCGCCTGGCCCGGGCCGCCCTGGAGGCCGGCAAGCACGTCCTGGTCGAGAAGCCGATCACCACCACCGTCGAGGAAGCCGCCGACCTGGTCGCCCTCGCCGAGGAACGCGGCCTGGTCCTGATGTGCGACCACACCTTCTGCTACACCCCCGTGGTGCGCCGGATCCGCGAGTTGGTGCACAGCGGCGACATCGGCGACATCCAGTTCTTCGACTCGGTCCGGATCAACCTCGGACTCGTCCAGCCCGACGTGGACGTGCTGTGGGACCTCGCCCCGCACGACCTGTCCATCCTCGACTTCGTGCTGCCGCCCGGCGTCGAACCCGTCGGCGTCAGCGCCCAGGCCGCCGACCCGATCGGCGCCGGCCGCGCCTGCGTCGCCTACCTGACGGTGCGCCTGTCCAACGGCGCACTCGCCCACTGTCACGTCAACTGGCTCTCCCCGACCAAGGTCCGCACCACCCTGATCGGCGGCTCCCGCCGCACCCTGGTCTGGGACGACCTCAACCCGCAGGCCCGCCTCGCGATCCACGACCGGGGCGTCGACCTCACCCCGCCCGAAGAACTCACCGACGCCATCCGGCACCGCGCCCTGATCTCCTACCGGGTCGGCGACATGGTCGCCCCCGCCCTGGTCGAACAGGAAGCCCTGCGCAACGTGATGGCCGAATTCGCCGCCGCGATCGACGAGGGCCGCACCCCGCTCACCGACGGCCGGGCCGGCCTGCGCGTGCTGCGACTGCTGCACGCCGCGTCCCTCAGCCTCGAACTCGGCGGTTCGACCGTCCCCGTGGAGACCACCCGTCAGACTGCCGTGTTGGAGAGGGCCACCGTCCGATGAACGCCGCCGCCCAGCTGGAAGGCTCGCGCTGTGTGGTCACCGGCGGCGCCGGAACCATCGGCTCCACCGTCGTCGACCAACTGATCGAGGCCGGCGCCCGCGAGGTCGTCGTACTCGACAACTTCGTCCGCGGTCGCACCGAGAACCTGGCCCGCGCCCGCGAGATCGCCGCCCCCGGCCAACTGACCGTGGTGGACGGCGACATCCGCGACCGCGCGCTGCTGCGCGAACTCCTCGCCCCCCGCACCGACGTGCTGTTCCATCTCGCCGCGATCCGGATCACCCAGTGCGCCGCCGAACCCCGGCTCGCCCTGGAAGTCATGGTCGACGGCACCTTCGACGTGGTGGAGGCCGCCGCGGAGACGGGGGTGGGAAAGGTGATCGCCTCCTCCACCGCGTCCGTGTACGGGCTGGCCGACACCTTCCCGACGCCGGAGAACCAGCACCCCTACAACAACGACACCCTGTACGGGGCCGCCAAGGTCTTCAACGAGGGCCTGCTGCGCAGCTTCCACAGCATGTACGGCCTCGACTACGTCGCCCTGCGGTACTTCAACGTGTACGGCCCCCGGATGGACGTCCACGGCCGCTACACCGAGGTCTTCATCCGCTGGATGGAACGCATCGCCGCCGGACAACCACCACTGATCTTCGGCGACGGCGCCCAGACCATGGACTTCGTCTACACCGAGGACATCGCCCGGGCCAACCTGCTCGCCGCCACCACACCCGCCACCGACCGGGTCTACAACATCGCCTCCGGCACCGAAGTGTCGCTGCGCGGCCTCGCCGACGCGCTGCTGGAGGCCATGGAATCGGACCTCGACGTCGAACACGGGCCCGCGCGGGACACCGCCGGGGGCGTGGTCCGGCGGCTCGCGGACATCTCGGCGGCCGAGCACGACCTGGGCTGGAAGCCGGAGTTGGGGCTGGCGGACGGGCTGCGGAAGCTCGTCGCCTGGTGGCGCGAACAGGTCTGACAGGGCGGACTCGAACGTCGGAAAGATCGCGGCAGGACGAGTGACTTGCACGTGGGCGCGACCCAGCGAAGGAGCAACCCGATGTCCACCATTCCCGTGATGATCCCGTGGCTCGGCGAGGAAGAGGCCCGGGCCGCGGCGGATGCCGTCCGTTCCGGGTGGGTCGCGCAGGGCCCGCGCGTCGCCGAGTTCGAGCGGGCGTTCGCCGAGGCGGTGGGCGTGCCGCACGCCGTCGCGGTCTCGTCCTGCACCACCGCGTTGCACCTGGCGCTGATCGGCGCGGGCGTCGGGCCCGGTGACGAGGTCGTCGTCCCGTCGTTCTCGTTCATCGCCACCGCCAACGCCGTCACCTACGTCGGCGCGACACCCGTCTTCGCGGACGTCGACCCGGCCGGCGGCAACCTCACCCCCGAGACCGTCGCCCCCCTGCTCACCGGCCGGACCCGGGCGGTGATCGCCGTCGACCAGGGCGGTGTCCCCGTCGACCTGGACGCCATCGAGGAGTTGGTCCGGCCGCGCGGCATCGCCGTCGTCGAGGACGCCGCGTGCGCCGCCGGCTCCGTCTACCGGGGCCGCCCGGCCGGCGCGGGCGCGGACATCGCCGCGTTCTCGTTCCACCCGCGCAAGCTGCTCACCACCGGGGAGGGCGGCATGGTCACCTGCCGGGACGGCGAACTCGCCGCCCGGCTGCGGCGGTTGCGGGAGCACGGCATGAGCGTCTCCGCCGCCGAGAGGCATTCCGGGGCGGGCGGGGCGGCCGTGCTGGAGACGTACGACGAGATCGGCTTCAACCACCGGATGACGGACGTCCAGGCGGCGATCGGGCTGGTGCAGCTCGGGAAGCTTCCGGCGATGGTGGCTCGGCGGCGCGAACTCGCTTCTGCGTACCGGGAGTTGCTCGGGCCGGAGCTCGGGGGGCGGCTGGTGGGTGATCCGGCGCACGGGACGTCGAACTTCCAGTCGCTGTGGCTGCTGCTGCCGGAGGGTGCGCCGGAGCGGGGCGAGGTGCTCAGGCGGCTGGCGGCGGAGGGGGTTTCGGCGCGGCGGGGGATCATGGCTGCGCATCTGGAGGCGCCGTACAAGGGGTCTTCCCGAGTGGGGTTGCCTGTCACGGAGTTGCTGACTTCGCGGACGTTGATTCTGCCGCTGTACCACTCGTTGACGGGGGAGCAGCAGGAGCGGGTGGTTGAGGCATTGAAGGGAGCGCTCTGAGTGCTCGGGGCGCTCTCACGTGCAACTACCTGTCTCTGACGCGATCTTTCCGACGTTCACCTTCCGCTTCGCGCAGTTCCTCGCGCCCCTGGGCGCGAGCTTGGTTGAGAGGCTGAATCTCAGTGACGGACATTCCCCTGGTTGATCTGCACGCCGCGCACGCCGAGATCGCCGATGAGGTCCGGGAGGGCTTCGAGGCGGTGCTGGCGAGCGGGGCGTACATCAAGGGCCCCGACGTTGCCGCGTTCGAGCGGGAGTTCGCGGCGTTCTGTGGGGTGGGGCACGCGGTCGGGACGGCGAACGGGACCGACGCTCTCGAACTGGCGTTGCGGGCACTCGACTTGGCGCCGGGGGGTGGGGTGGTGCTGCCGGCGAACACGTTTGTGGCCACGGCGGAGGCTGTGGTGCGGGCGGGGCTCAGGCCGGTGTTGGTGGATGTGGACGAGGAGTGCTTGCTGATCGATGTGGAGCAGGTGGCCGAGCGGGTGGCGGGGGCCGTCGCGGTGGTGCCGGTGCATCTGAATGGGCAACTCGCGCCGATGGAGGCGGTGTTGGAGGTTGCCGGCGGCTTGCCGGTGGTGGAGGACGGGGCGCAGTCGCAGGGGGCGGCGCGGCACGGGCGGGTGTCGGGGAGTTGGGGGCGGATCTCGGCGACCAGTTTCTATCCGGGGAAGAACCTGGGGGCGTACGGGGACGCGGGTGCGGTGGTGACGGACGACGCGGAACTCGCCGGGGCAGTGCGGCTGATCGGGGACCACGGGTCGGCGCGGAAGTACGTGCATGAGCGGTTCGGGTTCAACTCGCGGATGGACACCTTGCAGGCGGTGGTGCTGCGCAGCAAGTTGCGGCGGCTTCCGGCGTGGAACGAGGCCCGGCGGGCGGCGGCCGAGCGGTACGACAAGCTGTTGGGCGGGTTGGAGGGGGTGACGTTGCCGCGCACGCTGCCCGGCAACGAGCACGTCTGGCACCTGTACGCGGTACGGGTGGAACGGGACCGGGAACGGGTGCTCGCGGAGTTGCAGCAGGCCGGGATCGGGGTGGGCGTGCACTATCCGGTGCCGGTGCACCTCCAGCCGGCGTTCCGTGAACTGGGATACCCGGAGGGCGCTTTCCCGGTCACCGAGCGGGCCGCCGGGCAGTTGCTGACGCTGCCGATGTTCCCGCAGCTCACCGAGGGGCAGCAGGTGCGGGTGGCGGAGACGCTGGTGCGGGCGGTGCGCCGGAGCTGACATGGTGTCGGTCCCGTCCGGGCGGTACCCCGGCCGGGTACCCCCGTGACCCTTAACGTGGTCGGTCGTTGCCCTACGCTGGTCCCCGAGGATTTCGGCTTCTGCTGTGGGGGACCCCAGATGACGACAGGTCGGCCCGGCACCGCTGCCGTGCCCAACGCGGCGTACGCGGGCCAGGTGGTGCAGTTCCCGGACCCGGTCCGGGCCGAGCGGCACCCCCAGGGCGTCCGCATCGACGAGCACGGGTTCCCGGACTTCTCGCCGTACGCGGTCGCCGCCGCCGAGGTCGCCGACCCGCCGGAGGGCTTCGGCGTGGACGAACTGCGGCTCACCGACTACGTGTCGGCGAACGCCGCGCTCTACACCCAGGGCCACGAACTGTGGGCCGACCTGGACACCGCCGTCGCCACCCCGCAGGGCTGGACCTGGCACCACGTGGCCGGCCGCGCCCCGGCGGGCTGGCGGCGGATGGAGCTGATCCCGGTCGAGGTGAAGGCCCTGCTGCGGCACCACGGCGGTCTGGCGGTCTCCACCGCCGACCATGCCCGGCGCGGCACCCGCCCGCTCCAGGAGCGCCGCCCCGTGCACCTCCCGCTGGCGAAGGACGGCGGCGACCCGCTGGCCGTCACCGAGGACCTGGTGCAGCGCGCCGAACAGCGCCTGGGCCACCCGCTGCCGCCCGTCTACCGCGACTTCCTGAAACTGGCCGGCGGCCGCGCCCCGGCCGGTGCCGCGCTGGACGTCGACCTCGGCCTGCTGGTCGACCAGCCGTTCCTCACCCTCAGCGAGGAGTACGGCACCCAGGACCTGGTGTACGCCAACAAGTGCCTGCGCGACCACCTGACCAAGGACTACCTGGCCATCGCCTACCAGCAGGGCGGCCTGCTCACGCTCAAGGTCCGCGGCGAGCAGACCGGTTCGGTCTGGTTCCTGCCCTACGACGACGCCCGCGACCAGGGCGCGGACGAGCCGCCGGAGCAGCGGGTGGCCCGGCTGCTGCTGCCCTGCGGCGACAGCTTCGACGCCTTCCTGCTGCGGCTCGCGGGCAGCCCCCCGGAGCTGGAGACCGTCGCCGAACTCATGGTGGACGGTGGCTTCGCGCGCGCCGTCCCGGTGAACTGACCGAACGACAGGGGTGGGACGAGACGTGGTGACCACGTACGCGCAGGCGCAGGAGACCGCCGAGGACTGGATCAACGCCGGCGTGCCGCGCTCGCTCCAACGCGAGGTGCGGGTCCGGGAGTTCGACCTCGGCTACGTCTGCTGGGCGGTGGACGGCAGCGAGCACGGCGGCGGGCCCGGCACCTCGCCGCGGCTGGTGATCGCCCGCGACAGCGGAGCCAGCATGCTCTGGCCGCCGCTGCCGATCAACGAGGTGGTCCAGCAGTTCGAGGAGCTGTACGGGAGCCCCGTCGAACCCAACCCGGCCGGCGCCGCCAAGCCGGTGCGCGGGGCGGTCGAGGCCACCTCCTTCCTGCTCAGCCCCCCGCAGTGGCTGCAGGACGCCGGTGCCGCGGCGGTGGCCGCCGAGGCCGCGCAGCTGTCCGGGTCCGCGACGCCGCCGCCCGCCGCGGTGCCGGCTGCGCCGACTGCGCCGGTGCCGACGCCGCACGTGCCGGTGCCGCCCGCGCCGGTGGCTGCTGCTGCGCCGCCGGTGCCGCCGATGCCGTCCGTGCCGGGTGAGGAGGGCCCCAACTACTTCGACGCGTCCGGGATGCCCGTCCCCGGCGCGCCCGTTCCGCCCCCGCCGGGCGCGGAGGCTGCGACCGTGCTGGCGCCGGCCCAGCCGTTCCCGGTCGGTGGGACGCCCGTTCCCGGGACGCCGGTGCCGGTCGGGGCGACGCCGCCGTTCCCGCTCGGCGGGCCGGCAACTCCCGCGCCCGTCGGGGCGACCCCGCCGTTCCCGCTCGGGGGGCCGGCAACTCCCGTGCCCGGTACGCCCGTTCCGCCGGACGGGCCCGCGCCGTCGATCGACTACGCGCCGACCATGCTGGCCACCGACGGCCCGCCCGGGCTGATGGGGCTGCCCGGTGCGCCTGGTACGCCCGGCACGCCCGCGCATGGAGTACAGCTCGGCCGGTCCGGTCCGACCGCTCCGCCGCCGCCCCCGCCGAACGACCTGTTGCCGCCGACCGGCGGCCCCGCGCACGTCGGCCTCGGCCGGTCCGGTCCGACCGCTCCGCCGCCGCCCCCGCCGAACGACCTGCTGCCGCCCACCGGCGGCCCCGCGCAGGGCCCCGGCGGCCGCACCGGCCCCGGTGCCCCGCCGCCGCCCGCGCCCGCCGAGCTGAGCGGCGCCGCCGGTGCGCCCGCCGCGCCGCCGGCCGCTCCGGCGCCCGAGGCCGCCGCCGTCGCGTACCAGGCGACCCAGCTGGCCCCGGCGATCGAGATGCCGCCGACGGGTGGCCCGGCGACGCCGCCGTTCCCCGTGCCCGGGCCGCAGCAGGGTGCCCCGTTCCAGGCCCCGCCGCCGTTCCCCGGTCCGCCGCAGGGCATGCCGCCGCAGCCGTTCCCGGGCGCCCCCGTGCCGCCGCCGGGCCCCGGCCCCGCGCCGGTCGCGCCGGTGCCGCCGTCCGGTGTGCCGACCACCGGTCCCGGCACCACCGCGGTGGTCAACTACCGGGCGCCGGACGGCTCCGAGCGGAGCCTGGTGATGATGTCCGAGCTCGGCACCCCGCACCCGGAGTGGAAGGCGCTGCAGGAGCTGCGCCGGATCGGCGTGCCCGCCGACCAGGTGCTGGAGGTGCACACCGACCTGGAGCTGTGCGACCTGCCCGGCGGCTACTGCGCCCGGATGGTGAAGGCGTCCTGGCCGAACGCGCGGATCAGCCACACCGCCCCGTACGGCCGGGACACCGCCGCCCGGCAGGCCGGCATGGCGGTGCTGAGCGAGCACGTCGAGCAGCTGCACCAGCTGGTGTCCGCGCCGCCGCGCCCCCGTACCCAGCGGGTGCCGCTGCCGCCGCCCGGCTCGGTGCCGCCGATGCCGCCGATGGTTCCGCAGCAGCTGGCCGCCGAGCTGGGGCAGCTGTTCGGCCCGGGCGTGTTCCGGTTCGAGCAGCGCGCGGTGGCCCGGCAGGGCGTGCCGGACGCGGTGGCCCAGACCCTGATGTGGGTCGGTCTGCCGCGCGAGTTCCCGCCGTTCTTCTGGGCGCAGGCCCAGGAGGGCCGGCCGATCCCGACGCTGGCCGAGCTGGCCGCCGAGCGCGGCCTGCCGCCCGGCCCGGACTTCGGCGGCTACCTGGTGCTCGGCAACGACTACGGCCGTCAGCTGTGCGTCCAGTACGGCACGGCCGCGGTGGTCGCCGTGGACATCGAGAACCCGGCCGAGCCGCCGCGGTTCGTCAACAGTGGTGTCCCGGAGTTCGTCCGCTGCCTGACCGTGCTGGCCCGGATGTGGCACCTGCGACACGGCCTCACGCCCGAGCAGGCCGGCCGCTGGACCACCGACTTCCAGGCCCAGCTGCTGGCGGTCGATCCGGCCGCCGTGCACACGCCCGAAAGCTGGTGGGCCGTGCTGGTCGAACAGCTCTGGGACGGACTGTTGTAGCCCCTCCCGCGCGGCCGGTTCCCCCGGCCGCGCGGCAGCGGCCTGTTTGGTTTGCGTTCGTATCTGCGCAAAATAGGTCAATGGGACGGACGATTCCGCCCACCGAACCACGCACCCGGCGGGGCTGCGCAGCCCGCGAGCACGAGGAGAACAGCCGAATGAGCGACGCCGTGTCCCAGTACGGCTTCACCGTCTCCCGGCGCGGTTACGCGCCCGAACAGGTCGACGCGGCCGTGTCCGCGCTCAGCCGCGAACGGGACGAGGCCTGGGAGCGCCTCAGCGTGCTCGGCTCCGGGCTGCGCGAGATGGAGAAGCGCCTCACCGACATCCAGCAGGCCGCCGAGGACGCCCCCGACCCCGACTTCGGCGAGCTCAGCGAGCAGGCCGCCGCCCTGCTGAAGATCGCCCAGAACGAGGCCGAGGCGATCCACAACAAGGCCAAGCGCTCCGGCGAGGACGCCCGGGACGCCGCCCACGAGGCCGGCGAGGCCGCCGCCCGGGACGCGAAGCAGTACGCCGCCAAGCAGCGCGAGGACACCGACCGGTTCGCCCGCAGCACCGACGAGCGCAGCCGCGCCGAGGCCGAGCGGATCCGCGCCCAGGCCGACGCCGAGGCCCGCGCCGTCGTGCACGCCGCGACCGGCCACGCCGCCCGGATCCGGGTCTCCGCCGCCGACGCCTCCGAGCAGTCCGAGGTCACCCTCGCCGAGCGCCGCCGCAAGGCCGACGAGGAGTTCGCCACCGCCGAGGCCGATGCGGACGCCGCCGTCGCCAAGATCACCCTCGCCGCCGAGACCCGGGTCAAGGAGGCCGAGCAGCACCGCGAGGCGATGCTCGCCGAGGCTCGCCGCCTCGACACCCAGGCCCAGGTCAAGGCCGACGCGGAGATCGCCGCCGCCAAGGAGAAGGCCGCCCGGATCAAGCTCGCCAGCGAGCGCGAGCAGGCCGACTTCACCAAGCGCCTCGACAAGGTGCAGACCCACCTCGACCACATCAAGGGCACCCTGGCCTCGCTCACCGGCGCCGCCGTCGGCGCGATCGAGGACCCGGAGGACGGGACGCCGGCCGCCGCCGCGAAGAAGGCCGACCTCACCAAGGGCCCCGTCGGTACTGCCACGGCCACCGCCACCAAGCCGGCCGTCGAGAAGCTCGTCGAGAAGCCCTCCGAGAAGCCCGTCGCCGAGAAGGCCAAGCCGGTCGACCAGCCGACCGCGGTGCTGCTGGGCCCCGTCAAGGGCGAGTCGGCCGCCAGGCCCGCGGCCGCCGACCCCCGCAAGCCGTACACCCCGACCCTGGCCGAGCCCCCGGCGCCGCCCACCAAGCCCGCCAGCTTCGCCAAGGACCCGCTGCCGCCCAAGCCCGCGACCCCGCCCGCCGCGTCGTCCGAGCCGGCTGCGCCTGTTGCGTCGGCCGCGCCCGCGGCGCCCGTGACCGCTCCGGAGGCGGAGACCAAGATCGTGCCCAAGATCGTCATCGTCGACGACCTCGGCCTGAACCACGACACCCGCCCCAACCGCGACCGCATCCAGCGCCGGGGCTGAGCGCCCGGGAACACCTCCGCCCCGTCCGACAGCTGCAGGCTGCCGAACGGGGCGGAGGTGTTTCGTCCGGCGGTCAGCCCAGGAGGGTCTCGCCGATCCAGCCGCCGGGTGCGCAGCCGGGCGGGATGGCGAAGACGGCGGAGCCGATCGGGGTGGTCCACTGGTTGAGCAGGTCGGACGCGGCGAGGGCGCGCTGGATGGGCAGGAACTGGGTGGCGATGTCCCGCTGGAACGAGGCGAAGAGCAGGCCGGTGTCGGGGGTGCCGTCGGCGGCCGGGGCGTCGTCGTAGTTGAACGGGCGGCGGAAGATGCGCTGCCGGGGGTCGCTCACGTGGGCGCGCCGGACGTGGGCGAAGTCGGAGATGACCGGGAAGCCGAGCCGGTCCTTGGCGTCGAAGTCGGGCGGGTCCGTCTCGGCGGTGCCGGTGAGCGGGGCGCCGGTGTCGAGGGTCCGGCCGATCGAGAACTCCTTGGCCTTGGAGTCGGCGGCGTCCCAGGTCTCCAGCTCCATCCGGATCCGCCGCAGCACCATGGTCGTGCCGCCGCGCAGCCAGTCCGGGCCGTCGCCGGCCCACACCGCCTGGGCGAAGATGTCGCTGCCGAGCTCCGGGTTGACGGTGCCGTCGATCTGGCCCATCAGGTTGCGCTGGGTGACGCCGTCGGCCTGGACGCCGCGGCCCCGGCGGAAGCCGCGCTGCGCCCAGCGAAGCCGGGCGAAGGTGCGGGCGTCCTTGATCAGCATCCGCTGGGCGTGGGCCACGGTGAGCGGGTCGTCGGCGCAGATCTGGATCAGCAGGTCGCCGCCGCACCAGTGGTCCTGGAGCCGGTCGATGGAGAACACCGGCAGCTGTTCGACCGAGGCGGGCCGCCGGTCGTCCAGCCCG
Source organism: Kitasatospora sp. NPDC051984 (assembly GCF_044593455.1). Taxonomy (NCBI): domain Bacteria; kingdom Bacillati; phylum Actinomycetota; class Actinomycetes; order Kitasatosporales; family Streptomycetaceae; genus Kitasatospora; species Kitasatospora sp. NPDC051984. The sequence goes on from NZ_JBIUCB010000001.1 coordinate 359,189, forward strand.
GCGGCCTTGAAGAAGCCCGGGCCGAACCCGAAGGTGACGGTCAACCTGGCGGGCAGTTCGGCGAGTTGGGCCTCGGTGTCGGCGAGCGCCGGCTCGCCCTGGGTGAGCCGCACGGCGTCGTCGGTGAGCAGCCGCATCATGCGGCCCAGCGCGGCGCGGTCCGTTCCGGCGTCCAGGTCGAAGCCGAGGAACACGCCGTGGGCCTGGGCGGGGGTGTCGATCCCCGCCTGGTGCGGCCCGTGGAAGGGGACCTTCTGGGCGCCGTACGCGGGCGCTGCCGACCGCTCCTCGCCGGGGCGGCGGGGGCTGTCGGCCACGGCGGCGCCGATACCGCCGCCGGCCAGCGCCCCGCCGAGGGCGAGCGCGCCGCCGGTCAGCAGCCGGCGGCGGCCGACCGCAGCGGTGGCGGGTGCAGCGGCTTCGGTGGGGCTGGTGTCCATCGGGAGCTCAGCCCTTCGTCATGCCGGAGTTGTAGTCCTCCTTGCCGCCCGCGAACGCCTTGGCGACAGCGGTGAACTTCAGCGTCTTGCCGTCGTCGAGGGTCAGCGTGACGGTGACCTCGTCGCCCGGCTTCACGGGCTTGGACAGGCCCATCAGCATCACGTGGTCGGCGCCCGGCTTGAGTTCGTGGCTGCCGTTCGCCTCGATGACGAAGCCGCCTGCCTTCGGGCGCATGGTGGGCTTGCCGTCCACGTCCGCGACCTCGTGCAGTTCGGTCTTCGCCGAGACGGTCGAGGTGCCGGACACGACGGTGACCTTGGCGCCGGTGTTGTTGACCAGGGTGGCGAACACGCCGGTCATCTCGGTGTCGGACGCCTTCACCCACGGGTCCTTGACGGTGACCGGTGCCGAATCGGCCTTCGCGGTGGCGCTGGGCGAGGTGCTGGCCGCCGGGCTCTTGGCCGAGGAGGACGAGTCGCTGCTGCCACAGGCGACGAGGGCGGTGAGGGATATCGCCCCGACCGCCGTGGCGGCGACGAGGCGGCGCAGGCGGGGGGAACGGGCCGGGGCGGTGGTGATCGGCATGGGGGTGCATCGGCTTTCGACTCGGGTGCGGGCGTGGTTGTGTGCCGCAGTTACCGCAGTGGTCGGACCGGGTGGGCGGGAAGTTCCCGCGATCTGCCGGGAACTTCCGGGAGGCCGGCGACGACCACTGACACGTGAAGCCCCGAGTTCCCTCCCGCCCGGCGGTGGTGCCGTTCCTCACCGCACTGCTGCTGGCCACGCTGTCCGTCCTGGTGTCCGCGCCGCGGGCGGCGGCGCACGCGCAGCTGCTCGAATCCAGCCCGGCTGCGGACTCCGTGGTCGCCGAGTCGCCGACCTCGATCACGCTGACCTTCGACAGCGCGGTGCAGGCCGGCTACACCACGATCGTGGTCGCCGGCACCGACGGGACGTCCTACAGCGACGGCGCGCCGACCGCGACCGACCGCGAGGTGCGGCAGAAGGTCACCCGCCTGCCGAAGGGCCTCGTCCAGGTGACCTGGCGGGCGGTCGCGGCCGACGGGGCGCCGCTCCAGGGGCGCTTCAGCTTCACCAACGACGACCAGACCGCCCCGACCCAGCCGCCGCCACGGCCGTCGGCGTCCGCCTCTGCTTCTGCCTCGGCGGCGGGGTCCGCCACCGCCGGCGACAGTGGGGACTGGGTGTGGTGGGCGGCGGCCGGCGGTCTGTCGGTCGTCGCGGCGGCGGCCGTGACCGTCCTCGTGCGCCGGTCCGACACCCGCTCGCGAGGCTGACTCACAGCACCTCGACCGAGGCTCCCGTCAGGCGGTGGCGGCAGTCCAGGACGTACTGGGCGTGGGTGGTGACGGCGGTGTAGTCGAACTCGTCGTGGTCGGCGAGCAGGATGACCGCGTCGGCGGCGGCGAGTTCGGCGGGGGTGGCCTCGACGCGGTGGACGGTGGCGAGCGGGCCCGCGTCGTGGGGTTCGGCGACGTGGACGCCGGCGACCACGTGCGGGTCGGCGGCGCGGACTTCGGCGCCCTGGCGGGTGAGGAGTTCGACGATCCGGGCCGCCGGGGTCTCGCGGGCGTCGCCGGTGTTCTTCTTGTAGGCCAGGCCGAGCAGCAGCACCCGGGAGCCGTTGACGCTGCGGCGGCGCCGGTTGAGCGCGTCGGTGAGGCGGCGGACCACGTAGTCCGGCATGTGGCTGTTGACGTCGTTGGCGAGCTCGACGAAGCGGAAGGACTGGCCGAGCGCGCGCTCCACCCGCCAGGACAGGTACGAGGGGTCGATCGGCAGGCAGTGGCCGCCGACGCCCGGGCCGGGCGTGAAGCGCAGGAAGCCGAACGGCTTGGTGGAGGCCGCGTCGATGGCCTCCCAGACGTCGATGCCGAGGTCGTGCGCGAACATCGCCAGCTCGTTGACCAGCGCGATGTTGACGTGCCGGAAGGTGTTCTCCAGCAGCTTGGTCAGCTCGGCCTCCTTGCAGGAGGAGACCGGCACCGTCCGTTCCACCAGCTGTCCGTAGAAGTCCGAGACGGCCGCGAGCCCGTCCGGCGTGGTGCCGGAGACCACCTTCGGGGTGTTCTCCAGCTTCCACACCGGGTTGCCCGGGTCGATCCGCTCGGGGCTGTAGCCGAGGTGGAAGTCGTCCCCCGCCCGCAGTCCGGAGCCGGCCTCCAGCAGCGGCGCGAGCAGCTCCTCGGTGGTGCCCGGGTACGTGGTGGACTCCAGGACGACCGTCGCACCGCGCTTCAGGTGCCGGCCCAGCAGCTTCGCGGACGCCTCGATGTAGGAGAGGTCGGGCGCGCCGTCCCGCAGCGGGGTCGGGACGGTGATCACCGCGATGTCGAACCCCGCCACGTCGGCCGGGTCGGCGGACGGCAGGTACCGGCCGCCGTCCAGCAGCGGGCGCAGCCGGTCGCCCGGGATGTCCTCGACGTACGACTCGCCGACCGCGAGCCGCTTGATCCGGCGGTCGTCCACGTCGTACCCGACCACCTGATGGCCCACCTCGGCGGCGCGGACCGCGAGCGGGAGACCGACATAGCCCTGACCTGCGATGACAACGCGCATGACGAACCCAACCCCCTGGAAATCCCCCGGTGTCCCCACACCTTCTTCACAAGAGAGTACGGAGGCGCGACCGCCGCGCGGGCGGCTTCGCGGGAAGTGGCCGGAGACGGGCGGGTGACTGAACTCGGCCACCCCGCAAGGCCGGTGGATATCGGCGGACAGCGCGCCGACGCCGAGATCTCGCGGCGCAAGCCCCAGGCAAGCGCCGCGAGTCCCGGCGTGAGTGGCGCGGGCGCCCCCACCCAGGGTCGCCCGGCCTTCGCACTCCCGACCCCCATCGAGGTGCGATCGCGCTTCCGCAGCCATCCCCCACGGTTGGATGCGGCCTGCGCTGTGCTCCATCCTGCGCCGCCACCATGGACAGACAGTGACAGGAGTGTGTCGGCTGCATGATCTCTGGACGAGCCTGTACGAATACCGGTAAGTCGCCCCGGCGCCGCCGGTCCAGGACGCCACGCCACGTGCGGGGCCCCCGCGCGGCGTAGGCTGGACACCCCCCGGGCGCACCGCGTTCCGGGACTGTCGCGCTGCCCGGCGGCCGTCTGCTTCCGGGCCAACTCCCCGCCGTGGAGAAATTGACGTATGAGCCTGTCCGGACTGCTCGATGTCGTCGTACGGGACGCCGCAATCGCCGAGGCGATCGAGGCGGCGGCCACGGGGCACAGGCAGCACCTCGACCTGGTCGGCCCGCCCGCCGCCCGGCCGTTCGCGATTGCGGCGCTGGCCCGTTCGCTGGCCGCCCGGGCCGGTGAGAGCGGCCGCCCGGTGCTGGCGGTCACCGCCACCGGCCGGGAGGCCGAGGACCTCGCCGCCTCGCTGCGCTCGCTGCTGCCGCCCGACGCGGTCGCCGAGTTCCCGGCCTGGGAGACGCTGCCGCACGAGCGGCTCTCCCCCCGCTCGGACACCGTCGGCCGCCGCCTCGCCGTGCTGCGCCGGATCGTCCACCCGCGTGCCGACGACCCCGCCGCGGGGCCGGTGCAGGTGGTGGTCGCCCCCGTGCGCAGCGTGCTGCAGCCGCAGGTGAAGGGCCTGGCCGAACTGGAGCCGGTGGCTCTGCGGCGCGGTGAGCAGCACGACCTGAACGAGGTCGCCCACAAGCTCGCGGCCGCCGCCTACGCCCGGGTCGAACTGGTCGAGAAGCGCGGCGAGTTCGCCGTCCGCGGCGGCATCCTGGACGTCTTCCCGCCGACCGAGGAGCACCCGCTGCGGGTGGAGTTCTGGGGCGACGACGTCGAGGAGATCCGCTACTTCAAGATCGCCGACCAGCGTTCGCTGGAGATCGCCGAGCACGGCCTGTGGGCGCCGCCCTGCCGCGAGCTGCTGCTGACCGACGAGGTGCGCGCCAAGGCCGCCGAACTGGCCGCCCGGCACCCCGAGTTGGGCGAGATCCTGGACAAGATCGCGCAGGGCATCGCGGTCGAGGGGATGGAGTCGCTGGCCCCCGTGCTGGTCGACGACATGGAGCTGCTGCTCGACGTGCTGCCCACCGGCTCGATCGCGGTGGTCTGCGACCCGGAGCGGGTCCGCACCCGGGCCGCGGACCTGGTCGCCACCAGCCAGGAGTTCCTGGCCGCGTCCTGGGTGGCCGCGGCCGCGGGCGCCGACCGGCCGATCGACCTGGAGGCGATCGACGTCTCCGCCGCGTCGCTCCGGTCGCTGGCCGACGTGCGCGAGCACGCCGCCGGGATCGGGCTGCCCTGGTGGTCGGTCAGCCCGTTCGCGACCAGTGACTCGACTGTTTCCGAGATCCTCGCCCGCGGCGGAGCCGCTGATTGGCACGGCGACGCCGACACGCTGACGCTCGGCATGCACGCCGTCGAGGCGTACCGGGGCGACACCGCGCGGGCGATCACCGACGCCCGGGAGCGGCTGGCCGCCGACTGGCGCGTGGTGCTGGTGACGGAGGGCCACGGCCCGGCCGCCCGACTGGCCGAGGTGCTCGGCAACGAGGGCATCCCGGCCCGGCTGGTCGCCGACCTCGGCGAGGCCCCGACCCGGGACGTCGTCTACGTCTCCTGCGGCTCGATCGAGCACGGCTTCGTCGACGAGGCCCTCAAGCTCACCGTCATCACCGAGACCGACCTGTCCGGCCAGAAGTCCTCCACCAAGGACATGCGCCGGATGCCGTCCCGCCGCCGCAACGCCATCGACCCGCTGGCGCTGGCCGCCGGCGACTACGTGGTGCACGAGCAGCACGGCGTCGGCCGGTACGTGGAGATGGTGCAGCGCACCGTGCAGGGCGCCACCCGCGAGTACCTGGTGCTGGAGTACGCGCCCGCCAAGCGCGGCCACCCCGGCGACCGGCTGTTCGTGCCCACCGACCAGCTCGACCAGGTCACCAAGTACGTCGGCGGCGAGGCCCCGACCCTGCACCGCCTCGGCGGCGCGGACTGGGCCAAGACCAAGCAGCGGGCCAAGAAGGCCGTCAAGGAGATCGCCGCCGACCTGATCAAGCTGTACTCGGCCCGCATGGCCGCCCCCGGCCACGCCTTCGGCCAGGACACCCCCTGGCAGCGGGAGCTGGAGGACGCCTTCCCGTACGCCGAGACCCCCGACCAGCTGACCACCATCGGCGAGGTCAAGTCGGACATGGAGAAGTCCGTTCCGATGGACCGGCTGATCTGCGGCGACGTCGGCTACGGCAAGACCGAGATCGCCGTCCGGGCCGCCTTCAAGGCCGTGCAGGACGGCAAGCAGGTGGCCGTCCTGGTGCCGACGACGCTGCTGGTGCAGCAGCACTTCTCGACCTTCGCCGAGCGGTACGCGAACTTCCCGGTCAACGTGAAGGCGCTGTCGCGCTTCCAGACCGACACCGAGGCGAAGGCCGTCCTGGAGGGCCTGTTCGAGGGCTCGGTGGACGTCGTCATCGGCACGCACCGGCTGTTCTCCTCGGAGACCCGGTTCAAGGACCTCGGCCTGGTCATCGTCGACGAGGAGCAGCGCTTCGGCGTCGAGCACAAGGAACAGCTGAAGAAGCTCCGGGCCAACGTGGACGTGCTCACCATGTCCGCCACCCCGATCCCGCGCACCCTGGAGATGGCGGTCACCGGCATCCGCGAGATGTCCACCATCACCACCCCGCCCGAGGAGCGCCACCCCGTCCTCACCTTCGTCGGCCCCTACGACGAGAAGCAGATCTCCGCGGCGATCCGGCGCGAACTGCTGCGCGAGGGCCAGGTGTTCTACATCCACAACCGGGTCGAGTCGATCGACAAGGCCGCCGCGCGGCTCAAGGACCTGGTGCCCGAGGCGCGCGTCGCCACCGCGCACGGGCAGATGGGGGAGACCCAACTCGAAAAGGTCGTCGTCGACTTCTGGGAGAAGGAGTTCGACGTCCTGGTCTCCACCACCATCGTCGAATCCGGCATCGACATCTCCAACGCCAACACCCTGATCGTCGAACGCGGCGACACGTTCGGGCTCTCGCAGCTCCACCAGCTGCGCGGCCGCGTCGGCCGAGGGCGGGAGCGTGGCTACGCGTACATGCTGTACCCGCCGGAGAAGCCGCTCACCGAGACCGCGCACGAACGCCTCGCCACCATCGCCCAGCACACCGAGATGGGCGCCGGCATGTACGTCGCCATGAAGGACCTGGAGATCCGCGGCGCGGGCAACCTGCTCGGCGGCGAACAGTCCGGCCACATCGCCGGCGTCGGCTTCGACCTCTACATGCGGATGGTCGGCGAAGCCGTCGCCGACTTCCGCCAGTCCCTGGAGAGCGGCGGCGCCGAACCGGAGGAGGAGCCGCTCGAAGTCAAGATCGAACTGCCGGTCGACGCACACGTCCCGCACGACTACGCCCCCGGCGAGCGGCTGCGCCTCCAGGCGTACCGGTCGATCGCGGCCGTCAACTCGGAGGCCGACATCGCGCAGGTCCGCGAGGAACTGACCGACCGCTACGGCAAGCTCCCCGAACCGGTCGAGAACCTCCTGCTGGTGGCCGGCCTGCGACTGTTCGCGCGGCGCTGCGGCATCGGCGACATCACCCTGCAGGGCAACTTCGTCCGCTTCGGGCCGGTCGACCTGCGCGAGTCCCAGCAACTCCGGCTGAACCGGCTCTACCCCCGCACCCAGATCAAGTCCGCGGCCCAGCAGCTGCTGGTGCCCCGGCCCAGCTCCGGCGGACGCATCGGCGGCAAGCCGCTGGTGGGGCGGGAGTTGCTGTCGTGGAGCACGGAGTTCCTGAGCACCATGTTCGACGACCTGAAGCGGTAAGCGGAGGGGCTCGAGCGAAAGCGGGGGCGCGGGGAACTGCGCGAAGCGGAAGGATCCGACCGCAAGATCGCGACGCAGGACAATGACCTGCACTTGATCGCGACCTTGCGGACGTGGTGTGCGCTTGTCGCGCAGTTCCCCGCGCCCCCAGTTTCGCGCCCGTCTGCGTTTCGCACCCACCTGCGTTTCGCGCCCGCCTGCGTGCCCTTACAGCTTCCACTGCCCCGTCTGCTGCGCGAAGCCGCTGTCCAGCGCGAACTGGATCTTGTCGAGCTTGGCGTCCGCCGGGATCTCGAAGGTGATGAAGCCGAGGGCGGTCTCGCCGGGGGCGATGTTCGCGGGGACGGGAAACTCGGGGCCGGCCTTGGTGTCGGCGACGGTGGAGCTGTAGCCCTGGCCCTTGTCGTCGAGGACCTTCGCGCTGTTGGCGGGGGCGTCGGCGTAGGCCGCGCTGCCGGTGGCCTTGATCCGGAACTGGACGGAGACGAAGCGCTTGCCGTCGGCGGGCTTGGTGTACTCGTCCGCGCCCTCCGAGTTGTCGACGACCTTCACCAGCGTGACGTCCGCGGTGTTGGACTTCTCCACGCCCTTCAGGCCGATGGTGTCGCCGGGCTTGGCCACCGAGGAGCCGGCCGCCTTGCCCTGGTCGCCGCCGGCGCTGGAGGCGCTCGCGGAGTCGGCGGCCTTGGGGGCGGTGGAGACGGAGCTCTTGTCGGGGCCGCAGGCGGTCGCGGCGGCGAGCAGGCAGGCGCCGAGGAGGACGGCGGCGGTGCGGCGGGTGCTGATGCGGATGGACATGACGGGCTCTCCCCCAGGGATTCTGCGGTGGGCCGGGGTTCCGGCGATGACTCCAGTAAAGCCCTGGCTGTGAACAGTGTCAATGCAAGTTCACGAAACGTCTCTGTTCACGTGTGAACGCGTCGGGGTGGCCTCCTGGCTATGCTGTGTGGCCACACCCAGCTGCTGAGGAGCCCGCGCATGTCGGAAAGTCCCGAGGTCACGGCCGCCGAGATCGCCCGGCTCGCCGGGGTCGGCAGGGCCGCCGTGTCCAACTGGCGCCGCCGCCACATCGACTTCCCCCGGCCCGCGGGCGGCACCGAGACCAGCCCGACGTTCCGGCTCGACCAGGTCGAACAGTGGCTCCGCGCGCAGGGGAAACTCGCCGAACTTCCGCTGCTGGAACGGGTCTGGCAGCAGCTGGAGCTGCTCCGCGACCCGTCCGGCTCGGCCGTCGCCCCGCTGGTGACGGCCGGTTCGCTGCTGCTCCTGCTGCACCGCGCCCCGTCCGCGTGGGCCGAACTCGCCGAGCAGCCGGACACCCGGCTGGCCACCGCGCTGCCCAAGGCGCTGCGCCGCACCGTCGGAGCGCTGCTCGGCCCGGACGCGCCCGCGACGCTCGACCTGCCGCTGATCGCCGGTGCCACCCACCTGGACCTTGCCCGGCTGCTGGCCCGGCTGACCGCGGAGAGCGCCCCCGCCGCCGCGTACGAGCAGCTGCTGACCAGGTACACCGAGGCCAACCCCCGCCTCCAGCAGCCGATTCCGGCCCAGACCGCCGCCCTGCTGGCCGCCCTCGCCGGACCGCCGGGCAGCGACCAGGCGGTGCTGGACCCGGCGTGCGGCACCGGCGGGGTGCTGCTCGCCGCCGCGCCCGCCGCGCGCCGCGGTCAGGACGCCGACCCGGGCCTGGCCGGCGTCGCACTGCTGCGCCTCGCGCTGGCCGCCCCCGCCGACCTCCCTGGCCCGCTGCCGGTGGACGTCCGGGCCGGGGACGCGCTGCGCGCCGACGCCTTCCCGGGGCTGGCCGCCGACGCCGTGCTGTGCCGGCCGCCGTACAACGAACGCGACTGGGGCCACGACCAGTTGCAGTACGACAGCCGCTGGCCCGGCGGGGTGGTGCCGCCGCGCGGCGAGTCCGAACTGGCCTGGGTGCTGCACTGCCTGGCGCACACCCGCCCCGGCGGGACGGCTGTCCTGCTGCTGCCGCCCACCGTCGCGTCCCGCCGGGCCGGCCGCCGGGTGCGGGCCGAACTCGTCCGCTCGGGAGCGCTGCGCGCCGTGATCGCGCTGCCCGCCGGCGTCGCCCCGCCCTACGGCGTGCCGCTGCACGTGTGGGTGCTGCGCGGACCCGAGCCCGGCGACGACTTCCGGCACCTGCTGCTGCTGGACGCCGCCGCCGACGGCGGCCGGGAACGGATCGACCGCACCGCGCTCCAGCAGGACGTCCTGACGGCGTGGCAGGCGTTCGACACCGCCGCCCGCACCGGCGGCCCGCTGCCCGCCGACCGGCCCGGCCGCTCCCGGGCCGTGCCCGCGCTCGACCTGCTGGACGACGAGACCGACCTCACCCCCGCCCGCCATCTGCCCGCCCTGCCCGCCGAGGCCGCCCCCGACGCACTCACCGCCCTGCGCGAACACCTGGCCGCCGAACTCGCCCGGCTCGCCGACCTGGACGCCGCCCTCCCCGCCCTCGCCGCCACCGGTGCGGCCGCACCCCCGCAGGTCAGCATCGGCGAACTCGCCCGCTCCGGCGCGCTCGAGGTGCACTCCTCCGGCCAGGGCGCCCCCGCCCGCCCCGGCGGCCGCACCCCGCTGCTCACCGACCAGGACCTCCAGGCCGCCGCCCTACCGAGCGCCGCCACCGACGCTTCGGACGCGCTGACGATCCGCCACGGTGACGTGCTGGTACCGGCGTTGGGCGGCGAGGGCGCACAGGCGGTGCACCCCGGCAGCCCCTACGCGGGCGCCGCACTCGGGGCCCGGCTCCACCTGCTCCGGCCCGACCCCGCACTGCTCGACCCCGACTTCCTGGCCGGCCAGCTCCGCGCCACCGGCGCCGGCCGACGCGCCAGCAGCTACGCATCCACCACCAGCCGCCTCGACATCCGCCGGGTCGAAGTCCCGCGCGTGCCGGTCGAGCAGCAGCTCGCCCTGGGCGCCGCGTTCCGTCAACTCGCCGACTACGAGGCCGCCCTGACCCGCACCACCACCGAGGCCCGCACCCTGACCCGCGCCCTCACCGACGCCCTCGCGGCCGGAACGGCGAAGCCATCCTGACGCGCTCTGGGGAACGGCGAAGCCGTTCAGGGGCTCGTGGGGGCACCTCCCAGCCCCCAAGGGCTGGGGTAGAACGGCGAGGGCGAGTCTGCAGAGGGCCAGCGGGGCGTGTGAGGTCCCGCCGTTTCCGGTCCCCGTCTTTGACCCGCCATCAGTCGTGGCAGCCGCTTCCGGTGGGGGTAGCGTGTGCGCAGCACATTCCCGTCGTCGAGGAGCGTCCATGCCCGCCCGCGCCGTCTCCGGCCCGCCCCGGATCTGGGTGACGCTGCTGTGCGCGGCGGTGCCGGTGCTGACCCTCGGGATGCTCGGCATGGTGCCCTCGCTGGTGCTGGCGGTGGGGCGGCGGCGCCGGGCCGACATCGTCGGCGCGATCATCATCGGGCTGATGCAGTTGGGGTTGTACGTGGGTGCCGGGCTGACCCCGGAGGGCGGGACGATCAACAACCTGGTGGGTCTGTTGCTGCTGCTCCCGCTGTTCCTCGGTACGCCGGTGCACTACCTGCTGATGAACCAGCGCCGGTTCTGGCCGCAGGCCGTCGCCACCCCGCCGCCGTACCCGTACCCGGCGCACCCCGGGTACTCGGCGTCGGCCCCGACGTACCCCTCCGGCACCCCGTACCCCTACCCGGCCCCGGCCCCGGTCGCGCAGCCCGCCACCCCGCCGCCCGCCGCCGCACCGGGTGGCGCGACCGGCACCGCCGAGCTGCGCGAGCTCGGTGAGCTGCTGCGCCGTCAGGCCGGGGACGGGCAGCCGTGAGCCGCACCGTCGGTGGGCGGTACGTGCTCGAGGAGAAGATCGGGCACGGCGGGATGGGGCAGGTCTGGGCGGCCCGGGACCAGCAGTTGGGGCGGCAGGTCGCGGTGAAGCTGCTGCGCGCCGACGCGGTGCCGGACCAGGCCGGGCGCGGCGACAGCCAGGGCGAGCTGCTGCGGCAGCGGTTCCTGCGCGAGTGCCGAATCGGCGCGTCCCTCGACCACCCGGGCCTGGTCACCGTGTACGACGCGGGCGCCGACGGGGACGAGCTCTACCTGGTGATGCAGCGGGTCCCCGGGATGAGCCTGGCCGACCTGATCGCCGAGGAGGGCCCGCTCGACGTTGTTCGGGCCGTCGCGGTCGCCGGGCAGCTGTGCGCCGCGCTGTCCGCCGTGCACGGGGCGGGGGTGGTCCACCGGGACCTGAAGCCGAGCAATGTGATGGTCCGTCCGGACGGGCGGGTGATCCTGCTCGACCTCGGCATCGCCGCCGCCATCGACCCCACCGCCACCCGGCTCACCCTCACCGGCAGTCCGATCGGCAGCCCCGCCTACATGGCCCCCGAGCAGGCCATGGCCGCCGACACCGACCGGCGCAGCGACCTGTACGCGCTCGGCTGCATGCTGCACGAGATGCTGGCCGGCGGCCCCCCGTTCCCCGCGCCCACCGCGCTCGGCGTGCTGCGTCGCCAGCTCGACGACCCGCCGCCGCCGCTGCGCGGCTTGCGTCTCGAAGTCCCGCCCGCGCTGGAGAAGTTGGTGCTGTGGCTGCTCGCCAAGCAGCCCGACCACCGGCCGGTCGACGCGGCCGAGGTGCACGCCCTGCTGATGCCGCTGCTGCCCGCCCCGACCGGCCGCCCGCGTACCCGGCTGCCCGCCGTCCCCGACCCGGCGGACCCGTACCGCTACCCGCACCATCCAGAGCCCGCAGGGGGAGCCGAACTGCCGCCGCCGGAGCCGGTGTTCATGCCTGTCGTGCCGCCGCCCGTCCGGTTCGAGCAGCCGCCCGGGCAGGAGACCCTGGCCGTGGCCTGCGCCCGGCTCTCCGACCTGGTCGCGGCGGGCCGGCACGGCGAGGTGCTCGAGCTGTCCGCACGGCTGCTGCCCCGGGCCGTCGCCGAGCAGGGCGAGGCCGCGCCGCTGGTGAAGACGGTGCGGGCGATCCGGGCCCGCACCCTGCTCGCCGAACGGCAGTGGGCCGAGGCGCTGCCCGAACTGCGCGTGCTGGCCGCCGCCGCGGCGGCCGAGCGCGACCCGGCCGCCCTCGACCACCGCCGCCACGCGGCCCGCTGCCTGGAGCAGCTCGGCCTCACCCGCGAGGCCCTCGCCGAGTACCAGGCCGTCCTCGCGTCCCTGCCGCCCGGCTCCGCGCACGCCCCTGAACTGCGCGAACGCATCGGCCTGTTGCTCGCCGCCACCGGCCACGTCGAGGCGGCCTGGCAGAGCCTGCTGGAACTCCTGCTGGAGACCGAGCGCCGTCAGGGCCCGCACCACCCCGACGTCCGCCGGCTGCGCGCGCACCTGGAGCAGCTCGGCAGCCACCGCACCACCACCAACCCGTACGCGACCTGACCGAGGAGCCGGCCCTGCGGCGTGTATCGGAAGTGGATCCCGGGCGGTGAACGATCGCGGTGCGGGCCGACCGGGCACACACTCGCGACGGTCCTCAGACGACGTCGAACTCGTTGCCCTCGGGATCCCGCATGGCCGCGGCGTACAGCCCCATGCTTGGCTCGTCCCTGATCTCCAGCACTGTGGCACCGGCCTCGACCAGCTGATCCACCGCGGCCCTGACCCGCTGCGCGCGGACGTCCAGCGGGACGTCACGACCGCCACCGACCGTGAGGTCGAAGTGCCACCGGTTCTTGACGGTCTTCGGCTCCGGCACCTGCTGGAACCACACGCGCGGTCCACGACCCGCCGGATCGACGATCGACTCCGGAATGTCGCCGGCCCCGGCCGGCAACTCCTCCGCAGGCACCCCTATCGCCTCCCAGTAGGCGCGCCACGTGGCGTGCCCGTCGGGCGCGGGCTCGGGCACATAGCCCAGGGCCTGCGCCCAGAAGGCCACCATCCGCTGCGGATCGGAGCAGTCGATCGTCAGCTGCATTGTCATCTCCATGCCCGGATCCTCCCAGGCGGATCTGACAGATCTGACGGATCTGACGGTCGATTCCGGCGTCGCCGCTGTGGGCGCCGAGATCGACCGCGACGATCCGCCGTCGCCGCGGCGGGGGCTGTCAGCCCGCCGGGGGGATGCGCCATTGCTGGGTGGTGTTGCCCGGGGTGCAGTTCTCCATGGTGGCCGCGTTGCCGGAGCCGTTGTCGGTCAGGCAGAGGCTGGCCATGTAGTCCTTGAGGTAGTACGCGCCCGGCGTGGGCGCCTGGACCACCGACCAGCTGGTCAGGACGTTGAATCCGGAGCGGAGGGTGACTGCCGTCCCGGTGGCGTTCTGGACCAGGATCGGCTTGCTCATGTTGCAGGGGTACAGCGTGTACCAGCCGCCCGGGTCCGGGCCGGAGCGGTACCAGCCGAACGAGGTGTTGCGGTCCATCACCGCCGCCGTGCCGCCCGCCAGGGTGTTCGCCGCCAGGCCGAGCCGCTGTCCGCTGCCCACCGAGGTCAGGTATCCCCAGCCGGCGCCCCCGCAGCCTGCGGGGGGTCCGGGGGTCGTGCCGCCGTTGGCGGGTGGCGTGTTCGGCGGGGCGGTGGTGCCGCCGGGTTGCTGATTGCCACCACCGTTGCCACCACCACCGTTGCCACCGCCACCGTTGCCACCGCCACCGTTGCTGCTGCCTCCGCCGCCGGTTCCGCCGCCGCCGGTTCCCCCGCCGCCCTGGGCCGGGCGGGTGTCGGTGGTGCCCGGCTGGTCGGACGAGGGCTGTTGCGGGCCGGGGGAGGGCGAGTCGGAGGCCGGGGCCGGGGCGGAGGCGGACGGCGAGGCGGACCCGGGCGGACCGCCCGACGTCGACGCCACCGGGAGGGGCGATCCGCCGCCGGGTGCCGAGACCGGGCCGGAACCCGTCTGCGAGGTGTCGGACTTCCACGGCGCGGCCTGGACCAGGAAGACGCCGCCCGTGCCCAGGGAGATCACCACCGGCACGACGATCGGCAGCAGCAGCCGGCGCCGCCGGCTCTCCGGGGGAGGGGTCTCCGCGGTCCGCGCGCCGGTGTCCGCCGGAGGGGCGGCCGGGACGGTGCTCGGCGTCGGGCTGTCCGGCACGGTGGCCAGCAGCGTGTCCGCTGCCACCGCCTTTGCCGAGGCCGGAAGTTCGGCCGCCGAGCGCGCCGCCGCGGCCATCGCCGCCGCGTCCGGGAAGCGGTCCGCCGGGTCCTTGGCGAGCGCCCGCGCGACGAACGCCCGCACCGGCGCCGGGAACGCCTCGGCCAGTCCCGGCGGCGGCTGCTGGAGGTGCTTGACCACCACCTCCAGCACTGTTTCACCCGTGAACGGCGGTTGCCCCGTGAGCAGTTCGAAGCAGACCACACCGATCGAGTACAGGTCGGAGCGGGGCGTGACGGCCTGGCCGCCGGCCTGCTCCGGCGCCGCGTACAGGGCCGTGCCCAGCACCGAGTGGGTGGTCGTCAGCCGGGTGCCCGCCAACGCCCGGGCTATCCCGAAGTCCGTGACCACCACGCCGCCGTCGTCCCGCACCATCAGGTTCGACGGCTTCAGGTCCCGGTGCACGATGTCCCGCGCGTGCGCGGCGTGCAGCGCGTCCAGCGCCTCCGCGACCAGCCCCAGCGCCCGGGCCGGCACCATCGGGCCGTCCTGCGCCAGCACCAGGTGCAGCGGGCGGCCCTCGATCAGCTCCATCACGATGTACGTCGCCCGGACGTCGGTGGTCTCGGCCGGCTCGCAGTAGTCGATCACCTGGACGATGCCCGGATGCCGCACCGTCGCCAGGATCCGGGCCTCGCGCCGGAACCGCTCGATGAAGTCCTGCTCGTCACCCAGCCCCGGATGCATCACCTTGATCGCGACTGCCCGGCCCAGTACCCCGTCCTCGGCCCGCCAGACCTCGCCCATGCCGCCACTGCCCAGCCGCTCACCCAGCGTGTAGCGCCCGCCCAGTACTGTGCCCGGTCCCCACATCCCGCTTCCCCCATGAATCGGGCTGACATGACATCTCGTCAAGAGTCCCAAGCTTTCCGGACCCGCGACACCCGCCCGCCGTCAATCCCGCTCCTCGTTGCCGAACTGCGACCTGCGACCTGCGATGTCCGCGTCCGACCGGGCCGAAGCCGACCACCAGGTCGACGGAGTGCGGTCTACCGCAGTGCCACCCAGAACGAGCTGGTCGAGTTGGCGGCCTGGCCGAACGTCACCTTCGCGGGCAGCCCGGTCTGGCCGGTGCCGTACTGGCCGTAGCGTGGCGGCTGGCCGGGGAGGCCCACGTTGATGGCCGTGGTGGAGAGGAAGGAGCCGCGGCCGAAGCCGGGGCTTGTGGCGCCGTTGGTGAGCAGGGCCACCCAGTACGAGCCGGCGGGCAGGACGGCGGGCACGCCGGCGGTCCTGGTCAGCGGGACGGTCTTCAGGCCGGTCCCGGTCCAGTCGGCACTCTGGTCCGCGCTGCTCGCCAGCAGCGACCCGTCCGCCCCGTACAGGCCCACCAGGTTCTGGCCGGCCGTCAGCCCGGCGCCGGCGCCGGTGACGGCGACCAGCGCCGCGGAGACCTGCTGCGGGGTGCGCAGCAGGACCCGGACCAGCTGGATCGTCCCGGGCGTCGGCGCCCCGGTGCTGCCGAGCGAGGACGGGTCGAACGCCCAGGTCAGCAGCCCCTGATCGACGGGCTGCGGGGTCGGGTCGAGCAGCGGGGTGACGACTCCCGCGCTCGCGAAGGACAGCTGGTCGGGGCCGCTGCGCAGCCCGTCGGAGGGGTTCCAGGCGGTGGCGTTGTTCTGATACGTGCCGGTGATCAGGTTCGGTCCGGTGCTCAGCCGGCCCTGCCCGTCCCAGTTGACCGCCTGCCCGCCCGCGATCGTGGACAGCGCCGCGGCCTGCAGGCCCACCGAGGACGAAGTGGCCACGGTGAGGCCGTAGTACGGGGACTCCTTCGTCGCCTTGTCGTCGCGGAACGCCGTGACCACCATGCCGGTCAGCAGGACGGGCGCGGTGCAGCCGGTGATGCTGACGCCGGAGAACCGGCCGCCCGCGGTGCTGCCGTCCCGGCGGGCGCAGCAGCCGTCGAACTGGACCGCGGCCACGCCGCCGATCCGCTCCAGGTGGAAGCCGTCCTGCTCGTTCTGGTCGGTGGTGCAGGCGGTGAGGACGACCGCGCCGATCGGCTGGTCGTCCGTCCACTCGAAGCCGTGCCGCGCGCTGTGTTCGGAACGGCACTGCGCGAACTGGTTGTTGCTGGACCGGACGAGCCGCCAGCCGGACCCTCCGGTGCCGTACGCCAGGCAGCCGGTGAACTGGCTGTCCCGGGCGTCCAGTTCGAAGCCGTTCCCCTGGGTGCCCCAGGTGCCGACCTGGCGGAACCGGACGGTGGTCGGGGCCTTGTCGTTCGCCGCGAGCAGCCGGATCCCGGCGCCCTTGGTCTGCGTCACCTGGACGTTCTCCACCAGCAGTTGGGAGACCGCCCCGACCACGTCCAGGCCGACTGCCGTCCCGGGCGGGGCGTCCGCCGCGCGCAGCGTGAGGTCGCGGATCGACACCGCGATGTTCTCGCCCCGGCTGTCGTCGATCAGCATCAACTGGTTGCCGGAGAACGACGGCGAGGCGTTGATCACCGTCTCCCGGGAACCGCCGCCCGAGTACCAGGACGAGCCGCTGCCCTGGATCCGCACGCCGGTCGGTACCACCAGCGGCGACGAGATCAGGTAGTTGCCGGTCGGCAGGACCACCACGCCGCCCGGACCGGCATCGTTCAACGCCTTCTGCAGCGCCGGCGCGTCGTCGCCCGTGCCGTCGCCCTTGGCCTGGTAGGCCACCTTGACGTCGATCCAGCCCAGCGGCCGGGCCGGGTCGGCGACGGCCGCCGCCGCGCTCCCGGTGCCCGCCATCGTCGCCGCGCCGACTCCCGCGCCGGCCGCGGCGACCCGCAGCAGGTTCCGTCGAGTGGTCATGTTCCGTGTCCCCCAGGTGAGTAGGCCGAATCGCGGCAGATCCTAGGCGAACGTTCGTCCACCCCCGGGAGCGGTGGACGATCTCGGACGGGGGACCTGCGCGCGGGGTCTGGCACCAGGGGACGGGGCTCCCTATTGTTCGTCCCAGCCACGTACGCGAAGCACCACCGGAACGCGCTCCATCGACCAGGAGGCCCCAGTGACCCGCACCAGCTCCGTCCGCCGACTGCGCGCCGCACTCGGCGTGACAGTCGCCGCCGCCGCGCTCTCCGCCTGCGGCGGGGCACCGGCGTACCAGGGGGCCGCCGCCGTGGTCGGCGACGAGCGGATCACCATCGCGCAGGTGCAGGCCAGGATGTCGGCGGTCCGCGCGGGCGGTGCCGGGCAGGCCGGCGGGCAGGCGGCGAACGAACAGTCCGGGCTGGTCAGGCACACCGTCAACGAGCTGATCTTCGACAAGGTGATCGGCCGGGCGCTGGCGGACCGCCGGCTGAAGGTCGACGCGAGCGAGATCGGCGCGGCCCGGGCCGCGGACAGCCGCACCGTGGGCGGCGACGCCAAGTTGGCCGAGCTGCTGCGGGTCAAGCAGGGCGTCCCGGCCGACGGGATCGACGACTTCTACCGCCAGCAGCTCGGCCTCACCAAGCTGGCCGGCGGCCAGGACCCGACCGGCGCCGCCGGTGACGCCGCGATCCGCAAGGCCCTGGTGGACGCGGGCACCGCGCTGCACATCCAGGTCAACCCGCGCTACGGGACGTGGGACACCGCCCGGATCGGACTCACCGACACCAACGACAACTGGCTGCCGATGAACGTCCGCCCGCTCTGATCCGGGCCCACTCCGCTCCGGGCCCACTCCGCTCCGGGCCCGCTCCGCTCCGGGCCCACTCCGCTCCGGATCGGTACAACTCGGGCTAGCACAGCGACAGGTCGCAGCCGCCACCCCAGGAGGTGTCGCCGGTCGTGCTCGCGCCGTCGGCCCGCACGGCCGCCGCCGGGCCGGACTGGGTCGCCGCGATCATCGCGGGGGCCGCGCCGGCCAGGGCGAGCAGCAGACCGGCGAACGCGACGGTGCGAGCGAACCGCTTCATGGCAGAGTCCTCCTGAGGACGGGAAGAGACGGGGATCTCGGTGTCCGGGCTTTCAACCAAGGCCCGGCGCCTGGGAACTAGCATGACGACCGCCGGGTGCCCGAACCATCGTGCAGCCACCTCACCAACTGCTCTGGCAGCAAGATGACCGAGGGACGAAAATGGACCTATCGGCCCAAGCTCCGTGCGCCGGAGTCGAGTTCGCGCCCGATCCGGCCGATGCCGCGGCCTACTCCTGGGTGCTGGAACACGGCCGCCTCGACCCCGACGCGCTGGCCGGACACCTCGCCCGCCAAGGGCTCGACCCGGCCGCCGCCACCACCGCCCTGGACCGCCTGGCCGCCTGGCAGCTGCTCCAGCCCGACCCGGCCGACCCCGCCCGCTGCCGGGCCCTGCCCCCGCAGACCGCGATCGCCGCACTCGCCGCCCCCGTCGAGGCCGAGATCCAGCGCAGCCGCGCCGAACTCGCCCACCGCCAGGCCCAGGTGGCCGGTTTCCTGGCCTACCACCGGCAGGTCCGGGAGACCGGCGGAGCGGGCGAGATCGAGGTGATCGGCGACCTCCAGGACGTCCGCGACGCCCTCGACCGGGCCTCCGCCGAATGCCGCAGCGAAGTGCTCACCAGCCAGCCCGGCGGCGGCTCCCGCGTCCCCGCCGCGATGGAGGAGGCCCTGCGCCGCGACCGCGCCCTGCTCGGCCGAGGGGTCCGGATGCGCACCCTCTACCACCACACCGCCCGCTTCAACGGCCCCAGCCAGGCCTATGTGGAGGCCGCCACCGCCCTCGGCGCCGAATACCGCACAGCGCACGAGCTGTTCGGCCGCCTCATCGTCTTCGACCGCGAACTCGCCTTCCTCCCCCTCAGTGACGGCACCTGGGGCGCGCTGGTGGTCCGGCAGGAAGCGCTGCTCGCCTACCTCTGCGGCATCTTCGAACAGGCCTGGTCGCTTGCCCGCCCGTTCGCCGCCGCCGCCGAGGACGGCCTCGAACAGGTCTCCCAGGAACTCGACCGCACCATCGTCCGCATGCTCGCCGCCGGCCTCAAGGACGAGGCCATCGCCCGCCGCCTCGGCATGTCACTGCGCACCGCACGCCGCCACATCGCCGACATCATGGACGAGTTGGGCGCCGAGAGCCGCTTCCAGGCCGGCGTCGCCGCCGCCCGGGCCGGCCTGCTCGACGACTGACTCACCCCACCTCCGCGTGTCACGCGGTCCCGGGACCGGCCACCCGTTACCGGTCGCCCGGGACCGCCAAGCCGTGACTGTCCGTCAATACCGCCGCACCGCACTATTGATGTCAGCGGGGCACACCGGGCCCCACCGGACAGCGGAACGGAGGTGGCGACAGTGCACTGGGGACAGGACGAAGACCGTCCGGCCGACCAGGAACGCGAGGTCGTCGCCTTCCTGAACCGCCGACTCGGCACCGGCCCGGCACTCCTGTGGACCGAAGGCGAACACCCCGGCCGCAACCCGCCGGACGCCGCCCCGACGCACGGCGCGGCCCACTGGGCCGACACCCTGCGTCACCACCTCGGCCGCCCCGTCGAACCCGCCCCGAGCCGGCCCGTCCGGCGGCTCGCCGCCCCGGAGGACAGCAGCCTGCTGCTCTTCCAGCACCACGGCGGAAGCCGGGTCCACCCCACCGGCCTCGGAACCCACCAGGGCGTCCGGCTCCTCCCCGGCCACTGGCTGCTGCTGCCCCCCGGCTGCGGCTGCGACCTCCAGTGCCGCCCCGGCGCCGAACCCCTGGCCCTGCGGATCCCGACCGTCTGACCCCCCGAGCCGCGCCCGTGGGCGGAACACGCCCCGAGCGGCCCGATTCATCCCGATTCATCCCTCTCCCCTTAGGAGTCCTGTCATGGGTGTTCAGAGCACCGAGTCCGCTTCGAAGTTCGCCGCGCTGGCCCGTCAGGCCGCGCTGTCGGTGGCGGTTGCCGCCGCCGTGGGTGGCGCCGTGTTCGCGCCGGCCGTCTCGGCCCAGGCCGCGACCGCCCCGTCCGTGACCGCGGGCACCGTGACGCCGGACGGCTGCGCGGACTGCTACCCCGACGTCATCTGATCCACCACCCCTCACCCCGACACACACGACCAAGAAGGAGCCCTGCCATGGGTGTTCAGAGCACCGAGTCCGCTTCGAAGTTCGCCGCGCTGGCCCGTCAGGCCGCGCTGTCGGTGGCGGTTGCCGCCGCCGTGGGTGGCGCCGTGTTCGCGCCGGCCGTCTCGGCCCAGGCCGCGACCGCGCCGTCCGTGACCGCGGGCACCGTGACGCCGGACGGCTGCGCGGACTGCTACCCCGACGTCATCTGATCCACCACCCCTCACCCCGACACACACGACCAAGA
>NZ_JBIUCB010000001.1:379844-484578 GCF_044593455.1 Kitasatospora sp. NPDC051984
CTCACCCCGACACACACGACCAAGAAGGAGCCCTGCCATGGGTGTTCAGAGCACCGAGTCCGCTTCGAAGTTCGCCGCGCTGGCCCGTCAGGCCGCCCTCTCCGTGGCCGTCGCCGCCGCTGTCGGTGGCGCCGTGTTCGCGCCGGCCGTCTCGGCCCAGGCCGCGACCGCCCCGTCCGTGACCGCGGGCACCGTGACGCCGGACGGCTGCGCGGACTGCTACCCGGACGTCATCTGATCCACCGATCCACGCCCGGGGTCGCCGGCGGCATCGCCGCCGCCGGCGCCCCGCGTCCGACCCGCCTCAACACCTCCAACACCCCCTGACCCCCCGTGAATTCGGAGAGGAACGCCGCCATGGACTGGCTGGACCGCTGCGTCGACGACACCGAGACCTTCCTGCGCAAGCACTGGCGCCAGGGGCCCGTGGTGCTCCGTCCCGCCGACCCGCCCACCGAGGTGCTGACCGTGGAGAGCCTGTTCGAGATCATCGACGAGGGTTCGCTGCGCGACCCGTACGCGGGGCTGTTCACCGTCGAGGGCACGGTGCCGCAGGAGGAGTACTGCCCGCCGCGGGTCATCGCGGGCCGGAGGCTGGAGGGGTGCCTCGACCCGGAGCTGGTGCGGGCGCTGATCCGGGACCGCAACGCCACGCTCCAGCTGCGCTACCTCAACCACTGGCACCCGGGGGTGCGCGCTCTGACCGCCGGCCTGTCCGAGAGTCTCGGCCGGCTCACCGAGGCGTTCATGTTCTACTCGCAGCCCGGTCGGCACGGGCCGGTGCACCGCGACGAGGGCGACATCCTGGTCATCCAGCTGAGCGGCCACAAGCACTGGCAGGTGTACGGCGGGCCGACCGACCCGAACTGGCAGCCGGTCCGTGAGGACAACCCGGGCCCGTGCCTGCTGGACACCGTCGTCCACCCGGGCGAGGTGCTGTACGTCCCCAACGGCTACGCCCACACCGCCCGCGCCACCGAGGACGGGCCGTCGCTGCACCTGACGATCGCTCTGCGCGAGGCCTGCACCGTCCACCTGCGCACTCAGCTGCGCGCCCTGCTCACCGAGGGCCTCGAACTGCCCGCCCGCCCCCGCGACGAGGACGACCTGCTGGCGGCCGGCGAGCAGCTGCTCGACCACCTGCGCACCCGGCTGGCCACCGCCGACCCGGCCGAGCTGGTGTCCGCCGCCCGCCGCGTCGCGTACAGCAACCGTCCCACCGCCTGAACCCGCCGTCCGACCCAGCCCGCACCAGAGGAGACCCGACCATGACCGAGACCTGGCTGAGCCGCTTCGTCGCGGACGAGGAGCAGTTCCGTACCCAGCTGTGGCGCACTGCCCCGGCCGTGCTGCGCCCCGAGCGCCCGCCGGTGGACGTGCTGCCCGCCGCCGAACTCGACCGGCTGCTCGACCACGGCCTGCTGAAGGTGCCGTACCTGGGCCTGGTGCAGCGCGACGCCCACCTGCCCGTCGAGCGGTTCTGCCCGCCGCGGGTGGTGCTCGGCGAGGTGGTCGGGGGGTACGCCGACGGCGCGGCGGTGCGGGCGCTGATCCGGGACGAGCAGGCGACGCTGCTGCTGCGCTACGTCGACCAGTGGCACGACGGGGTGCGCGAGCTGGCCCGCGGTCTGGCCGCCGAGATCGGCCGGCAGGTCGAGGCGTTCTACTTCCTGACCCCGCCCGGCACCCAGGGCCGCCCGGTGCACCGCGACGACGCGGACGTGCTGGTGGTGCAGATCTCCGGGGCCAAGCGCTGGTGGGTGCACGGCGGGCCCACCGACGGCAACTGGGTGCCGGAGCGGGAGGACGGCGACCCGGGCGAGGTGCTGCTGGAGACCGTCCTGCAGCCGGGCGAGGTGCTGTACGTGCCGCGTGGCTTCGCCCACCGTGCCCGCGCCGAGGACGGCGCGCCCTCCACGCACCTGTCGCTGACGATCCGCGAGGCGGCCAGCGCCAACCTGTACACCGTCGCGCAGAGCCTGCTCGCCGACAGCCTCCCCTTGGCGGGGCGCCCGCTGGACGACGCCGCGCTCACCGAGGCGGCCGCCGCGCTGATCGAGCACGCCGGTTCGCTGCTGGCCGAGCTGACGCCCGCCGACCTGCTGTCCGTCACCCGACAGCTGATGCTGCAACCCGCGGCGTGACCGTCCGCGCAGGAAAACCGCTGGTCCGCCCCGCACGCGGTCGTTGTAGGTTCGGTGGCGTGGACACTCCGAAGCTGATCCTGCTCACCACCACCCACCGCGTCGCCCCGGGCCTGCTCGGCTGGCCGGCCTGGGAGGCCCTCCGTTCGGCGCCCGTGGTGCTGGCCGGCGTCGCCGACCACCCGCAGCTGCCCGCGCTGCGCGCCGCCGGCGTCGAGCCCCGGCTGATCGAACGCGGCTCCGCCCCGGCGCTGGCCCGGCAGTTGCTCGCGCTGGCCCCCGCGGTGTGGCTGGAGAGCCCGGACGGCGACCCGGGGCTGACCGACGCACTGGCCCGGATCGCGGTGGAGGAGGCCGGCGAGCACCCGGAGATCGAGGTGCTGCCCGGCTCGTACGACCTGCCGGGCGCCCGCCTGCTGGACCTGGTCTCGGTGATGGACCGCCTGCGCTCGCCCGGCGGCTGCCCGTGGGACGCCGAGCAGACCCACCGGAGCCTGGTGAAGTACCTGGTCGAGGAGGCCTTCGAACTGGTCGAGGCGATCGAGGAGGATGACCGTCCGACCCTCCGCGAGGAACTCGGCGACGTGCTGCTCCAGGTGTTCTTCCACTCCCGGATCGCCGAGGAGGACGCCGAGGACCCGTTCTCCATCGACGACGTGGCGGGCGACATCGTCGAGAAGCTGATGTACCGCCACCCGCACGTGTTCGCCGACGTCAGCGTCCGGGACTCCGCCGAGACGGAGGCCAACTGGGAGCAGCTGAAGGCCGCAGAGAAGCAGCGCGAATCGGTGCTGGACGGCGTCCCGGCGGGCCTGCCCGCGCTGGCGTACGCGGCGAAACTGGTCTCCCGGGTGCGCCGGGCGCGGTTCACCGGAGTGCCGGACGCGCCGTACGAACTGCCCGCCGAACTCACCGCCGAGACGGCGGGGGAACTGCTGCTGGCGGTCGCACAGCGCGGCTACGACCAGGGCGTGGACGTGGACGCCGCACTGCGGGCGGCGGCCCGGCGCTACCGCCGGGCGGTACGGGCCGCCGAGGGACTGTCCGAGGACGACTGACGGGTCAGCTCGCCAGCGGGACGTCCGAGACCGGGCGGCGGCGCTGGGCCGGCACGACCTCGCCGATCGCCTCGCCGACCAGGGCCAGCACCTCGGCCAGCGGGTCGAGGTGGCCCGACAGTTCGGCGAGCTGGACGACCCGCTCGCCGTCCGGGCCGGCGACCGCGAACAGGTCGATCGGCCCGAGGTGCTTGGCGGCGGTGTCGACCAGCGCGGCGATGTCCGCGGGGTGGTGGATGTCACCGGACACCCCGACCACCGGGCAGCCGGGACGGTCGAGTTCGGCGGCGAGGTCCTCGGCGACACCGGGGCGAAGATCGGCGATGAGCAGGCCGGCGGCTCCGGCGGCGGAGAACCGGCGGGCCAGGTCGGCCCCCTCGCCTCCGTCGAGCACCGCGATGACCACCACTGCACCGGCTACTCGCATGGCCTGCTCCCCTTTCAGAGCGAACCGCGGGCGGTCCGCACGCCGCCCACTGTGGTTCTTGCGGAGGATCGTAGGCTCGCCCCGACTCTCCACAACAGCAATTACCCGCCAGGTGACCAGACTCACGCGACGGCGGTTCCAGATACGGTCAAGACATGCCAGATCAGCCCCACGCCACCCATCCGCAACTCTTCACCTGGGAGTTCGCGGCCGATCCGTATCCGGCGTACGCCTGGCTGCGGGAGAACGCCCCGGTGCACCGCACCACGCTGCCGAGCGGGGTGGAGGCCTGGCTGGTCACCCGGTACGCGGACGCCCGGCAGGCGCTGGCCGACTCCCGGCTCTCCAAGAACCCGGCGCACCACAGCGAACAGGCGCACCGCACCGGCCGGGTGGGCATCCCGGGCGAGCGGCAGGCCGACCTGATGACCCACCTGCTGAACATCGACCCGCCGGACCACACCCGGCTGCGCCGCCTGGTGTCGAAGGCCTTCACACCGCGCCGGGTTGCCGAGTTCGAACCGCGGGTGCAGCAGCTCACCGACCGCCTGATCGACTCCTTCGCGGAGCGCGGCGAGGTCGACCTGATCCACGAGTTCGCCTTCCCGCTGCCGATCTACGCGATCTGCGACCTGCTCGGCGTCCCGCCCGAGGACCAGGACGACCTGCGCGACTGGGCCGGCATGATGATCCGCCATACCGGTGGCAAGCGCGGGGGAGTGGGCCGCGCGGTCAAGCAGATCCGCGGCTACCTGGCCGACCTGATCCACCGCAAGCGCGCCGACCTCGGCGACGACCTGATCTCCGGCCTGATCCGGGCCAGCGACCACGGCGAGCACCTGAGCGAGAACGAGGCCGCGGCGATGGCCTTCATCTTGTTGTTTGCGGGGTTCGAGACGACCATTAATTTGATCGGCAATGGGGCATTTGCCCTGCTCCGCAACCCCGTTCAGCGCACCCTGCTCCAGGAGTCGCTGGCGCGCGGGGAGTCGGGCCTGTTGGAGACCGGCATCGAGGAACTCCTGCGCTACGACGGGCCGGTGGAGCTGGCGACCTGGCGGTTCGCCACCCGGCCGCTGAGCATCGGCGGGGTGGACATCCCGGCGGGCGACCCGGTGCTGGTGGTGCTGGCCGCGGCGGACCGCGACCCGGACCGGTTCTCCGACGAGAACACCCTGGACCTGGCCCGGACGGACAATCCGCACCTCGGTTTCGGACACGGCATCCACTACTGCATCGGTGCGCCGCTGGCCCGGCTCGAAGGGCAGCGCGCGATCGGCACACTGCTGACACGGCTGCCGGACCTCCAGTTGGCCGCCGATCCGGCCGAACTCCGTTGGCGGGGTGGGCTGATCATGCGCGGGCTGCGCGAACTCCCGGTCTCCTTCACGCCCCGCTGACCCGGTTTCGACCGCCGCCGTCCTGCCCTCGCCCCGCCCCCGCACGTCACCGTCCGTGGGCCCGGTGGGGGCGCGGGTGCGCCCCCACCTGGGGCGAATACGGACATACATGGACGGTTTGTGCACGAGAAGTGAAGGTCCGTAATTTCGACGTGATACCGGTGATATGAGCTTGTGATTGCTCGTCAGCTCTGCTTACTCTCCGATTTGCCCGCAGCTGCGGGCCCCGAGCGCGGCACGCCGAGTCCTGTCCGCCGCACCCTCGGGACACCGACCAGGATTCGGACAGGAGCGGGGGAACCAGGTGTGAACGCCGTACTCCCAACGGCTTGGGGTGAAGCCGCCGGGGAACGGACGCAACCGCGTCCGGACCTCCCGGCGGCCGGGCCAGCCTCCCGGTCCGAACCCGACAGCTCACCTCGTAGGCGTGCGGAGAGGAAGTCCCATGCTGTTCACCGGTACTGGACGTCACCGCCGTAGCACCAAGGCCGAGAAGGTCGTCGCCGCTGCAGGCGTCGCCTCCGTGGGCCTGGCCCTGCCCCTGCTCTCCGCCACCGGAGCGGCAGCCGCACCCGCCGACACCTGGGACCGCGTGGCCCAGTGCGAGAGCGGCGGGGACTGGAGCATCAACACCGGAAACGGGTACTACGGCGGCCTGCAGTTCTCCTCCTCCACCTGGCGCGCCTACGGCGGCGGCGACTACGCCGCCCGCGCCGACCAGGCCACCCGCTCCGAGCAGATCGCGGTGGCCGAGCGGGTGCTCGCCTCCCAGGGGCCCGGCGCCTGGCCGTCCTGCTCGATCAAGGCCGGTCTGTCCCGCGGCGGCGACAGCTCCGAGGACACCGCCTCCCGCTCGCAGCAGCGCGCGGCGGCGCCCGAGCGGAAGCAGACGAAGTCGCAGCAGCAGTCGAAGAGTTCGAAGCAGAGCGCCCCGGCCGACGGGTCGACGCAGTCCGGCACCGGGAACTACACCGTGCAGGAGGGCGACACGCTGTCCGGGATCGCCGCCGCGCGGAACGTGTCCGGCGGCTGGGAGCAGCTGTTCCGGGCGAACCGCGAACTGATCGGCGCCGACCCCGATGTGATCATGCCCGGCCAGGTGCTGGCGCTGTGACGGCGCGGTCCGGCCGGCTCCGGCCCGGCGGTGGTATAGACCCTTCGTCGGTCTGACGATTCGTCCGCTCCGGGCGTGCGCCCAGCAGTTCGCGCCGCCCGGAGCCCGCCGCCGACGGGCAAACAGGTGAACTACCAGTGAGTAGCCGGGTCACACGGTGAGACGGGGCCCGGCCGGGCGTGGCCGTGGGCATGTCTGCGGCTAGGCTCTGGGCGTAACGACCACACATCCGCTTCCGCTAGGAGATGCCTCGTGCCGTCCATTGATGTCGTCGTAGCCCGTGAGATCCTCGACTCCCGCGGCAACCCCACGGTCGAGGTCGAGGTCGGTCTCGACGATGGCAGCACCGGTCGTGCGGCTGTCCCGTCGGGTGCCTCCACCGGCGCCTTCGAGGCGCTGGAGCTCCGCGACGGCGACAAGAACCGCTACTTCGGCAAGGGCGTCGAGAAGGCCGTCCTCGCCGTCATCGAGCAGATCGGCCCGGAGCTGGTCGGCTACGACGCCACCGAGCAGCGCCTGATCGACCAGGCCATGCTCGACCTGGACGCCACCCCGGACAAGTCCTCGCTCGGCGCCAACGCCATCCTCGGCGTCTCGCTCGCCGTCGCGCACGCCGCCTCCGAGGCCAGCGACCTGCCGCTGTTCCGCTACCTGGGCGGCCCGAACGCGCACGTGCTGCCGGTCCCGATGATGAACATCCTCAACGGCGGCTCGCACGCGGACTCCAACGTCGACATCCAGGAGTTCATGATCGCCCCGATCGGCGCGGAGTCCTTCTCCGAGGCCGTCCGCTGGGGCGTCGAGGTCTACCACACCCTCAAGGGCGTGCTGAAGGAGCGCGGGCTGTCCACCGGCCTGGGCGACGAGGGCGGCTTCGCCCCGAACCTGGACTCCAACCGCGAGGCCCTGGACCTCATCACCGAGGCCATCAAGAAGGCCGGCTACACCCCGGGCAAGGACATCGCGCTGGCCCTGGACGTCGCCGCGTCCGAGTTCTACAAGGACGGCGCCTACCAGTTCGAGGGCAAGGCCCTGTCGGCCGCCGAGCTGGTCGAGTACTACGCCGAGCTGGTCGCCGCCTACCCGCTGGTCTCCATTGAGGACCCGCTGGACGAGTCCGACTGGGACGGCTGGAAGGCCATCACCGACAAGCTGGGCGACAAGGTCCAGCTGGTCGGCGACGACCTGTTCGTCACCAACCCGGAGCGCCTGCGCAAGGGCATCGAGACCGGCACCGCCAACGCGCTGCTGGTGAAGGTCAACCAGATCGGCTCGCTCACCGAGACCCTGGACGCCGTCGAGCTGGCCCAGCGCAACGGCTACCGCTGCATGATGTCGCACCGCTCCGGCGAGACCGAGGACGTCACCATCGCCGACCTCGCCGTCGCCACCAACTGCGGCCAGATCAAGACCGGCGCCCCGGCCCGCTCCGAGCGCGTCGCCAAGTACAACCAGCTGCTGCGCATCGAGGAGATCCTCGACGACGCCGCGGAGTACGCCGGCCGCGGCGCGTTCCCCCGGTTCCGCTCTGCGGACAAGTAAGCACAGCAAGGGCTGACCAGTACTGAGCCTGTTGTGACCGGTGCCCCGGCCTCCACCGCGTAGGGTGGGGCCGGGGCACCGGCATGCGCAGGAGGGGCGACCAGATGGCCAAGTGGAGAATTCCCGGACTGGCGGCGCGCCCGCGCTTCACCAGCCGGGCCACCGTGCTGGTCCTCGTCCTGTGCTCGCTGGTGGCGATACTCGCGTACCCGGCCCGGCAGTACATCGCGCAGCGCGGCGAGATCGCCGATCAGCGGGCCAAGGCCGATCACGCCCGCCAGCAGGTCGACGAACTGCGCCGGGCCAAGGCCCGCTGGCAGGACCCGGAGTTCGTCAAGGCCCAGGCCCGGGAGCGGCTGCACTACGCGCTGCCGGGCGAGACCCCGTTCGTGTCGGTCGCGCCGCCGCCCGCGCAGGGCGAGAAGCAGTCCGCCTCGGACGGCGCCGGCCGGCCCAAGGCCGCCCGTCCCTGGTACTCCGGCTTCTGGGACTCGGTGGACGCCGCCGACACCGCGATCGCCGCTCCACCCGCAGCTCCCTGACGCCACCCCACCCGCCCCCTCCTGACGAACAGACTCCTGATGAGCAACCAGAACCCTCCCGTCTCCGACAACGACGTCGCCGCCATCGCCGCCCAGCTCGGCCGGGTGCCGCGCGGGCTGCGTTCCGTCGCCCACCGCTGCCCGTGCGGCAACCCGGACGTGGTGGAGACCGCGCCCCGGCTGCCCGACGGCACGCCGTTCCCGACGCTCTACTACTTGACCTGCCCCAAGGCCGCCTCGCTGATCGGCACCCTGGAGGCGGACGGCGTGATGAAGGAGCAGACCGCCCGGCTCGCCGAGGACCCCGAGCTCGCCGCCGCCTACCAGGCCGCGCACGAGGACTACATCGCCCGCCGGGACGCCATCGAGGTGCTGGAGGGCTTCCCCAGCGCCGGCGGCATGCCCGACCGGGTCAAGTGCCTGCACGTGCTGGTCGGCCACTCGCTGGCGGCCGGCGAGGGCGTCAACCCGCTCGGCGACGAGGCGATCGGCATGCTGGAGGACTGGTGGGCCAAGGGCCCGTGCGTCAGCCCCGCCGAGGTCGAGGCCGCCGGTGAGCGGGTCGCCCGCAACAAGGCCAAGGCCCAGGACCACGCCGCGGTGATCGCCGCCAAGGAGGCGCTGACCGCCGAGCGGGCCGAGCGCGCGGCGCGCAAGGCCGAGGAGGACGACGAGTCGTGAGCACCATCCGGGTCGCCGCGATCGACTGCGGCACCAACTCGATCCGCCTGCTGATCGCCGACCTGGACCCGGAGACCGGGGAGATCGTCGATCTGGACCGGCGGATGCTGATCGTCCGGCTCGGCCAGGGCGTCGACAAGACCGGTCGGCTGCACCCCGAGGCGCTGGACCGCACCTTCGCGGCCTGCCGCGAGTACGCGGAGATCATCGCCGCGCACGGGGTCGGCCCGGAGCGGATCCGGATGGTCGCCACCTCGGCCTCCCGGGACGCCGAGAACGCCGCCGAGTTCACCGCCGGAGTCAAGGCGATCCTCGGCATCACCCCGAGCGTGGTCAGCGGCGACGAGGAGGCCCGGCTCTCCTTCACCGGCGCCACCCGCGAGCTGCTCGGCGGCCCGCACCGCCCGCCCTACCTGGTGTTCGACCTGGGCGGCGGCTCCACCGAATTCGTGCTCGGCGAGCAGGACGTGCGGGCCGCGCACTCGATGGACATCGGCTGCGTGCGGATGACGGAGCGGCACTTCGCGGGCGGGCAGCCCACCGAGGTGCAGATCGCCGCCGCCCGGGCCGACATCCGGGCCGCGCTGGACACCGTCGAGGCGAGCGTCCCACTGGCGGACGGCGCCACCCTGGTCGGCCTGGCCGGCACCGTCACCACGGTCGCCGGGATCGCGCTGGAGCTGCCCGGCTACGACTCCGAGCGGATCCACCACGCGGTGCTGACCGTCCAGCAGGTGCGGGAGACCGCCGAGTGGCTGCTGCACTCCTCGCACGCCGAGCGGGCCGCCGTCCCCGTGATGCACCCCGGCCGGGTCGACGTGATCGCGGCCGGCGCGCTGGTGCTGCTGGAGATCATGGAGCGCACCGGGGCCGCTGAGCTGCTGGTTTCCGAGCACGACATCCTCGACGGGATCGCCTGGTCGATCGCCTGATCCGGGCGCCCGGCGGGTGGTCGACGGGTGGTTGACGGGCGGTTGACGAGTGTTCCGGGAGGCCCGGTGCGGGCCTCCCGGCGTGTCCCGGCAAGAAGCTTCGTGAATTTCTTCACATGGCGACCGGGCCTTTCGGCCCCTTGCGGTGTCCGGTCCGTCCGATATGTGGGACCGAAGGCGCCTGGGGCGGGTGGTTCATGGGATCGCAGGCAACCCGCCGTTCACGCCGAAGAAATCGAAAGCGCACTCGGGAACCCGTGCCCCACAAGGATCGTTGCTGCTCAGCGTGGCACCGAGTGCCTGGGTGATCATGGTGGACGGGCGGTGGCGGCGAGGAGGCCGGCACCAGCCGGAATTGTGGGCGCGCAGTGTAGCAGCAGGTGTCCAGGAGCTTGTGATGGGCCTCACGAATGGCCCGTCAGGCCGGGGTGGATACTTTCGGATATGAGCACCACGGAGCGTCCTCGCATCCTCATTGTCGGCGGTGGTTACGTCGGCCTGTATGCCGCGATGCGCATCCTCAAGAAGATGCGCTACGGCGAAGCGACCGTCACGGTCGTCGACCCGCGGTCGTACATGACGTACCTGCCCTTCCTCCCGGAGGCGGCCGGCGGCAACGTCGCCCCCCGCAACCTCGTCGCGCCCCTGCGCAGCGCCCTGAAGAAGGCGGAGGTGCTCACCGGTCACGTGACCGAGGTGGACCACGCCCGCAAGGTCGCCACCATCCAGCCCGCGGCCGGCGAGTCCTACGAACTGCCCTTCGAGTACCTGGTCGTGGCGACCGGCTCGGTCTCCCGCACCTTCCCGATCCCGGGTCTGGCGGAGCACGGCATCGGCATGAAGACGGTGGAAGAGGCGATCAGCCTCCGCAACCACGTCATGGCGCAGCTGGACAAGGCCGAGTCCACCACCGACGAGGACGTCCGCCGCAAGGCGCTGACCTTCGTCGTCATCGGTGGCGGCTTCGCCGGCATCGAGACGGTCGCCGAGATCGAGGACATGGCGCGCGACGCCGCCAAGATCTACAAGACCGTCAGCCGCGAGGACATGCGCTTCGTCGTGGTGGAGGCGGCCAACCGCATCCTCCCCGAGATGGGCCCCGACCTGGGTCTGTGGACCAAGGGCCGGCTCGAGGAGCGCAACATCGAGGTCTACATCGAGACCTCGATGGACTCCTGCGTCGACCAGCACGTGGTGCTGAAGAACGGCATGGAGTTCGACGCGTCCACCATCGTGTGGACCGCCGGCGTGAAGCCGAACCCGATCGTCAACCGCTTCGGTCTGCCGCTCGGCCCGCGTGGCCACGTCGACACCAAGCCGACCCTGCAGGTCCAGGGCTTCGACTACGTGTGGGCGGCCGGCGACAACGCCCAGGTTCCCGACCTGGCCGCCGGTGAGGGCGCCTGGTGCCCGCCGAACGCGCAGCACGCGGTCCGTCAGGCCGCCGTCCTCGGTGACAACGTGGTGGCCGGCATGCGCGGATTCCCGCAGGCCGAGTACAAGCACAAGAACCTCGGTGCGGTGGCCGGCCTCGGCCTGCACAAGGGTGTGGCGATCCTGTTCGGCAAGGTCAAGCTCAAGGGCCGCCTCGCCTGGTACTTCCACCGCGCCTACCACGGTGCGATGGTCCCCACCATGAACCGCAAGATCCGGGTCTTCACCGACTGGACGCTGGCGATGTTCCTCAAGCGCGAGACGGTCGGTCTCTCCGAGATGGAGAAGCCGTTCGACGCGTTCCAGGAGGCCACCGCTCCGCCGAAGCCCGCCGCCGCCGCGGAGCCGAAGAAGGAGCTCGCCTCCAGCAAGTAAGCGACGAGACCCGTCACTTCGGGTTACGAGTCGGAGGCCCTCCGCCCGGCAACGCCGCCGGACCACGTCCTCCGTGGTGCTCAGCCGGCCTTGCTGTCGGGCGGAGTACAGCACTCAGTTGACGAAGGCCCCCACCCCCGCCGGGTGGGGGCCTTCGGGCTTTCCCGGGGCGCCGTCAGCCCTGGTCGGTGGGCGTGGTGCGGTCGCTGAGGCGCTCGTGGCGCTGGCGGGCGGCCTGCGGGGTGCCGAGGCCGAGGCCGAAGGCGATCTCCTGCCAGGTCATGCTGCGGCCGCGGGCCATGGTGAGCAACCCGGCCTCCAGCTCGTCGAGTTCGGCGCGGACCAGGGGGAGCAGGGTGAGCGCGGCGGTCAGGTCGGCGCGGTCCACCTCGGGTTCGCCGTCCTCGGCGAGGGCGGCGCCGCTGAGCAGGAAGGCCACCAGCCGGACCGCCTCGTGCGGGGCGAGCATCGCCGGGTTGGTCTGGCGGCGGCGCTGCTCGTCGGTGGCGGCGTGGCGCTCGGCGATCCGGAACAGCGAGGCGTAGACGCGCTGCGTGCGGGCGGCCTCCGGGTCCGGCGGGGAGAACGGGTCGGCGGGCTGCTGAGGGGTGTCGGTCATGGGGTCAGCATGCTCCGGTGAACGGGGCAACGTCAACGGGATTCGTTGAACGAAGTGTTCATAGGCGGGCCCGGGAAGTGGATTGATCAAGCGAATCCGGCCGCTTAGCATGATGATCACCAACCACGCTCAACCTGGGGGAACCACAATGGAACTGAGCACTCGTCAAGCCGCCCTGATCGCCGCCGCCACCACCGCGCTCGCCGCCGCGGCCGTCGTCGGCACCGCTGCCACCGCCACCGCCGCCGAGCGCCCCGTCGACCAGGCCGCCGGCCAGGTCGTGGTGCCCGACCACGTGGCGCTGGTCACTCCCGACCACATCGCGATCTCCGTCGCCGACCACATGGCGCTCTGACCCCGCCGTGCGGGCAGCGGCCGACGACCCGGCGGCGAGCCTGGTCGCGCAGACCGCCGAGCGCCTGATCCGGCTCTGGGCCGAGCGCGGCGAACTCCACCACCCCGGCTGGGGACGGCCGTTCCGCCGGCTCGCCGAGCTGCTGCCCGCACCGGACGTCGAATTCGCCGTCCACAACCCGCAGATGGTGCCACTGCTCTGGTACCCGGCGCTGCGTCGCGAGGGCCCGCACGGCACCGTCGTCGAGGTGTTCGACCACCTCCCGGCGGACGCCGGCCCGCCGCTGCCGCGCCGGCAGGAGCTGTCCCGGATCTACAGCTGGGCGCCCGTCACCCGCACCGCCCTCGACTGGATCGCGGAGCGGCTGGCCGGCCGCGGACTGCTCGAAGTCGGCGCCGGCAGCGGCTACTGGGCCGCGCGGCTGCGCGCCCGCGGCGTCGACGTGCTGGCCACCGACGCCGAGGCCCGCACCGAACTCAACGGCTGGACCGACCGGTTCCGCTGGACCGACGTGCGCCCCGGCCGGGCCGCCGAGGACGCCGCCGCGCACCCCGACCGGGCCCTCGCCCTGATCTGGCCGCCGTACCGCGATCCGATGGCCCTGGACGCCCTGCGGGCCTACCGCGGCGATCATCTGATCTATCTGGGCGACCGCCCGGGCGGTCTCTGCGCCGACGACGCCTTCTTCGCCGAGCTCGCCACCCACTGGTACCCGGCCGCCCGCTGCCCGCTCACCCTGCGCTGGCTGGGCAATCACGACACCCTGACCCACTGGATCCGCAGGGAATCCGTGGGGGTGGGTCGGGGCGTCGGTCGTGATCGGGTCATTACCGCAGGTCACGATGGGTGGGCAGAAGAGTGCCCAGAGCCGGACTCGAACCGGCACGACCTTCCGGCCAAGCAGTTTTAAGCTGCCCGTGTCTGCGTTCCACCATCTGGGCCTGGGAGCGCGTGAACTCGGTTACTGAGCCTAGTCGGCCGGGCGAGGGTTTCGCATAATTCTCGGGACGGAAGTTGTCATGCTTCCATGCGATCTGACGAAGCGTCTGTCATTTCGGCCACCCTCCGACAGTTCTCGGCCACCGCCGGTCCTCGGGGTGCGGGTCATACCGAAGGAGGAGAGGGCGGCGGCGGCCGTACATCTCGGGGCGGGGCGGCAACCGTTCGGCGGAGCGACGAATTCCATGATCATCGAGGAGAGGATGGGATAGCGGTCGCAGGCACGTCCTGGCCGCAACCCAGTGACGAGCCAGCACCTCCCCGACAGGAGTCCCCTTCGTGAGCACCTCGACCGCGTACGCAGCCCACACCGGTCTGGCGGCGGCCCGCGCCACCGGTCTCAACAAGGTCTACGGCGAAGGCGACACCCGCGTCGTCGCGCTCGACAACGTCTCGGTCTCCTTCGGCCAGGGCGAGTTCACCGCGATCATGGGCCCGTCGGGCTCCGGCAAGTCCACCCTGATGCACTGCATGGCCGGCCTGGACACGGTCAGCTCCGGCTCGGCGACCATCGGCGAGACCGAACTGGTCGGACTGAAGGACAAGCAGCTGACCAAGCTCCGCCGCGACAAGATCGGCTTCGTCTTCCAGGCGTTCAACCTGCTGCCGACGCTGACCGCGCTGGAGAACATCACGCTGCCGATGGACATCGCCGGCCGCAAGGTCGACAAGGCCTGGCTCGACCGCGTGGTGGAGACGGTCGGCCTGTCCGGCCGCCTCTCGCACCGCCCGGCGCAGCTCTCCGGCGGCCAGCAGCAGCGCGTGGCCTGCGCCCGCGCGCTGGCCTCCAAGCCGGAGATCATCTTCGCCGACGAGCCCACCGGAAACCTGGACTCCCGCTCCGGCGCCGAGATCCTCTCCTTCCTGCGCAACTCGGTGCGCGAGCTCGGTCAGACCGTGGTGATGGTGACGCACGACCCGGTGGCCGCGTCCTACGCGGACCGCGTGGTCTTCCTCGCCGACGGCCGGATCGTCGACGAGCTGACCAACCCCACCGCCGACTCGGTCCTCGACCGGATGCGTCGTTTCGACGCCAAGGGCCGCACCAGCTGACGGCCCCTCAGCAGCCGACCGTCCACACCACCCCAGGACTGACCCCATGTATCGCACCGCACTGCGCAACGTGCTGGCCCACAAGGGCCGACTGCTGATGACGGCACTCGCCGTCATGCTGGGCACCGCCTTCGTCGCCGGCACCCTGGTGTTCTCGGACACCATGGGCCAGGCCGTCCGCAACAGCTACTCCAAGAGCTACTCCGACGTCTCCGTGCTGATCTCCGACAGGTGGTCCCGGAGCGCCGACGAGGGCCCCAAGGAGGCCGGCCAGAAGAAGCGTGACGCGCTGACCGACGCCACCGTGAAGGACCTCGCCGCCCTGCCGGGCGCCGAGCGGGCCCGCGGCGTGGTCACCGGCTTCACCGCCGTCGCCGACAAGAAGGGCAACCTGATCGGCGAGGCGTGGAGCGCCCAGGGCTCCAACTTCGCCCCGGACGCCTCCGGCAAGGACCCGCGCTACCCGATGGCGGAGGGCCGCGGCCCGAAGGCGGCCGGCGAGATCGCGCTGAACAAGCAGGCCGCCGACAAGGCCGGCTACAAGGTCGGCGACAAGGTCCGGGTGGCCGGCAACGGCGCCGCCGAGGACACCACGCTCACCGGTGTGTTCACCTCCGACGACCCGCAGGTCACCTCTGGCGGTTCGCTCGTGCTGATGGACACCGCCACCGCCCAGCAGCGGCTGCTGGAGCCCGGCCACTACAGCTCGATCGCGCTGACCGCCAAGTCCGGCGTCTCGGAGGACGCGCTGCTGGACGCGGCCAAGGCGAAGCTGCCCGACACCTTCGACCTGGAGACCGGCCAGAAGCTCAAGGACGAGCAGTCCAAGATGGTCGAGCAGTCGGTCACCGGCATGAAGAGCATGCTGCTGGTGTTCGCCGGCATCTCGCTGTTCGTCGGCATCTTCATCATCGTCAACACCTTCACCATGCTGATCGCTCAGCGCCTGAAGGAGCTGGCGCTGCTGCGCGCGGTCGGCGCCAGCCGCCGCCAGGTCACCAACTCGGTGCTGATCGAGGCGCTGCTGATCGGCGTGATCGCCTCCGTGGCCGGTCTGCTGCTCGGCATCGGCATCGGCGCCGGCATGCAGTCCCTGCTGGCCGGCATGAACGAGGGCATGCCCACCGGTTCGCTGGTGATCGCCCCGGCCACCATCATCGGCACCCTGGTGACCGGCATCGTGGTGACCGTGCTGTCCGCGCTGATCCCCGCGATCCGCGCCTCCCGGATCCCCCCGGTGGCGGCGATGAGCAGCGGTGACCTGCCCAGCACCCAGCGCGGCCTGGTGGTCCGCAACTCGATCGGCGCGGTGCTGGCCGGCGGCGGCATCGCCCTGATCCTGGCCGGCGCGTTCAGCAAGGGCACCGGCGGCCGGACGTACCTGGAGCTCGGCGCCCCGCTCACCCTGATCGGCGTGTTCGTCCTGCTGCCGCTGCTGTCGCGCCCGGTGGTCGCCCTGGTCGGCCCGCTGCTGGCCAAGGTGTTCGGCACTCCCGGCAAGCTGGCCCGTCGCAACGCCGTCCGCAACCCGCGCCGCACCGCCAGCACCGCGGCCGCGCTGACCATCGGCCTGACCCTGGTCACCGCCGTGACGGTGATCGGCGACTCGGTCACCAGCACGGTCACCCGCCTCGTCAGCGGCTCGATGAAGGCCGACTACACGGTCTCGATGGCCAACCACCACTCGCTGTCGAAGGACCTGGCGCCGCTGATCGCCAAGGCGGACGGCGTGACCGCCGTCAGCCCGGTCAGCAACGTGATGTGGACGATCAACGGGGACAGCCGGGCCGTCGAGGGCTTCGACGCCGCCGCCTTCGACCAGTTGGTCACGGTGAAGATGGCGTCCGGCTCGACCGGCGCGCTGAAGCAGGGCCAGATCCTGGTCAACGACGAATACGCCGCCAAGCACAACCTCACCCAGGGTGCCACCGCCAAGGTCGAGGTGGCCGACGGCAAGACGCTGGACCTCACCGTCGGCGGCGTGTTCGAGCGCAACGCCACCCTGTCGAACGTCATCGTGTCCAACGCGCTGATCGACCAGCACGACCCCGACTCGTTCATCAGCGAGATCCTGGTCAAGGGCAAGGACGGCGAGACCGCCGCGCTCAAGCAGTCCGTCAAGCAGGCCACCGGCAGCAACCCGGTGATCGAGGTGCTGACCGAGAAGGACAAGGTCGCCGAGTTCAGCCGGATCATCACCACGATGCTGAACATCATGTACGGCCTGCTCGGCATGGCGGTGCTGGTCGCCGTCCTCGGTGTGATCAACACGCTGGCGATGTCGGTGTTCGAGCGCAAGCGCGAGATCGGCATGCTGCGGGCGATCGGCCTGGACCGGCGCGGCATCAAGCGGATGGTCCGCATCGAGTCCGTGGTGATCTCGCTCTTCGGTGCCGTGATCGGCGTGGGGCTCGGCGTCTTCCTGGCCTGGTCCGCCGTCCGGGTGCTGGCCGCCGACCTGACCGGCCTGACCACCTCGATCCCCTACGGCAGCGTGCTGCTCTTCCTGGCCCTGTCCGCGCTGGTCGGCGTGATCGCCGCCCTCTGGCCGGCCCGCCGGGCCTCCCGGATGGACATCCTCGCCAGCATCAAGACCGACTGACGTCCGGTCGGCAGAACGCCGCGCCGCCCGTTCCCGGAGCAACCGGGGACGGGCGGCGCGGCGTTCGCGTGGGGCGGCCCGGGTCAGCGGGTCTCGATCACGACCTTCTCGATCACCACGTCCTGCACCGGGCGGTCGTTGCGCCCGGTCTCGACGCCGACGATCGCGTCCACCACACGCTGGCTGGGCGCGTCCGCGACCTCGCCGAAGATGGTGTGCTTGCCGGTCAGCCAGGTGGTCGGGCCGACCGTGATGAAGAACTGCGAACCGTTGGTGCCCGGCCCCGCGTTGGCCATCGCCAGCAGGTACGGCTTGGTGAACGCCAGGTCCGGGTGGAACTCGTCGGCGAACTTGTAGCCCGGGCCGCCGGTGCCATTGCCCAGCGGGTCGCCGCCCTGGATCATGAAGCCTTCGATGACGCGGTGGAACACCGTGCCGTCGTACAGCGGGGCGTTGCTGGGCTGCCCGGTGTTCGGGTCGATCCACTGGCGCTCGCCGGTCGCCAGCTCCACGAAGTTCTTGACCGTCTTGGGGGCGTGGTCCGGCAGCAGCCGGATCACGATGTCGCCCTTGTTGGTCTTCAGGGTGGCGTACAGCTCCTCGGCCATCCGGGGGGCCGCCTTTCTGATCGTCTGTCAGTTGCGTCCCCCACCCTGCCCTCTCAAGGGCCCCGCGCGCAGGCGACACGGGATCCTCCTCACGGCTGACGCGGAATACTTTGCCAAACCATTACTCTTGTGCTCTGTATGGGTGGTGCTGTGCCACCCCGGAGGGAATGTGATGAGAAGCAGAAACCCGGTCTTCTCGCGGGAGGGGTCCTTCACCCGCGACAACCAGTACGCGGGGTTCGGCACGCAGCCGGCCGGGCACCAGGGCCAGGCGTACGGCAACCCGTACGCCAACAACCCGTACGCCAACAACGCCTACGCGCAGCCCGGCGGTCAGGCCATGACCGACGAGCAGCTCTACGAGCTCTACCAGGGCCCTGACGCGGGCCCGGCCCAGACCGGCCGGATGACGCTGGACGACGTGGTCGCCCGCACCGCGATGACGCTGCTCACGCTGGTCATCACCGGCGCGGTCGCCTGGTTCGTGGTGCCGGTCGAGAACTACGCGCTGGCCGGCGTCGCCGCGTTCGCCGCGATGGTCATCGGCCTGGTCATCAACTTCAAGCGGAGCATCAACCCGGCGCTGATCCTGACGTACGCCGGCCTGGAGGGCTTCTTCCTCGGCGCGCTCAGCAAGGCCTTCAACACCCTGCTGCAGGGCATCGCCATCCAGGCCGTGCTGGGTACCGCCGCGGTGTTCGCGGCCACCCTGATCGCCTACAAGAGCGGCAAGATCCGGGTCACCCCGCGGTACACCCGGATCGGCATCTCGATCGCGATCGGCTTCGTGATCCTGATGTTCGTCAACCTGATCGCCACCATGTTCGGCGCGGACTTCGGGTTCCGCTCCGGCCCGCTCGGCATCGTGGTGGGCCTGGTCGGCATCGCGCTCGGCGCGTTCTTCCTGACCCTCGACTTCAACGAGATCCAGGAGGGCATCCGCAATGGCGCCCCCGAGCGGGAGTCCTGGCGGGCCGCCTTCGGCCTGACGCTGTCGCTGGTGTGGATCTACCTGGAGATGCTGCGCCTGATCGCCATCCTGCGCGGCGACGACTGATCGCACGGCTGTACACGCGGCGGGCCCCGGAGGACTCCTCCGGGGCCCGCCGCGTTCCGTCCGGCCCCGGTTTGGCTACCCTCGGGGCCATGCCCGAGCACCACCCCGTCACCCCCGCCCAGTTGACCGCCGCCGTGGACCGGCTCGCCGACCGCTTCCGGGCGATGCCGCAGAGCCGCCTGCTGGTCGCCGTCCCCGGCCACCCCTCGCGGGCCGCCGCGCTGCTCGCGCTGGCCGGCCGGCTGGCCGACGCCGCCCGCGCGCTGGAGGGCCTGCCGCCGCTGCCCGTCCCCGACTGCGGGGCGTTCGCGGTCGGCGACCAACTCGCCGTCACCGGCCACGACCTGGCCGCCGCGGCCGCCGAACACCTGGAGGTGCTGGCGGTCGCGCTCACCGACGTCGAGGACACCGACCGGCTGACCGCCTGACGCAGGGTCGGGAACGCCGAAGGGGCGCCGGTCCGCCCGGGCAACCCCTTGCCGTGCGGATCGACGCCCCTGTGCGTGGCTCAGATGTGCGTGGTTCAGATGTGCGTGGTTCAGATCGAGGCGACCACCCGGTCGGCGAGCACGTAGACGGTGTCGCCGTCGGTGGAGAAGGTCAGCGAGTACGAGCCGGAGAAGCGGGAGCCGCCCAGCAGCCGGACGTCCTCGTCGGCCCGGACGGCGTCGATCAGCCGGTACGCCGCCTCCCGGTCGCCGGGGGCCACGCACAGCGTGGTGCCGTCGGCGAAGGCGTACACGTCCAGGGTGCCGAGCGGGCCGG
This sequence comes from Kitasatospora sp. NPDC051984, assembly GCF_044593455.1. NCBI lineage: Bacteria > Bacillati > Actinomycetota > Actinomycetes > Kitasatosporales > Streptomycetaceae > Kitasatospora > Kitasatospora sp. NPDC051984. Next base: position 399,552 of record NZ_JBIUCB010000001.1, read on the forward strand.
GGCGCACGTCGGTGAGGGCGATCCTGTCCTCGGCGAGGGCGGCGAGCCGGTCGTCGGTCCACTCGCGGGACGGGGTGGGACTGGGCACGAAGTCCGGGTGCGAGGGGTGGCGGCGCGGGTCGGGCGCGGTGGCGGGCTCGCTCTCGGCGTCCAGCAGTCCGGACTCCAGGCCGGTGGCCAGCAGGTCGGCCTCGCGGCGGGCCTTCACGTCACCGTTGTCGCCGGGGAGCGGGAAGCTGCCGCCCCGGATGCCGCCGTCCGCCGAACCGCCGTCCGCGGAGCCGTCCTTGGCGAGGTCCTCCAGCGCGTGGCGCAGCGCCTCGCCGAACTCCGGGTCCATCACCCCGTAGTTGTCGGCGGCCTCCTGCGGCCCGGTCGGGCGCGGGAAGAAGATCGGCCACTCCTCGCCGGCGGCCGTGAACGGGGTTTCGAACAGCGGCGCGTCCTCGGCGGCGCGCGCCTCCTGCTCGGCCCAGAATGCCCGGGCCTCGGTGATCTCCCGCTCCCGGTCGGCGGCGAGCGCCTCGGCGACGGCGCGGCGTATCAGTGCCTCGTCGAGCTGCGGGGCGGGCTGCGCGGTGGGCTGCGCGGCGTCCAACTTCCGCCCCAGTGTGCGGAGGTGGAGCAGGACGGCGGCGGTCAGGGCGATCAGGGCCAGCAGCAGGGAGGTGTAGACGACGCTCACGGAACGTACTCCCAACGAGGAGCGGAACGGGGTTACGGCTCCACACTGCCGTATTCCCGCCCGTTACTGCAGAGGCTGATGTCCGATTTGGCGGTGACTTTCCGACTTGTCCTTAAATTGCTGGGTAATGCCCTTCTACGCAGCGGAGTTGATCCAATCCGGTGCGTCGATATTTCGGTCCCGGAGGGCAAAAAAACGGGCCGGATCGCACCATGGGTGTGATCCGGCCCTCAATTACGTACGGTGACTCCGGACGGGTGAGACGTCCGTCACGGTGCCGCTGCGGAGGTCAGCTCAGCCGCTCGATGACCATCGCCATGCCCTGGCCGCCGCCCACGCACATGGTCTCCAGGCCGAACTGCTTGTCGTGCCACTGGAGCGAGTTGATCAGCGTGGTGGTGATCCGGGCGCCGGTCATGCCGAACGGGTGGCCCACCGCGATCGCGCCGCCGTTGACGTTCAGCCGGTCCAGGTCGATGCCCAGGTCCCGGTAGGACGGGATGACCTGCGCGGCGAACGCCTCGTTGATCTCCACCAGGTCGATGTCGCCGATCGACAGGCCGGCCCGCTTCAGCGCCTGCTTGGACGCCTCCACCGGGCCGTAGCCCATGATCTCCGGCGACAGCGCCGAGACGCCGGTGGAGACCACCCGGGCCAGCGGGGTGATGCCCAGCTCGCGCGCCTTGGTGTCCGACATGATCACCAGCGCGGCCGCGCCGTCGTTCAGCGGGCAGCAGTTACCGGCCGTCACGGTGCCGTCGGGGCGGAACACCGGCTTCAGGCCGGACACACCCTCCACCGTCACGCCCGCGCGCGGGCCGTCGTCCGCGCTCACCACGGTGCCGTCCGGGAGCGTCACCGGGGTGATCTCGCGCTGCCAGAAGCCCGCCTTGATCGCGGCCTCGGCCAGGTTCTGCGAGCGGACGCCGAACTCGTCCTGCTCGGCGCGGGTGATGCCCTTCAGCGCCGCCAGGTTCTCCGCGGTCTGGCCCATCGCGATGTACGCGTCCGGCAGCAGGCCGTCCTCGCGCGGGTCGTGCCACTGGCCGCCGCCCGTCTCGGCGCGGTGCTTGGTGCGGGCCATCGCCTCGTCGAACAGCGGGTTCATGGTGCCCGGCATGCCGTCCGAGGTGCCGTTGATCGACCGCGAGACGGTCTCCACGCCGGCGGAGATGAAGATGTCGCCCTCGCCGGCCTTGATCGCGTGCAGTGCCATCCGGGTGGTCTGCAGCGAGGACGAGCAGTAGCGGGTGATGGTGGCGCCCGGCAGGTAGTCCATGCCCATCTGGACGGCCACGATCCGGGCCAGGTTGTGGCCCTGCTCGCCGCCCGGCAGGCCGCAGCCCAGCATCAGGTCGTCGATCGTGCGCGGGTCCAGCTCCGGGACCTTGGCCAGCGCGGCACCGATGATCTGCGCGGTCAGGTCGTCCGGGCGGACGTCCTTCAGCGAACCCTTGAAGGCCCGGCCGATCGGCGAACGGGCGGCGCTGACGATGACGGCTTCGGGCATGACGGGCTCCTCGCTGAGTGACCTCGGGATGCGATCCGACGGATCTCCCGGGGAAAGTTACCGCTTGGTAGCTCCGGCGTCATCCGCCTCCGGATGTGAGTTGGCCGACGCGATCGCCCGCGGCCGCTCCTGGTCCGCGACCGCCCCGGGATCCTGCCTCGCCGCGTCGCCGCCCGGCAGCGCCAGCCGGAAGCGCTGCTTGAGCGTCGCCCACCGCCAGGTGCCGTTCGACGGGCCCGCCGCCGTCACCTCGGTGCCCGAACGCCCCGCCGCCGCCGCGGCCGCCACCGCCACCGGCAGCACCGCCTGCGGCTCCAACGGCCCGCCCACCGCGGACGGCGTGTCCTGCGGCCACAGGTCGAGCGCAGCGCACACCGACGGCAGCAACGCCATCGACGCCGTCGCGTACCCCTGCGCGGACGGGTGGTAGCGGTCCGCGGCGAACAGTTCCGGACGGGTCGCGAACTCCGGGCCCAGCAGCGACCCCAGCGAGACCGTCCGGCCGCCGGCCTCCACCACCGCGATGGTCTGCGCCGCCGCGAGCTGCCGGCTCAACCGGCGCGCCACCCAGCGCAGCGGCGGCCGCACCGGCTTGATGGTGCCCAGATCCGGGCAGGTGCCCACCACCACCTCGCAGCCCGCTGCGACCAGCCGGCCCACCGCCTCGCCCAGCTCCCGCACACTGGTGGCCGCCGGAGCGTGCCTGGTCACGTCATTGGCACCGATCATCAGCACCGCGATGTCCGGACAGTGCGCCAGCGCCCGCTCCACCTGCCTCGCGAGATCGCCCGAGCGGGCACCCGACTTCGCCACGTTCACCAGCCGCACCCGGCGCTCGGCGACCGACGCCAGCCCCGAGGAGAGCAGCGCGCCCGGCGTCTCCTGCGCGCGCTGCACGCCCAGGCCCGCGGCCGTCGAATCGCCCAGGAACGCCATCACCAGCGGCGGACGCGAATCCAGCGGATCGGCGAACGCCTCGCCGTGCATGCCGTCCGCGCGCGGCGGATCGCCGCCCAGGATCCCGATCGCCCGGACCGCCATCCGGCTCTCGGTCAGCAACACCCCCGCCAGCCCCACCCCGAGCAGCCCCAGCCCGCCACCGCCGTACGCGGCCGCCGTGGCGATCCGCCGTGCCACCCGCACCCTCGACGCCTGCGAGCCGGCCATCGGCCACCCCCTCTCCTCTTACACCCAGACTCGTACCCGCCCACGTACCCGCCCACCCCGCCCCGCTACCCGGCCACCCCCACCAACCACCCACCCGGAGCCCCGGTGGGGCCTGGTGCGCCGAGGTCGTTTTTCCGAAGTCTGTGCGGCGGAGGGCCTTCTCGGTGGGCTGATGTTCGGTGGTGGTGGAGTGCCGGTGGGTGCCGCGAGCGGTTTGTTCGGGCGGGGCGGGAGACATGGGGTGGATGCGCACGGTGGGTGCGAAGGGGGCCCTAGGCTGGGGGTTTCGGCAATCAGGGCATGCCATGGACCGGGAGGATCCCCGTGCGGTACCACAATTCGATCATCGAGCTGGTCGGCGACACCCCGTTGGTGAAGCTCAACAAGGTCACCGAGGGCATCACCGCCACCGTGCTGGCGAAGGTCGAGTACTTCAATCCGGGTGGTTCGGTCAAGGACCGGATCGCGATGCGGATGATCGAGGCGGCGGAGGCCTCCGGCGCGCTCAAGCCGGGTGGCACCATCGTCGAGCCCACCAGTGGCAACACCGGGGTGGGGCTGGCGATCGTGGCCCAGCAGAAGGGCTACAAGTGCATCTTCGTGTGCCCGGACAAGGTGTCCACGGACAAGATCAACACCCTGCGGGCGTACGGCGCCGAGGTCGTGGTGTGCCCGACCGCGGTCGCGCCGGAGCACCCGGACTCGTACTACAACGTCTCGGACCGGCTGGTCCGTGAGACCCCGAACGCCTGGAAGCCGGACCAGTACTCGAACCCGGACAACCCGGCGTCGCACTACCACTCCACCGGCCCGGAGCTGTGGGAGCAGACGGACGGCCGGATCACCCACTTCGTGGCGGGCGTCGGCACCGGCGGCACCATCTCGGGCACCGGCCGGTACCTGAAGGAGGCGTCCGGCGGGAAGGTCCAGGTGGTCGGCGCGGACCCGGAGGGTTCGGTGTACTCGGGCGGCACCGGCCGTCCGTACCTGGTGGAGGGCGTCGGCGAGGACTTCTGGCCGACCGCCTACGACCGCGAGGTCGCGGACCGGATCGTCGCGGTGTCCGACAAGGACTCGTTCCAGATGACCCGCCGCCTGGCCAAGGAGGAGGGCCTGCTGGTCGGCGGTTCCTGCGGCATGGCCGTGGTGGCCGCGCTGGAGGTGGCCCGCGAGCTGGGGCCGGACGACGTCGTGGTGGTGCTGCTGCCGGACGGCGGCCGCGGTTACCTGTCGAAGATCTTCAACGACGACTGGATGGCCGACTACGGCTTCCTGCCGACCGCCACCGACGAGGCGCACATCGGCGAGGTGCTGGCCCGCAAGGACGCGGTGGAGCACGAGGGCATCCCGCAGTTCGTGCACATGCACCCGGGCGAGACGGTCGCCGAGGCGGTGCGGGTGCTGCGCGACTTCGGCGTCTCGCAGATGCCGGTGGTCTCCCCGGGCGCCGGGCACCCGGACATCATGGCGGGCGAGGTGGTCGGCTCGGTGGTCGAGCGCGAGCTGCTGGACGGCCTGTTCAACGGGCGGATCGAGCTGACCGACACGCTGGACAACGTGATGTCCAAGCCGCTGCCGGTGGTCGGTTCCGGCGAGTCGGTGACCAACCTGATGACGGTGCTGGAGAAGGCCGACGCGGTGGTGGTGCTGGTGGAGGGCAAGCCGCAGGGCATCGTCACCCGCCAGGACCTGCTGGCCTTCCTGACCGCCCGGGCCGGTCACTGACGTTCCCTCAGGGGCGGCGCCCCGCTTGGTACGTGGACGTCACAAGCGCGCATCATCCGGTTAACACGGCTCGGGCATGGTGGTGGACACGGCAAGAAAAGCCGGGAAAACGGTGACGGCGGGGGTCGGGAGCGGCTCTCCGGCCGCCGCGGTCACCAGGGGTTCCGACGGTCGGCCTGACCCGTCCGCCGGGCCCGGTCCGCGGGGCTGCCGTCGTCCCGCCCCTGGCAGGTTCAGGGTGTGACGGCGCCCGTGGCGAACATCGCGTCGTGAGGCGCGGCTTCCGCGTACTCCCGGGTGGGGGAGTGCGCGCGGAGGCGGCAGGGCCGGTCCGGGTTGTTGCCCGGCCCGGCCCTCGCCGCGTCCGGAGCCGCAAGGGCCGTTTCCGGATGGGCCGTGCGACCCCCTACGCTCGCTGTCATGACCAGCAGCATTGACCTGCCCGAGCAGGACGCCCCCCGTTACGTTCGCCTCACCATCGAGCTGATCGCCGAGATCACCGACGAGCAGGCCCTGAAGGCCGCCGCCCTGACCCAGGTCGCGGACGACGAGTACCTGGACGACGAGGAGCGCGCCCAGGCCGTCGAGGCGATCGAGGTGGACCCGACCGGTTCGCTCGCCCACTTCGTCGACCCGGTGGCGCTGCTCGGCGACGTTCCCGGCGTGGAGCTCGCCTCCGCGACCTGGGAGTCCGCCACCACCGACTACGACCCGGACGACGAGGGCTGGGACGAGTACGAGGTGAAGTGAGCCCCGGCGCTTTCGCGCTCAGGCCCGGTCCGGAGATCCCTAGAACCTAAGGATCTCCGGACCGGGCCTTTTTGTCCGTTCTTTGGACCCCTTGAGTACTCTCGTATGATCTGCACATTTTTGAGTGATCTTGAGAGATCCAGGGACCGAGGAGCGTGGACGTGACCGCAGCCGAGAAGCAGGACGGGCCGCTCGGCGGCAGCTGGAGCCGGCGCGGCGTACTCGCCGGGCTGCTCGGCGCCCCCGTGCTGCTGCTGGCCGCGTGCCAGAGCGGCGACGGCAAGTCCACTCCGGTCGGCGGCGGTGCGAGCGCGGGCGGCCAGAGCCCGTCGACCAGCCCGAAGGCGTCCGTCGCGCAGATCGCCATCACCCCGGCCGACGGCGCGACCGCCGCGCCGTTCACCGCGCCGGTCACCGTCACCGTGCAGGACGGCACGCTCACCTCGGTCACCGTCACCGACGGCGCGGGCAAGCAGATAGCCGGCCAGCTGGCCGCCGACGGCGCCAGCTGGACCACCACCGCGCCGCTCATCAGCGGCAGCAAGTACACCGTCGCCGCAGCGGCCGAGGACAAGGACAAGCGCCCCGCGGACGCCAACGCGAGCTTCTCCACCGCCTCCCCGGCCAACACCTTCGTCGGGTACTTCAACCCCGAGGACGGCTCCACGGTCGGCGTCGGCATGCCGGTGACGATCAACTTCAACAAGGCGATCACCGACCGCAAGGCCGTCCAGCAGGCGATCACCGTGGTCTCCGACCCGCCGGTGGAGATCGTCGGCCACTGGTACGACTCGACCCGGCTGGAGTTCCGCCCGCAGCAGTACTGGGCCAAGGGCACCACCGTCACGCTGAAGCTGCGGCTGAAGGACGTGGCCGGCGCCACGGGCGTCTACGGCACCCAGTCCAAGGACGTCACCTTCACCGTCGGCCGCAGCCAGACCTCGGTCGCCGACCTGAAGGCCGACACCCTCACCGTCACCACCGACGGCAAGGTCACCGCGACCTACCCGGTGATCGGCGGCTCGCCCGACCACCGCACCTGGGGCGGCAAGATGGTGATCTCCGAGCGCTACAAGGAGACCCGGATGAACTCCGCCACGGTCGGCCTGGGCAGCGAGTACGACATCCCGGACGTGCCGCACGCGCAGCGGCTCACCACCTCCGGCACCTTCATCCACGGCAACTACTGGTCGGCGGCGTCCCAGTTCGGCAACTCCAACACCAGCCACGGCTGCATCGCGCTGCAGGACGTGCAGGGCGGCAACAGCACGACCACCAGCGCTGCCCGGTTCTTCGCGAGCTCGATGGTCGGCGACGTGGTCGAGGTGGTCAACTCCGGTGACCGCACGGTGAATCCGTCGAACGGGCTGAACGGCTGGAACATGTCCTGGGCGGACTGGAAGGCCGGCAGCGCGCTCTGACGCTCCGTCAGGCGGGGGAGTCTCTCACGACAAGGTGGGGGCGCCGTGAGAGTGTCCTAAACGAATGGTAAAAATATTCGCATGCGGGGGGGCATGCGGGTGTGTTGAGCTTGCCTCCGCGGCAGGGCCGATCGGGCCCGAGTTCCGCCTTCAGGCACAGGAGTTCAGCCATCAACACCGCCACCAGCCGGTCTGTCCGCGCCGGCATAGCCGTCACCACCGGAGCCGTCCTGATCGCCGCCGGCGTCACCGCCTGCGGTACCGCCGAGAAGCTGAGCGCCGGCCAGAAGGTCACCGGGGCGTTCAAGAAGCTCGGCGACGCCAAGTCGATGAGCCTCCAGCTCTCCTTGGACGCCACGTCGGACCAGATCGTCGCCTTCGGCAAGGCGGTTGACGACCCGATCGAGAAGAAGAACGCGGACCTGCTGTCCGACCTGGTGCTGAACGTGTCGCTGAGCGCCGACAAGCCGCTCAAGGACACCGAGGTGTTCAAGTTCAACACCTCCGACACCACGAACGACTCGTACGACCTCAAGGGCGTGGCGGTCGCCTACTCGCTGAGCGCCAAGAAGTCCGGCAAGACCTACGCGGACGTCCGCCTGGTCGGCGAGCGGATGTACCTGAAGGCGGACGTCCGCGGCATCGCCGAGCTCGCCGGCAAGGACACCAAGGAGGTCGACGAGTTCGTCTCCGTGCTGCCCGCCGAGGCTGGTCCGATCAAGGACGTGGTCGACGGCAAGTGGGTCTCGCTGGACGTGAAGAAGATGCAGGACGAGATCAAGAAGTCGAAGGCCCCCGGCTCCGACGCGGGCGTCAGCTCGGGCTCGCCGCTGGACGCGATGCCCGGGATGGACCCGGCGGAGCTCCGGCGCCTGGTCAAGTCGCTGAAGGCCGTGATCTCCAAGAACACCTCGGTGGAGGACAAGGGCAAGTCCGGCGACGCCGACGTCATCGAGGTCTCCGCCCAGGCGCGTCCGCTGATCGAGGGCCTGGCGAAGACCGTCGAGAAGGCCGCCACCGGCAAGGACGCCCTCCCGTCGCTGCCGACCGGCGACTTCGAGGACATCCCGGACCGCAAGATCGCCGCCGACGTGATGATCAAGGGCGGCAAGGCGCAGGCCATCACCTTCGACCTGATGCAGCTCGCCGACAAGCCCGACGCCTCGGCGCACTTCCCGCTCCGGCTCGGCATCAACTCCGACGCGCCGGCCATCGACGCCCCCAGCGGCGCCACCGAGCTCGACCTGCAGAAGCTCGGGGAGGCCTTCATGTCGATGGCCGCCCCCGGTGGCAAGGCCGGCGGCAAGGGCAGCGGCTTCGGCTCGGACGGCCCGGACACCACCCCGCTGACCGACGCCCAGTACGCCGAGCTGGCCGCCGCCGGCATCGACCACGACAAGGCCAAGAACCTCAACGCGGCCGGCCTGTCGTTCCAGGACATCAAGGACTTCGCGGACGCCATCAAGGGCTGACCATCAGTCAACCCCCGTTCGCCTCACGGCCCGTCGCAGCCCCAGGTTGCGGCGGGCCGTCGCCTTGCTCCGGCTCGGCCCGGCCAGTCCATCTCCGCGTAGATCATCTCGCCCATGTCGCAAGTGATCGCGACGCGAACACAAGTGATCACGGCGAGGAGTTCGTCCCTGCGGAGACTATCTCCGCGTAGATCATCTCCCCCGGCGCCAACGCGGACACGATCGCTGCAGCCCCCGCCACCGACAACGCCGACCCCGAGCGTGCCGCGCAGCTCGCCCGCCAGCAGGCGGTGCCGCAGCGCGACGTCCGGAACCCGCCGGACCGTCGCGCCCGGTTCGCGCAGGCTGGGGGCCATGAACACCACCGACACCACCCTCGACGTGCGGGCCGTCCCCGCGCAGACGCTCGCCGAACTGCGGCGGCTCGACGACAGCGGGCGCTGCCACCCCGTCACCGTCACCGAGGACGGCGGCTCGCCGCTGCGGTGCTGCCTCACCCGGGCCCGCCCCGGAGACCGGATCGTTCTGCTGTCGTACGCGCCGCTGCGGCGCTGGGCCGAGGAGACCGGCTGCGACCCGGGAGCGTACCTGGAGACCGGGCCGGTGTTCGTGCACGCCGACCCGTGCGAGGGCTTCGCGGGCGGCTGGCCGGACGGCTTCCACGGCGGGCAGCGAGTGCTGCGGGCCTACTCCGCGGACGGCCGAATCCTCGGCGGCCGGGTCGGCGAGCCGGACGAACTGCCCGAGCTGGCCGCCGAGTTGCTGACCGACCCGGAGATCGCCGTGGTGCATGTGCGGGCCGTGGAGTACGGCTGCTTCATGCACGAGGTGCGGCGGGCCGGCTGAGCGGGAATCAGCTGCGCTTCGCGTAGTCGGTGAAGCCCTGCCAGTCGACGACCACGCAGGCCACGTCGCCCAGCACCCAGGCGTCGTGGCCGGGCGGGCAGATCATCACGTCGCCCGCGCCGAACTCCTCGGCCTGGCCGTCGTCCATCTCGATCCGCATCCGGCCCGAGATCACGTACCCGGCGTGCGAGGCCTGGCAGCTGTCGGTGCCGGCGATCGGCTTCACGTGCTTCGACCAGCGCCAGCCCGGCTCGAACACGCCCCGGCCGACGCCGCCGGACTTCAGGTTCACCAGCGACACCTGCCCCTTGCCCTCTTCGAACGGGCGGACCTCCTCGGGGGAGTCCAGATTCATCCGTACCAACCCGGCCATTACCGCTCACCTCCGGCCGACAACGCTCCGTGCCCCCGTCGCCGGGCTCGGCAACGGGGGCACGGCTGACGTTCCCATCCTCGGCAACCGTCGCGGATCGCGCCAGGCACGGCGGTCAGTCCGCGGTGGCCGCCAGCACGATGTCGATGCGCCGGGTGACGAACCTGTCGACCGGGTCCGCCCAGTACGTCCACGGCTCGGGGACGATCGGGCCGAGCGCCCGCAGGTGCGGCATCGCGTCGGAGGGCCGGCCTGCCTGGGCCAGCACCCAGACCAGCCAGCCGTGCGCGTAGCGGCGGTGGCGGTCGTCGGGGTCGGCCAGTTCCAGGTCGGCCAGCACCGCGGCCACGGCGGCCTGCACCTCGGGGGCGGTGTACGGCTCCTTGTTCCCCTCGAACTGCTCGAAGTACGCCTCCAGCTTGAGCGCGGACAGCAGGCTGCCCTTCGGGGCGGCGGCGACCGCGGCGTCCACGAAGGCGTGCATCTCCTCGTGGCTGCCCTTCCACTTGGCGCACCAGTACTGCAGGGCGCCGGTGTGGGCGGAGAAGTTGTGCGGGTCGCGGGAGACGATCTCCTGCCAGAGTGCCCGGAAGCGCTCGTTGTCCCAGCTCTGGCCCATCGCCAGCGGGATCTGGGCGACGAACGGCAGCGGGTCGGCCGGGTCGGCGAGCCGGACGGCCTCGGCGGCGGCCGCCTCGGCGTCGCCCAGTACCTTGCGGAACGCGGCCCAGCGCTCCGAGGTGACCGCGGCGGCCCGCTGGCTGGTGCGCACGTTCCAGGCCAGCACGACCAGCGAGTCCTGGGCGAGGATCGCGGCGTCCGCGTTGTCCGGCTGCTCGGCGCGCCAGGCCAGCAGCCAGGCGTCGTTCTCGGCGGCGGGCTCCGCGAAGCGGCGCATCAGGCCCCGGCGCCGGTCGTGGTCGCCCGCGGCGGCGGCGAGCAGGTCGGCGACCGGGTGCCAGTCGCCCGCCTCGAGGGCGGCCAGCGCCGCGTCCACGTCCGGGCCGGCCAGGCCCGGATCCAGGATCAGCTCGTCCCCGGGGACCAGTCCGTGGTCGGCCGGGTAGATGGTCCGCCGCTTCCGCTCCGCCTCCTCGTACCGGGCGATGGTGGCCTTGGCCTCCTCGGTGCGGGCGTTCAGGGTGGCGACGCGGCGCTTCATCAGCCAGGGGGCCAGCTTGAGGGCGGCGATCAGGACCAGCGGGATGAGCAGGATCAGACGAGCGTCCATCGAACGGTTCTCCGGGAGGTCAGGACTGCGGGTCGGCCGGGGCGGCGGCCTCGGCCAGCAGGGCGCGCAGCGGGGCGGTGTCGGGTACGTCGGCGACGGCGGCGTCCAGCGCCTCGGGCAGCCGCTCGCCGGTGTCGCCGGGCAGCACCAGGGCGGCCGGGCGGCTCCAGGACAGCTCCCAGCGGGCCTGCTGCTGCGAGGCCAGGGCGAGCACCGTCAGCGCGCGCAGGGCCCGGCGCAGCAGCGGGCGGTGGAACTCGCGGGCGGCCCGGCCGGTGGCCTGCGCGGACTCCTGGCTCTGCGGCAGCCGCCCGGCGATCTCCGCCGAGCGCCCGGCGTCCAGCGCGTCCAGCATCGCCTCGGCGGTGCCGGGCAGGCCGCTGTCGGTGAGCGCGCGCAGCACCGGCTCGGCCTCCTCGCGGGCGTACGCGAGCATCGCCTCGTGGACCAGCTCCGGCCAGTCCAGGCGGCGCATCTGCGCGGCCTCCGGGATCAGCGCCAGCGTCTCCAGCTCGGCCAGCCGCCGCTGCGGGTCGCGCAGCAGCCCGAGCGCGGGCCGGTCCTCGCCGAGGCCGGGCAGGCCCGGGGTGTCCGGCAGGGCCTCGACGGCGGCGACCCGCTGCTTGATCGGCGGGTGCGAGTCGTACGGGTCGGGCTGCTCGTCGGGGAGCTCCAGACCCATGTCGGTGAGCTCCTTGCCGCGCTCGGGGTCGGTCAGCAGGCGGTCCAGGCCGCCGAAGAACTGGCCGGGCAGCGGGAGCAGTCCGGCGCCCACGCCCATGGTGGCGTAGCTGTTCAGGTAGAAGCCCTGCGCGGCGTCCAGCACGGGGATGCGGCGCAGCGCGGAGGCGGTGGCGTCGCGGCCGGCGATCCGGGCGGCGTGCCGGTCGGCGGCGTACTCCTGGCTGCGGCTGATCGACTCGGACACCCGGAAGTACAGCTTGGCGTACAGGGTGAACAGCTTGGCGAGGTAGCGCTCGACGCCGCCGTTGCCGGCGTCCGTGTCGCGGGCCTTGCGGCCGCGGGCCTCCCGGGCGGCGTTCTTCTCGGCGATCTCGGAGGTCCGCTCGGCGACGTTCTGGTCGGCGCCGTGGTGCAGGGTGGCGATGGTGTGCCCGATGGCGGCGCGGCCGGCCACGGTGGCGGCGGCCAGGCGGACGTCGTTGTTGGCGTAGTGGCCGAACTCGTGGGCGAGCACCGAGTCCAGTTCGGCCTCGGTCAGGCCGATCAGCAGCGGCGCGCCGATCACCAGGTGGCGGGGGCCCGGTATCAGGCCGAGCAGCTTGGTCTCCTCGTACACACCGGCGTTGACCTGCGGCACCAGGCGGATCTCGGCCGGGCCGCGGACACCGGTGGCCGCGGCGATCCGGTCGACCCGGTCCCACAGCTCGGGCTGCTCCTCGCGGGTCAGCGGCAGGCCGTCGTGGCTGTCGTCACGCGGACGGCGGGTCAGGAACACCACCCGCACCACCGGGTAGGCGATGGCGGCGCTGAACAGCACGATCTTGGCCGTTCCCAGGCTGAACCGGCCGGTGTTGACGATCAGTTCGAAGTTCAGCCAGACCAGGCCGGCCACGATGGCCGCCGCGAGCAGGTAGAACCCGGCGAGCAGCGTGACTGCCAGCAGGGCCCGGGTGGACGTGCGCATGCCGGTGCGCTCGGTGGACATTCCGCGCCCCCAAGTGTCGATCGTGTGTGCGGCTGGCAGATCGTAGCGGTACGACCTGGCCCTTCGCGAAGCGATTGCGATGGCGGCACGGCCACCTGACGCGGCGCCACGACGGACCCGCCCAACCACCACCCATGATCCGTCCGCCGCACTAGGCTCGACCGCATGACCGAGCACCAGCTTTCCCACGGCTTCGAAACCCTCGCCATCCACGCGGGCCAGGAAGCGGACCCCCGGACCGGGGCAGTCGTGACGCCGATCTACCAGGTGTCCACCTACAAGCAGGACGGCGTCGGCGGACTCCGCGAGGGCTACGAGTACAGCCGCTCCGCGAACCCCACCCGCACCGCCCTGGAGGAGTGCCTCGCCGCGATCGAGGGCGGCTCCCGCGGCCTCGCCTTCGCCTCCGGCCTGGCCGCCGAGGACACCCTGCTGCGGACCATCCTCAAGCCCGGCGACCACATCGTGATCCCCAACGACGCCTACGGCGGCACCTTCCGGCTGTTCGCCAAGGTGCTGACCCGCTGGGGCGTCGACTTCTCCGTCGCCGACACCCACCACCCCGAGAAGGTGCGCGAGGCGATCCGCCCCAACACCCGCGCGGTGTGGGTCGAGACCCCCTCCAACCCGCTGCTCGGCATCACCGACCTGACCGCCGTCGCCGAGATCGCGCACGCCGCCGGCGCCCTGCTGATCGTCGACAACACCTTCGCCAGCCCCTACCTGCAGCAGCCGCTGTCGCTCGGCGCCGACGTCGTCGTGCACTCCACCACCAAGTACATGGGCGGCCACTCCGACGTGGTCGGCGGCGCCCTGGTGGTCGCCGACGCCGGCCTCGCCGAGGAGGTGGCCTACCACCAGAACTCGATGGGCGCCGTCTCCGGCCCGTTCGACGCCTGGCTGGTGCTGCGCGGCATCAAGACCCTCGGCGTCCGGATGGACCGTCACTCCGACAACGCCGCCCGGATCGCCGAACTGCTCTCCGCGCACCCGAAGGTGACGCAGGTGCTGTACCCCGGCCTGCCCACCCACCCCGGGCACGACATCGCCGCCAAGCAGATGAAGGCGTTCGGTGGCATGGTGTCGTTCCGGGTCGCCGGTGGCGAGGAGGCCGCCGTCGAGGTGTGCAACCGCGCGCAGCTGTTCACCCTCGGCGAGTCGCTGGGCGGCGTCGAGTCGCTGATCGAGCACCCCGGCCGGATGACCCACGCCTCCGCGGCCGGCTCCCCGCTCGAGGTGCCCGCCGACCTGGTGCGCATCTCGGTCGGCATCGAGTCCGCCGCCGACCTGCTCGCCGACCTGGAGCAGGCGCTCGGCTGATCGCCGTGCCGGCGCGGTCCAACGGCGGCTGTGCGGACCGCCGTTGGACCGCGCGGATGGTAATACCGTTTGTGCATTTGCGAGTTGAACCACCTGGGCGTCAACGCTGGTTGCGCAGGCCGTCGTTGAAGCGTTCCAGAAGCGCGCAGAACAGCGTCCGCTCGTCCGCCGTCCAGTCGGCCGTCAGTTCGGCGATCAACTGCCGCCGCTGCTCGTGCACCTGCGCCAGGCGCCCGGCCCCGAGCGGGGTCAGTGCGAGCAGTGCCGCGCGCCGGTCGGCCGGGTACGGCACCCGGGCCAGCAGGTGTTCGCGCAGCAGCGGCGCGGCCTGCCGGGTCACCGTGGAGGAGTCCACGCCCAGCGCGGCCGCCAGTGTCTTCACGTTGGCCGGCCCGCCGGCGGCGAGCTGGTCCAGCAGCAGGAACGCGGCCCGGTCGAGCGCCGCGGCGGCACTGATCCGCCGGGCGAACACCGCGACCTGGTAGGGGAGTCGGCAATCGGGGTCGGGGGCGTCGGGCACGTCGGGCGGGGGCAGGCTCATCGCGACTCACGGGGGTGCGGGCGACTCGTGCCCAGCAGCGTACGCGCGCCCGGCGGGCATCGGAACCGCCTCGGCCTAGGCTGATCTTCATGCAGAACTGGCCGATCACACTCGACGACGTCCGCGGCGCACAGAAGATGCTCGCCGGGGTGGCCAGGGTCACCCCGATGCAGAGCAGCCGCCACCTGTCCGGGCTGGCCGGTACGCCCGTCCACCTGAAGTGCGAGAACCTCCAGCGCACCGGCTCGTTCAAGCTGCGCGGCGCGTACCTGCGGATCGCCGGCCTGCTGCCGGTGGAGCGGGCCGGCGGCGTGGTCGCCGCCAGTGCGGGCAACCACGCGCAGGGCGTGGCGCTGGCCGCCGCGCTGCTCGGTGTGCGCTCCACCGTCTTCATGCCGCTCGCCGCGCCGCTGCCGAAGGTCGCCGCCACCCGCGAGTACGGCGCCGAGGTGCGGCTGCACGGCGCCAACGTCGACCAGGCGCTGCAGGCGGCGCGCGAGTACGCCGACGCCACCGGCGCGGTGTTCATCCACCCCTTCGACCACTGGGACGTGATCACCGGTCAGGCCACCGTCGGCCTGGAGATCCTGGAGCAGTGCCCCGAGGTGCGCACCGTGCTGGTCGGCACCGGCGGCGGCGGGCTGCTGGCCGGCGTGGCGATCGCGATCAAGGCGCTGCGCCCGGACGTCCGGGTGATCGGCGTGCAGGCGGCCACCGCGGCGGCGTACCCGCTGTCGCTGTCCGCGGGCCGCCCGGTCTCGCTGGAGCGGTTCTCCACCATGGCCGACGGGATCATGGTCGGCCGCCCGGGCGACATCCCGTTCGAGGTGATCAACTCGCTCGCGGACGGGGTGCGGACGGTCTCCGAGGACGAGCTGTCCCGGGCGCTGCTGATCGGCCTGGAGCGGCTCAAGCTGGTGGTCGAGCCCGCCGGGGCGGCGCCGATCGCCGCGCTGCTGGCCGAGCCGGGGCGGTTCGAGGGCCCGGTGGTCGGCGTGCTGTCCGGCGGCAACATCGACCCGCAGCTGATGCAGCGGGTGCTGCGGCACGGCCTGGCCGCGGCGGGCCGCTACCTGTCGCTGCGGGTCCGGCTGGCCGACAAGCCGGGCGCGCTGGCGGACCTGCTGGGCGTGCTGACCCGGGTGGACGCCAACGTGCTGGACGTCGCGCACGTGCGGATCGACCCGCAGCTGGGCCTGACCGAGGTCGAGGTGGACCTGCACCTGGAGACCAAGGGCCCGGAGCACTGCGCGGCGGTGATCGGGGAGCTGCGCGAGGACGGCTACGTGGTCTCGCGCTGACGGCGCGGCACCGGGCGCGGCGCCGAGCCCCGGCGCCGAGCCCCGGCGCCGAGACGCGGATCACCCGTTCGGGTTGACGCGATATATCGCGAGTGGCAGCATCTTGCGATGTATCGCGAGCTTGCCGTTGGCGCGCTCAGGTAACAGAGTGGGTGATCTGCGCCCAAAACGGGCTCGTCCACCGACTCCACACCTCCGACTTCAGGACCCCGACTTCAGGGAGATGAGGCAGGACCATGGCGTCAGCCATCGAAGCCGAGAACCTGGTCAAGACCTTCGGTGACGTACGCGCCCTCGACGGCGTCAGTCTGGACGTCCCCGAAGGCACCGTGCTCGGACTGCTCGGCCCCAACGGCGCCGGCAAGACCACCACCGTGCGCGTTCTGACCACCCTGCTCCAACCGGACTCCGGGCGGGCCACCGTGGCCGGCGTCGACGTCCTCAAGCACCCCAACCAGGTGCGCAGCCTGATCGGCCTGTCCGGCCAGTACGCCGCCGTGGACGAGTACCTCACCGGCCGCGAGAACCTCCAGATGGTCGGCGAGCTCTACCAGATGAGCGCCCGCGACGCGAAGAAGCGGGCGGTGGAACTGCTGGAGTGGTTCAACCTCGCCGAGGCCATGGACCGCACCGCCAAGACCTACTCCGGCGGCATGCGCCGCCGCCTCGACCTGGCCGCCGCGCTGGTGGTCCGCCCGCCGGTGATGTTCCTGGACGAGCCCACCACCGGCCTCGACCCGCGCAACCGGCTCGCGCTCTGGGAGGTCATCGAGACCCTGGTGGAGCAGGGCACCACGCTGCTGCTCACCACCCAGTACCTGGAGGAGGCCGACCGCCTCGCCCACGACATCGCGGTGGTCGACCACGGCAAGGTGATCGCCCGCGGCACCGCCGACGAGCTGAAGGCCCAGATCGGCGGCGAGCGCATCGAGGTCGTCGTGCACCGCTCCGACCTGATCCCCGAGGCGGTCGCCGCGCTCACCCCGTTCGCCAAGGGCGATCCGGCGGTGGAGAAGAACACCCGCCGGATCACCGTCCCGGTCAGCGGCGGCGCCAAGGTCCTGGCCGACGCCATCCGCGAACTGGACGCCCGCTCCATCGAGATCGACGACATCGGCCTGCGCCGCCCCACCCTCGACGACGTCTTCCTCTCCCTCACCGGCCATGTCACCGAGGGCGACGGCGGCGTGGACGAGGGCGAGCAGCCGGCGAAGAAGGGCCGTCGCGGCCACGGGAAGGACGCCTGAGATGACCACCGCACTGCCGGACGCGGCGATCGGCCCCGTCCCCGTAGCCCCCCGCCGCGGCGTCTCCGCCACCCTGCACGACTCCTGGGTGGTCGCGAAGCGCAATTTGCGGCGAATGACCCGAATTCCCGAAATCGTGGTCTTCGGTCTCATGCAGCCGGTGATGTTCGTGCTGCTGTTCTCGTACGTGATGGGCGGCGCGATCGCCATCCCCGGCGCCCAGCCCAGCCACGAGGTGTACATCGAGTACCTGATGGCGGGCATCTTCGCGCAGACCGTCACCTTCGCGGTGGCCGGTGCCTCGGCCGGTATCGCGGAGGACATGACCAAGGGCCTGGTCGACCGGTTCCGCTCGCTGCCGATGTCGCGCGCGGCGGTGCTCACCGGCCGCACCCTCGCCGACCTGGTGCAGACCGCGTTCACCGTGGTGGTGCTCGCCCTGGTCGCGCTGCTGGTCGGCTGGCGGATCCACGACGGCGTCCTGAAGGCGCTCGCCGCGTTCGGCCTGCTGCTGCTGCTCGGCTACGCGTTCTCCTGGATCGGCGCGCTGATCGGCCTGTCGGTGCGCAGCCCCGAGGCCGCCACCTCGGCCGGCCTGATCTGGCTGTTCCCGCTGACCTTCATCTCCAACGCCTTCGTGCCGGTCAGCTCGATGCCCGGCTGGCTGCAGCCGATCGCCTACTGGAACCCGTTCTCCGCCACCGTGCAGGCCTGCCGCAGCCTGTTCGGCAACCAGCTCGGCCCGACGCCCGACGCCTGGCCGATGCAGCACGCCGTGCTGGTGTCGATCGGCTGGTCGCTGATCATCATGGCGCTGTTCTCCTGGCTGTCGGTGCGCAAGTACCGCCGCGCCGCAGGCTGAGCTTTCTGCTGGTGAACGACCGGACGGCCGCTCCCCCCCCCCGGGGGAGCGGCCGTCCGTCGTCGTGCTGCGGGAGGCTCAGCCGGAGAACGGCTTGGCGTCGACGATCTTCACGCCGGCCTTCTTGCCGTTCGGCAGCTCGTACACGGCGTCCTCGCCGACCGACTTGCCGGTGATGGCGCGGCCCAGCGGGGACTGCGGCGAGTACACGTCGATGTCGCCGTCGGTGACCTCGCGGGAGGCCAGCAGGAACTCCATGGTGTCGTCCAGGTCGCCGTCGAAGGCCACCGTCACCAGCATGCCCGGCGCCACCACACCGGAGTCGGCCGGAGCCTCGCCGACCTTCGCCCGCTCCAGCAGCTGGGACAGCTGACGGATGCGCGCCTCGGTCTTGCCCTGCTCGTCCTTGGCCGCGTGGTAGCCGGCGTTCTCCTTGAGGTCGCCCTCCTCGCGGGCGGCCTCGATCTTCTTCGCGATCTCGATGCGCCAGGGCCCGGTCAGGTGGTCAAGCTCGGCCTTCAGCTTGCTGTAGTGGTCCTGAGTGAGCCAGGTCACGTCGTCGTTGGTCTGGGTCACAGGGTGCTCCTCGTCGTGCTGGCGCTGCTGCGAGGGTGGTTCGGCAGCAGTGGGCGATTTTCTGGGCAGATGCAAAGCAACGCCCGCTTCCGTGCCATTCGGCAGGGAAGGGGCGAAATCACGAGCCTAACAAGTTCCCCGTACAGGCGGGAAGGGCTGCGGGGGGCGAGGCCGTCCCGCACCTTCGACTATGCGCTCGAAAGGGTGAGCGGAGCAAAGAGCGTTCGCTCACCCTTCCGGCGGCTCCGGGCGTCTTCCGGCGTCTTCCGGCGCCTATTCGGGTGGCCGCTACTTGTTGGGCGTGCAGCCGAGCAGCTCCGCGGTGGAGCCCCGGGAGGTGGTCCGCAGCGTCACGACCTTGTCGTAAGTGGTGCCCTCGGCCGGGATCTGGAAGTCGGACTGGCCGACCACCGCGCCGTCCACGCCCTGCGTGCGGACCGTGCACACGCCGGAGGTGCCCTCGCTCTTGCGCACCGACAGCTGCAACTGGAGCTCGCTGTCGGACACCGGCTGGAAGGTCGGCACCGTACCGTTCAGCTTCGTCTCGCGCAGCAGGTAGGACGTGCCGAGCCAGGCGATCAGGCCCACCAGCAGCACCCCGAACACGACACCGGCGATCCGCAGCCGGCGGTCGGTCGTCCGGTCGTCGGACCGGCTGTAGCGGCCCACCGGGGGCGCGAGGGGCTGCTGGGGCGTAGGGCTCTGGTCCATGGCGCGGCTCGGTCCTTTCGCGGAGGAACGCTCGGCCGTCCGCGGGAATGGACGCGCCCTCCAGTCCGTCACTATAGGAGGGGCACGTCCGCGCCAGAGGCGGCGGGGGAGCCGGCCCGACGAAGCGGACATTTTTTGTTACCTGGAAGGGACCCAGGCGTTGAGCGAGCAGTTGCGGTTGATGGCGGTACACGCGCACCCGGACGACGAGTCCAGCAAGGGCGCCGCCACCATGGCGATGTACGTGGCCCAGGGGGTGGAGGTCCTCGTCGCCACCTGCACCGGGGGCGAGCGGGGGTCGATCCTCAACCCCAAGCTGCAGGGCGACCCGTGGGTCGAGGAGAACATTCACGAAGTGCGCCGCAAGGAGATGGACGCCGCCCGGGAGATCCTCGGCGTCCAGCAGGCATGGCTCGGCTACGTCGACTCAGGCCTGCCCGAGGGCGACCCGCTGCCCCCGCTGCCCGAGGGCTGCTTCGCCCTCGAGGACGTGGACGTGGCGGCCGGCACCCTGGTCAAGCTGATCCGCGAGTTCCGCCCGCACGTGATCACCACGTACGACGAGAACGGCGGCTACCCGCACCCCGACCACATCATGACCCACAAGATCACCATGGCGGCCTTCGAAGCCGCCGGAGACCCCGAGGCCTACCCCGAGGCCGGCGAGCCCTGGCAGCCCCTCAAGCTCTACTACAACCACGGCTTCCCGATGGGCCGCATCCGCGCCCTGCACGCCTACCTCACCGAGAACGGCCACGACTCGCCCTACGGCGAGTGGATCGAAGGCTGGGAGAAGTCCGGCCGAGCCGAGCGGGAGATCACCACCCGGGTCGACTGCGGAGAGTACTTCGAGATCCGCGACAAGGCCCTGATCGCCCACGCCACTCAGATCGACCCCGACGGCCCCTGGTTCCGCGTCCCGATCGACATCCAGCGCGACGTCTGGCCCACCGAGGACTACGAACTCGCGAAGTCCCTGATCGACACCGACCTCCCCGAGACCGACCTCTTCGCCGGCCTCCGGAAGTAACCCGTACGACCCACCCCCCGGTGACCCGGCCCGCGTAGGGCCGGGTCACCATGGATGAATGAGCACCCCCGTGAACGTCACCCAGCTCGCCGCCGACCTCGCCCTCGACGAAACCAAGGTCACCCCCGGCCTCCTCGGCTTCGTCGTCTTCGCCGCCCTCGGCATCGCCACCTGGTTCCTCCTGAAGTCGATGAACGACCGCTTCAAGAAGATCGACTTCACCGAGCAGCCCGACCCCAAGGACGAGTGACCCTCACGGGGTGAGATCCACCTCCACGGCGAACGGCGCCGCGACCCCCACCTCCCCGGTGAACACCGGCCCGTCGCGACAACTGCCGCTCGCCGGGTCGAGCACGTGCGTGTACACCAGCGGCAGCCCCGTCGCGGCCTGCTCGACCCGCCAGTAGAACCCGATCCCGGCCCGCGCGTACTGGTCGACCTGCACCACCCGGTCCGTGGTCTCCGACCCCCGGCGCCACCACCTCGACCACCAGCAGCACATGCTCCGGCCTGATCGGCACCACATCGATGGCGTCCGCCCGGTGCGCCACCACGTCCGGGCGCCGGTTGTTCAGCGGCACGTCCTGCAGGCGGACGTCGAAGTCCGTGTCCGCCCAGTCCCGCGGTCACGCCTTGGCGGTGAGCGAGATCATCCGCGGCGCATACCGGGCATGTTCGAGTACCTGACGGTCGTTCGGCACGAGCAGATCTACATCGTCCAGGTCACCTATTGCTGAACCGCCCCTCGCGTCCCGTTTCCGGCCGCGGTAGGGGCCGCCAGGTCCGGTGACCTGCGGGCCGGCTGCCGGCCCGGGGTTCCGATCCGGTCGCGGCGGAACGTGAGTTCGGCCATCCGGCGTTCGGGGCCCCGGCGGCGGAGGAGGAGGTGGCCGATGAAGGCTGCCGGGCCGAAGAAGACCTGGGCCGGGATCAGGGCCGCGGGGTGCCCGGTGACGGCGTCGATGAGGTGCAGGGTGGCTACCGGGGCCACGGCGCCGAAGAGCACGACCAGTGTGATTCCGGTGCGCAGGCCCGCCTTGCCGTAGGCCTTGTAGGCGGCGGTGGTGAAGAGGGCGTAGGCCAGCAGGTCGCCCATGCCGAGTACGGAGCCGAGGTTCTCCCCGATGCGGAGCCCGGCCGCGGGGGCGAAGGGGTAGCCCTGGATCGCGTCGGACAGTTCCTCGGTCAGCGGGACGACCCAGGCGAAGAACGCGTCGTAGGCGGCGAGCGCGAGCAGGAACCACGCGACGTTCTTCAGCCGCATCCCGCCCTGGACGTTGATGTTGGTGGCGGAGACGACGACCAGGCCGACGACGCAGCTGTTGGCGATCCAGTACGGCGCGGCGGTGTCGCCGAAGGCGAGGTGGGTGCCGAGCACGGCCGCGATCAGCGTGGCGATCAGCGCCCAGCGCAGCCGTCCGTCACCGATGACGGGCTGGTAGCCGACGGACAGCCCGCCGGCGAAGGCCAGCGCGAGTACCGCCGGCAGGACCGCGCCGGGCAGCGCCAGGTAGAGGTACGGCAGCGCCAGGACGAAGCCCATCATCATGAAGATGTCGGCGCCGTTGAAGACCCCGATCGGCGGCCGGGGGGTGCGGACGGTGCGGAAGTAGCCGACGGCGCCGACGCACACCGCGAGCGCCAGGGTGCAGCTGACCGCGAGCTGGAAGAAGACCGTCATGCGTGGCTCCGGGTGAAGGTGTGCTCCAGCAGGTCGCAGCGGAGCGGGAAGCGCAGTGCCGCTTCCGCGTCGTCCAGCGGCAGGACGGTGACGTCGGCGTCGATGCCCTCGGCCCGCAGTCGCATCGTCACGTCGGCCGCGCCGAGTTCCTTGGAGACGACCTCCACGTGCAGCCGGCCCCGGTCGGTGATCTCGGCCCGGTGGCGCAGCGGCCACGGCAGGCCGGGGGTGCCGTCCAGCGCCTCGACGATGTCGCGCGGGGTGACGATGGTGTCGGCGGTGCGGTAGAGCTGTCCGGCCTTGCCGAGGATGTGGGAGACCGCGGGGACCGAGGCGAGTTCGCAGGTGGGCTCGCCGTCCAGGGTGCGGACCACGTCACCCGTGTTGTACCGCAGGACGGGCATGCATTCCCGGTAGGGGAAGTACGGGGTGACCGTCAGCTCGCCGAGGCGGCCGGGCCCGGCGGGCTCGCCCGTCTCCAGGTCGAGGACCTCCGTGTACCCCATGTTGGGGTCGATGTGCAGGTGGTGGTGGGTGCAGGTGCGGCCGCTGACGGGCAGCAGCTCGGTCATGCCGAAGGAGTCGCCGACGGTGCGTGCGCCGAAGGTCTCGCGGAAGGCGGCCGCCAGGTTGCGCGACAGCATCTCCCCTCCCGCGTAGACCGCGCGCAGCCCGAAGTCCTGCGGCCCGTATCCGCGTTCGCGGGCGACGCTCACCATGCGGGCGAGGTAGCTGGGGTTTCCGGTGAGCACCGTCGGCCGGGGGCCGGAGCGGCCGAGCAGGTGCTCGACGGACTCCTCGGGCGGGATCTGTCCCACGACGTGACAGGCGGCGTTGGCGAGGCGGCACACCTCGACGTCCTCCTGCACGGCGGCGGTCGCCCGCGAGCTGAGGTTGATCTGCATCCGGTCGCCGGGGCCGAGGTCGCCGCGGAGCACCAGGGACAGCGCGATCAGGGCGGGCCACAGCTCCATCTCGTAGCGGGAGAGCCAGATCTGGACCGGTGCGCCGGTGGTGCCGGTGGTCTGCGTCACCAGGTACGGGTCGCTGCACAGGAAGTCGGCGGGGCGGGCGAGCAGGTCGGCCTTGCGGGTCACCGGGATGCGGGTGAGCGTCTCGGTGGTGATCCCGTCCGGGTCCACGCCGGTGAGCCGTTCCCGGTAGAAGGGCGAGCGTTTGGCGAGCCTGCGCACGGTGCGCTGGAGCGCCCGGTTCTGCAGGTCGCGGCGCTCGGCCGGATCGGTGAACGGTCCGTCGGCCAGTTCGTCGACGTCGTCGCCGAGTGAGCCGAACTCCTCCAGCGTGACGAGCGCGTCGGCGACCAGCCGTTCCACGGCCCGTACGTTCAGCCGCCGGCCGAACACCATGGCCGTGGCCACCTGCACCTGCCGGACAGCGGTCTCCAGCACTGATGCCTCCCTCGTACCTCGAACAGGACGAAGGGGTGGGGGCGGCGCGCCGCCCCCACCCCCGGGGTTCTACGTCAGCTGGCCGAGCAGGCGCCGAAGAAGACCGCGGTCAGCGCGCCCATGACGTACTTGAACTGCTTGGCGCTCGTCTTGATGGAGCTCATAGCTGCCTCCTTGTGTGGTGCGAGTGGACGGCCCGCCTGAGCTCCGCAGGAGCTCCGGCGTTCCGTTCCCGGATGAAAAACACAGTGGCGCGATCATCGCGAGCGGGCAATGATCGGGTCCGTTCAACGGACCGGCGACTGAAGGGAACCCATACCGAAACCCCAACTGACCTGGTCCGAACGGGGAGTTGTGGGGCCGTCCGATCGGCGGCCCGGCATGAGAGGGGGCCCTCATGGCGAGATCCGGCGCCGAGGGGCGCGGCGTGCTGGACGGCGCGTTCGCACTCATGGAGGTACTCGCGCACACCGACGAGGTGGGGCTGACCCGGCTGGCGAGCGACGCCGCGCTGCCGAAGGCCACCGCCCACCGGCTGCTCGGGCAGCTGGTCGCACTGGGCGCGGTGCAGAGTCACGAAGGCCGCTACCGGCTGGGCCCGCGGACGTTCCGGCTCGGGCAGGCCTGGCATCCGGCGCGCGCGCTGCGCGCCGCAGCGGCCCAGCCGCTACGGGAACTCGCGGCGGTCAGCGGCGGGGTGAGCCTGAGCCTGTCGGTGCCCGAAGCGGGACAGATCATCGTCGTCGGGGGCATGCGGGGCGAGGTGGACGAGGTCTTCCCGCTGTACTCCGGGGTCGTCCTGCCGCCCGGCAGCGCGGCCGAACTGGTCCTGGCGGCGGCCGCCCCGGTGCCGAAGCGGCCCGCGGGGTGGACGGAGGCCGCCTGGGCGCGCGAGGTCGCCGGGGTCCGGGAGCGGGGGCTCGCGTACGACTACGAGCAGTGCGTGGATTCGCTGTCGTGCGTGGCGGCTCCGGTGCACTCGGCGTCCGGCCAGGTGGTGGCCGCGGTCGCGGTGACCGCCCTGGACGCGAAGCTGATTTCCCCGCTGGCCGACGCCGTGAGCCGCGCGGCGTCGATGATCAGCGGGAGGCTGGCCCGCCGGCCGGAGCCTGTGCCCAAGCCCCGCAGGGCCGCGCCGGCCCCGAACCGGGCCGTCAAGGGCTTCACGGCCCCGGCCGACCCGGCCGCCGACCCGGCGGGTGCCGCCGGGATCCTCCTGCCCCGGCCGCGCGCCCCGCACCGCCGGAGCCGCTGACCTGTCGCCGAGCCCCCAGGACCCACCCGAAAGCCGTTGCCGTGTCTGCTGCGGCATGCCGACAATCCGGTGGAGTGATGGCCCTGGGGGCCGGAGGCGTTCGAGGAGGCGGAGCGGCGCGGCGTGCCCGTTCTGCTGTCCGTCGGGTATGCGGCTTGTCACTGGTGCCAATGACTTGACGCAACCAGGTGGTCCTGACCTGGAGCTTTGCCAGCCGACTCACGGGCCCGCCGCGCCGCCGACCAGTGCGTCCCCGAGCGCCGTACGCCGGTAGAGCACCGAGCGGCCGGACCGGGTGCGCGCCAGCAGCCCGCTCGCGAGGAGCACGGCCAGGTGGTCGCCGACCGCGCCGGGGGCCATCACGAGGCTGCGGGCCAGCTGACTGGTGCTGGCCGGTGCGCCCAGCTCCACCAGCAGCCGCGCCCGGGAGCGGCCGAGCAGCGCCGCCAGCGCCGCCGGATCGGGCGCCGCCCGCTCCCACAGGGAGGCGGTGCCGCGCGCCCGGTAGATCAGGGCCTTCGGCCACGGCTCCTCGTGGAAGGCCGCGACACCGGGCCAGACCATCACCGAGGGCACCAGCAGCAGCCCCTGCCCGGCGAGGCTCACGTCCTCGTACACGCGGCGCAGCGGCACCGCAAGGTGCTGTCCCTGCCAGGCCAGCCCGTCCTGCAGGCCCTCGACCGCCTCCTTCCAGCCGCGCTCGCCGATCACCCCGACCCGGTGCACGACATCGCGTTCGCAGACCGCCCGCAGCTGCGGCCAGTCCGGGGCGAGCAGTTCGTGCCAGGCGCGGTCCAGCGCGTCGGCGACCGTCTCCACCACGCCGTCGGACTCCAGCAGTTCGCGCACTCGCGGATCACGGACACCCAGGTCACCGCCCGCCCGCCCGCGCAGCACGGCGTCGATCTCGGCGCGGGCCACCGCGACCGGCGTGGACCGGATCGCCGCGAGATCGTCGGCCCAGCTCTGGGCGAGCCCACGCGGCGGCGGGGCGACGAAGTTGGCGCCCGCCCTGCTGACCTGAAGCGCCAGCACGGCGTCCAGATGCGTCTCGCCGCGCAGCCGCGCGAAGCCCGGGGCGAGGCGCGCCGCCCAGTCGGCCGGCAGCGCCGCGTCCCGGCCGCTCAGCCGGCGCAGCAGTCCGCAGAGCTCGAAGGCCGGGGAGAGCGCGAACCGGCTGTGCAGCAGGTCCTCGGTGGTGGCGGTGAAGCGGAGCACGCCGCCAGACCTTACGTCCCCGGGCGAATCTCTCGCACGCCCACGCGGCCCGCACCAGGCTGCCGGGCATGACCACCACATCCCCGCCGCTGCCGGCCCCGGCGCCGCGAACCACCTACGGCCAGGTGCTCGCCGAGCCCCGATTCCGGCTGCTCTTTCTGACCCGCACCATCGGCATCACCGCCGACTCGCTGCGCATCACCACCTTCTCGGCACTGGTCTACTCCGGCACCGGCTCCGCGCTGCTCAGCGCGCTGGCCTTCGGCGCGGGCTTCCTGCCGCAGCTCCTCGGCTCGCTGCTGTTCGGCTCCCTCGCCGACCGGTTCCCGCCCCGGGCACTGATCGCCGGCGGCTACCTGCTGGAGGGCACGGCGGCGGCCCTGCTCGCCCTGGTGCGGATGCCCGTCGCGGCGGGCCTCGCCGTCGTCGCGGTGCTCGCCCTCGCGACCCCGGCGTTCGGCGGCGCCTCCGCACGGCTCGTCGCCCGCTGGCTGAGCGGCGACGCGTACGTGCTGGGCCGCTCGCTCAACAGCATGGCCTCCAGCGGCGCCCAGCTCTTCGGGCTGACCCTCGGCGGCGCCGCCGTCGCGGCCGTCGGCCCGCGCGCGGCACTCGCGGCCGGGGCCGTCATGCACCTGCTCTGCGCGGCCGCCGTCCGGCTGCGGCTGCCACGGCTCGCGGCGGAACCCGAAGCGGGCGGCGGCGGCGCCATGCGCACGAGCCTGCGCGGCACCGGCGCGCTCCTGCGCCACCGCCCGGTCCGGCGGCTGCTGTTCGCCCAGTGGCTCCCGACCGCGTTCGTCACCGGAGCGGAGGGCCTGATCATCGCCTACGCGGGCAGCCACGGCTTCCCGTCCGGCTCCTACGCGGTCCTGATGGCCGCCCTGCCGGTCGGCATGCTGCTGGGCGACCTCCTCGTCGGACGCCGGCTGCGGCCCGCCACCCGCGAACGCATGGTGGTGCCCCTCATCGCCCTCATGGGCCTGCCCCTGGCCGGCTTCGCCGCCGACCCGGGCCGCCCGCTCTCCGCCGCCCTGCTCCTGCTCTCGGGCAGCGGCTTCGCCTACGGCCTCGGCCTGCAACGCGAGTTCCTCGCCGCCCTCCCCGAACAGGGCCAAGGCCAGGCCTTCGGCCTGCTGGGCTCCGGCAACATGACCTTCCAAGGCCTGGGCCCCGCCTTCTTCGGCACCATCGGCGCCTTCACCGGCACCGGCTGGGCCATGGCCCTGGCCGGCCTCGGCGCACTCCTCACCGCCACCTGGATCCTCACCTGGCGCCGCACCGACCCCGGCGAGCCGACCCACCCCACCCCCGAGCCGTGAGTCACGGCCCCCGGCACCACTCCCGATGCGTCAGGATGGGCACATGCCGAACCGTCTCGCGGGCGCGACCTCGCCGTATCTGCTGCAGCATGCCGACAATCCGGTGGAGTGGTGGCCCTGGGGGCCGGAGGCGTTCGAGGAGGCGGAGCGGCGGGGTGTGCTGTCGGTCGGGTATGCAGCTTGTCACTGGTGCCAGTGAATGTGTACAACCGGGTAGTTCCGGCCTGGGGCGTTTCCAGTGAGTGCCGGAATCGACACGAATGGTGAGTGGTTGTGTGGGGAGGTGGACGCCTGGCCGAGGACCGGCTGGCAGCCTCGCCCGAAGTCAGGCCGTCTACATGTCCTGAGTGCGGATCAGATCGTGTTGAGGTCGATCTCGACCGCGAACGGAGCGGCGGTCCGGATCGTGCCGGTGAACATGTCGGCGTCGCGGTAGGACCGGCTCGCAGGGTCGAGGATGTAGGTGTAGATGAGGGGAACGCCGTTGGCGGTCTGCTCGATCCGCCAGTAGAAAGCGATGCCGGCCTGGGCGTACTGATCCACCTTCACGATGCGGTCAGTGGTCTCCGAACCCGGTGACACGACCTCGACGACCAGGAGAACGTGCTCCGGGCGGGTGGGCGTGATGTCGATGGTCTCAGCCCGGTAGACCACGACGTCGGGCCGCCGGTTGGTGAGGGGCACGTCCTGCAACCGGACGTCGAAGTCCGTGTCGGCGTTCCAGTCCGAACCGGCGGCTGCATCCAGGGCGTTCGCCAGGATCCGGGCCAGGCGGTTGTGCCGCTTGGACGCACTCGGGCTCACGACGACCATCCCGTCCACAATCTCGATACCCGCGCACTGCTCCGCGGACCAGGAGTCGTACTCGTCCGCGGTGATCTGCTGGTGCATCCACTCAGGAGCGACCATCTCGGCGGTCATCGCCGCGCCTCCTCGGGGGTTCGACGGGCTCGGTGCTGCTGGGCCCAGCGTACTGTTCGGTCGCAGGGTACGTGGTGCTACGTGGTGTTCTCCGGTGCCTGAGGAGCGGAGTCCGGCCCGCGCCTCCGCGCACCGGAGGCGTCGTACGCGTGCGGAGAGCGGGTCCGGCGGGGCTGGTGCTACCGCTCCGCACGGCGCAGGAACTGCCAGCCCAGTACGGCCAGGGCGAGCGTCTGTACGAGAGAAGTGAGCACGAGCAGGGGCTGAACGGTGGGAGAGCACCAGAACGCGGTCGTGCAGACCATTGGCAGGACCAGGTACGTGAACAGGTCCACCGTGGTCTGAAGCCGCTTGCGCATGGTGCGGCCCGCAACGTTGCGGTGGTAGACCTCCCAGCCGAACACCGTGCCGTGGGCGGAGGCGAGTTCCCCCAGGCGCGGTCCCAGTCGGTCACGGACGTAGTAGCCGATCGCCGAGATCTTCTCGTCATTGACCAGATAGGTCCAACCCAGGACCAGACAGATCGCGGGGACGGAGAGCAGCAGTCGGGACTGTCCACTCTGGACGGTGACCGTCACGACCGCAGTGGCTGCGGCGAGCGTGAAGTAGAGCAGGTTGTCGCGGAACCCTATGCGGGTCTTCTGTTCCTCCTTGAGGCAGTCGTACTCGGCCAGCAGGATCTTGCTCTCGGTGACATCGTCCGTGGAGGTCACAGGCGCTCCTATGCTCGAGTTCGGGATCAGCCGGCGATCTGGAAGAGCGTCAGGTTGTCGGGCCCGTGCCGTTCGATCCAGCTCTTCCCGTCCGCCGCGATCCCCTCCAGGAGGCGGAAGGTGTGGGTGGAGCCGGTCGCGCTGAGGTTGATCTCGGAGATCTCCTGGGAGTTCTCGTTCGGCGCCAGTTGGTGGGCGTCGGCGTCCTTGATGCGAATCTTCCTGGCAGGTCCGTTGGTGAGGACGAGCTCCAGGTCGTAGCCGACGTCGACGTTCTCCGTCACCTGCACGGAGGACAGCGCGTCGAACCGGTAGTTGCTCCGCTGCTCGTTCCTGCGTGTCGCGTCGGAGAAGTTGAACTCGGAACTGACCTCGCGGATGCCGTCCTGGGTGAACAGGAACAGGCGGAAGACGTAGTGCGAGTACCGCCAGGGGCCGCCCCTGACCCGGCCCCGTTTGTAGGAAGGGCCCGGGGCGACCAGGATGGTGTGGGTGATCAGGTCGCGCCAGGTGAGCTGGTGGTGCCGGAGCGCTTCATCGACGAACGAGGTCTTGTCGCAGGTGAGCCAGGTCTCCATCTCCCGCTCGCTCGGGCGCAGATCGTCCAGGCGCGACTTCCAACGCTGGTAGGCGATCTGTCGTGCGGTCAGCTGTTTCTGGTACTCCCGGGTCTCCCGGAGCAGGCGGTACTCCTCGCGCCTGACCTCCAACCACCGGGAAGCGGCTGCGTGTCCGGACCAGGCCGCACCGAGCACGGCCAGGAACGCCCACAGCGGCCGGGGTTGGGCGGCACCCGAGACTGCCGTGCCGAACGCGGCCAGGGCCGCGGCGCCGAGGACGGTGAGGGCCACCACGGTCAGGGCCTTCGTCCTGCCGGGGGTCTGCTCCTGGCGGTGCGGGTCGAGCAGGGTGCCGTTGTTGTGACGGTTCCGGGTGTCCTCGGCGAGGTACCGGATCAGCCAGTTGACCCGCTCCACGCCGATCCGGCTCTCCCGGTAGAGGTCCGCGATCTCGGCCGCGAGACTGCCGCGGATCTGAGCAGTGTGGGCGAGCCAGGCGTCCGAGGTGAGCCCGTAGGGCGTGCGAATGCTGAAGTAGTGGTCGAACGAGTGGCGGACGCTCTTGGTGAACCCGCCCTCGGCGGAGGCGGGCTCGCGCGGATACGGGACGCGGGGTCCGGATGCGGGGCCCGGCCGGGCTTCCCGGCCCGACCCCCGGAGACCGCAACGGGCCGCGGTCAGGCCTGCGCCGAGCGCCACCAGTAACTCGACGGCGGCCTGGATCGGATCAGCGATCAGTGCCAGGGCCCAGAGGAGCACACTGCTGACGACGAACAGGGCTGCCCGAACCGGGAGTGCCGCTTGGGCGGCGGCAGCGCTGCTCGGGCGGGGCGGAACGGCCCGCGCCCCAATAGGGGTGGGCGCGAAGTAGGCCCAGACCCGCCCGGCCCGGTCGTTGCCGAAGCGTTCCGCTCCGGCACGTTCACGGGTCTCCGCCCACAGGTCGTCTTTCAGACCTCCGGTGAGCATGAGGTCGAGGTGGCGGAGGATCGCGTAGTGCTGGCGGGGTGGCAGGTCCTGCAACTGCTTCAGCACGGGGCCGGTTTCGCCGTTGGCGGTACTGAGTACCGCCAGCAGGTCGAAGGTGACGCGTAGGGCTTCCTTCCACTCGTTCTCGGCGTAGGCCTGCACGAGCCCGGAGGTGTAGCGCAGCCGCCGAACCTCCTCGGTGCTGAGGTCGTGGTGGGTGCGTGCGCTGAGCATGGCGAGCACCCAGTGGAAACGCACCTCCGCGCCGTCATACCCGTGGACGATGGCATCAGTGATCATTTCGCGGGCGCGGCTGGGGACGCCGTCCTGCAGGAACTGCACGCCCACCCGGTACTTCTCCTGCGGCGAGGCGTCCGGGTGGATGAGGTAGATGGTGGAGTCGTGTACGGTCTCGGCCTGGATCCCGATGGTGGAGTTGTGCGCGGTGTTGCTGTGGCTCATGTCAGGTCACCGGCCGCGGCGACCATGGGGGCCACTGCGGCCACCAGCGCGGGGCACTCCGCGACCAGTCCGCGCATCCTTCTGAGCGTCATGACCGTCCGCTTCGACGATTCAGGTGTGTTTCCCCCGGCCGTTCGGAGGGCGGACTCCAGATCGGTCAGGGCCTCTCGGTACGTGTCCTCGTCGAGGGCACCCTCGGCGCGGTGCCACCCCAACTGCTCGCGGAAATCGTTCAATTTCGTGATAAGGCCCGTCGGGCCGGGTGCCTTCGGGGCTGCGTTCATATGGACGCTGCTGCCCGTGACCGAGCCGGCCATGATGCCGATGGTGCTGTTGTGCGCGGTGTTGCCGACGTGTCGGTCGGGCCGGTCGGTCGAGCGGACCCTGTCGTCCTGGGGCATCGTGGTCTCCTCCTGTTCCCCCAGCAGCTCCACCGCCAACCGGGTGGCGAAGGCCGCCGCGTTCGCTGCGGCCTTCGGCTGCCAGTTGCGGTCCTCCGTGCTGTTCTTCGTGCCGTCTGCCCGGTCGCTGATCCCTCGGACGATGGCCACCGGCGCCCCGTTGAGATGGCCGGCCTGTGCCACGCCGGCCGCCTCCATCTCGATGGCGAGTGCATCGTTGTAGTGCTGCCGGATCCACTTCGCCTCGGCCGAGATCCTTGAGTTCTGGACGATCTCGCCGGCGGCGATCGCCCCGAAGCGCACCTGCGGCGCGTCCTCGTGACCGGGGGCGGGGTCCGCCCAGTCGTTCAGGCGGGCCAGGTGGGAGGCCAGCTGACTGATGCCGTGCGGGGCTTCCCACACCCGGGGGCGGGCTTTGAGCCCGTCGTCCTCGCTGGTCCCGCCGTGGTAGGCGTACACGTGTGATGCCACCACCACGTCGCCCAGCCTGGTGGTGTCCCAGAGGGCGCCGGCAACCCCGACGAACAGCACGGCCACCGGCGAGAATTCCTGAATCGCACGTTCGGCGATCACCGCGGCGGAATGGTTCCCCTTGCTCGTCATGCCGAGCGCGACACGGCACGACGTGCCCTGCACGGTTCCCACCTCGAACCGGGTGCCACGTTCATGGCGGTGCACCTGCGGATCGGCCAGCCTCTGGTGCACGGCCTGGTACTCAAGATTGAGGGCGGTGAGAATCACCACCGGGCCATTCGACATCTACTCCTCTTCCCCTCTCGTGTTCTCGTCCGTCGCAGATGGCGCGGGGCGGATGAGCGGTGGGAACAGCACGGTCTTCGGACCGGCTCGGTACAGCCGTGCGGGCCGTCCTCCGGTGGGCCTGCGGTCCGTGCCGGCGGGGATGATGAATCCCTGCGCGGCTTGAACCTTCCGGTAGAAATTGCGGGTGTCGAGTTCGGTGCCCCAGACTGCCTCGTACACCTGCTGCAGCTCTGCGATGGTGAAGTTCTCCTCGCAGAAGGCTGTGGCCAGCGCCGAGAACTCGAGCTTGGTGCGCGCGTGTTCGATCCCGTCCGTAGCGATTCGGCGGTGGTCGAAGGCGAGGGCAACCTCGCCGGACAGGACGGCTTCTGCGGGAACCCACGCGGCGTCGGTGGCATCCGTCCCCGCGACCGGGTCGGGTAGCCCCGGCGCGATCGCCAGGTGGGCCACGGAGACGACCCGGCCCCGAGGATCGCGGCCCGAAGCCCCGTACACGGCCAGCTGTTCAAGGTGCACCCAGCCGGCGGCCAGGGCTGTTTCCTCGCTCAGTTCGCGGTGGGCGGCGTCCAGGATCTCCTCACCGTCGTGGTTCAGGAACCCTCCGGGCAGGGCGGACATACCCCGGAAAGGATCTTCGCCCCGCTCCACCAGGAGGACGTGCAGGCGGCTCTCCCGCAGTGTCAGGATCACGAGATCGACCGTCAGTAGTACAGAAGGTGGTGACCATGCGTCATCTTGCATGTCCGGCAAGGTACTTCAGTTACTGTCACTTACACAAGAAGGGGGGGTGATGGGGATTGCCGTGTCGCTCGACTCCGCAGTCGCGGTGCGTGGGGCGGGACCGTACGGATCGGCCGGGCGGCGCCGACCGCACCGGTCCGTTCCACTTGTGGGGCTTCCCGAGGCAGGTGCTGAGATACTGCGCGCATGGTGAACCGCCTGGCTGATGCCACGTCCCCCTACCTCCAGCAACACGCCGAGAACCCCGTCGACTGGTGGGAGTGGGGCCCCGAGGCGTTTGCCGAGGCGGAGCGGCGCGGGGTGCCCGTGCTGCTGTCCGTCGGCTATTCGAGCTGCCACTGGTGCCATGTGATGGCACACGAGTCGTTCGAGGACGAGGCGACGGCCGGGTACCTGAACGAGCGGTTCGTGGCGGTGAAGGTCGACCGGGAGGAGCGGCCGGACGTCGACGCCGTGTACATGGAGGCGGTGCAGGCGGCCACGGGGCGGGGCGGGTGGCCGATGACCGTGTTCCTGACGCCCGAGAAGGAGCCGTTCTACTTCGGGACGTACTTCCCGCCGGAGCCGCGGCACGGGATGCCGTCGTTCCGGCAGGTGCTGGAGGGGGTGGACACGGCGTGGACGGGGCGGCGCGCCGAGGTCTCGGAGGTGGCGGCGCGAATTGGGAAGGATCTGGCGGACCGGGCCTCAGTGTACGCGGTGGGGAGCGGGATCGCGCAGCCGCCCGGCGAGGGCGAACTGCACGCGGCCGTCGTGGAGTTGACGCGGTCGTTCGACGAGCGGCGGGGCGGGTTCGGTGGGGCGCCGAAGTTCCCGCCGTCCATGGTGCTGGAGTTCCTGCTGCGCCACCACGCCCGGACGGGGTCGGAGGCCGCGCTGGAGATGGTGCAGCGCACCTGCGAGGCGATGGCGCGCGGCGGGATGTACGACCAGTTGGGCGGCGGGTTCGCGCGGTACGCGGTGGACGCCACCTGGACGGTGCCGCACTTCGAAAAAATGCTTTATGACAACGCGCTGCTGCTGCGGGTGTACCTGCACCTGTGGCGCGCCACCGGCGACGAGCAGGCCCGCCGGGTCGTGCTGGAGACCGCCGACTTCCTGCTGCGTGAACTGCGCACCCCGCAGGGCGGGTTCGCCTCCGCGCTGGACGCCGACTCGCTGGACGAAGCGAGCGGGAAGACCGTCGAGGGCGCGTACTACGCGTGGACGCCCGAGCAGTTGACGGAGGTGCTGGGGGAGGCGGACGGCGCCCTCGCGGTGGAGCTGTTCGACGTCACCGGCACCTTCGAGCACGGCACGTCGGTGCTGCAACTCCTGCGCGACCCCGAGGACTTGGCCAAGTACCGGGAGATCCGGGAGAAGCTCGGGGAGGCCCGCGCGCAGCGTCCGGCCCCGGCCCGGGACGACAAGGTGGTCGCGGCCTGGAACGGCCTGGCGATCGCCGCCCTCGCCGAGGCGGGTGCGCTGCTGGAGCGCCCGGACCTGATCGAGGCCGCCGAGCGCGCCGCCGACCTGCTGATCGCCGTGCACCTCACGGCGGACGGGCGGCTGCTGCGCACCTCCCGGGACGGCGTCGCGGGCGCCAACGCGGGTGTGCTGGAGGACTACGCGGACACGGCGGAGGGGTTCCTCGCGCTGTACGCGGTCGGCGGCGAGTCGTCCTGGCTGCAACTCGCCGGAGAGCTGCTCGACCTGGTGCTGCTGCACTTCACCGACGAGAAGTCCGGCGCGCTGTACGACACCGCCGACGACGCCGAGCAGCTGATCCGCCGCCCGCAGGACCCCACCGACAACGCCGCCCCGTCCGGCTGGACGGCCGCCGCCGGGGCGCTGCTCACGTACGCCGCGTACACCGGCTCCGAGCGTCACCGCACCGCTGCCGAACGGGCGTTGGGCATCGTCTCGTCGCTCGGCACCCGCGCGCCCAGGTTCACCGGCTGGGGCCTGGCCGTCGCGGAGGCGCTGCTGGACGGGCCGCGCGAGGTCGCGGTGGTCGGCCCGGCCGGCGACGCGGGGCGGGCGGCGCTGCACCTGGCCGCGCTGCGTTCGACCGCGCCCGGCGCGGTGGTCGCGGTCGGCGAGGTCGGCGACACCGAGGTGCCGCTGCTCGCCGACCGTCCGCTGCTGGACGGGAAACCCGCCGCGTACGTGTGCCGGCACTTCGTCTGCGAGCAACCGACCGCGGACGTCGCCGAGTTGACGGAGCGCCTGCGCGCCCAGTGAGCAGGGGCGCCGCCGTTGGCCGGGAAAGTGCTGGTCAACGGCGGTGTCGGCGGGGGAGGATGCGCCATGGGCTGGACACTCACCACGTCACTGGACGACTTCCGCAGCGCAGCCGGGGAGTTCCTCGCGGCCGACCCCGTCGAGAACACCGTGCTGCTCACCATCCTCGACCGCCTCACCCGGGACGGCCTGCACGTGTACGGCGAACAGCCGCCGCGCTTCGGCTGGTGGCACGGCCCGGACGGCGCCGTCGCCGGCGCCTGCCTGCGCACCCCGCCGTACGGGCCGCGGCTCGGCCGGATGCCGGTGGCCGCCGCCGAGGAGCTGGCCCGCCGGCTCGCCGCCGACGGCGAACGCCCCGACATGGTGGCCGGCGAGCACGGCACCACCCTCGCCTTCGCCGCCGAATGGCACCGGACCACCGGCGTCAACTGGCACCTGGAGCGCAACGAACGGCTGTTCCGGCTCGGCGAGTTGACGCCCCCGCCGGCCCCGCCCGCCGGCCGTTCCCGGCTCGCCGCGCCCGCCGACCGGGAGACCGTCGCCCGGTGGCTGGTCGACTTCTGCGTGGAGGCCGAGGTCCGGCCGCCCGGCGACCCGTTCGCCGACACCGACCAGCGGATCGCCGCCGAGACCCTGGTGCTGTGGGAGACCGAGGACCAGCGGGTGGTCGCGCTCGCCGGGGCCAGCCCGGCCGTCGCCGGGATGTCCCGGATAGGCCCCGTCTACACCCCGCCCGCCGACCGCGGCCACGGCTACGCCAGCGCGCTGACGGCCGCCGCCACCGTGCACGCGAAGTCGCGCGGCGCGGACGAGGTGCTGCTGTACACCGACCTGTCCAACCCCGTCAGCAACGCGATCTACCAGCGCCTCGGCTACCGGCCGGTCAACGACGCGGCCGAGGTCGCGTTCAAGTAGCGGAGGTCGCGGTCAAGTAGCGCGCCACGAAAGGGCCTTGGGGAAGACCCCCCGGGGCCCTTTCGCATGCCCGGGCGCGAGAAACGGCAGCGGCGTCAGCGGCCGCGCAGGGTGCGGTAGCCGGGGTGGACGCCGGGGGTGAGCTGCTGCTGGGCGGCGATCCGGCCGAGCAGGGCGATCAGCTGGGTGTGCTCCTCGGGGGTGAGGGCCTGGGTGACGTCCTGCTCGTGGGCGATGGCGGTGTCGCGCAGGCGGGCCAGCAGGGCCAGGCCCTGGTCGGTGAGGTGCAGGGCGTACAGCCGGCGGTCCTCCGCGTTGCGGCGCCGCTCGATCAGACCGCGTTGCTCCAGGCCGTCGGCGAACGGGACGAAGCGGCTGGGCGGCATGCCGAGCGCGTCGGCGAGCTCGCGCTGGCTGCGGCCCGGGTTCTGCACCAGCAGCCGGAGCAGGCCGGCCTGCGCGGGGGTGAGGTCGAGCTCGGCGATCCGCTGGGCGAACCGCTCGGCGGCGTGCGCGCCGAGCTGGGCCAGCAGGAACGCCGCCCCGCCGCCGGGCGGGCCGCCCGGGCCGGGTGGGCCCTGTGGGGGGCCGCCGTGCCAGTCCTTCTGGTCCGCCGCTCGATCCATGCTCATGCCGACATCGTACCCGTTTGACAATCGTTCCACGGTGTAATCATTATTCGGAGTGTATCGATCGGCGCGTGTCGACGAACGCCACGGGAGGAACCATGAGCACCACCGCCCAGCCCCGCCCGGCCCCGGCCGGACGGCCGAAGAGCCGCCCGCAGACCGGCCCGCCGCTGCTCGCGCCGACGATCTCGGTCACCGCGCTGACGGTGGCCTACACGGTGGTCAACCGCGCCACCCCGCATCCGGACGCCACCGGTGCCGAGGTGGTGCGGTACGCGCAGGAGCACGGCGGGGCGGCCCGGCTGGGCGCGCTGCTGCTGCTCGCCGCGTCGGTGCCGCTGGCGCTGTGCGCGGCGCTGCTCTACCGGCGGCTGCGGGCGCTCGGGATCACCGCACCCGGCTCGGCGATCACGCTGGTCGGCGGCGTGCTGGCGTCGTCCGCGCTGGTGCTGAGCGCGGCGGGGGCGTGGGCGGGCGGCCGGTTGCCGGCCGACGCGCCGCCCGCGCTGGGCCGGGCGCTGGCGGACGTGTCCTTCCTGGCGGGCGGGCCCGCGTTCGCGGCGGGCTTCGGCCTGCTGGCGGCGGGGGTCTCGGTGTCGGCGATGCTCGCCGACCTGCTGCCCCGCGCCGTGACGTGGGCGGGCCTGGTGGTGGCCTCCGCCGCGATGCTCGCGCTGTTCGCCCTGCTGGCGGGCGGCTTCATGTACCTGCTGCCGGTGGTCCGGTTCGGCGGCCTGGTGTGGCTGCTGTTCGTGGCCGCCCTGCTGCCGAAGACCCGCCGCCGCGGCACCGACGACCGACCGATGGGGAGTTGAGCGAGATGACCGGAATGTACGCGGAGCTGAAGGGCCGGACGGTGGTGGTCACCGGCGGTTCGCGCGGGATCGGCGCGCACACCGCGCGGGCGTTCGCCGCCCAGGGCGCGGCCGTGTGCGTGGTCGGCCGGGACGCGACGGCGCTGGCGGCGGTGGTCGAGCAGATCACCGGCGCGGGCGGCGAGGCGATGTCCGCGGTGGCCGACGTGACGGACGGCCGGGCGCTGGACGAGGTGCGGCAGGCGGTGACGGAGCGGTTCGGCGAGGTCGACGTGCTGGCGGCGTTCGCCGGTGGCCAGGGCTTCCCGGTGCCGGTGGCGGAGCTCACCGAGCAGCGCTGGCGCGAGGTGCTGGACTCCGACCTGACTTCGGTGTTCCTCACCGTGCAGGCCTTCCTGCCGGGCATGCTGGCGCGCGGCGCGGGCTCCATCCTGACGATGTCCTCGGCGGCCGGCCGCCAGCCCAGCGGCGCCAACCTGGCGTACGGGGTGGCCAACGCGGGCGTGGTGATGCTGACCAGGCACCTGGCCACCGAGCTGGGGCCGCACGGCATCCGGATCAACTGCCTGGCCCCGTCGGTGATCCTGACCGAGAGGGTGCAGGCCCGGATGCCCGCCGAGGTGCAGAGCAAGGTCGCGGCCACCCACCCGCTGGGCCGGCTCGGCACCCCGACGGACGTGACGGAGGCCGCGCTGTTCCTGTCCTCCGACGGCGCGGGCTGGCTGACGGGGCTGACGGTCGACGTGGCCGGCGGCCGCATCACCAACTAGCGCAGCACCAGCCAGCGGTCTGCTACTCCCAGTCCCAGCGCAGCCCGAGCAGGCAGGGCGGCAGCCCCTCGGCCACCAGGTGTGCGCAGTGGTGCCCGTCGAGGGTCAACTCCTCGGTCTCCAGCGGGGACTGGCCGGGGGTGCGACGGGTGAAGCGGTCGCAGCGGACGGGGAGGGCGGCCGGGTCGAAGGTCACCTGGAGCACGTACTGGCCGGCGCCCGCGTTGAAGCCGCGCACGTACTCGCGGCTGGGCTGCGGCGACGGCGACTCGTCGAAGCCGTAGCCCAGCAGGTGGGTGTCGCCGGTGCGCAGCCGGCGCCGGAAGGGCTAGGCGCCGGCGAAGGTCTTCCGGTAGGCGAGTGGTGAGACGCCGATCGCCGAGTGCAGGTGCTGGCGCAGCGACACCGCGTTGGCGAAGCCGACCCGGCCGGCGATCTGGTCGACCGTCAGGTCGGTGGCTTCGAGCAGGTGACGGGCCAGGGCGACGCGCTGCTGGGTGAGCCAGCGGCCGGGGCTCTGGCCCGTCTCGTCGTGGAAGCGGCGGGCGAAGGTGCGGCTGCTCATCGCGGCGTGCCCGGCCAGTTCGGCGAGGGTCAGCGGCTGGTGCAGCCGGGCCAGCGCCCACTCGCGGGTGGCGGCGGTGCCGGTGGCGCCGGCCGCCGGGACGGGCTGCTCGATGTACTGGGCCTGGCCGCCGTCGCGCCAGGGCGGGACGACGGCCAGCCGGGCGGCGTGATTGGCGACGGCCGCGCCGTGGTCGCTCCGGAGCACGTGCAGGCACAGGTCGACGCCGGAGGCGGCGCCCGCCGAGGTGAGGATGTCGCCGTCGTCGACGAACAGCACGTCCGGGTCGAGCCGCACCTTGGGGAAGAGCTCGCGGAACCGGTCGGCGAGCGCCCAGTGGGTGGTGGCGGGCCGGTCGTCGAGCAGGCCGGCGGCGGCGAGCACGAACGCGCCGGTGCAGATCGAGATCAGTCGGGTGCCGGGCCGGATCAGCGCGAGTGCCTCGGTCACCGCGGGGTCGAGCGCGCCGGTGGCGAGCGCGAAGTCGAAGGGCGGGATGACCACGGTGTCGGCCGTGCGGAGGATCTCCGGGCCGTGCGCGACGGTGATGGTGAAGTCGGCGTCCGAGCGCACCGGTTGGCCGTCGACGGTGCAGGTGGTCAGCTCGTAGCTGCCACCGGCGGCGGCGAACACCCGCCGGGGGATGCCGAGTTCGAAGGGGTACACGCCCTCCAGGGCGAGCACCGTGATCCGGTGCGGCGACGTCTTCGTGGGCTTCGGCACGGCCACCCTCCTGGCAGGATCCCATCGGACAGTGACTATCATGCCACTGCCGCGGGCGCCCCGGGCAAGCCAGGCTGGGGGCATGACGACGAACACGATGCGAGCGATCAGCCAGGACGTCCTGGGCGGCCCCGACGTCCTCAAGGTGGTGGAACTCCCGCGCCCGGAGCCCGGGTTGAGCGAGATCCTGGTGAAGGTCCGGGCCGCGGGCCTGAACCCGACGGACTGGAAGCACCGGGAGGGCGGCCTGTTCCTCGGCGAGCCCCCGTTCGTGCTCGGCTGGGACGTGGCCGGCACCGTGGAGGCGGTCGGCTTCGGCGTCACCCTGTTCAAGCCCGGCGACGAAGTCCTCGGCATGCTGCCCTACCCGCACGGCGTCGGCGGCCACGCCGAGTACGTGACCGGCCCCGCCCGGGCGTTCGCCGCCCGGCCCGCCGGCGTGGACGTCGTCCAGGCCGGCGCGCTGCCGCTGGCCGCGCTGACCGCCTGGCAGGCGCTGGTGGACACCGCGCAGGTCAAGGCCGGCGACCGGGTACTGGTGCACGCCGCGGCCGGCGGCGTCGGACACCTTGCCGTGCAGATCGCCAAGTCCCGCGGCGCGTACGTGATCGGCACCGCCGGCGCCGCGAAGCACGACTTCCTGCGCGGCATCGGCGTGGACGAGCCGATCGACTACCGGAGCACCGACTTCGCCGAGACGGTCCGCGACGTCGACGTGGTGCTGGACGCCGTCGGCGGCGAGTACCAGCTGCGTTCGCTGCGGACCCTGCGGCGCGGCGGCCTGCTGGTGTCGATCCTGCCCGTCCCCTTCGAGGGGCTGGCCGAGGAGGCCGAACGGCTCGGCGTGCGCACCGAGATGATGATGGTGGAGGCCGACCACGCCGGGATGGCGGCGATCGCGGACCTGGCCGAACGCGGCCTGCTGCGCGCCGAGATCGCCGGGACGTTCCCGCTGGAGCACGCCGCGAAGGCGCACGCGCTGGGCGACACCGGCCGCACCACCGGCAAGCTGGTGCTGGTGAACTGACCCGTCAGAGGCTCTGCAGGTGGGCCAGGGCCCGGTCGAGCAGGTCGGCGAGGTCGTCCCGGCCCTCGTGGTCGGCCCAGTACAGCGAGGTCTCGGTGAGGGCGGCGGCGACCGCGGCGGCGGTGATCCGCAGTTCGAGGGTGGGGGTGTCCAGGCCGGCCCGTTCGGTGAGCAGGTCGAGCATCATCGTGCGCGGCTGACCGGCCGCGTCGAGCATCCGCAGCCGCAGGGACGGGACGGAGGCGGTCAGCCGCATCCGCGCGTACAGCTCCTCCCGCTCCTGCTCGGCGATCCGGCGGACCAGCCCGACCAGCACCTCCCGGGCGGAGGTGAGGAACGGCTCGTCCGCCGGCCGGGCCCGGATCGCGGCGGCCATCACCGGGTCGTACTCGTCATTGAGGACGATGTCCTCCTTGGTCGGGAAGTACCGGAAGAAGGTGGCCGGGGAGACCTCCGCCGCCGCCGCGATCTGGTCGACGGTGGTG
Source organism: Kitasatospora sp. NPDC051984 (assembly GCF_044593455.1). Lineage (NCBI taxonomy): Bacteria > Bacillati > Actinomycetota > Actinomycetes > Kitasatosporales > Streptomycetaceae > Kitasatospora > Kitasatospora sp. NPDC051984. Next base: position 440,558 of record NZ_JBIUCB010000001.1, read on the forward strand.
GCCTCCCAGCCCTGCTCCGCGAACAGCCGGAAGGCCTCCCGGCGCAGGGTCTGGCGGGTCTTCAGCTTCTTCCGCTCGCGCAGCGACATCGGGGCTTCGACCAGCTCCTCCAGCGAACCGGAGGAGCCTTCGGACGGGCGGGGCCGGGCGCTGCGCGGGGTGCTCATGCGGACGATTCTCCGGGATCACCGCCCGCCGCGGCCAGCGGCCGCGCCTCGGGAGCGGCCGGGGCCGGCGGCCGTGCCTGGGGAGCGGCCGGGGCCGGCGGCCGTGCCTGGGGAGCGGCCGGGGCCACGGGGTCGCCGCCGCCCGGCATCCGGGCCGCGACCAGCACGGCGGACAGCGCCGCCAGCACCCCGGCGGCCAGCAGTACCAGGCCCATGCCGTGCACGTACGCGACGTGCGCGGACGCGGCGAGCGACGGGTCGCCCAGCCGTTCGGCGACCGCGTCGGCGGCGATCACCGAACCGCGGACCCGGGGCGCGGCGTCCCCGGGGAGCGCCGGGAGGTGCAGCGCGGAGCGGTAGCCGGCCGCCAGCAGGCTGCCGAACACGGCGACGCCGACCGCGCTGCCGACCTGGCGGAGCGTCTGCACCAGCCCGGAGCCGACCCCGGCCTTGGCGGGCGGCAGCAGGAGCAGCGCGGAGGCGGTCGCGGTGATCAGCACCAGGCCGAGCCCGGCACCGAACAGCGGCAGCCACAGCGCCGTCCACCCGTAGCCGTCGCCGGGCGCGGTGCGGCTGCCGAGCAGCAGGGCGAGGGCGGTCAGTGCCAGCCCGGCGGCGATCACGCCGCGCGGGGCGAAGCGGCGCACCAGGCGTTCGCCGAGCCGGGCGGCCACCAGCAGGCCGCCCATCATCGGCATCAGCCGCAGGCCACTGCCGAGGGCGTCGGTGCCCAGCACGCTCTGGAAGTAGGCGGGCAGCACGAAGAATCCGCCGAAGAGGGCGACCGAGACCAGGGTGACGGCGATCGCGCACCAGCGGAACACCGGTTCGGCGAGCAGCCGCAGGTCGAGCATCGGGTGGTCCTCCCGGCGGCTGCGCAGCACCAGCGCGGTCAGTGCGCCCGCCGCGCCGAGCAGTGCGGCGAGCACCAGGGCGTCGCCCCAGCCGCGTTCGGCGCCCTCGATGATGCCCCAGGTGAGCGCGGCCAGGCCGCCGGCCGCGAGGGCGGCGGAGCGCAGGTCGATCCGGGGCGCGGCCGGGTCGGCGGACTCGGGGAGCAGCAGCAGGCAGGCCAGCACGCCGAGCACCACCAGCGGCACGTTGATCAGGAAGATCGAGCCCCACCAGTAGCCGCGCAGCAGCAGCCCGCCGACGACCGGCCCGAGCGGCACGCCGATGGCCGTCACGGTGGTCAGCAGCGCGGTGGCGCGGCGCTGCTCGGCGGGCGGGAAGACGGCGGGGATCACCGCCATCGACATCGGCATCACGAACGCGGCGGCCAGGCCCATCCCGGCGCGGGCCGCGATCAGCGTGGCGGGGCTGCCGGCCAGGGTGCCGAGCACGGAGGCCGCGCCGAACAGGGCGAGGCCGGTCACCAGGGTGCGGCGGCGGCCGAAGCGGTCGCCGAACAGGCCGGCCGGGAGCAGGGCGGCGGCGAACACCACCGTGTAGGCGTCGACGATCCACTGCTGCTGCCCGGTGCCGGCGTCCAGCTGCCGGGCCAGGTCGGGCAGGGCGACGTTCAGCACGGTGGTGTCGAAACCGATGACGAGCACGCTGAGCGCGACCGCTACCAGCGCGATCCAGCGCCGCGGGTGCGGAGCGGGCATGACGGACCTCCATCCGAGTGGATCTCTCAAATGAGAGTAACTCTCAAAAGATGTTGAGTGTCAACCGAAGCCCGCGCTGTGGGATCCCCACTTCTGGAATTGATGCGCTGTTGATCCCCCGTTCGCCCGCGCTGCGTGCCGAACGTGTCACTGTAGGTGGGGAGTTCTCTGACGACTCGTCAGATGACCTGTCGGCCGGTGGGAGGTTTGCCAATGGAGTACGGAGCGACCGGGTTCTGGAGCGGCGTGGTCGGTGTGCTGGCCGCGCTGGCCGTCATAGCCGGGTACTTGATCGGCGGGGCGCGCGCGGTCTGGCTGGTCTCGGCGGTCGAGGTGCTGGCGGTGATGGCCTGGGTCGCGTACCGCTTCCGCGGCCGGGCGCACCAGCGCACGGCAGGCGAAGGGCCCGACGCGGCGCACTGTGAGCGCTGCCGTCGGGCCCGGGAGCGGCTGGAGGCGAGGGCGGCCCAGCCGGTGCGGTACTGACCGAACGGGTCGGTTCCGCGGGGGATCGTTTCTGTGGGGGGCTCAGGTGGCGGTGTACGCCACCAGCGAGATCCCCACGTACTGCACGATGAACGCGCCGAGGGTGAAGGCGTGGAACACCTCGTGGAAGCCGAACAGGCGCGGTGACGGGTTCGGGCGCTTGAGGCCGTAGATCACCCCGCCGATGGTGTAGAGCGCGCCGCCGACGATGATCAGCGTCAGGACGGCCGCGCCACCCTTGTGCAGGAAGTCCGGCAGGAAGAACACCGCCGCCCAGCCGAGCGCCACGTAACAAGGGGTGTACAGCCAGCGCGGGGCGCCGACCCAGAACACCCGGAACGCTATTCCGGCCAGCGCGCCGCCCCACACCAGCCACAGCAGCACCTGCTGCCGCGCGCCGTCCAGCAGCAGCATGGTGAACGGGGTGTACGTCCCGGCGATGATCAGGAAGATGTTGGCGTGGTCCAGTCGGCGCAGCACCGCCTCGCCGCGCGGTCCCCAGGTGAAGCGGTGGTACACCGCGCTCACGCCGAACAGCATCCAGGCGCTCACCGAGTAGACGACGCAGGCGATTCGCGCCGCCGTCGACTCGGCCAGGCAGATCAACACGATTCCGGCGGCCAGCGAGGCCGGGAACATGCCGGCATGCAGCCAGCCGCGCCACTTGGGCTTTGCGAGATCGAGGGCTTCCGCGGTCATGGCAGCATCTTACGGAACCGTAGGTTACCGGCGCGTAGGAAAGTGGCGATCCTCACTTTTAGACGTTCTGGAGTGTTCGGGGGGTGCCGGGGAGGGTCGAACTGGGTGCGTGGAGCGTGACTCGGAGTCCCCGAATCGGACAGTCTGGAGTAAAGATCTCGTCAATGACGACAGTTTGACGAATGGAGGGCGGGTCGCCAGGTCTACCGTGTAAGGACCCTCAACCCCCGCGATGCCGTCTCCTGGCCGAGATGGTGTGAAACGGAGCGATCGTGTCGACTCAGATCTCTGCGCGCGCCGAGTCCGCGCCCACCCGCCACCAGCGCCTGGTGGAGTGGGTCAACGAGATTGCCGACCTCACCCAGCCCGACCAGGTGGTGTGGTGCGACGGTTCCGAGGAGGAGTACCACCGTCTCGCCGAGCAGCTCGTCGCCCAGGGCACCTTCACCAAGCTCGACGAGACCAAGCGGCCCAACTCCTACTACGCGGCCTCCGACCCGTCCGACGTCGCCCGCGTCGAGGACCGCACCTTCATCTGCTCGGAGAAGGAGGAGGACGCCGGCCCGACCAACCACTGGAAGGCCCCCGCCGAGATGCGGGACATCTTCTCCGGTGAGAACGGCCTGTTCCGCGGCGCGATGAAGGGCCGCACCATGTACGTGGTGCCGTTCTCCATGGGCCCCGTCGGCTCCCCGCTGGCCGCGTACGGCGTCGAGATCACCGACTCCGCCTACGTCGCCGTCTCGATGCGCGTGATGACCCGCATGGGCCAGGCCGTGCTCGACCAGCTCGGTGAGGACGGCGAGTTCGTCAAGGCCGTGCACACCGTCGGCGCCCCGCTCGCCGAGGGCGAGGCGGACGTCGCCTGGCCGTGCAACACCACCAAGTACATCTCGCACTTCCCGGAGACCAAGGAGATCTGGTCCTTCGGCTCCGGCTACGGCGGCAACGCCCTGCTCGGCAAGAAGTGCTACGCGCTGCGCATCGCCTCCACCATGGCCCGCGACGAGGGCTGGCTGGCCGAGCACATGCTCGTCCTCAAGCTCACCCCGCCGTCCGGCGAGGCGAAGTACGTCACCGCCGCGTTCCCGTCCGCCTGTGGCAAGACCAACCTCGCCATGCTCCAGCCCACCATCCCGGGCTGGAAGGTCGAGACCATCGGCGACGACATCGCCTGGATGCGCTTCGGCGCCGACGGCCGGCTCTACGCCATCAACCCCGAGGCCGGCTTCTTCGGCGTCGCCCCCGGCACCGGCGAGGACACCAACGCCAACGCCATCAAGACCCTCTGGGGCAACACCGTCTTCACCAACGTCGCCCTCACCGACGACGGCGACGTGTGGTGGGAGGGCCTCACCAAGGACGCCCCCGCCCACCTCACCGACTGGCGCGGCAACGACTGGACCCCCGAGTCCGAGGCCCCCGCCGCCCACCCGAACTCCCGGTTCGCCGTCCCCGCCGCGCAGTGCCCGACCATCGCCCCCGAGTGGGAGGACCCGGCCGGCGTCCCGATCTCGGCGATCCTGTTCGGCGGCCGCCGCGCCACCGCCGTTCCGCTGGTCACCGAGTCCTTCGACTGGCAGCACGGCGTCTTCCTCGGCGCCAACATCGCCTCCGAGAAGACGGCTGCGGCCGAGGGCACCGTCGGCGAGCTGCGCCGCGACCCGTTCGCGATGCTGCCGTTCTGCGGCTACAACATGGGCGACTACTTCGCGCACTGGCTGAAGGTCGGCGCCGAGGCCGACGCCGCCAAGCTGCCGAAGATCTACTACGTCAACTGGTTCCGCAAGAACGCCGAAGGCAAGTTCGTGTGGCCCGGCTACGGCGAGAACAGCCGCGTCCTGAAGTGGATCGTCGAGCGCCTCGAAGGCACCGCCGAGGGCGTCGAGACGCCGATCGGCGTGCTGCCGACCGTCGAGAGCTTCGACCTCGACGGCCTGGAGATCCCGGCCGCCGACCAGGAGCTGCTGTTCACGGTCGACCGCGAGATCTGGAAGCAGGAGGCCGCGCTGGTTCCGGCCCACCTGGAGATGTTCGGCGAGCACACGCCGAAGGAGCTGTGGGACGAGTACCAGGCCCTGGTGAAGCGACTCGGCTGACGCCGGACGACCACAACGGCAAGGTCCGGTCGAGGAGGGATGCCCCTCCTCGGCCGGACCTTGCTGTGCGTTCCGGGTTGCTCGCGCAGTTCCCCGCGCCCCTGGTTGCTAGGTCTGGACGTAACCCGACAGGAAGTCTCCGATGCGGGTGACCGCGCTGGTGATGTCGTCCGGGTGGGGGAGGGTGACCAGGCGGAAGTGGTCGGGGGCGGGCCAGTTGAAGCCGGTGCCCTGGACGATCAGGATCCGCTCGGCGCGGAGCAGGTCGAGGACCATCCGCGCGTCGTCCTTGATCTTGTAGACCTGCGGGTCGAGCCGCGGGAACGCGTACAGCGCGCCCTTGGGCTTCACGCAGGAGACGCCGGGGATCTCGTTGAGCAGCCGGTACGCGGCGTCGCGGGAGGCGAGCAGCCGACCGCCGGGCAGGATCAGGTCCTGGATGGACTGGCGTCCGCCGAGGGCCGCGGCGACGGCGTGCTGGGCGGGCATGTTGGCGCACAGGCGCATCGAGGCGAGGACGTTGAGGCCCTCGATGTAGGAGCGGGCGCGCTGCCGGTCACCGGAGAGCACCATCCAGCCGCTGCGGAAGCCGGCCACCCGGTAGGACTTGGACATGCCGTTGAAGGTGACGCAGAACAGGTCCGGGGCGAGGGTGGCGAGCGGGATGTGCTCCACGCCGTCGTAGAGGATCTTGTCGTAGATCTCGTCCGCGTAGATCACCAGCTTGTGCTGCCGGGCGAGTTCGACGATCCCCTCCAGCAGTTCGCGCGGGTAGACCGCGCCGGTGGGGTTGTTGGGGTTGATCACGACGATCGCCCGGGTGCGGTCGGTGATCTTCGCGGCGATGTCGGCCAGGTCGGGGTACCACTCGGCCTGTTCGTCGCACCGGTAGTGGACGGCGGTGCCGCCGGCCAGCGAGACCGAGGCCGTCCACAGCGGGTAGTCGGGGGCGGGGACGAGGACTTCGTCGCCGTCGTCGAGGAGGGCGGTCATGGCGAGCTGGATCAGCTCGGAGACGCCGTTGCCCAGGTAGACGTCCTCGACGGTCAGGCCGTGCAGGCCGCGGTCCTCGTAGTGCATGACCACGGCGCGGCGGGCCGACAGGAGGCCCTTGGAGTCGCCGTAGCCGTGCGCGGAGGACAGGTTGCGGAGGATGTCCTGGAGGATCTCGGGCGGGGCTTCGAAGCCGAACGCGGCCGGGTTGCCGGTGTTGAGCTTGAGGATGCGGTGGCCCTGCTCCTCCAGCCGCATCGCCTCGTCGAGCACCGGGCCGCGAATGTCGTAGCAGACATTGGCGAGTTTGCTGGACTGGATGACCTGCATGCCCGATTACTTTACGGGCGCGCCGGGCCCGTCTCCGCGTGGTGTTCGCCACCTGGACACGGACGGGTGAACGGTGGTGCGGCGGTAGGGTCGCGGCGGGCCGTCAGGGGAGGCGTCGGATGCTCGGGGCAGTGCTGGGTGCGGTGCTGGGTCTGCTGGTGGGGGTGCCGCTGCGGTCGGCGGTGGTGCGGTACGCGGTGCCGGGCGGCGAGCCGTGGCGGGCCTGCGCGGTGACGCCGCTGGGCCGTTGCGTGCGCTGCGGGGAGCGGGCCGGACCGCCGCCGCTGGCCGTGGAGCTGACCGCCGGGGCGGTCGGCGCCGCGCTCGCCGGGTACGCGCCGGGGCGGTGGCTGCCGCTGCTGGCGTGGGTGGCGCTGTTCGGCGTGGCGCTGGGGTTCGTGGACGCCGCGGTGAAGCGGCTGCCGGACGCCCTGACGCTGCCGCTGCTGGCGGGCACGGCCCTGCTGGTCCCGCTCGCCGACCACCGACCGGAGGTGTGGCTGCGCTGCGCGCTGGCGGCGGGCGCACTCGGGGGCGTGTTCCTGCTGCTGGCGCTGTTCGCGCCGATGGGCCTGGGGGACGTCAAACTCGCCCCGTCGCTCGGCGCCGTGCTCGGCCTGGCCGGCTGGCGGACGTTCTACGCCGGTCTCCTCTACATGTGGCTGATCGCCGCGCTGTGGGCGGTCGCCCTGCTGGTGCTGCGCCGGGCCGGCCGCCGCACCGAACTGGCCTTCGGCCCGGCGATGCTGCTGGGCACCCTGGCGGCCGTCCTGGTCACCGTCCGCTGAAAAGGGGCGGGGCCCGTCGTACCCCCAGTGGTGCGACGGACCCCTGGTGTGCACCTGCCCCCCCCTCAAGGAGCGGTGCACCGGCGGAGAGTCACGGCATGTTGCGGAGGAAGGCCCCGACGTTGTTGGAGAACTCGTTGCCGTTGTTGGCGTCCCAGTTGGTGGACCAGGTCATCGCGCCGCGGATGGTCGGCCACTTGGCCGGCGGGACGAAGGTGCCGCAGTGGTTGCCGGTGGCCAGGCAGTCCAGCGCGTTGTTGACCACGGTGGAGTTGACGTAGCCGCCGCCCGCCGCCTTGCTGGAGGCGGGGACGCCGATGCCGACCTGGTCGGGCCGCAGGCCGCCCTGGATGTGGGTGCAGACCTGCGCGGTGATGAAGTCGACGGTGCCCTGGGTGTAGACCTTGCCGTCGCAGCCGTTCATGCCACCGGAGTTGTAGAACTGGGTGTTGACGACGGTCAGGATGTCCTTGGTGGCCAGCGCCAGCTGGAAGTACGCGCCGGCGGTGGAGTACATCCCGATGGTCTCGGGGGCCATGGTCAGCACGAAGCCGGAGCCGACCTTGGCCTGCAGGGTGTGCAGCGCCTGCGCCATGTAGGTGGCGTTGACGCCGTTCTCCAGGTCGACGTCGATGCCGTCGAAGCCGTACTGCTGGATCAGCTTGTACGCCGAGTCGGAGAACGCGGTCGCGGCGGCCGAACTGCCCACCGAGATCGCGCCGTTCTGGCCGCCGATGGAGAGCACGACCTTCTTGCCGGAGGCGTGCTTGGCGGCGATGTCGGCCTTGAAGTCGGCGTCGGTGTAGCCGCCGAGCTTGGTGGCCAGCGCCGGGTCCAGGGTGAAGGAGATCGCGCCCTGGGTGGTGGTCGCGTCGGCGAAGGACACCGCGATGATGTCGTACGCGGACTGCACGTCGCGCAGCCGCTGCACGGTCGAGCCGTTGTCGAAGTTCTGCCAGTAGCCGGTCATCGCGTGCTTGGGCAGGCCGGTGTTCGGCGGCGGGGTGGTCGCCGAGCCGGACGGGCTGGGCGAGTTGGACGCCGACGGGGAGGCGCTCTGCGACGGCGAGGCCGACGCGGACGGCGAGGCGCTCTGCGACGGGGAGGCCGACGCGGAGGTGGACGGCTTCGGCGAGACGGAGCTGGCGGACGGCGACGGGGAGGCGGTGCCGCCCGGGCCGATCAGCTGGATGTCGTCCGCGTAGTAGGTGGGCTGGCCGTACCAGCCGTGGATGTACAGGGTGACGCTGGTGGTGTTGGCGCCGGTGGTGAAGGTGGTGTTCAGCTGGTTCCAGCTGCTCTGCGCCGACCAGGTGGACGGGTCGGTGCCGCCGGTGCCGCGGGCGCCCAGGTAGACGTACGAGCCCTGGACCCAACCGTTCAGCGAGTAGGCGGTGTTGGGGAGCACCGAGACGGTCTGGGTGCACTCCGCGGTGTCGCCGGCGCCCGGGGTGGCGGCCAGTGCGCCGGTGCCGGAGTGGACCGGGGTGGTGACCGTGCCGGCGTTGCCGGTGCAGGTCCAGCCGGCGAGGCCGGAGTCGAAACCGCCGTTGGTCACCAGGTTGCCGACCGCGGCGTTCGCGCCGCCGGCCGACAGCGCCAGGCCGGTGCCGGCCAGGGCCAGCGCGGTCGCGGTGGCCAGCACCGCCGGGATCTTGTTGCGGCGCCGGTGGGACGGCTGCTGCAGGGTACGGGCCATGACAGGCTCCAGTGCAGGAGTGGGGGAGGGGGGCGTGGGGGGAGAGCAGACGTGGCGGGGGAAGGAAGAGCCGCCGCGGTGGGGGTCGCGGCGGCTCCGCTGTGGGGGTGGGTCCGCTGTGGTGCTGACCACACGCTGGACTAGACCAATGGCAAGCGTCAAGACCCGGAATCCGGTTTAGGGACCGTTTAAGGATTCGGAGACCGTTCCGTATCCCGCCCCGTGCGCGCACTGTGACAAGACCGGTACCTGCGGTTTTACCTCCGGTAATGCCGGGCGGAGTAGGCTGCGCCAGGGGATTCGCACCCGGAGCAATCAGCACGGAGGGGCCGTTCACGATGGGTCTGCGCGATGTGGTCGAGCGCACGCCGGGACTGCGCATCCTGCTGGACCGGGCCTACCGGCTGTACGGCCGCCGGGTCGAGGTGCACCTGGCCAACACCCCCCGCCACATCGGCGTGATCCTGGACGGCAACCGCCGCTGGGCCAAGGCCACCGGCGGCACCACCGCCTACGGCCACCAGCGCGGCGCCGACAAGATCAGCGAGTTCCTGGGCTGGTGCGAGGAGACCGACGTCCGCGTCGTCACCCTCTGGATGCTCTCCACCGACAACCTGGCCCGCCCCGCCGAGGAACTCGTCCCGCTGCTCGGCATCATCGAGGACGCCGTCCAGGGCCTGGTCGACGCCGGCCGCTGGAAGGTCCACCCGGTCGGCGCGCTCGACCTGCTGCCCGCCCCCACCGCCGAGGTGCTCAAGCGCGCCGAGCAGCAGACCGCGCACATCGACGGACTGACCGTCAACGTCGCCATCGGCTACGGCGGCCGGCAGGAAATCGCCGACGCCGTCCGCTCGTTGCTCCAGGAACACGCCGGCCGCGGCACCTCGATCGAGGAACTGGCCGAAATCCTCGACGTCGAGCACATCGCCGAGCACCTCTACACCAAGGGCCAGCCCGACCCCGACCTGGTGATCCGCACCTCCGGTGAGCAGCGGCTGTCCGGCTTCCTGCTCTGGCAGTCCGCACACAGCGAGTTCTACTTCTGCGAGGCCTACTGGCCCGCCTTCCGCAAGGTCGACTTCCTGCGGGCACTGCGCGACTACCAGCTGCGCAACCGGCGGATGGGGCGCTGACGCCCGGCCAATTCCCTTGGGTGCCCGGTCGGTTCCTCATACCCGTGCTGCCCCCGGGCTGTGCTCATCCGCTATGGTGAGGTAGTGGTGCCCGGTCGGTTCCTCATACCCGGACGCCCACCGGGAAAACGTTCACCCGTTGTGATCCCGCCGTTCGTCCAGGCGCGAATGCGGGCCTCCTCGCCTGGGAATACTCCGCTCAGACCGTCCCCCCGGCCAGCGGGGCCGCGGGGACCGGTGGGCCGCGGGTGACGTCGGGTCACCCGCTCTGGAGGGCTAGTGGTCAGTACCAAGAGCCGCCGGACACCAGACCGGCGCACGTACGTCCTCGACACCAGCGTGCTCCTGGCCGACCCTCTCGCCATGACGCGCTTCGAGGAGCACGAGGTGGTCCTCCCGGTGGTCGTCGTGACCGAGTTGGAGGCCAAGCGGCACCACCCGGAGCTCGGCTACTTCGCCCGCCAGGCGCTGCGCCTGCTGGACGACTACCGGATCCGCTACGGCCGGCTCGACGAGCCGATCCCGGTGGGCGAGTTGGGCGGCACCATCCGGGTCGAGCTGAACCACTCCGACCTGTCGATCCTGCCGGCCGGCTACCGGACGGGCGGCGGCGAGGCGGACACCCGGATCCTCGCGGTCGCCCGCAACCTGCAGGCCGAGGGCTACGACGTCACCGTGGTCTCCAAGGACCTGCCGCTGCGGATCAAGGCGAGCTCGGTCGGGCTGCTGGCCGAGGAGTACCGGGCCGAGCTGGCGATCACCTCCGGCTGGACGGGCATGACCGAACTGCACGTCCCCGCCGACCAGGTGGACGAGCTGTTCGCCGGCCAGGAGCACGCCCTCTCGGTCGACGGCGCCGAGCAACTCCCGGTGCACACCGGACTGGTGCTGCACTCCGAGCGCGGCCGCGCGCTGGGCCGGGTGGCCCCCGACGGCCGGGTGCGGCTGGTCCGCGGCGACCGCGAGGCGTTCGGCCTGCGCGGCCGCAGTGCCGAGCAGCGGATCGCGCTCGACCTGCTGCTCGACCCGGAGATTGGGATCATCTCGATGGGTGGCCGGGCCGGCACCGGCAAGTCCGCGCTCGCCCTGTGCGCCGGCCTGGAGGCCGTCCTGGAGCGCCGCCAGCACCGCAAGGTGATGGTGTTCCGCCCGCTGTACGCGGTCGGCGGCCAGGAACTCGGCTACCTGCCGGGCAGCGAGGCCGAGAAGATGGGCCCCTGGGCGCAGGCGGTGTTCGACACCCTCTCCGCCGTCACCACCCAGGACGTGATCGAAGAGGTCATCTCCCGCGGCATGTTGGAGGTGCTGCCGCTCACCCACATCCGCGGGCGCTCGCTGCACGACGCCTTCGTGATCGTGGACGAGGCGCAGTCCCTGGAGCGGAACGTGCTGCTCACGGTGCTCTCCCGGATCGGCCAGAACTCCCGTGTGGTGCTCACCCACGACGTCGCCCAGCGGGACAACCTGCGGGTCGGCCGGTACGACGGCGTGGTCGCCGTGGTGGAGAAGCTGAAGGGCCATCCGCTGTTCGCCCATGTCACGCTCACGCGTTCGGAGCGTTCGCCGATCGCCGCACTGGTGACCGAGATGCTGGAGGACATCCAGCCGTAGGCATAACCGGACACACCGGGGCAAAGGGGTCTGACGCGTACCGTCAGGCCCCTTCGCTGTCAGCCCTGTTGACGACCCCTCTGCCGATCGTCCGCCAAACGCCCAGGTGGCGAAGTTTGTGAGATCCGCCACGGCACAGGGAATTGCGTAGACACCGTCGCGTGCGGCATGGTGAGGGTTCTGTCAGGCCCCGCGTACGGCAATTCCTCGCCCGGCAACTCCGGTCGGCGGGCGGAAAACTGAACACCGCAAGGCCGTACGCCGCTCGATTCCACCGCCGCTCCGGGCCCGCCCGGGGGGACGGCCGAGCCAGCGCCTCCCGTGACCAGAGTTCGACGGAGGCCAGTGACCAGGGGCATCTTGCGCCCGGAGGTCACACGCCGGGCGACGCTGGAAGGAAACCATGTGACTCGGATCTCGGTCCGGGGAGTCGCTGTCGCCTCCGCCACCGCGGTGACCGCCGTCGGTGCTGTCGTAGGTGCGGCCTCTGGCAGTGAGGGCAAGACCGTTCAGACGGTCGACGTCGCGAGCGCCACCCTGCTCGCCGACGCGCCCACCGGTGCACAGGCCCAGAACGTCAGCGACGGCATCAGCCGCCAGGCCAACGCCCAGCAGGTCTCCGCCGACGCCGCCGCCAAGAAGGCCGCGGAAGAGGCTGCCCGCCAGAAGGCCGCCGCCGACGCCCAGGCGAAGGCCGACGCGGAGAAGGCCGCCAAGGCGGCCGAGGAGAAGCGTCAGAAGGAGGAGGCCAGCCGCGCCTCCGCCCGCAGCGTGCTCGCCACCGTCCCGGCCGGCTCGGTCCAGGACATGGCGCTGCAGATCGTCGGCGACGCCAACCAGTTCCAGTGCTTCAGCCAGATCGTCAAGCGCGAGAGCGGCTGGGACTACACCGCCACCAACGCCTCCTCCGGCGCCTACGGCCTGGTCCAGGCGCTGCCGGGCTCCAAGATGGCCTCGGCCGGCGCGGACTGGCGCACCAACCCCGCGACCCAGATCAAGTGGGGCCTCAACTACATGAACAGCCGCTACGGCAGCCCCTGTGGCGCCTGGTCGTTCTGGCAGTCGCACCACTGGTACTAGGCCCAACGGCTGGTACCACGCCTTAAGGCTTCGTATCGAAGGGCCCCGTTTCTCGCACGGCCGAGAACGGGGCCCTTCGTGCTGCCGCGAGACAGCGGCCTCTGAGCGGGCCGTGCCGCCCGGGCGGCGCTGACCAGTGCGCTGCGGGCGGCGACGGTCCGGTGCGGACGCGGGGGAGCGGAGCGGGTCCTGGTTCCACCACTCCCGGCCGGTCCGCCGACAGAAGGTCCGTTGAGGCCCCTTCCCATCTTTGGCCGGACGAAACGGGCGCATTGATGATGATTTGCCCGGAACCTCCTGGAACCGGTCCTTGATACCACCGCGCCCCGGGGCCCCGTCGGCAGGTAGCGTTTCTGGCCGACGGCCGCGCGACCCGCGGCCGCGGAGCAGACGACGCGGGGGAGACCGGGCAGTGACGGAAGAGACGAACGGCGGCCGCTGGCGCGGTGTCGCCAAGATAGGGGCGTTGGCGGCCGGGCTGTTCGCCGCCGCCGAACGCCGCCGCCGCGCGGCCATCACCGCCGAGGCGCAGGCGCTCGCCACCGAGCAGGCCGTCGAACTCGCCGCCGAGCGGGCCGCCCGGCGCACCGTTGAGCAGACGGCCCGTCAACTCGCCGGTCACGAAGGCGCATCGGCCGAAGGCCCGGCCGTCGCCGTCGCGCCCCAGGAGCCGGCGGCCGGGCCGACCGTCCCCGCCCCGCGCAGCGCCGAACAGCAGGCCGGCGCGCCCTCGTTCGGCCGTCCCGCCACCCCCGCGGACGCGGTGCCGTGGACGCTGCGGGTCGCCGCCGAGTCCACCTGGCGGCTGCTGCTGATCGGCGTCGCCCTCTACGTGGTCTTCCGGGTCATCGACACGCTACGGCTGGTCGCCTTCTCGGCCCTCGCCGCGGTGCTGATCGCCGCGCTGCTGGAACCCACCGTGTCCTGGCTGCGCCGGCACGGCGTCCCGCGCTCGGTGGCCGCCGCCGGCACCTTCATGTCCGGCCTGGCCGGCATCGGCCTGGTCGGCTGGTTCGTGTTCTGGCAGGTGTCCACCAACCTCGACTCGGTCACCGTCAAGGTGCAGGACGGTGTCCGGCAGCTGCGGGACTGGCTGCTCAACGGCCCGTTCCACCTCACCCAGGACCAGCTGAACAACTTCACCAACCAGATCACCACGGCCATCGGCAAGAACTCCGACCAGCTGACCTCGGCCGGCTTCACCGGCGTCAGCATCGCCGTCGAACTGCTCACCGGTATCGCGCTGGCCGCCTTCACCGTCTTCTTCCTGCTCTACGACGGCGCCGGGATCTGGAACTGGACGCTGCGCGGCCTGCCCCGGCACTCCCGGTACGCGATGGCCGGCGCCGGGCCCAAGGCCTGGGCCACGCTGACCGCGTACGTCCGCGGCACCGTCACCGTCGCCTTCATCGACGCGCTGTGCATCGGCATCGGGCTCCAGCTGCTCGGGGTGCCGATGGCGATGCCGCTCGCGGTGATCATCTTCCTGGGCGCGTTCGTGCCGCTGGTCGGCGCGCTGGTCACCGGCACCATCGCGGTGCTGATCGCGCTGGTCACCGTCGGACCGTTCAAGGCGCTGATGGCGCTGGTCGTGCTGGTCGCCGTCCAGCAGCTGGAGGGACACATCCTGCAGCCGCTGATCCTCGGCCGGGCCGTGCGGGTCCACCCGCTGGCCGTGGTGCTCGGCGTCGCCGCGGGCTCCATCGTCGGCGGCATCGCCGGCGCGATCGTGGCGGTCCCGCTGATCGCCGTGACCAACACCGTCACCGGGCACCTGCGGCAGCGGAACGCCGCCGGGCAGGAGGTCTTCCAGGCGATAGAGGCGGCCCGCAAGCAGTAGATACGGCAAACGGAAAGGTCCGCCGATGGAGGGGTTCCCTCCGCGGGCGGACCTTTCCGTCTGTTTGTCGCTGCCCGTCAGGCCAGCTGCGCTTCGGCGTCCAGCACCGAGGCGACGGCCTGGACGGTCGCGGCGATCTTGACGGAGGCCTGGATGACCTCGCGCTCGACGCCGGCCTTGCGCAGCACGCCCTCGTGCGAGTCGAGGCACTGACCGCAGCCGTTGATCGCGGAGACCGCGAAGCACCACAGCTCGAAGTCGACCTTGTCGACGCCCGGGTTGCCGATGATGTTCATCCGCAGACCGGCCCGCATCGTCCCGTACTCCTTGTCGGAGAGCAGGTGCAGCGTCCGGTAGTAGACGTTGTTCATCGCCATGATCGCGGCGGCGCCCTTGGCGGCCTGGTAGGCCTCCGGGGACAGCTGCGACTTGGCCTCGGGCTCCAGCTCGCGCAGCACGGCCGGCGAACCGGTCGCCATCGCGCAGGCCAGCACGGTGCCCCAGAGCTGCTGCGCCGGCAGGTCCGAGTTGCCGATGACCGAGCCCAGGTTGAGCTTCAGGTCCTTGGCGTAGTCCGGCAGCGCGGCCTTCAGTTCGTCGAGAGCCATGGGGGTCAGCCGGCCAGCAGGGCCTGGGCGTCGAGGGTGTCCTCGCCCTTGTTCCAGTTGCACGGGCACAGCTCGTCGGTCTGCAGGGCGTCCAGCACCCGCAGGACCTCCTTGGGGTTACGGCCGACGGAGCCGGCGGTCACCATGACGAACTGGATCTCGTTGTTCGGGTCGACGATGAACACCGCGCGCTGGGCAGTGCCGTCCGCGCCCTCGACGCCGCAGGCGCGCATCAGGTCGTGCTTGATGTCGGCGAGCATCGGGAAGGGCAGGTCGCGCAGGTCCTTGTGGTCCTTGCGCCAGGCGTGGTGGACGTACTCCGAGTCACCGGACACGCCGAGGACCTGGGCGTCACGGTCGGCGAACTCCTCGTTCAGCTTGCCGAACGCGGCGATCTCGGTCGGGCAGACGAAGGTGAAGTCCATCGGCCAGAAGAAGACGACCTTCCACTTGCCCTCGTAGGTCTTGTGGTTGATCTCGGCGAAGGCGTTCGCGGCGTCGAGGTCAACGCAGGCGTTGAGTTCGTACTCGGGGAACTTGTCGCCGATCGTCAGCACGTCGTTACTCCAAGGGTTGAGATGAGGGTTGTCCGTATTGCGGACATTTCAAGCGTCGCACAGGGGCTACTGATCAGTGAAATCGGATCTGCCGCTTTGCCTGATAGGCAATCCCGATCAGTGCGGCACACTGGAGGCAGCATCGGACCACATCGGATCACCGCAGGAAGCGCCGTCGTGAAGCACCCTACGCAACGCACCCCCACCCTCTCCCAGCTGCGGGCCTTCGCTGCCGTCGCCGAACACCTGCACTTCCGCGAGGCTGCCGCCGCGATCGGCACCAGCCAGCCCGCGCTGTCCGGCGCCGTCGCCGCGCTCGAGGAGACCCTCGGCGCGCAACTCGTCGAACGCACCACCCGGCGCGTCATGATCACCCCGCTCGGGGAGCGCGTCGCCGCCCACGCGCGCCAGGTGCTGTCCGCGCTGCACGCCCTCACCGAGGAGGTCGAGGCCGCCCGCCGCCCCTTCACCGGGCCACTGCACCTCGGCGTGATCCCCACCGTCGCGCCCTACCTGCTGCCGACCGTCCTGCGACTCGTCCGCGACGCCTACCCCGACCTCGAACTGCACGTCCACGAGGAACGCACCCCCTCCCTTCTTGACGGCCTCGCCACCGGACGACTCGACCTGCTGCTGCTCGCCCTGCCCGCCGGCGGGAGCGCCCCCGTGGCCGAAATCCCGCTGTTCGACGAGGACTTCGTGCTGATCGTGCCGCCCGAACATCCGCTCGCCGGACGGTCCGACGTCCCGCGCGACGTGCTGCTCGACCTCGACGTACTGCTGCTCGAAGAAGGCCACTGCCTGCGCGACCAGGCCCTCGACATCTGCCGCGAAGTCGGCGCCGACGCCTCCGGCGGCAGCACCCGCGCCGCCGGGCTCTCCACCCTCGTCCAGCTGGTGGCCGGCGGACTCGGCGTCACCCTGCTCCCCGCCACCGCACTCGCCGTCGAGACCGGCCGCACCGACCGCCTCGCCGCCGTCCGCTTCGCCGCCCCCACCCCCGGCCGCCGCATCGGCCTCGCCCACCGGCCCGGCTCCGCCCGCACCCCGGAATACGACCGCTTCGCGGCGGCCCTCTGCGACGCGCTACGGGGCTTGCCGGTCCGCATCGCGCCCACCCACCCGCCCGTGACCCCACCGCCGAGGTGACCCCCCGGGGGCGCTGGCGCTCGGCGGTTGACGTGCACGTTGCCCCGGCCCGCCCACCCGCCCGTGACCCCGCCCCGCCGAGGTGAACCCCCCGGGGGCGCTGGCGCTCGGCGGTTGACGTGCACGCCATCCCGGCCCGCCCACCCGCCCGTGACCCCACCGCCGAGGTGGAGCCGGGGGGCGCTGTCGGCGGCCACGGGCGTTCGCACCACCCCGGCCCGCTCGCTCGCGGCCCCACCGCCCGTGGCCCCGCCGCCGCCGACCGCAGGCGTTGCCCCGCTCGTGGTCCCGTTCCTGCTCGCCGCAGGCGTTGCCCCGCCCGTCTGCCCGCCCGTGACCCCTCCGCAGAGGTGGGGCCGGGGGGCGCTGTCGGCGGCCACGGGCGTTTCGGATCGCCCCGGCCCGCTCGCCCGCGGCCCCGCCGCCGCCGGCCGCAGGCGTTGCCCCGGCTCTCTTCGCCTTCTGCTGTCGGGGTCACGGGTGGGTGGGCGGGCGAGGGCTGGGCATAACACCCCGCAGGGGGTGGTGGCCCGGTGTATGTGTCGCGGATCAGGGTTTCCGGCGTGAAGTGTTTCGGCGGGGCGCGGGAGGTGGATCTGGCGCTCCCTCCGGGGCCGGGGTGGAACGTGGTGGCGGGGCCGAACGGGAGCGGGAAGAGCACGCTGCTGCGGGCGGTCGCGATGGCGCTCGGGGCGTTGCCGGGTGGCGCAAAAACGGCATGGGGCGACGGCTGGGTGGAGGCGGAGCCCGCGCCGCGCTGGCGGGTCGGTGAGGCGCAGGGCGCGCGGCAGGCGCGCTTCGTGGAGCCCGGCCAGGGCCGAGAAGTCCCGTTGGACGCCGAGCTGGTGGCCGGCGTGCTGCCCCCTGGCTGGCGGGTCAGCGATCCGGAGCGGCAGTACGTCGCGCACGGCGCGCTGGAGCTGCCGCTGGACGAACTGGGCGACGGCGTCGCCGCGTTGGCCCGCCTGGTCGGTCAGGTCGCGGCAACCCCGCACCCGGGCCCGGTGCTGATCGACGACGTGGACCGCCACCTGCACCCGGTGTGGCAGCAGCGTCTCGGCCCGTGGCTGACCGAGCACTTCCCGCGCACCCAGTTCCTGGTCGCCACCCACAGCCCGTACGTCTGCCAGGCCGCCGACCCGGGCGCGCTGATCCGTCTCCCGGGCCCGGGCGAGGAGTTCGCGCCGCACCGGC
This sequence comes from Kitasatospora sp. NPDC051984, assembly GCF_044593455.1. NCBI lineage: Bacteria > Bacillati > Actinomycetota > Actinomycetes > Kitasatosporales > Streptomycetaceae > Kitasatospora > Kitasatospora sp. NPDC051984. Next base: position 458,601 of record NZ_JBIUCB010000001.1, read on the forward strand.
TGGACGAGGACCTGCGGCAGCGGGTGCTGTACGGCAGTGGGGAGGACACCGTCCTGTCGGAGCTGTTCGGGCTGCCGAGCGCCTACTCGCCGGCCGCCGAGGCCGAACGCAGGCTGCTGGTACGGCTGGAGCGCAAGATGTACGCGGGCCGGGCCACCGACGCGGAGCTCGCCGAGTACCGGGAGCTCGGGGCGAAGCTGAACAGCTCGCTGACCGCCCGGGTCGACGAGGTCACCGCGCGGCTGCTCGGCCGGGACCAGTGATCCCGCTCCAGCGGCCGGCCCTGCAGCCGCGGCTGGCCGCCGACCTCGAGCGGGCCACGGCCGGGATCCGGACGGCGGGCCCGAGCACCGCGTCCGGCCGTGCCGCGTGGCGCAAAGCCGTCCGTCCGAAAGCCCAACTGCGGTTGATGCTGCGGCAGATGGCGCCCGGGCTGGAGCGCTGCATGTACTGCGGGGACAACCTGGGCACCGACATCGACCACTTCGAGCCGATCGCCCAGGCGCCGCTGCGCACCTTCGACTGGCAGAACCACCTGCTGGCGTGCGCGCACTGCAACAGCAACCGCAAGCGCGACCGCTTCCCGCGCGACCCGGCCACCGGCGACGCGCTGCTGGTCGACCCGTGCCGCGAGGACCCGGCCGACCACCTGCGGCTCTACCTGGACTCCGGCGCGTACGACCCGCTGACCGTCCGCGGCGAGGCCACCATCGAGGTGTTCGGCCTCAACGAGCGGCCCGAACTGGTGCGCGGCCGACGGCTGATGTTCGCCGTGGTCAAGGCGCTGCTGCTGACCTGGCAGGCGGCCGACGGGGCCGCGGCCGAGGAGTACGTGGCGGCGCTGCGCGAGATCCACCACGCCGACGTGCTGCGCACCGTCCTCGGACTGCGCCGCAGTCGCCCGCTGGCGCTCGCCGTGCTCGGCCCGGACGTCCTCGGCGCACTCGACCAACTTGCCGCCGCCGACCCAAGGTTCAGTGCCTGAAGGCGCTCAGATGCGCTGCTCGAACCAGACCACTTTGCCCGCCCCCAGCCGGGTCGCACCCCACCGGTCCGCACACCGGGCGACTATCTGGAGGCCGCGCCCACGCTCCTCGTCGGGGCCCGCCCGGCGGGTGCGGGGCAGCGCCGCCGAGTCGTCGCCGACCTCGCAGCGCAGCCGCGAGGTGCGCACCAGCCGGAGCGTCACCGGGCGGGTGGCGTGCCGGATCGCGTTGGTGACCAGCTCGCTGACCATCAGTTCGCAGTTCTCCCGCAGATGGTCCAGGCCCCAGTTGTGCAGCGCGTGCCCGGCCAGCCGGCGCGCCCGGCCCGGCGTCTCGTGCCGCGGCTGGAGGTACCAGTAGGCGACGTCGGAGGCCGGGATCCCGTCGAACGCGGCGGCCAGCAGCGCGATGTCGTCGGCCCGGTCGCCCGGCGGCAGGATCCGCAGCGCCTCCTGGCACAGCTGCTCGGGGGTGAGCCGGTTCGCCCCCTCCAACCGGGCCCGCAGCAGTTCGAGTCCGGTGCCCAGCGGGCGGCGGCGGGTCTCCACCAGGCCGTCGGTGAACAGCAGCAGCGAGGATCCGGGCGGCGCGGCCAGCTCCACCGAGGTGAAGTCCACGCCGCCGACGCCGATCGGCGCGCCGGGTGGCAGGTCCAGCAGCTCACTGGTGCCGTCCGGGCCGACCAGCACCGGCGGCACGTGCCCGGCGTTGGCGATCACCACCCGGCCCGCGATCGGGTCGTACACCGCGTACACGCAGGTCGCCAAGTGGTGCTCGCGGCCCAGGCGTTGAGCCTGCTCGTCGAGGTGGTACAGCACCTCGTGCGGCGGCAGGTCCAGGCCCGCCAGGGTCTGCGCGGAGGTGCGCAGCTGGCCCATCACCGCGGCCGAGGTCAGCGAGTGGCCCATCACGTCGCCGGCGATCAGTGCCACCCGGTTGCCCGGCAGCGGGATCGAGTCGTACCAGTCGCCGCCGACCTGCGCCCCGCGCTCGCCCGGCAGGTAGCGGTGCGCCAGGCGCACGCCGTGCGGCTGCGGCAGGTGCGCGGGCAGCATCGAGCGCTGCAACTCGTCCGCGATCTCCCACTCGCGGGTGTAGCGCAGCGCGGTGTCCACGGCCAGGCCCGCGTGGGTCGCCAGGTGCGCGGCCGTCGCGGTGTCCGCCGGGTCGAACGACACCGGCTGCCCGTCCGCGGCCGGGCGCCGGATCAGCAGCAGCATGCCGAGCGCGGCCTGCCGCCCGTGCAGCGGAAGCGCCAGCAGCGCCGTCCCCGCCGGCAGCCGGCCCAGCGCCCGGGCGCCGAGCAACTCGGCGGGCAGGCCGCCGCGCCGCTCGTCCAGCACCGTCGGGCCGTGCGGGGCGCGCCGTTCCAGGGCACGCTCCAGCGCGCTGCCGGGCGGCACCGGGCGCAGGCCGCCGGAGCGGCCCAGCTTCGTCCCGGCGGTGTGCAGCACCCGCAGCGCGCGCGGACGCCCCAGGTCGCGCTCGACGTCCGGCAGGGGGTCGCGGACCAGCACCACCAGGGCGTCCGCGAGCTCCGGCACCAGCACCCGGCCCAGGTTGCGCAGGGTGGCCGTCAGATCCAGCGAACTGTTGATCCGCCGGGCCGCACCGTCCAGGTACGCCAGGCGCTCGGCAAGCCGGGGCAGCCCGTCGGGCGGCGGATGCCGCTGGACGGGGACGGCGGGCTGCTGCCCCGCCAGGGGCTCCAGGTGGTCGCGCACGGGCTGCCCGATTCTGTGCAGATGTGGAGGACGTCGAAGGCGGCGGCTGACTCCCGGTCAGCCGGTGCGCCGACAGCGCAGGTACAGCTGGGTCTCCGGCGGCTGCGCAGACCCCGCCGGGGCGTAGGACTGGCTGTCCACCGCCTCCACGGCGAAACCGGACCGCTCCAGCAGGCCGACCAGGTCCTCACGCAGATAGCCGCTGACCCGGATCCGCTGGTCCAGGAACGGCAGCGCCGCGTCGTCCAGGTCCGCCTCCACCATGCCCAGCGCCAACAGGCCGCCCGGGCGCAGCAGTTCACGGATCCGGCCGAGCGCCTCGGCGATCTCCGTCCGCGGCAGCATCAGCAACGAGAAGAACGCCGCCGCACCGTCCAGCGTCCCCGCCCCGGCCGGCCCCAACTCGGGCACGCCCCACAGTTCTTCGGCGTTCCCGGTGGCCAGATCGACGACGTCGAAGCGGTGGAACACCGCCTCCGGCACCGCCTTCCGGGCCTGCTCCAGCATGCCCGCCGAGAGATCCACACCGATCACCCGCAGCCCACCGTCCGCCAGCTGACGCGCGGTCGGTTCACCCGCGCCACAGCCCACGTCCAACACCACCGCCCCGGCCGGAAGCTGCTCCACCAGCCACCCGGCACACGCCAACTGGCCCGACCTGGCCGGAAACACCTCCTGGTACCGCTCCCCCATCGCATCGAAGGCAGCGGCCTGGCCGGCCCGCTCGGCCCGGCGGCCCTCCCCCGCGGACGCCCGCTCGGCGTCGGCGGGGACTTCAGTCTGTTCGTCCGTCACGTGATCTGGGCACCTCTCCCGCGCGCGTCCTGCCCCACCCGTCGTGGTCCGCACACCACTCCCGACCCTGGTTTATGAGAATAAACGCGATCACCGCACCGTGGAGTCCGTTTCCGGCCAACTCGTTCGCCGTTGGGCGATTATCGCCCGCCGACCGAAGCACACCGTCGCCCGCAACGGAGCGCACCAGCCCCCCGCACGCCGCCCGCCACGCCCGCACCACACCCCTGACCAGTCCCAATACCCCATCAACCACCCAGCCGCCGGCGTTTATCGAACGTCAATCGCGGCCTGGCAGAGTCTTCCTCAGCGCCGGGGAAGCGTCAAAGCGTTCCCGCAGCCGGGGGGCTGCGGGAACGCTGACGCCCCGGGGGGACAGGCCTTCGCCGGGGGACCAGGGGGGTACCACGGGGGAGCGAAGGCCTTACGGCGCGGGGGGAGGAGAAGGCTCGGTGTGCCGAGAGTCGATGAGGTCCTGCACGGGCTGGGCCTCGGGCACACCGAGCCGCGTGAACACCGTCAACGCCTCCTGAAGACACGCCAGACCGCGCGAAGGCTGCCCGAGTTCGAGCAGCGCCTCGCCGAGAGCGGCGTTGGCCATGCCCTGGCAGTACGCCGCCTCGATCTCCTGCGCGATCGACAACGACTCCTCCGCCGCCTCCGCCGCCGCCGCGAACTGACCGTCGGCCAGCAGGCAGGCCGCGAGGCGGGCGAGGGAGTAGCCCTCCCAGATCGGGTGTTGATGAGCGCGGTACAGCTGATGAGCTTCACGCAGGTGTATGGCCGCCTCGCCCGGCTCGCCGGTGGACCGCAGCACCACGCCCAACTGGTAGAGGGTGTCCGCCAGACACGGCACGTTGCCGGACGCCCGGGCAGCCGTCACTGCCGCGCGGGCGGCCTCCACTGCCTCCTCGTGCCGGTCCAGGCCTGCGTAGGCACGAGCCATATTGGCGAGCAGCCGGGCCTCGTTGATCGGCGCGTCCATTCGGGACACGATCAGGCGGGCCTGCTCGTAGAACGGCAGCGCCTCCGCCGGTCGACCCGCCATGATCAGAACGATCGCGAGTGCATTGGTCGTGACCAGCCGCAGCATGGTGGCCCGATCATCCGAAAGAAGCGCCAGGCTGGCGGCCAAAGCCTCTTCTGCCTCGGCGAGTTCGGCTGCCACCTGATGCATGTGACCGAGCGCGTAGTGCACCCGGGCCAGGGTCGCCGCGTCTCTCCGCGCTGCCGGATTCGCTGCGACGCCGTGCAGCACACTTCGGATGCGCGGGGCGAGCGATGGGTCTTCGACCACGCTGGTCATGCTCTGCAGGATGTCCACTGCTGGCTGCAGCAGCTCCAGCGGGGCACTGGCCGTCGCCTCCACCGCGCCGAGCAGGACCGCAACCTCGGAGCGGAGCCACTCGCGGGCCGTTGCGGTGTCGGAGAACGTCAGCCCGGACGACTGCGCGACGTGCAGTGGCTCTACCGAAATGTCGTCAGGTTCGAGTACCTGCTCGGCGTTCCGCATGGTGGCATGAACCAGATCCAACAGCCTCAGCAGCGCATCCTGCTGGAGCTCAATGTCCGCGATCTTCGCATTCTGCCGCTGAGCGTAGAGCCGCAGCAGGTCGTGGTAGCGGTACCGGCCGGGCGTGAAGCACTCCAGCATGTTGGCCTCGACCAGCGCCTCCGCCAGGTCCTCCGCTTCCTGCTCGGGAGCGCCGAGCAGCGCGGCGACGGCCGCCAGCGGGAGGTCCGGCGAGTCCACCAGCGCGAGCAGCCGGAACGCCCGGGCCTCCTCGGGCTGGAGCTGGGCGTAACCGAGCCCCAGGGTGGTCTCCACGGCGAGGTTGCCGAGTTGGAGCTCCTGGAGACGGTTGCGCTGGTCCGCTAACCGGCGCGCGAGGTCCGAGACGCTCCAACGCGGCCGACTGGCCAACCGGGCGGCGGCGATGCGGACCGCCAGCGGCAGGAAGCCGCAGGAGGTCACCACCTGGAGCGCGGCCTCGGGTTCGGCGGCCACCCGCTCGACACCGACGATCGCGGAGAACAGCGCCAGTGCCTCGTCCGGGGTCAGCTCCTCGATGTCCACCAGGTGCGCGCCGGGGATGTCCGCCAGCCGCGAACGGCTGGTCACCATCACCGCGTTGCCGGAGACACCAGGGATCAGCGGCCGCAACTGCTGGGCGTCGCGGGCGTTGTCGAGCAGGATCAGCATCCGCTTGTCGGCCAGCAGCGAGCGGTACATCGCGGAGCGCTGGTCCAACGAGTCGGGGGCGTCGGGCGTGCCGAGCGCGTGCAGGAAGTCACCGAGCACGACAGCCGGGTCGGCCGGGGACGCACCCGCGCCGCGCAGGTCCACGTACAGCTGCCCGTCCGGGAATTCCGGCCGCAGCAGGTGTGCCACGTGCACCGCGAGGGTGGTCTTCCCGACACCGCCGATGCCGGCCAGCGAGGTGACGACCACGGCTTGGCCGGAACCTGCCCTCAGCACGTCCCGGAGCTCGTTCACAATCTTGCTGCGACCGCTGAAGTCCGATACGTCGGCCGGGAGTTGAGCAGGCGGGACGAACGGGGTCGACTCCTCCGCGGCGGCCTTGGACGGTGCGGCGAGGACCGCCATCAACTCCGGGTCGCCAGCCAGGATGCGGGCGTGCATAGCGGCCAGCGCGGTGCCGGGCTCCACGCCCAGTTCCTCGATCAGCAGCTTCCGGGTGTCCGCGTACACACCCAGGGACTCGGCCTGCCGGCCGCTGCGGTACAGCGCCAGCATCAGCAGCTCGCGCAGCCGTTCGCGCAGCGGATGGGCGGCGGAAAGCGAGTTGAGCTCGGCCACCACGTCGGCGTGCAGGCCGATCTCCAGCGCCATCGCGCAGCGCTCCTCGGCGACTGCGAGTCGACGTTCCGTCAACCGACTGCGCTGTGACTCCGCGTAGGGCCCAGGCACTCCCGGAAGCGGGCGGCCGCTCCACAGGTCGAGCGCCGACACCAACCCGTCGTGGGCGGAGCGGAACGCACCCTCCGCCCGCGCGTTCGTGGCCTCGGCGACCCGCTGCTCGAAGACCGCCAGGTCCATGGACTCCGTCGGAATCCGCAGTGCGTAGCCGTCGCTCACCGAGACCAGAACCTCGGCGGGCTTGCGGACTTCGCGGTTCGGTTCCAGTACCGAGCGCAGCCGGGAGATGTACGTGCGCAGTGCGGCGACCGCCTGCGGCGGGGTTCGATCACCCCAGATGCCGTCCACCAGGTCGTCGGTGGTCACCGGGCGGCCCTCGCCGAGCAGCAGGGCGACCAGGACCGCCTGCTGTTGCGGCGATCCGAGTGCGAGCGGTGCATCACCGCGCCATGCCTGGACAGGGCCGAGCACTTGGAAGCGCAACGCCTCGGCGGAGCGCGTGCCCTGAAGCTCCATGTCCTCCCCTGTGGCCGATGAACCGTCTGTTCCCCACGCTGACACCGGTCGTGTGGGGGCGTCAGCTTATGAGGGTGTGAGCAAACGTCCACCAAGCGGATGCAGGGTACGACGTTTATGAGACATTTAGCGCCCCCTACGATACTGGCCGCGAGCCCGGGGAGAGTCGTCCGGGCAATCACCCTTTAGCTGAAAGGCGGCCCACCCCATGGCCGACGAGACCATCACGGCTGCGCCCGCGACCGAGCACACCGCTGCCCCCGCCGACCCGAACTCGATCGAGAAGGCCCTCGAGGTGCTGGCCGAGCAGCCGGCTGCGGCCCCGGTCGAGAAGCAGATCGAGAAGCCGATCGCGCCGAAGGACGACGAGACCTTCGAGCCCCTCGGCACCATCATCAACTGCCCGTGACCAGTACCCGCGTCACCAGAACGAGCCCCGACCCTCACCGGCCGGGGCTCGTCCCGTTTCAGCGGGTCACTGCGCCGAGCGCACCCGCAGGTTGGTGATCAGCGGGCCGTCCGTGACCTCGGCGAAGAAGTCGTTGCCCTTGTCGTCCACCACGATGAACGCCGGGAAGTCCTCGACCTCGATGCGCCAGACGGCTTCCATGCCGAGCTCGGGGTACTCCAGGACCTCGACCTTCTTGATGCAGTCCTGCGCGAGTCGCGCCGCCGGGCCGCCGATCGAGCCGAGGTAGAAGCCGCCGTGCTCGTTGCAGGCCTTGGTGACCTGCTTGGAGCGGTTGCCCTTGGCGAGCATGACCATCGAGCCGCCCGCGGCCTGGAACTGGTCGACGTAGGAGTCCATCCGGCCGGCCGTGGTGGGGCCGAAGGAGCCGGACGCGTAGCCCTCGGGGGTCTTGGCGGGGCCGGCGTAGTAGACCGGGTGGTCCTTCATGTACTGCGGCATGCCCTCGCCGGCGTCCAGGCGCTCCTTGATCTTGGCGTGCGCGATGTCGCGGGCGACGACCAGCGTGCCGGAGAGCGAAAGCCGGGTCTTCACGGGGTACTTGGAGAGCTGCTCGCGGATCGCGGCCATCGGCTGGTTGAGGTCGACCCGGACCACGTCGCCGTCCAGGTGGGCCTCGGTGGTCTCCGGCAGGTACTTGGCCGGCTCGGTCTCCAACTGCTCCAGGAACACGCCCTCGGCGGTGATCTTGCCGAGCGCCTGGCGGTCGGCCGAGCAGGAGACGGCCATCGCGACGGGCAGCGAGGCACCGTGGCGGGGGAGGCGGATGACGCGGACGTCGTGGCAGAAGTACTTGCCGCCGAACTGGGCGCCGATGCCGATCTTCTGGGTGAGTTCGAAGACCTTCTGCTCCAGCTCCAGGTCGCGGAAGCCGTGGCCGGTCTTGGCGTCGCCGCCGGTCGGCAGGTTGTCCAGGTAGTGCGCGGAGGCGTACTTCGCGGTCTTCAGGGCGAATTCGGCGCTGGTGCCGCCGACCACGATCGCCAGGTGGTACGGCGGGCAGGCCGCGGTGCCGAGCGAACGGATCTTCTGCTCCAGGAAGTTGAGCATCGACGATTCGTTGAGGATCGCCTTGGTCTCCTGGTACAGGTACGACTTGTTCGCCGAGCCGCCGCCCTTGGCCATGAACAGGAACTTGTAGGCGTCCCCGTCGGTGGCGTACAGCTCGATCTGGGCCGGCAGGTTGTTGCCGGTGTTCTTCTCGTCCCACATGGTCACGGGGGCCATCTGGGAGTAGCGCAGGTTCAGCTTGGTGTACGCGTCGTACACGCCGCGGGCGATCGCCGACTCGTCCTGACCGGAGGTCAGCACGTTCTGGCCGCGCTTGCCCATCACGATCGCGGTGCCGGTGTCCTGGCACATCGGGAGGATGCCGCCGGCCGAGATGTTGACGTTCTTCAGCAGGTCCAGCGCGACGAAGCGGTCGTTCGGGCTGGCGTCCGGGTCGTCCAGGATGCGGCGCAGCTGGGCCAGGTGGGCCGGGCGCAGGTAGTGCGAGATGTCGTGCATCGCCTCGGCGGTGAGCAGCCGCAGGGCCTCCGGCTCGACCTGCAGGAAGGTGCGGCCGCCGGCCTCGAAGGTGGAGACGCCCTCGGAGGTGAGCTTGCGGTACGGGGTGGTGTCCGCACCGAGCGGGAGCAGGTCGCGGTAGGCGAACTCTGAAGCCATGGGGGAGATCCTTCAGTTCTTTCGGCGTCGTCGACGAGGCACCCTCCAGGTTAGGCGCACGGAGCACGGCCCCGGCGCTCAGGTCGGCCTGCGTGACGCGGGTCACGCGTGCGCGCCCGTGAGTGAGCCGCCCGCTCGCGCCATCCGTACGCGCCCGCCGTGCTTCCGGTCCGTGCCACGCGCATTGCGTCGAACCGGCGTTCGGGCCGGGAGTGGGCTCGCTAGGCTTGTGACGTGGACAACTCTCCCGAGCAGCAGCAGCCGCAGGGCCAGCCGCCCGCCCCGATGAAGAAGAACGAGCCCGCGCCGGCTCCCGGCACCGACCTGGCCGGCGAGCTCCGGGCCGCCGACGCCGACCGCGAGCGGGTCGCCGACCTGCTGCGGGACGCCTACGCGGAGGGCCGGCTCACCGTCGACGAGCACGCCGAACGGATCGAGGCCGCCTACAACGCCCGCACCTTCGGCGAACTGGAACCGCTCACCCGCGATCTGCCCAGCCACCCGGGGCCGATCCGGCACAACCTGACCAAGCCGCCGCTGGACGCCCCGGCCCCCGCCCCGCAGCAGCAGCAGCCGCTGCCGCCGGCCCGGGCCGAATCGCCCACGATGCTCGCGGTGTTCGGCGGCGCCGCCCGCAAGGGCCGCTGGCGGGTGAGCTCGCACCTGAAGGCCGTGGCCGTGTTCGGCGGCGTCGAGATCGACCTGACCGACGCGGTGTTCGAGTCGCCCGAGGTGGTCATCGAGGTGTTCGCGGTGTTCGGCGGCGTCGAGATCCGGGTCCCGGAGAACGTCACCCTGCAGGGCAGCGGCGCCGGCATCTTCGGTGGTTTCGACGTCCGCGAGCAGACCTCGCCGGACCCGTACGCGCCGGTGGTGCGGATCAAGGGCGCGGCGGTGTTCGGTGGCTGCGAGGCCAGGCCGAAGCGCGGCAAGAAGCTCAAGGAGTGGGTGCGCCGGCAGCTGGAGGGCTGACCTGCGGAAACCTCACGGGGCGTCAACTCACCTGGCGGCACTCGTCGTTGTTCCGAGTGCACTGGGTAGTCGATTGCGTGCGGTGTGCATGAATCCGGGGGCGGCGGGGTAGTTCCAATCGCACATCGTTCCTGTACGGCTGTGACCCCGCGGGTCGGCGACGGTGCCACGGCGAGGGAGCACGGGGCAGTCGGGCAGGAGGCGACCGATCCCCGAGCCTTGAGCCTGGTCAGGAGTCACCGTGCTGCATCCGATCGAGTCCACCGCCGCCGCCCGCCGCCCCGCGGCCCCGCCGGATCAGGACGACAGCCCCTGGCACACTTCGGCCGCCTGCCGCAGCGACGAGGCCGGGTTGTTCTTCGCTCCCTCCAAGGAGCCGACGGCCACCCGGCTCTCCCGCGAGGAGCAGGCCAAGCGGGTCTGTGCGCGCTGCCCGGTGCTGCTCGAATGCCGCGAGCACGCGCTGGCCCAGCCCGAGCCGTACGGCGTCTGGGGCGGGCTGACGGCCGCCGAGCGCCGCGTGGTGCTCGCCCGCCGGCGCCGCCGGGAGGCCGAACTGCTGGACGCCAGGCGCCTGACGGGCCGGATAGCCGGCTGAGAACGGACGCGGGGCCGGCCGGGGAGGTTCTCCCCGGCGGCCCCTGAACGCCTGCTCGTCATCGCCGACCGGTCCACGCCGATCCGTCAACGCCGATCCGTCAACGGCGATCCGTCAACGGCGACCGGTCAACGCCCGTTCGCGGGCGTCTCGTTCGCGTACGCGCCGGTCCGGCCTCAGTTGGCCCGGCCGAAGTCGATCGCGCTGTAGGCCCGCAGCTTCGACAGCTTGTGGGTGGAGTCGATCTGCCGGATCGTTCCGCTCTTGGAGCGCATCACCAGCGACGAGGTGGTGGCGGTCTCCGAGCGGTAGTGGACGCCGCGCAGCAGCTCGCCGTCGGTGATGCCGGTGGCGACGAAGAACACGTTCTCGCCGCTGACCAGGTCGTCGGTGTGCAGCACCCGGTCCAGGTCGTGGCCGGCGTCCAGCGCCTTGCGCTTCTCGGCCTCGTCCTTGGGCCACAGCCGGCCCTGGATGGTGCCGCCCATGCACTTCATCGCGCAGGCCGCGATGATGCCCTCGGGGGTGCCGCCGATGCCCATCAGCAGGTCGACGCCGGTGCCCTCGCGGGCCGCCATGATCGCGCCGGCCACGTCGCCGTCGGAGATGAACTTGATCCGGGCGCCGGCCTCGCGGATCTCCCTGACCAGGCCGTCGTGGCGGGGCCGGTCGAGGACGACGACGGTGACGTCCTCGACGGCGGAGCCCTTGGCCTTGGCGACCCGGCGGATGTTGACGGCCGCGGGGGCGGTGATGTCCACGAAGTCGGCGGCCTCGGGGCCGCAGACCAGCTTGTCCATGTAGAAGACCGCGCTGGGGTCGAACATGGTGCCGCGGTCGGCGACCGCGAGGACCGCGACGGCGTTGTTCATGCCCTTGGCGGTCAGCGTGGTGCCGTCCACCGGGTCGACCGCCACGTCGCATTCGGCGCCGGTGCCGTCGCCGACCCGCTCGCCGTTGTACAGCATCGGGGCTTCGTCCTTCTCGCCCTCGCCGATGACGACGACACCGTTCATCGAGACGGTGGACACCAGGGTGCGCATCGCCTTCACGGCCGCGCCGTCGGCGCCGTTCTTGTCGCCCCGGCCGACCCAGCGGCCGGCGGCCATCGCGGCGGCCTCGGTGACCCGGACCAGTTCGAGGGCCAGGTTGCGGTCGGGGGCTTCCGGCGCGACCTCCAGGGCGCTGGGAAGGTGGTGCGGGTACTGCGTGGTCATCGTCGTTACCTCTCTGTACGCGACGACAAGTCAGCATCGGGTCACGGAGGGTCACCGGCGCTGCTGCGAGGGTTGCTGCGATCGTATCGGCAGGTGGAACGGGAGTCTGCGGCGCACTCCGCGCGCACCGTGACGGGGCGGCCCGAGCGCCGGTCTTCCGTAAGCGCCGCCTACCATGGGCGGGTGGCAGGCAACAGCAGCAAGAAGGGCCGTCAGTCGGTACGGGACATGGTCCTGTCGATGGCGGCGGTCGGCATCGTGGTGGCGGTCGCGTACTTCAGCATCCCCAGCGCGGACGGCAAGGGCGGCGTGCACCGGGTGCCGTTCCAGGCGGAACTGTCCTCGGCGAAGCGCGCCGCGCCGTACCCGCTGCTCGGCCCGCAGCCCCTGCCGGAGGGCTGGCAGGCCACCTCGGTGAGCTACAGCCCGAGTGACAAGGGCCACGCCGTCTGGCACCTGGGCCTCAGCACCGCCTCCGGCCAGTACGCGGCGGTCGAGCAGAGCGACGGCAAGCCCGACGACGTGGTCGCCAAGAACGTGCCCGGCGGCAAGCCGGACGGCACCTCCACGGTGGCCGGCCAGGAGTGGCAGCGGGTGCAGGGCGACCGCTACCGGGCGCTGACCCGCCCGGCCGGCGACAAGGGCACCACGGTGCTCACCGGCACCGCCTCGTACGAGGAACTCGCGCAGCTCGCCGAGACGCTGAAGTAGTCACGCGAGCACGCGGAAGGCCCCCGCCGGGGAACGGCGGGGGCCTTCGCTGTCACGGTGCCGAGCGGACTCAGACGGTGGTGACGACCTCGTCGTAGGCCAGGCGCGGGCTGCGCGGGAACCAGGCGTCCTCGCCCGGCTTGCCGATGTTGACGACGGCCAGCACCGAGTGGTCGCCGTCGCCGAAGAACTCCTTGTTGATGCCCTCGGCGTTGTAGCCGGTCATCGGGCCGGCGGCCAGGCCGGCGGCGCGCACGCCGATGATGAAGTAGGCGGCCTGCAGGGCGCCGTTCAGCGCGGCGGAGGACTCGCGGACCGGGCGCTCGCTGAAGAACATGTCCTTGGCCTGCGGGAAGTGCGGCAGCTGCGAGGGGAGCTCCTCGTGGAACTCGTTGTCGGCGGCCAGGATGGCGACCAGCGGCGCGCCGGCGGTCTTGGCCTGGTTGCCCTCGGCCATGTGCTGCACCAGGCGGGCGCGGCCCTCCTCGGAGCGGACCAGGACGATGCGCAGCGGCTGCTGGTTGAACGCGGTCGGGCCGAACTTCACCAGCTCGTAGATCGCCTGGATCTGCTCGTCGCTGACGGGCTCGTCCGAGAAGGTGTTGGCGGTGCGGGCCTCGCGGAACAGCAGGTCCTGGGCGGCGGCGTCGAGGGCCAGGGTCATGGCGTTGTCCTACCTCAAAGCTGTGGGGCGGTTCGGGGCACGGCCGGTGCCGTACAGACCGATTCAACTTCGGTGAAAGTTAAACCATTCCCAAGATCCACTGTGATGCGCGCCACACCTCGCTGCGGCTACTCGCCGGCGGACTCCTCGGCCGCCAGCGCCGCGTCCAACCGGGCCCGGGCACCGTCCAGCCAGCGCTGGCACACCTTCGCCAGCTGCTCGCCGCGCTCCCACAGCGCCAGCGACTCCTCGAGCGTCGTCCCCCCGGTCTCCAGCCGCCGGACCACCTCCAGCAGCTCGTCCCGCGCCTGCTCGTACCCGAGCACCTGCTCGACATCCGCACCCTGCTGATCAGCCATGCCGCCCACCCTAGGGGCTCGCCCGGACAAAGCACTTGCGCCCCCGCCTACGCTGCCCGACATGAGCACCCCACGCCCGGCCCGCCCCGAGGACGCCGCCGAACTCGTCCGCCTGCGCACGCTGATGTTCGAGTCCATGCAGGGCGAATCGCGCCCCGGCCACTGGCAGCACACCGCCCAGGACCTGGTGGCCCGCCGGCTCGCCGAGCCCGACCGGCGCCTGCAGGCGTACGTGATCGACGACCCGGACAACCCCGGCCGGCTCGCCAGCTGCGCCGTCGGCACCCTGGAACAGCGACTGCCCGCCCCCGGCCACCCCGACGGCCTGTTCGGCTTCGTCTTCAACATCTGCACCGACCCCGACCACCGCGGCCGGGGCCACGCCCGGGCCTGCACCGAGGCGCTGCTCGCCTGGTTCGACGAACGCCGCGCCACCCGGATCGATCTGCACGCCAGCGAGGGCGGCGAGGCGCTCTACCGCAGCCTCGGCTTCCACGAGCACTCCACCGCGCTCTCCCGCCAGCGGCTGCTCACCGACCTCCCCGACTGAGCCGTCAGCCCTGCTCGGGCACCCGCACCTCGAACGCGCCGCCCGCCACCCGGGCGTGCAGCGCCTCGCCGCCGGCGACCTGCGCCGGGTCCGTCACCACCGCGCCGTCCTCGCGCTGCAGCACCGCGTACCCGCGCTCCAGGGTGGCCAGCGGCGACAGCGCCACCACCCGGGCCAGCGCGTGGCCCAGGTCGGTCTGCGCGTGGTCCAGCCGGTGCCCCAGCACCCGGCGGGCCCGCTCCACCAGCGCCGTCACCTCCGCGCCGCGCGCCGCCACCGCCTCGGTCGGTGCCGCCAGCGCCGGACGGCTGCGCACCGACGCCAGGCCCGCCGCCTCCCGGTCCACCCGGTGCACCACGTACCGCCGCGCCCGGTCCCGCAACTGCCGCACCCGGGCCAGCTCCTCGCCCACGTCCGGCACCACCCGCTTCGCCGCGTCGGTCGGCGTGGACGCCCGCAGGTCCGCGACGAAGTCCAGCAGCGGCTGGTCCGGCTCGTGCCCGATCGCGCTCACCACCGGCGTCCGGGCCGCCGCCACCGTCCGCACCAACTCCTCGTCGGAGAACGGCAGCAGGTCCTCCACGCTGCCGCCGCCGCGCGCCACCACGATCACCTCGACGTCCGGATGCGCGTCCAGCTCGCGCACCGCGGCACTCACCTGTGACACCGCCTGCGGCCCCTGCACCAGCACGTTCCGCACCTCGAACCGCACCGCCGGCCACCGCCGCCGGGCGTTCTCCAGCACGTCCCGCTCGGCCGCCGAACCCCGACCGGTCACCAGGCCCACACAGCCCGGCAGGAACGGCAACGGCTTCTTCCGGGACTCCTCGAACAGCCCCTCGGCGAACAGCTTGCGCTTCAACTGCTCCAGCCGGGCCAGCAGTTCACCCAACCCGACGAGCCGGATCTCGGACGCCCGCAACGACAGCGTGCCGCGCGCCGCGTACCACTCCGGCTTCGCCAGCACGATCACCCGCGACCCCTCCTGCACGGCATCCGCGACCTGCTCGAACACCGACCGGAAGCACGTCACGGTCAACGAGACGTCCCGATCGGGGTCGCGCAGCGTCAGGAACACCATCCCCGCCCCCGGCCGCCGCGAGAGCTGCGCGATCTGCCCCTCCACCCACACCTCGCCCAGCCGATCGACCCACCCGCCGATCAGCGCCGAGACCTTAGCCACGGGCAGGGGCGCTTCGGGACTGCTCGCATTAGCCATTCCCAGAGGCTATGCGAACAGGGCGACAGGGCGCGGGCAAGGAGCGCACGTCCGCAAGATCGCGATCACGTGCAGGTCATTGTCCTGCGTCGTGATCCTGCGGTCGGGTGCCTCCCGATTCGCGCCGTTCCCCCCTCCCCTGACCTCGCATCCCCGCCAGCAATACCAACAAGCCCACCGCCAGCCAGATCCCGCCCACGATCAGCGCCGTGTGCGAAGCCTCCACCAGCACCGCGACGATCACCGCGATGCCCAGCAGCGGAACGACGGCGTGGCGCAGCCAGTCGCGGGAGTGACCACGCACCATGTACCAGCCCACCACCGAGGCGTGCAGCAGGATGAACGCGGTGAGCGCGCCGACGTTGACCACCGAGGTGAGCCGGTCGAGTCCGTCGTCGCGGCGGGCGGCCCAGACGGCGGCCACCAGCGTGATGACGGCGGCCGTCAGCAGCGCCCGCCGCGGGGTGGACGTGCGTTCCTCGACCACGCCGAGCCGCCGGGGCAGCCGCCCCTCCCGTCCCATCGCGAACACCAGCCGCCCGGCGGCGGCCTGCCCGGCCAGCGCGGCGAACGCGGCGCCGATCGCCTTGGACGCGGCGATCAGCACGTGCAGCCAGTGCCCGACGGCGGCTTCGACGGTGTCGTAGAACGCCGACCCCTGCGCGGCCGGGTCGGCGGCCAGCTGGCTCGGTGTCATGGGTTCCAGCACCGCCGCCAGGTAGGTCTGGACGACGAACAGCAGGCCGGCCAGCGCCAGGCACCACAGCACGGCCCTGGCGACCGCCGCCGACGCGCCGACCGCTTCTTCCACGAACGAGGCGATCGCGTCGAAGCCGAGGTAGGAGAGCACGGCGACGGACACCGCCGACAGCACCGCCGTCAACGAGAACCCGCCGGTTCCCCCGAACGGGGACCCCCAGCTCCGGGCCGCCCCGTGCAGCGCGAGTTCCACCGAGGCCGCGACCACGAACACCGCCAGCACCACGATCTCCATGGCCAGCACCGCGAAGCCGACCACGGCCGCCGTCCGCACCCCGATCAGGTTGAGCGCGGTGGTGATCAGCACCGCCAGCGTGGTCCACACCCACCGGGAGACGCCCGGCACCAGCGAGTTCAGCGCGATGCCGGAGAACAGGTACGCGACCGCGGGAATCAGCAAGTAATCGAGCATCGCCATCCACCCGGCGATGAACCCCGGCCCCTCGCCCAGTCCGGCCCGCGCGTACGCGAACACCGACCCGGCCCGGGGCACCGCCCGCACCATCTCGGCGTAGGACAGGGCGGTGAACCCCATCGCCACGGTGGCCACCAAGTAGACGGCGGCCACCGCCCCGTGGCTCTTGGCGTCCAGCACGCCGAACACGCCGACCGGCGCCATCGGGGCGATGAACAGCAGCCCGTACACCATCAGATCGCGCACCCCGAGAGTGCGCCGCAGTTCCGTCGAAGCCGCCTGTGTGCTCACCCTCGCCATTCCACCGGCCGCACCTGCCCCGACAGTGGCGACTCGCGTCCGTGCGGGCGGGACTCGCCCGTACGATGGAGCCATGTCCGCCAGTGCTCAGCGCCGTGTCCTGCTCGCCGCCCCCCGTGGCTACTGCGCGGGTGTCGACCGCGCCGTGATTGCCGTGGAGAAGGCCCTGGAGCAGTACGGGGCGCCCATCTACGTCCGTAAGCAGATCGTCCACAACAAGTACGTCGTGCAGACCCTGGAGAAGCAGGGCGCGATCTTCGTCGACGAGACGGAGGAGGTGCCCGAGGGCGCGATCGTGGTGTTCTCCGCGCACGGTGTCGCCCCGTCGGTGCACGACGAGGCCGAGGCCGGCAAGCTCGCCACCATCGACGCGACCTGCCCGCTGGTCACCAAGGTGCACAAGGAGGCCCGCCGGTTCGCCGACGAGGACTACGACATCCTGCTGATCGGCCACGAGGGCCACGAGGAGGTCGTCGGCACGATGGGCGAGGCCCCGGACCGGATCCACCTGGTGGACGGTGCCGAGGACGTCGCCAACGTGAAGGTCCGCGACGAGTCCAAGCTGGTCTGGCTCTCCCAGACCACCCTCTCCGTGGACGAGACCATGGAGACCGTCGGCGCCCTCAAGGAGCGCTTCCCGCTGCTGGTCTCGCCGCCCAGCGACGACATCTGCTACGCCACCCAGAACCGCCAGGTCGCCGTCAAGCAGCTCGCCCCCGAGGCGGACCTGCTGATCGTGGTCGGCTCGAAGAACTCCTCCAACTCGGTCCGCCTGGTCGAGGTCGGCCTGGAGTACGGCGCCAAGGCCGCCCACCTGGTCGACTTCGCCGACGAGATCGACCTCGCCTGGCTGGAGGGCGTGCAGACGGTCGGCCTGACCAGTGGCGCGTCCGTGCCGGAGATCCTGGTCGACGGCGTGCTGCAGCTGCTCGCCGCCCACGGCTTCGAGGACGTGCAGATCGTCAAGACCGCGGAGGAGCACCTGATCTTCTCGCTCCCCAAGGAGCTCCGCCGCGACCTGCGCGCCGAGGCCGCCGACAAGCTCTGAGCCCCCGTCAGCCCCGTCCGGCGCCCGGTTCCCTCACCTGCGGGGGCCGGGCGTCGCTCGTGCGGGCGCCGACCGTCCGGGAACGGCTGCGCCCGCCCCCGCGCCCCCGTACGTTGGTGCGAGAGCAGGCGGGCAGCGGAGGCCCCCGGCGGTACGGAAGGCGACGGCAGTGACGACGGTCTTCGGCGTGGACATCGGCGGCTCGGGCATCAAGGGCGCACCGGTCGACCTGGACAAGGGCGTGCTCGCGCAGGAGCGGCTCAAGGTGCTCACCCCGCACCCGTCCGGCCCGGACGCGGTGATCGACGCGGTCTGCGAGGTCGTCCGGCACTTCGGCCACCACGGGCCGGTCGGCCTGACCTTCCCCGGCGTGGTCGTCGACGGGCAGACCCGCACCGCCGCCAACGTCGACAAGAGCTGGATCGGCCTGGACGCCGCCACCCGGTTCACCGAGGCGCTCGGCATGCCCGCCACCGTGGTCAACGACGCCGACGCGGCCGGCCTCGCCGAAGTCACCCACGGCGCCGGCCGCGGCCGCTCAGGCGTGGTCCTGCTGCTCACCTTCGGCACCGGCATCGGCAGCGCGCTGTTCTCCGACGGCGTGCTCGTCCCCAACACCGAACTCGGCCACCTCGAAATGCGCGGCAAGGACGCCGAACGGCGCGCCTCCTCCGCCGCCAAGGAACGCCACGACCTCAGCTGGCCCCAGTGGGCCGGGCGGGTCGACGAGTACCTCGACCTGGTCGAGATGCTCTTCTCCCCGCAGCTGGTGATCGTCGGCGGTGGCGTCAGCCGCAAGCACGAGAAGTTCCTGCCCCTGCTCAAGGACCGCCGCGCCGAGATCGTCCCCGCCGAGCTCCGCAACGACGCGGGCATCGTCGGCGCGGCGATGGCCGCCGGCCGGCAGCCGCTGACCGCCGGGCGCTGACCGGCAGCCGCTGACCGCCGGGCGCTGACCGGCCGCCGCCGGCCTACCGGGCCCGGTGGCGGCGGCGCTGGGCGATGTAACGCGCGGTGACGATCGCGGCGGCCAGGCCGGTGCCGGTGAACAGCCAGCCCGCACGCAGTGCCAGTCCGCCGGCCAGCGCCACCACCTGCCCGGTGACGCCGTTGGTGGCACCCGGCTGCAGCAGCACCAGCGCCGCCGCGAACGCGATCGGCCCGCAGATCGGGGCCGCCGGGAGGTCCGGGTACCGCACCCGCACGGCCAGCTGGAAGCACACCACCAGATAGCCGAGCCCGAACAGCACCCCGAGCCCCCCGAACACCAGCCGGTCCACCCCCGCGGCCACCAGCGTCCCGGCCGCCGCGACCACCCCGGTGCCCACCGCCGTCAGCCGGGCGGGCCGCCCGCCGGCCCGCCTCCGGCGGGCAGTCAGCAGCCGGTGCGGCAGCCGCTGCAGCCACTGCACGGCGGGCGGCCCGGTCCGGCCGCCGGCGGCCGTCCGCAACCGGGACTCTGGGGGCCGGCTCTGCCCCGGAACGGCGGCCTCGTCGGCGCCGCGCCCCGGCGCTCGTCTTCTCGGCCCTGGCGGCTGGGTACGGATGCTCTGCTCCACCCGACCAACGTACGGTCCGATCATCGACACCCTGTGTAATGGCTTCCCGGCAATTGGTCCGTGTCCGGCCGGTGCACGCCCCACCACGCTGCTTCGGGCCCGCGCACGCCCCGTAGACTGGGGGATCGGCCCGCACGGGCCACCTCGACGCCCTCCAAGCCACGGGACACCACTCTCCATGTCGCTCACGATCGGAATCGTCGGCCTGCCGAACGTCGGCAAGTCGACCCTGTTCAACGCCCTGACCAAGAACGACGTGCTGGCGGCCAACTACCCGTTCGCCACCATCGAGCCCAACGTGGGCGTCGTCGGCGTCCCGGACCCGCGGCTGGACAAGCTCGCCGAGATCTTCGGCTCGCAGCGCATCCTGCCCGCCACCGTCGACTTCGTGGACATCGCCGGCATCGTCCGCGGCGCCAGCGAGGGCGAGGGCCTGGGCAACAAGTTCCTCGCCAACATCCGCGAGGCCAACGCGATCTGCCAGGTCGTCCGTGCCTTCACCGACCCCGACGTGGTCCACGTCGACGGCAAGGTGTCCCCCAAGG
Source organism: Kitasatospora sp. NPDC051984 (assembly GCF_044593455.1). Taxonomy (NCBI): domain Bacteria; kingdom Bacillati; phylum Actinomycetota; class Actinomycetes; order Kitasatosporales; family Streptomycetaceae; genus Kitasatospora; species Kitasatospora sp. NPDC051984. The sequence goes on from NZ_JBIUCB010000001.1 coordinate 478,556, forward strand.
ACGACATCGACACCATCCACACCGAGCTGATCCTCGCCGACCTGCAGACCATCGAGAAGGCGCTGCCCCGGCTCCAGAAGGAAGCCCGGCTCAAGAAGGACACCGCCCCCGTCCTCGCCGCCGCCGAGGCCGCCCAGGCCGTCCTGGAAACCGGCAAGACCCTCTTCGAGGCCGGCTTCGACACCACCCTCGTCCGCGACCTCCACCTGATGACCGCGAAGCCGTTCCTCTACGTCTTCAACGTCGACGAGGACGCCCTCTCCGACGAGGACTTCAAGAACACCCAGCGCGCCCTGGTCGCCCCCGCCGAGGCCATCTTCCTCAACGCCAAGATCGAGTCCGAGCTCATCGAACTCGAGGACGACGAGGCCCTCGAACTCCTCCAGTCCATGGGCCAGGACGAGCCCGGCCTCGCCACCCTCGCCCGCGTCGGCTTCGCCACCCTCGGCCTCCAGACCTACCTCACGGCAGGCCCCAAGGAAGCCCGCGCCTGGACCATCAAGCAGGGCGCCACCGCCCCCGAGGCCGCCGGCGTCATCCACACCGACTTCCAAAAGGGCTTCATCAAGGCCGAGGTCACCTCCTTCGAAGACCTCGTCGCCACCGGCTCCATCGCCGAAGCCCGCGCCAAGGGCAAGGCCCGCATCGAAGGCAAGGACTACGTCATGCAGGACGGCGACGTGGTGGAGTTCCGCTTCAACGTCTAGTTCGGGCGTTATCTGCGCAGGTCGGACGGGGTTCGTCTCTCTTGAGGCGGGCCCCGTCCGCTTTTCCGTGCTGACCTGGTGCTGACTTTTCAGCCCGCTGAACCGCCTGAGTGGTACGTTATGTGGTACCAGTCTTGGAGGGAGTTCAGTCGATGTCGATCACTGCCAGCGAGGCGCGCAAGGCTCTCTTCCCGTTGATCAAGAAGGTCAACGACGACCACGAGGCCATTGAAATTGTCTCCAAGCACGGCAACGCCGTACTCGTGTCGGCCGAGGACTACGCCGCCCTCCGCGAGGGTTCCTACCTGCTGCGCTCGCCGGTGAACGCCCGCCGCCTGCTCAAGGCGTACGAGAACGCCCTTGGCGGCGCAGGACTCTCCGAGCGGGAGCTCATCGACCCTGATGAGGCGGATGCCGAGAAGGGCGCCGCGTGAGGCTCGTCTTCGAAGAGGGCGGCTGGGAGGACTACACGTCCTGGCTCAAGAACGACCGCAAGATGCTCGCCCGGATCAACAAGCTCATTGAAGATGCCGTGCGCGACCCGTTCACGGGGATCGGCAAGCCCGAGCCGCTGAAGTACCACCTGCCCGGGGCCTGGTCGCGACGGATCGATGACGAGCACCGTCTCGTCTACCTCGTCACGGACCGGGAAATCGTCATTCTGGCGGCCCGCTACCACTACTGATTGCCGGTTGGGTGCATGCTCCCGCTGGTTGACGTTCCCAGCACCATGAAGGGGTCGGCCCGCCAGGGCCGGCCCCTTCGGTGCGTTCGGTCAGAGATCGGCGACGAGTTGGTCGAGGTCGAGGTCGATCTTGAACGGGACCGGACGTTGGAGTGCGCCCCGGAAGATGCCGGCCGGGGCGTAAATCCGGGTGGCGTCGTCGAGTTCGTAGACGTGGACGGCGGGATGGCCGTCCTCGTCTTCGATGCGCCAGTAGTGCGGGATCCCGGCTTCCGCGTACTTGCGGAGCTTGACGGTGCGGTCGCGGTGGGCGGATTCGGGGGAGACGACTTCGACGGCCAGCGCGACCTCTTCCGGGGCGAGCCACGTGCGGTCGCGGTCGACCGGGGCGTCGGTCACCAGCAGATCCGGTTCGGGTCGGTTGCGGGAGTCGAGCCTGATGGTCATTTCCCTGCCCACTTTGAATCCCTGCGGGCACTGGCCCATGAGCGCGACGGTGAGCATAGTGACGAGGTGGCCGTGCCACCACCGCTGCGGCGACATCATGAAGACGAGTGCTCCGTCGATGAGTTCGGTGTGTCGAGGCGCCTCGGGGAGGCGGTCGAGATCCTCCGCGAACCAGCCCTCCGCGCGCGGCGGGCGCATCCAGTCGGGCAGTGAGGTCATGCTCCTCAGGGTAGTGGGTAGACACTGTCTGCGCTCCGCTGGTAGACAGTGTCTATGGATGAGGAGCAGACGTCCCTGCGTGAGCGCCTGGTGGATGCCGGGGTGGAGTTGATGCTGGCGGAGGGGTCGGGGGCGGTGGGGTTGCGGGAGATTGCGCGGCGGGCGGGGGTGTCGCACGGGGCGCCGCGGCGGTATTTCGCTACGCATCGGGAGTTGTTGTCGGCGGTGGCGCGGCGGGGGTTCGAGGAGTTGGGGCGGCGGTTCGCGGGGGTGCGGGCGGAGGGGGCGCGGGGGCGGTTGGAGGGGGTGGCTCGGGAGTACTTGGCGTTCGCGGCGGAGCGGCGCGGGATGTTCGAGCTGATGTTCCGTCATGACCTGCTGAGCAGTGACGGGCGGGAGCCGGAGGGGCCGAGGCTGCGGGAGTCGACGGGGCCGCTGTTCGGGGGGATGGTCGGGCTGGTGGCGGAGTGCACGGGAGACGGGGAGCGGGCGCCGGTGGTGGCGGCGGCGTTGTGGGCGAACCTGCACGGGCTGGCGCAGTTGCAGGGGTGGGGGAGCGTCGAGTTGATGCTGGGGGCGGGGCGGGAGGACGCGCTGCTGGAGGCGGTCCTGGTGGCGCACCTGGGCGCGCGGTGAGCCGGTTCGCGCTGCCGGTGAGCGTCGCGGCCGCGATGCTGGTGGCCCTGGACGGCACCGTGCTGCTGATCGCCCAGCCGAGCATGCGACGCGAACTCGGGGCGGGTGCGGCCGCGTTGCAGTGGACCAGCACCGGCTACCTGGTCGCGGTCGCCGCCCTGCTGGTGGTGGCCGGCCGGCTCGGCGACCGGTACGGGCACCGGGGGACGCTGCTGGCGGGGGTGCTGGGGTTCGGCGCGGCCTCGGCCGGGATCGCGGTCGCCCCCGACGTCGGCTGGGTGATCGGGTTACGGGTCGCCCAGGGCGCGTTCGGGGCGCTGCTGCAGCCGGGAACGCTCGCGCTGCTGCGGCTGTGCTGCCCGCCGGAGCGGCTCGGCCGGGCGATCGCGGTGCGGACGGGCGCGATCGCGGTCGCCGCCGGCGCGGGCCCGCTGCTCGGCGGTGCGCTGGTGGCGCAGTTCGGCTGGCGGGCGGTGTTCTGGATCAACGTGCCGGTCGCCGTTCTGATCGCGGCCATGACGCTCGCGCTGCGACCGCCCGAGGTCGAACGGGGCCGCCAGCGGCTCGACCTGGCGGGCGCTGCGCTGCTCGCCGCCGCGCTTGCCGTCCTTGTGCATGCCCTCGCCGGGATTCCCGACCGGGGTTGGCGCGACGCCGGCATCGTCGTCGAACTGGCCGTTGCCGCAGGTCTGTTGGTGGCGCTGGTCGGTCACGAGCGGCGTACCGCCGAGCCGGTGGTGCCGCGTCCGGTGGCCCGGTCGCGTCCGGTGATCGGCTCGCTGGCGTTGCTCCTGACGTCCTCCGCCGGGCTGTTCGGCACCCTGTTCAGCACCACGTTCCGGCTCCAGGACGCGCTGCGCCTCGGCCCGCTGGACACCGCGCTGCGCATGCTGCCACTGACCGCGCTGATGGTGCTGGGCGCCCCGGTCGCCGCGCGGGCGCTGCGCCGGTACGGTCCGCGCCGCACCGCGTTCGGCGGAACGCTGCTGCTGGTGACGGGAATTGCCGCACTCGCCGGCCCGGGCGGCGGCGGGGCGGCGCCCGTCGCGACGGCGGTGGCCTCGGCGCTGCTGGGAGCGGGGTTCGCCGTGGTGATGGTGACGGCTACCGGCAGTGTCGTCGGCGATGCCCCGCCGGGGTACGCGGGCGCGGTCGGCGGGCTGAAGCAGACCGCGATGAACATCGGCCCCACGCTGGGCATCGCCACCGCCTCCGGCGCCGGCTCGCACGGCGCCCTGCCGGCCCTGGCGCTGCTGGCCGCCGTCGGACTGCTCCCGGCCGCGACGCTGCCTGCCGCACGGCACCGGCCGGGCACGGGAGTTGCTGTCAGGAGTGGGTGATGCGTCGGTCCGCGGCGGGAGAGCTCGCGGCAAGGCAGCAGGTGTCAGGTCGTCGGGTTCGCCGAGGTCGGCTGCTTTCGGCCTGGTTGCCGCGCAATGCTCGCGGTGATGGGGAGGCGCTGCCCCGGGGCGTGTCGGGGCGGTGGTGGGAGTGCGGTTGGCGGCATGGCAGTTGTCGGGTTCGGCGGTGTCGGCCGCCCAGGGTTTCCTTGCGGCCTGCCCGCTGCGCCGGGGCGTAGTTGTCCCGGCGGGTGATGTGTCGGGGCGGTGGTGGGAGTGCGGTTGGCGGCGCGGCAGTTGCCGGGTTCGGCGGTGTCGGCCGCCCAGGTCTCCCTGCGGCTTGCCGACTGCGCCGCGTTAGCCGTGGTGGGAGTTGATGTTCCGGCGGGTGGCGGGTCGGGGCGGTGGTGGAAGGGGCGGCGGCGGTGTCGGCTGCCGTTGGTCTACCTTCGGCCCTGCCCGCTGTGCCGGGCGTTGCTGTCCCGGCCTGCTTGCCCCCGCAGCACCCGCCGGGCCGGGGAGGCGCCGGTCCGGCGGGGTTGCCGGCGACACGGGTCGCGCCGAGGAACGGCTGTCGGTGGCGCGTGACACGCTGGGCCGGTGACGGAAGAGCGAATGACAGGACGTCGGCCGGTCGGGGCGCTGAGTTCGACGGTGTTGGACTGCCCGGATCCGGAGCGGCTGGCGGCGTTCTACCAGCTGTTGACGGGCTGGGAGGTGACGTACCGCAGCGAGGCGTACGTGTTCATCGGGGACGGGCCGGTGCGGATCGGGTTCCAGCGGGTCGGTGGGTTCCGGCCGCCTGCCTGGCCGTCCGACGGGGCCCGTGCCCATCTCGACTTCACCGTGCCCGAGTTGGCGCCGGCGGTGGCCGAACTGCTGGCGGCGGGCGCGACGAAGCCGGAGCACCAGGCGGGCGGCGACCACTGGGTGACGCTGCTCGACCCGGACGGGCGCCCGTTCTGCCTGGCGATCCCCGAATGACGACGGCCGGTACACCCACGCTGGCGGCGGACGGCGAACGCCTGGCCTGCACCGTGGTCGAACCCGCCGTCCCGGCCCGCCCCGGTACGGCGCTGCTGATGCACGGCGCGGGGAACAGCGGCAGGCATCGATGCCTGCCGCTGGCCCGGGAGTTGGCGGCTGCGGGCTGCCGCTCGGTGGTGTTCGACTTCGCCGGGCACGGCGAGAGCACCGGCGAACTCGGGCAGCTCTCGCTGGCCCGCCGCGCGCGTCAGGCCCGTGCGGTGCTGGAGCGCCACGCGCCGGACGGGCCACTGCTGCTGGTCGGGTTCTCGATGAGCGGCCAGACCGTCGCCGACCTGTTGGGTGAGCCCGACATCGGCGACCGGGTGCGGGCGATCGCCCTCGGGGCCCCGGCCGCGTACGCCCGCGACGTGCGTGAACTCCCGTTCGCTGCACCGGAGTTCACGGCCACCTTGCGCAGCCCGGGCAGTTGGCGCAGCAGCACGGCGTTCGAGACCTTCGCGGCGTTCGACGGCCGGGCGGTGCTGGTACTGCCCGAGATGGACGAGGTGATCCCGGCCGAGGTAACGAACGCTCTGGACGCCGCCCTGCGCACCCGTGCCGCGTACACCCGCCTCGTCCTGCCGGGCGCCGATCACATGCTCGGCACCTGGCTGAGCGGCCACCCGGAGCACCGCGCCCAGGTAGCTGCCGCGCTTCTCGGCGACGCCTGAACGGCTGTTGGGGCAGTTGCACGGCCATCCCGCCGCCGGTCGGGTCGGCACAAACCTGGGCGGTTTGGAGCGGCGCGCCAGGTGCCTGAACGGCCGTCGGGGCAGCCGCACGGCCGATCCCGCCGCCGACCGGGTCGGCACAGACCTGGGCGCCCACCGGAGCGCCGCGCCCAGGTGGCCATCGCGTCTCTTGCCGACGCCTGAACGGCCGTCGCGCCCAGCCGCACGGCTGGCCCGCCCCGCCGACGTCTGAACAGTCGCAGGAGGGGGCATGGTCGGCCCGCCGCTG
>NZ_JBIUCB010000001.1:484677-606736 GCF_044593455.1 Kitasatospora sp. NPDC051984
GCCTGGTTGGGCGTCAGGGAGGCCGTACTGCCGGCGGACCGCCGCCTGAACGGCCGCCAGGGAGGTCGCACGGTCAGCCCGTCGGCCACACGCTCGGCACCTGGCTGAGCGGCCACCCGGAGCGCCGCGTCCAAGTGGTTGCCGCGTCTCTCACCGACGCCTGAACGGCCGTCGCGCCCAGCCGCACGGCTGGCCCGCCCCGCCGACGCCTGAACAGTCGCAGGAGGGGGCATGGTCGGCCCGCCGCTGCCTGGTTGGGCGTCAGGGAGGCCGTACTGCCGGCGGACCGCCGCCTGAACGGCCGCCAGGGAGGTCGCACGGTCAGCCCGTCGGCCACACGCTCGACACCTGGCTGAGCGGCCACCCGGAGCGCGCCGCGCCCAGGTGGCCACCGCGTCTCTCGCCGACGCCTGAACGGCCGTCGCGCCCAGCCGCACGGCTGGCCCGCCCCGCCGAGGTCTGAACAGTCGCAGGAGGGGGCATGGTCGGCCCGCCGCTGCCTGGTTGGGCGTCAGGGAGGCCGTACTGCCGGCGGACCGCCGCCTGAACAGCCGCCAGGGAGGTCGCACGGTCAGCCCGTCGGCCACACGCTCGACACCTGGCTGAGCGGCCACCCGGAGTGCCGCGTCCAAGTGGTTGCCGCGTTTGCCGCGTTCCTCGCCGACGCCCGAGCATCCGCCGGAGCAGCCCCGCGACAGTCCGCCGACGCCTGAACGCCCGCCCGGGAGGCCGCACGAGCAGCCCGCCCAGCGCCCGAGTGCCCGTCAGGGCAGTCGTACGACCAGTCCGCCGCCGTTCGGGTCGGCGGTGACGGTGACGCCGGTGAGGTCGTCCACCCAGTGATCAGGCCGGTGGGCGGCGGCGCGGGGGCCGATGCCGAGGACTGGCATGCCGGCGGCGCGGGCGGCGGTGATGCCGGCTTCGGAGTCCTCGAGGACCAGGCATTCGGCGGGGGCGACGCCGAGCTCGGCGGCGGCCTTCAGGAAGCCCTCGGGGTCGGGCTTGCTGGCGCCGACGTGTTCGGCGGTGATCATCAGCGGGGGCAGCGGGACGTCGGCGGCGGCCATCCGGACTCGGGCGAGGCGGTCGTCGGCGGAGGTGACCAGGGCGTGCGGCAGTCCGGCCAGTGACTCCAACAGGCGTCGGGCGCCGGGGACTTCGACCACGCCGTCGGTGTCGGCGGTCTCCTCGGCGAGCATCTGCCGGTTCTCGGCGAGGTTCTGTTCCATCGGGCGGTCGGGCAGCAGCAGGGCCATGGTCAGGTGGCCCTGCCGGCCGTGGACGGTGCGCATCGCCTCGTCCGCGTCGAGGCCGTTCCGTTCGGCCCAGCGGCGCCAGCAGCGTTCGACCACGGCGTCGGAGTTGACCAGGGTGCCGTCCATGTCGAGCAGGACGGCCCGGACCGGCGGGGTGAGGACGGGCATCGGGGCTCCTCGGGGGCCTCGGACGAGTGTTTGTTCCACAATCGTACAAAACCGGGGCCGAGGGCCGTCCGGGCTCACCCCAGCAGGTGCGCGTTGACCGCCCGGGCCTCCGCGGCCAGCTCCGGCAGCTCCACCACCTCGACGCCCGCCGCGGTGAGCAGCGCGCCGCCCCGGCCCTCGGTGACGAACAGCGCGGGCTCCAGCCAGGCCACCACTACCCGCGGCACCCCGGCCGCGACGATCAACTCGGCGCACGGGTGCGGCCGGGAGGCGCGCTGCCCGCACGGCTCCAAGGTGCTGTAGACGGTGGCGGTGCGCAGCCGCGGATCGCCGGGCGCGAGCTTGCCGAGCGCGGCCTCCTCGGCGTGGTTCACCGCGTCGACCTCCCGGCTGAAGCCTTCGGCCAGCACCTCGCCGTCCGCACCGACGATCACCGCGCCCACCGAGAACGCCGTCCGGGACGGCGGGCAGCGCCGGGACAGTTCGATCGCGTGGCGCAGCCACTCCTGGTCGGTGGTCATGGGGGGCTCCTTCGGTACGGGACGGCGCCCCTCACCGTACGGGCCGCGGCGGCAGCGGGAGTGGCACCGAGGGCAGGCCGTCGATGCTGACGGCGACGTGGTCCTTGCCCTCGCAGTAGGCGCTGAAGTTCTCCTCGCCCTTGCGGGTGAAGAACTGGTCGTGCAGGTCGCGTTCGGAGCGGTAGTCCATGAACGGGACGGCGTACCCGCAGGAGTCGCTCACCCTCTCGGCCCGCACCAGGACGATCGCGCGCAGCCCGACACCGTCCGCGGACGGGTCGAAGTGCCCGAGCAGTTCGGCGAACCGCGGGTCGTCGCGGAAGACCGGCTCGCCCCGGCCGTGCACCCGCAGCACCGTCGGCGGGCCCTCGAAGGCGGTCCACATCAGGGTGATCCGGCCGTTCTCCCGCAGGTGGGCGATGGTCTCGGCGTGCGAACCGCCGAAGTCCAGGTAGGCGACGGTGAGTTCGTCGAGGACGGCGAGGGTGCCGGCCCGGCCTTTGGGGGAGAGGTTGACGTGTCCGTCGCCGGAGAGCGGGGCGGTGGCCACGAAGAACACGGGCTGCCTGTCGATGAACGCGCGCAGCCGGTCGTCGATGCGTTCGTAGGTCTTTCCCATACCCGCGATTCTGCGCCCGGCCGAGCCCGGCGGGCGAGGGGAATTGGGGAGCGTCCCACAGTGCGAGACGCGATTGTCCGATTCGTGGAACGTTTTCCTATCCTGGGAGGGTCGTTTTCGAGGGAGAGGGGAACCGCCGTGGCCGGCTACACCCACGGGCACCACGCCGCCGTCCTGCGCTCGCACCGCACCCGCACCGCCGCCAACTCCGCGGCCTATCTGCTGCCCGAACTGCGCCCCGGGCAGCGGCTGTTGGACGTCGGTTGCGGGCCCGGCACGATCACCGCCGACCTGGCCGACCGGCTCGGCCCGACCGGCCGGGTGATCGGCATCGACCCGTCCGCCGAGGTGCTCGCCCAGGCCGCCGCGCTCGCCGCCGAACGCGGGCTGGAGCAGCTGATCTTCGAGGCCGCCGACGTGTACCGACTCCCGTACGCCGATGCCTCGTTCGACGTGGTGCACGCCCACCAGGTGCTCCAGCACCTCGCCGACCCGGTCGCCGCGCTGCGCGAGCTGCGCCGGGTCACCGCCCCCGGCGGGGTGATCGCGGTCCGCGACGCCGACTACGCCGCGATGGCCTGGTACCCCCAACTGCCCGAACTGGACGAATGGTTGGCGCTCTACCGGAAGACCGCCCGGGCCAGTGGCGGCGAACCCGACGCCGGCCGCCGACTGCTGTCCTGGGCGCACGCCGCCGGGCTGACCGACGTCCGGCCGTCCTCCGGCACCTGGACGTACGCCACCGAGGCCGAACGTGCCTGGTGGTCGGAGAGCTGGGCCGAGCGGACGGTGCACTCCAACACCGCCGCCACCGCCCTGGCCGAGGGCCTCGCCACCCCCGCCGACCTGGACCGGATCGCCGCCGGCTGGCCCCGCTGGGCCGCGCATCCGGACGCCTGGTTCGCCGTACTGCACGGTGAACTCCTGGTGCGCGTAAGCTAGTTGGCCCAGCCGAGCGGTCCGGCCCGCCCCCCATCGGGCCGGACCGCTACCGTGTGGCGCCATGGGACAACCGGACCGCACGCCCGCCACGCACCGCGTCATGCGGCAGGACGACAACGGCAATCGCTTCCTGCTCGCCCGCGGACTCACCCGCCCCGCCGCCGAGGCCCTGGCCGCCGAGTACGAGGCCCGCGGTCACAAGCAGCTCTACTGGATCGAAGCCGAGGACCCCGACGGACCCGCCCAGCCCGAGGGGACCCGCGCCCCGTAGCTTCCGGGCCCTGCCGCCCGCGGCCGCGTAGCGTGGCGGCCACCGGGAGAGCCGGAACGCCGAGCGAGGAGGGCCTTTCGTTGGCTGAGGAGATCGAGCGCAAGTTCCTGGTGCCGTCGGGCGAAACCGTCCCCGACGGGCGGGAGTTCGAAGTCCGGCAGGGCTACCTGGTGATCGGGCCGGAGGGGTCCGAGGCCCGGGTGCGCGACCAGGGCGGGGAGTACTCCCTGACGGTCAAGCGCGGCACCGGCCTGGTGCGCGGCGAGTGGGAGACCCCGCTCACCGCCGAGCAGTTCGAGGCGCTGTGGCCCGCCACCGAGCAGGCCCGGGTCGCCAAGACCCGCCGGGTGGTGCAGCTCGGCCGGTGCGAGGCCGTGGTCGACACCTTCCACGGCCGGCTGGCCGGACTGCGCACCGTCGAGGTCGAGTTCACCGACCGGGAGGAGGCCGCCGCCTTCACCCCGCCGCCCTGGTTCGGACCCGAGGTCACCGACCGCCCGGACCTGAAGAACCAGCACCTCGCCACCGCCGCCGGGCCGCCGCGCCCCTGACATAGGGTCGGGAGCCGACGAGCGGTACGAACGGCAAGGGCGGCCATGGCAGAGCTGATCGACACGGTGGCGTGGGTGCGACTGGAGGGCGGGCGGATCCTCTGCGCGCGCCCCCGCGGCAAGGACGTTTTCTACATCCCCGGCGGCAAGCGCGAGGGCGACGAGACCGACCTGCAGACGCTGACCCGCGAGATCGCCGAGGAACTCACCGTCGCCATCCGCCCCGACACCGTCACCCACGCCGGCACCTACCACGCCGACGCCCACCCGGGCGGCCCCACCGTCCGGATGGCCTGCTACCGCGCCGAATACACCGGCACCCTCGCCGCCAGCAGCGAGATCGAGGACGTCGAATGGTTCGGCTACGCCGACCGCGACCGCGTCCCCCCGGTCGACCAGCTGCTCTTCGACGACCTGCACCGCGACGGCCACCTGCACTGAGCACGGGAGACCCCGGCCGCGCAGGGAAATGCCCGTTCTGTACGCCAATCGGACAGACGACCCGTATGCCGGGATAGCTGCGCGTTTCCCTGGGTATGGCAGTGTTCGGCTTGATTCGTCACGATCAGTGGGCCGGGTTCGGCGCGGCCGTGGCGACGGCCCATGCCCCGGCAGCCCGTCGGCGGCGTGTTCCAGCGACGGCCGGAGGCCCCGTAGGTGGCGAAGCCGGGTGACGGCGGGGAAGAACACGAGGCGTCGGGCCTGCCCCCGCGCGGGCCGCGGCGGCCGAGCCGCCCCGCACTGCCCCGGGGCGCCGACCGGTCCGGCAGCGCGGCCGCCCGCGCTCGCCTGCGCCGCCACCCCGGCCACGAACCGCCGCCGCCCACCCCCGGGCCGTCCGCCGGCCCCGTCGCCGGGCAGCGCCCCGCCGGGCTCGAACCGTCCGCCCGGAGCAGCGGTACGTCCCGCGGCCGCCCCGCCCGGGCGTTCCCCGGCGGGCCCGGCCAGCACCCGGCCGCGCGCTCCGAGGCCCCGCCGACCACGCTGCACCCGAGCCGCCGCACCGAGGGCGGCAGCCTGCTCGACGTGGTGCGGGTGGCGATCGTCATCCTGGACACCGCGGGCCGGGTGGTGCTGTGGAGCCCGACCGCCGAGGAGATGCTCGGCTGGCCCAGCGAGGTGCTGGTCGGCCGGGCGATCGAGGACCTGCTGTCCGACCCGGCCGACCAGCAGCGCGCCAGGGCCGCCCTCCAGGAGACGCTGAGCCGCGGCTCCTGGCACGGCTTCACCGGCATCAGCGACCGGTACGGCATGCCGGTCGAGGTGGAGGTCCGGCTGTCGCTGCTGGTGGACGGCGACGGCGCCCCCTACGTGCAGGCCGCGCTCACCGAGGCCGCCGCGCTGCGCGCCGTCGAACGCGACCTCGCGGTCCGCGACGCGCTGTTCGAACAGTCCCCGCTGGGCATCGCCGTGCTGGACACCGACCTGCGCTACACCGCCGTCAACCGCACGCTGGCCGAGATGAACAACCTGCCCGCCGAGGCGCACATCGGCCGCACCACCGGCGAGACCATGCCGGAGCGCTCCACCGACGAGATCACCGCCCTGCAGCGCCAGGTACTGGCCACCGGCGAGCCCGTCATCGACGTCACGCTGGCCTCGCCGAACAGCGGCCGGGGCGGCTACCGGTCGATCTCGTTCAGCCGGATGACCGACCGGGCCGGCCGGGTGCTCGGCATCTCCGGCACCGCGATGGACGTCACCGAGCGCTACCGGGCGGTGGCCAAGGTGGAGGGCGCCCGGCGGCGGCTGTCGCTGCTCAACGAGTTCGGCTCCCGGGTCGGTGACCTGCTGGACGCCTCGATGATCGCCCAGGAACTGGCCGGCGCGGTGGTCCCGCGGCTGGCCGACTACGCCGCGGTGATCCTGCTGCAGGCCGTCGCGCACGGTGACGACCTGCCCCGGCACGGCCACGACCGGCGCACCTCGCTGCTGCAGCTCGGCGTGGCCGGCGTCGAGGACGGGCCGGCGGTGGAGACCATGCTCCGGCGCAGCGCCCGGATCACCTTCGAGGACGACTCGGTGTTCGGCCGCGTGCTGCGCCGCGGCGTCCCCGAACTGCTCACCGGCGCCGAACTGGAGGCGCTGTCCTTCCCCGGCGACCCCAAGGTGGAGGCCGCCCGCGACCTCGGCATCCACTCCCGGCTGGTGGTGCCGCTGCGGGCCCGCGGCATCGTGATCGGCCTGCTGGTGGTCAGCCGGGCCGGCTACCGGGAGGGCTTCGACCGCGACGACCTGGCCTTCACCGTCGAACTCGCCGACCGGGCCGGCAGCTCGCTCGACAACGCCCGGCTGTACGCCCGCGAGCGGACGGCCGCGCTCACCCTGCAGCGCACCCTGCTGCCCCAGCAGGTGCCGCAGCCGGCCGGCGTCGAGGTGGCGTACCGGTACGTGCCGGGCTCCAGCGGCACCGAGGTCGGCGGCGACTGGTTCGACGTCATCCCGCTGCCCGGCGAGCGCACCGCGCTGGTGGTCGGCGACGTGATGGGCCACGGCCTGCGGGCCGCCGCCACGATGGGCCGGCTGCGCACCGCGGTCCGGGTGCTGGCCGCCCTCGACCTGGCGCCCGAGGTGGTCCTGCGGCACGTCCACGAGCTCGCCGACGACCTCGCCCAGGGCCCCGACGAGGCCCTGCTCGCCACCTGCGTCTACGCGGTGTTCGACCCCGCGCGGCGCAACCTGACCGTCACCAAGGCCGGCCACATCCCGCCGGTCCTGGTGGTGCCCGGCGCCGACGCCGAGCCGGCCCGCTCCGGCGGCCCGCTGCCCGGCGGCGCCGGCCAGGTGCTCGATCTGCCCTCCGGTGCGCCGCTCGGCGTCGGCGGGGTGCCGTTCGAATCCATCGAGATGGAGATCCCCGACGGCAGCCTGCTCGCCCTGTGCACGGACGGGCTGGTGGAGTCCCGGGACAAGGATCTGGACGTGGGACTCGGGAGGTTGATCAGCGTGCTCGAACAGCCGTACGCCTCGATCCAGCAGGCGTGCGAGGCCGTCCTCGACACCATGGAGCAGGGCCGCGAACCCGACGACGTGGCGCTGCTGCTGGCCCGGCTGGGCCGGGAACGGGAGGACGCCCCCACCGCCGGCTGGACCCTGCCGGCCGAGCCGACCGCGGTCTCCCGGGCCCGCCGGCTGGTCCGCCACACACTCGCCGACTGGGGCGTCGAAGCACTCACCGACACCGCCGAACTGCTGGTCAGCGAACTCGTCACGAACGCCGTCCGGTACGCCAGCGCCCCGATCGGGGTCCGGCTCACGCTCGGCGAGGTGCTGCTGGTGGAGATCTCCGACCCGCTGCCGGACCCGCCCCGGGAGCGGCACGCGAGCGCCGGCGACGAGGGCGGGCGCGGTCTCGAACTGGTCCGCCGGCTCGCGCTGCGCTGGGGAACCAGGGCGGAGGGGCTGGGCAAGGTCGTCTGGTTCGAACTGGCAGACTCGGACGTTCAACCACCCGAGTCGATGTTGTGACGTTGAAGGGCGTGTGCGTCCACGCCCGAATGATGAATACTCGGACATCGAAATACTCGGTCGTCTCGACACCGGATGGGCGCGCGGGTTGGAGGGGTCGGTCCGTTGAACAGCTTCCCGGCACGGAACACGACGCACGGCAGCAGCGGCCGAGCCGCACTGCCGGAGCAGCCGGGTGCCCCGACGGTGCCTGCCACCCTCCCTGACGGCTGGGAACAGGCCTCCTCGGGCACCATCTACGACTACATCCGGGTCGCCACCTTCGCGATCGGCCCCGACGGGCGGATCGCGCAGTGGAGCGACCGGGCCGCCGAATTCTTCGGCGTGCCCGCCGCCGAGGCGGTCGGCGCGGACCCGATCACCGCGTTCGTCCCGCGCGAACTGTGGCAGCGCGGCCGGGCCCGGCTGGAACGCATCCTGTCCGGCGAGGAGTGGGTCGGCACCGCCCCCTACCGGGACCTGTCCGGCGCGGAGAGCCTCGCAGAGGTCTACGCGATGCCCGACAGCGCCGACGGCTCCGCCACCTGCCTGGCCGTCGACCTCGGCCGGCTGCGCGCCATCGAGACCGACCTGGCCGCCTCCGAGGCGGTCATCGGCCAGACCCCCACCGGGTTCTTCCTGTTCGACACCGACCTGAAGCTGCAGCGCGTCAACGCCGCCTTCGCCACCGGCGTCGGCCGCAGCCCCGCCGCCCTGCAGGGCCTCGCCCCGGGCGACGTGTTCCGGCCCTCCGACGCGGACCGGCTGCTGCTCGCCCTGCGCAAGGTCCTCACCGGCCAGGAGCCGGTCCTCGACCTGCGGCTGTCCGGCCCCGCCCGCCCCGGCCGCCCGGCCGCCCGCGAGGACGACCGCACCTGGGCCGTCTCGCTGTACCGCCTCACCGCCGCCGGCGGACGCCCGATCGGCGTCGCCGGACAGGTCCAGGACGTCACCAGCCGGCACATCGCCGAACGCGAGGCCGCCGGCGTGCGCCGCAGCCTCGCCCTGCTCAACGAGGCGTCCACCCACATCGGCTCCACCCTCGACCTGGAGACCACCGCCAAGGAACTGCTCGACGTGATCGTCCCGCAGTTCTGCGACGTCGCCACCGTCGACCTGTACACCGCGCTGCTCACCGGCGACTCCTCGCTCACCGCCAACCCGGAGAACGGCGAACTGCGTCGGGTCGCCGTCTCCAGCGTGGTCGGCAACGCCCCGTCGGTGCTCGGCAGCGAACGCGGCGGCGTCCGGGTCGCCGAGGCCGGCGGCACGCTCTGCTACCCGCCGCGCTCCCCGCACGCCCGCGCGCTGCGCACCGGCCGCAGCGTCGTCCCGCAGCCCGGGCCCGACCCGCTGCTGCGCTCCACCCTGGTGGTGCCGCTGGTCGCCCGCGACCAGGTGCTCGGCCTGGTGCAGCTGTCCCGGGCCATCGGCAGCGAGCCGTTCGACGCCCGCGAGGTCGCGATCGCCGAGGAACTCGTCGCCCGCGCCGCCGTCTGCGTCGACAACGCCCGGCTGTACCGCCGCGAGCACGAGCGCGCGCTGATCCTGCAGCGCAGCCTGCTGCCCCCGGGCAACCCGGCCGCGTCCGGCCTGGAGATCGCCCGCCGCTACCTGCCCAGCAACAACAACACCGAGGTCGGCGGCGACTGGTTCGACGTCATCCCGCTGCCCGGCAGCCGCACCGCCCTGGTGATCGGCGACGTGATGGGCCGCGGCCTGCGCGCCGCCGTCGCGATGGGCCAACTGCGCACCGCCGTGCGCACCCTGGCGATGCTCGACCTGGACCCGGAAGAGGTGCTCTCCGCCCTCGACGAGATCGCCCGGGGCCTCGGCAACGACGACGCCGAACCGGACCGGGCCGGCGCCGAGGTCTACCTCGCCACCTGCGTGTACGCCGTGTACGACGCCGTCAAGCAGCGCTGCACCTTCGCCAACGCCGGCCACCTCCCGCCGGTGCTGCTCGCCCCCGGCGAGCGCGCCCGGATGCTCGACGTGCCGCCCGGCCTGCCGCTCGGCGTCGGCGGCGAACCGTTCGAGGAGGTCACCGTCGACCTGCCCGAGGGCGCCGTCCTCGGCCTGTACACCGACGGACTGGTGGAGTCCCGCAAGCACCAGCTGGACGAGGGCCTGAAGGCCTTCCGCACCGCCCTCACCAACGGCTCCGACCAGCTGGAGGAGCTCTGCGACCAGGTGCTGGAGGAGCTCAACCCGCACCACGGCGAGGACGACATCGCGCTGCTGATGGCCAAGGTCCACGCGCTGCCCAAGGGTTCGGTCGGCGACTGGCGGCTGCCGCCCGAGCCGACCTCGGTCGCCCGGGCCCGCGAGGCCGCCTGCGGCTGGCTGCTGGAACGCGGCCTCGACGAGCTCGTCGACACCTCCGAACTGCTGGTCAGCGAACTCGTCACCAACGCCCTGCGGCACGGCCGCGGCGAGATCCGGCTGCGCCTGCTGCGCGACAAGACCATGGTCTGCGAGGTCTGGGACGACGCCTACGCCCAACCGCGCCAGCGCCGCGCCCAGGAGACCGACGAGGGCGGCCGCGGCCTGCAGCTCGTCTCGCTGCTGGCCGAGCGCTGGGGCAGCCGCCGCACACCCAAGGGCAAGATCGTCTGGTTCGAGCTGTCCCTCTAGGCTCCGGCGTCCGTTCGTACCGGAAGCGGGTGTCGGGCCGTTGTGATTCAAACCTCGACCGGCTGCCCGTTTCTGCTCCATTGCGGGCTTCCCCGTACGATGGGGAGAAGCCGAGGCATGTGCCGTGCCCGGTGGGTGGACCGGTGAATGCTGACGCGGGCCGGGCACCGTGACCCACGATTCCGGGAGAATCAGCGCCGCATGCCCACGCGCAACGACATCCGCAACGTCGCCATCGTCGCCCACGTCGACCACGGCAAGACCACTCTGGTCGACGCCATGCTCAAGCAGGCCGGTGCCTTCGCGGCCCACCAGCACCTCGACGACCGCATGATGGACTCGAACGACCTGGAGCGCGAGAAGGGCATCACCATTCTCGCGAAGAACACCGCGGTCAAGTACCACCCCAAGGACGGCGGCGCGCCGATCACCATCAACATCATCGACACCCCGGGCCACGCCGACTTCGGTGGCGAGGTCGAGCGCGGCCTGTCGATGGTGGACGCGGTCGTCCTGCTGGTCGACGCCTCCGAGGGCCCGCTGCCGCAGACCCGCTTCGTGCTGCGCAAGGCGCTCTCCGCGCGCCTGCCCGTCATCCTGTGCATCAACAAGACCGACCGTCCGGACGCCCGGATCGACGAGGTCATCAACGAGACCTACGACCTGTTCCTGGACCTGGACGCGGACGAGGACCAGATCGAGTTCCCGATCGTCTACGCCTGCGCCCGTGACGGCGTGGCCTCGCTGACCAAGCCGGAGAACGGCACGGTGCCGGCCGACTCCGAGAACCTGGAGCCGTTCTTCTCCACCATCCTGGAGCACGTCCCGGCCCCGACCTTCGACGAGAACGCCCCGCTGCAGGCGCACGTCACCAACCTGGACGCCGACAACTTCCTCGGCCGCATCGCGCTGCTCCGCGTCGAGCAGGGCGAGCTGCGCAAGGGCCAGACGGTGGCCTGGATCAAGCGCGACGGCTCGATCCAGAACGTCCGCATCTCCGAGCTGCTGATGACCGAGGCGCTCACCCGCAAGCCCGCCGAGGTGGCCGGCCCCGGTGACATCTGCGCCGTCGCCGGCATCGGCGACATCATGATCGGTGAGACCCTCGCCGACCCCGAGAACCCGATCGCGCTGCCGCTGATCACCGTCGACGAGCCGGCGATCTCGATGACCATCGGCACCAACACCTCGCCGCTGGTCGGCAAGGGCGGCTCCGGCAAGGGCGCGGACGCCAAGTCCGCCGGCAAGGTCGACCGCAAGGTGACGGCCCGCCAGGTCAAGGACCGCCTGGACCGCGAGCTGATCGGTAACGTCTCGCTGCGCGTGCTCGAGACCGAGCGTCCCGACGCCTGGGAGGTGCAGGGCCGCGGTGAGCTGGCGCTGGCCATCCTGATCGAGACCATGCGCCGGGAAGGCTTCGAGCTGACCGTCGGCAAGCCGCAGGTCGTCACCCGCGAGGTCAACGGCAAGACCCACGAGCCGGTCGAGCGCCTCACGGTGGACGTCCCCGAGGAGCACATGGGCGCCGTCACCCAGCTGATGGGCATCCGCAAGGGCCGGATGGACAACATGTCCAACCACGGTTCGGGCTGGGTCCGGATGGAGTTCGTGGTGCCGTCCCGCGGCCTGATCGGATTCCGGACGGAGTTCCTCACCAACACCCGCGGCACCGGCATCGCGCACTCGATCCACGAGGGCTACGAGCCGTGGTTCGGCAACCTGACGACCCGTAACAACGGTTCGCTGGTCGCCGACCGCTCCGGTGTGGTCACCGCCTTCGCGATGACCAACCTGCAGGAGCGCGGCGTGCTGTTCTGCGACCCCGGCACCGAGGTGTACGAGGGCATGATCGTCGGCGAGAACTCGCGCTCCGACGACATGGACGTGAACATCACCAAGGAGAAGAAGCTCACCAACATGCGTTCCTCGAACGCTGACGTGGCCGAGTCGATCGTCCCGCCGCGCAAGCTCTCGCTGGAGCAGTCGCTGGAGTTCTGCCGCGAGGACGAGTGCATCGAGGTGACCCCGGAGACCGTGCGCATCCGCAAGGTCGTCCTGGACGCCAAGGACCGCGGCCGCACCGCGTCGCGCGCCAAGAAGGGCTGACGCCCGCCAGTTTCGGCCGACCGGCCGGTGTCCTTCGGGACGCCGGCCGGTCGTGTTTTTGGTGACTCTCCGTCATGAACGGCCAGAGAGGGAGTGTTCGTTAATCGGACGTCACTGATCGTCATCTGTGACAACTGTCCGTTTCGCCCCTGTCTGGCTATGTCTGCAATGTCCGATTTTTGAGATTCATCCAACATTCATGTGACCAAATTGAAATCTGGATTGGTCAATTCCGTATCCAAGGGTGACCGATAGTGGGTGCAGTCGAGCTCGGGTCGAGGCTCCTGCGCAGGGGTGCGCGCCAGGCCGCGAGCGATCTGTAACACGATTTCAGGAGGCACACCCATGCGCGGTGCCAGCCAGGCCAAGTGGGTTGTCGCGGCCGTCGCGGTCGCCCTCGCCGCCACTGCTTGCGGCAGCGGCTCTTCGGACGGCGCTTCCGGGCCGGCCAACGCTCAGGGCACGTTCAGCTACCAGAGCGCCGAGCCGCAGAACCCGCTCCAGCCCGCCAACGCCATGGAGGTCGGCGGCGGTCGCGTCATCAAGAACCTGTTCAAGGGTCTGGTGGACTACGACCCCGGCAACGGCCAGCTGCGCAACCAGGTCGCCGACAAGATCGAGACCACCGACGCGCAGAACTACACCGTCACCCTGAAGTCCGGCTGGACCTTCCACGACGGCACCCCGGTGACCGCGCAGTCCTTCGTGGACGCGTGGAACTGGTCCGCCAACGTCAAGAACAACCAGATCAACTCCAACTGGTTCTCCGACATCCAGGGCTACGACGCGGTCCACCCGGCCAAGGGCGACCCGACCGCCGACACCATGTCCGGCCTGAAGGTCGTCGACGACACCCACTTCACCATCGCGCTGACCGGCCCGGTGTCGTACTTCCAGTACAAGCTCGGCTACACCGCCTTCGCGCCGCTGCCGAAGGTGTTCTACACCGACCCGGCGAAGTACGGTCAGTCGCCGATCGGCAACGGCCCCTACAAGTTCGTCTCGTGGGAGCACAACAAGGCGATCACCCTCGCCGCCTACGACAACTACGCGGGCGTCGACAAGCCGAAGAACGGCGGCGTCGTCTTCAAGAGCTACTCGCAGCCCGAGGCCGCGTACAAGGACCTGGTCTCCGACAACCTGGACGTGCTGGACCAGGTCGACCCGAGCGACCTCGCCTCCTACAAGAGCGACCTGGGCGACCGGGCCGTCGACCAGCCGCAGGGCTCCATCCAGGCGCTGTCCTTCTCGCTCTACCAGGACTCCTGGAAGGGCCAGGACAAGGCCAAGGTCCGGCAGGGCCTGTCGATGGCGATCGACCGCGACACCATCACCAAGACGGTGCTCAACGGCTCCCGCCAGCCCGCCAACACCTGGGTCGCCCCGGGCGCCATGGGCTACAAGGACAACACCTGCGGCGAGGCCTGCACCTACAACCCGGCGAAGGCCAAGCAGCTGATCGCCGAGGGCGGCGGCGTCCCCGGCAACAAGATCACCGTGCTGTACAACTCCGACGGCGGCCACAAGGACTGGGTGGACGCGGTCTGCAACTCCATCCGCCAGGCCACCGGCGTGGAGTGCGTCGGCGACCCGAAGCCCGACATGAAGAGCGCCCGTGACCTGATCAAGGGCAAGAAGGTCGACGGTCTGATGCGGACCGGCTGGCAGCAGGACTACCCGCTGAACGCCAACTTCCTGCGCGACGTGTACGGCACCGGCGCCGACGCCAACGACGCCGGCTACTCCAGCCCGGAGTTCGACAAGCTGGCCGCCGCGGCGGACAAGGCCACCACCGTCGAGGAGACCGCCGCCCTGTACCAGCAGGCCGAGGCCCAGCTGGCCAAGGACATGCCGGCCATCCCGCTCTGGTACTACAAGACCACCACCGGTTACTCGAAGAACGTGCAGAACGTGAAGTACGACTCGTTCGGCGACCCGGTGTTCACCCAGGTCGAGGTCAAGCAGAAGTAACCGAGCCGGCACCGCGCGGCTCGAACCGACACGGCCGGTGTCCGTCCCCGCCCCACCGGGCGGACCGGCACCGGCCGTTGTCACGCCAAGAACTCTGATCGGGACGACGGCCCGTCAGAGCAGTAAATTGGAGGCACGATGGGGCGCTTTGTCGCTAGGCGACTGCTCCAGATGATCCCGGTGTTCCTGGGCACGGTCACGATCATTTTCTTCATGACCCGCATGCTGCCCGGCGACCCGGCGGCGGCCATGTGGGGAGACAAGGCCGCCGACCCCGCACAGCTGGCGGCGTTCAAGCACCGGATGGGACTCGACGTCTCCATCGGCCAGCAGTACCTCAACTACATGGGGGACCTGTTCCGGGGAAACTTCGGTGAGACCCTGTCCGGCCGCAAGGTCGTCGACGTCATCGGTGAGGCCCTTCCGGTCACCATCCGACTGGCGCTGCTGGCCTTCCTCTTCGAGCTGGTGGTCGGCGTCGGCATCGGCCTGCTGGCCGGCCTGCGCCGCGGCAAGGCGTTCGACAAGAGCACCCTGGTGTTCACCCTGCTGCTGATCTCGATCCCGGTCCCGGTGCTCGGCTTCATCTTCCAGAACGTCTTCGCGATCCAGCTCAAGTGGATCACCCCGACCGTTCAGGACTCGATGAACCTCGGCCAGCTGATGCTGCCCGCCATCGTGCTCGGCTCGCTGTCCCTCGCGTACGTCGCCCGACTGACCCGCACCTCCATCGCGGAGAACATCAAGTCGGACTACATGCGCACCGCGATCGCCAAGGGCCTGCCCCGGCGCAAGGTCATCGGCACCCACCTGCTGCGCAACTCGATGATCCCGGTGGTGACCTTCCTGGGCACCGACCTCGGCGCCCTGATGGGCGGCGCGATCGTCACCGAGGGCATCTTCAACGTCAAGGGCGTCGGCAACGCGCTGTACCACGCCATCAACCTCAACGAGGGCGCGACCGTCTCCGGTTTCGTCGTCGTGCTGGTGCTGGTGTACCTGGCCGCCAGCCTGATCGTCGACCTGCTCTACGCGGTCCTGGACCCGAGGATCCGGTATGCCTGACCTGATCGAGAAGACCGCCCCGGCGCAGGGCTCCGCCGAGCCCAAGCCGGAGAAGCCCCGCAGCCTCGGCTCGGACGCCTGGCACGACCTGCGCAAGCGGCCGATCTTCATCATCTCGGCGGCGCTGATCGTGCTGCTGATCGCCTTCGCTATCGCCCCCAGCCTGTTCACCTCGGTGGACCCACGGGCCGGCGACCTGCGCCTGCACTACCTGAGCAAGCCGAACTACCTGCACTTCTTCCAGGCGGACTGGTTCGGCTACGACGGCCAGGGCCGGTCCATCTACGCCCGGATGATCTACGGCGCCCGCGCCTCCGTGGTGGTCGGCATCTGCGTCACCGCCGGCGTCACCGTCCTCGGCGGCCTGGCCGGCATGATCGCCGGCTACTACGGCGGCTGGGTCGACGCGGTGATCTCCCGGATCACCGACATGTTCTTCGGCATCCCGCTGCTGCTCGGCGCGCTGGTCGTGCTGAACGCCTTCACCACCCGCACCGTCTGGTCGGTGGTCTTCGCCCTGGTCGCCCTCGGCTGGACCCAGATGACCCGCGTGATGCGCGGCTCGGTGATCACCGTCAAGCAGTCGGACTACGTGACCGCCGCCAAGGCGCTCGGCGCCGGCACCGGCCGGATCATGCTCAAGCACATCCTGCCGAACGCGATCGCCCCGGTGATCGTGGTCGCCACCATCGCGCTCGGCGGATACATCGCCACCGAGGCCACGCTGAGCTTCCTCGGCATCGGCCTGCAGGACCCGACCATCTCCTGGGGCATCGACATCAACTCGGCCCAGAAGGTCCTCCGTACCGCGCCGTTCGCGCTGTTCTTCCCGGCCGGCATGCTCAGCATCACCGTGCTGGCGTTCATCATGCTCGGCGACGCGGTGCGCGACGCCCTCGACCCGAAGCTGCGCTGAGAGAGGCGGCCCGCATCATGACCACCGCACCCGAGAAGACCACTGCCACCAAGGACCGCCTGGTCCCCGGCACCCCGCTGCTCGAAGTCCGCGACCTGCACGTCGAGTTCAAGACCCGGGACGGCATCGCCAAGGCCGTCAACGGCGTCAACTACTCGGTCGCCGCCGGCGAGACCCTCGCCGTGCTCGGCGAGTCCGGCTCCGGCAAGTCCGTCACCGCGCAGACCATCATGGGCATCCTCGACATGCCGCCCGGCCGGGTCACCGCCGGCGAGATCATGTTCCGCGGCCGGGACATGCTCAAGATGTCGAACGAGGAACGCCGGAAGATCCGCGGCCGCAAGATCGCGATGATCTTCCAGGACGCGCTGTCCTCGCTGAACCCGGTGCTCTCCGTCGGCTACCAGCTCGGCGAGATGTTCCGCGTCCACGAGGGCGCCTCCCGCAAGGAGGCCAAGGCCAAGGCCATCGAACTGATGGACCGGGTCCGCATCCCCGCCGCCGCGCAGCGGGTGAACGACTACCCGCACCAGTTCTCCGGCGGCATGCGGCAGCGCATCATGATCGCGATGGCGCTGGCCCTCGAGCCGGACCTGATCATCGCGGACGAGCCCACCACCGCGCTGGACGTCACCGTCCAGGCGCAGGTGATGGACCTGCTGGCCGAGCTCCAGGCCGAGTACCACATGGGCCTGATCCTGATCACCCACGACCTCGGTGTGGTCGCCGACGTCGCCGACAAGATCGCCGTCATGTACGCGGGCCGGATCGTCGAGACCGCCCCCGTGCACGACCTGTACGCCAGCCCCGCCCACCCCTACACCAAGGGCCTGCTCCGGTCGATCCCGAGCCTCGACCAGAAGGGCGAGGAGCTCTACGCGATCAAGGGCCTGCCGCCCAACCTCTACAAGGTCCCGGCCGGCTGCGCGTTCAACCCGCGCTGCGACGTGGCCACCGACCTGTGCCGCACCGAGATCCCCGCCCTGCACCAGGTCACCGACCGGGACGGGGCCGAGCTCGCCGGCCGCAAGAGCGCCTGCCACTTCTGGAAGGAGACCCTCCATGGCTGAGCCCATCCTGGAGGTCCGCGACCTGGTCAAGCACTACCCGCTCACCCAGGGCGTCCTCCTCAAGAAGCAGGTCGGCGCGGTCAAGGCCGTCGACGGCGTCTCCTTCACCCTCGACAAGGGCGAGACCCTCGGCATCGTCGGCGAGTCCGGCTGCGGCAAGTCCACCCTCGCCAAGGTCCTGATGAACCTGGAGCGGGCGACCGCCGGCCAGGTCCTCTACAAGGGCGAGGACATCTCCCGGCTGTCGGGCTCCGCGCTGAAGGCGGTGCGGCGCAACATCCAGATGGTGTTCCAGGACCCGTACACCTCGCTGAACCCGCGCATGACGGTCGGCGACATCATCGGGGAGCCGTTCGAGATCCACCCCGAGGTGGCGCCGAAGGGCGACCGCCGCAAGGCCGTTCAGGATCTGCTGGACGTGGTCGGTCTCAACCCCGAGTACATCAACCGGTACCCGCACCAGTTCTCCGGCGGCCAGCGTCAGCGCATCGGCATCGCCCGCGGTCTGGCGCTGAAGCCGGAGATCATCATCTGCGACGAGCCGGTCTCCGCGCTGGACGTGTCGGTGCAGGCCCAGGTGATCAACCTGCTGGAACAGCTCCAGAGCGAGTTCGAGCTGTCGTACATGTTCATCGCGCACGACCTGTCGATCGTCCGGCACATCTCCGACCGCGTCGGCGTGATGTACCTCGGCAAGATCGTCGAGATCGGCACCGACGCCGAGATCTACGAGCACGCCACCCACCCCTACACCCAGGCGCTGCTGTCCGCCGTGCCGGTGCCCGACCCGACCGGCCGCGAGAGCCGCGAGCGGATCATCCTCACCGGCGACATCCCGTCCCCGGCGAACCCGCCGTCCGGCTGCCGGTTCCGCACCCGGTGCTGGAAGGCGGAGGAGCGCTGCTCCACGGAGCTGCCGCTGTTGGCCGTTCCGGAGCTGCTGACCGGCGAGGCCAAGCACGAGTCGGCCTGCCACTTCGCTGCCGAGCGCGAGGTCGCGGCGGCGTAGCGCACAACCACGGGCACGAGTAACCAGGCACCCATCAGCCGGGTCGCGATCAACGGCAAGTCATTGCCCGCGACGCGATCTTGCTGGTGGGTGCCTTCCGCTGCGCGCAGTTCCTCACGCCCCTGGTTGGTGTGCTCCGTCCGGCTGCGCTGTGGTCGCGTGACCGCTCGGCGGCACTTCTCATGAGGTGAGATGCGTCATGCACCCTTGAGGAGGAAGCTCCATGCCTTCAGGCACCCGTGTGCGCCGGGCCGTGGTCAGTGCGACGTCCGTGGCCCTGATGGCCACGGGTTGTGGTGGTGGCGGCAGTTCGAGCAACGGTCCGTCGGATGCCGCCAAGACGTTCACGTACCAGGGCTCCGAGCCGCAGAATCCGTTGCAGCCGGCGAACGCCAACGAGGTTGGTGGCGGGCGCATCGTGCAGAACCTGTTCAAGGGCCTGGTGGACTACGACCCCGCCACCGGGAAGCTGCGCAACCAGGTCGCGGACACCATCGACACCACTGACGCGCAGACGTACACCGTGGTGCTGAAGTCGGGTTGGACGTTCCACGACGGGACGCCGGTGACGGCGAAGAGCTTCGTGGACGCGTGGAACTGGGCGGCGAACACCAAGAACAACCAGATCAACAGTTCGTGGTTCGAGGACATCCAGGGCTACCCGGACGTCCACCCGGAGAGCGGCAGTCCGACGGCGGACACCATGTCGGGGCTGACCGTCCAGGACGGGACGCACTTCACGATCAAGCTGAACCACAAGGTCTCGTACTTCCCGTACAAGCTGGGGTACGTGGCCTTTTCGCCGCTTCCGGAGGGGTTCTACCAGGACCCGGCGGGCTACGGGCAGAAGCCGGTGGGCAACGGGCCCTACGAGTTCGTGAGTTGGGACCACAACTCGCAGGTGGTCACCAAGACGTTCGCCAACTACCAGGGGGTGGACAAGCCGAAGAACGGCGGCGTGGTGTTCAAGATGTACACCAACGCGGAGGCGGCCTACGCGGACCTGCAGTCGAACAACCTGGACGTGATGGACCAGGTGCCGCCGTCGGCACTGGCGAACTACAAGGGAGATCTGGGCTCCCGGGCGATCGACGCTCCGCAGGGTGGGATCCAGAACGTCGGGTTCACGCTGTACCAGCCGGAGTGGCAAGGGGCGGACAAGGCCAAGGTCCGGCAGGGACTGTCGATGGCGATCGACCGGAACACCATCACCAGAACGGTGCTCCAGGGTTCGCGGGCGCCGGCGTCGGCGTGGGTCGCGGAGGGGGTGGAGGGCTACAAGGCGGGGACGTGCGGGGACTTCTGCACGTACAACCCGGACAAGGCGAAGCAACTGATCCAGGAGGGCGGTGGCGTCCCCGGGAACTCGCTGAAGATCACCTACAACGCGGACGGCGGTCACAAGGAGTGGGTGGACGCGGTCTGCAACTCGATCCGGCAGACGACCGGGGTGAACTGCGCCGGTGATCCGAAGACCGACTTCAAGACCGCCCGGGCGGCGATCACCGGGCACCAGATCAACGGCATGTTCCGGACCGGCTGGGTGCAGGACTACCCGTTGAACGCGAATTTCCTGGCGGACGTGTACCGCACCGGCGCGGCCTCGAACGACACCGGCTACTCCAGCCCGGAGTTCGACAAGCTCGCCACGGAGGCCGACAAGGCCGCGTCGATCCAGGCCACCGCGACCGGCTACCAGCAGGCCGAGGCGCAGCTGGCGACGGACATGCCGGCCATCCCGCTCTGGTACTACCGGACGAACTCCGGCTACTCCAACAAGGTGCAGAACGTGTCGTTCGACTCCTTCGGCAACCCGGCCTGGACCCAGGTCGAGGTCAAGAGCTGATCCCGTCCGGCGCCGGCCCCGCCCTCCCCGCACGGAGGGCGGGGCCACACCGGTCACCCCCTCGGAGGGAGGGCTCCCATGGGTCATTACGTCCTGCGGCGCGTGCTCCAGATGATCCCGGTGTTCTTCGGGGCCACGCTGCTGATCTTCCTGATGGTGTACAGCCTGCCGGGCGACCCGATCGCGGCGATGTTCGGCGACAAGGCGGCCGACCCGGCGACCGTGGCCCACCTGAAGCACCAGTACTACCTCGACCAGCCGCTGTGGAAGCAGTACCTGCACTACATGAACAACATCTTCCACCTGGACTTCGGCACCAGTTTCACCGGCCGCCCGGTCTCCGAGATCATGAAGGACGCCTTCCCGGTCACCATCCGGCTCGCGCTGGTCGCGTTCTTCTTCGAGATCGTGATCGGCCTGCCGCTGGGCCTGATCGCCGGCCTGAAGCGGGGAAGTGTCGCGGACACCGCGGTGCTGCTGCTGACCCTGATCGTGATCTCGATCCCGGTGTTCGTGCTCGGGTACATCGCGCAGACGGTGTTCGCGATCAACCTGGGCTGGGTGACGGCGACGGTCCAGGACTCCCGGGACATCACCCAGTTGATCCTGCCCGGCCTGGTGCTGGCCTCGCTGTCGCTGGCGTACGTGGCCCGGCTGACCCGCACCTCGATCGGCGAGAACCTGCGCGCCGACTACATGCGCACAGCGGTGGCCAAGGGCCTGCCGCGGCGGACCATCGTCGGGCGGCACCTGCTGCGCAACTCGCTGATCCCGGTGGTGACGTTCCTGGGCACCGACCTGGGCGCGCTGATGGGCGGCGCGATCGTCATCGAGGGCATCTTCAACATCACCGGTGTCGGCAACGTCCTCTACCGGGCGATCAACCAGAAGGAAGGCCCGACGGTGGTCGGCATCGTCACGGTGCTGGTGATGGTGTACCTGCTCGCCAGCCTGATCGTCGACCTGCTGTACGCCGTCCTGGACCCGAGGATCCGCTATGCCTGACCGCAACGAGTCCCTCCCGGACGACCACGATCCGCTGCGGAACATCAACCCCACCGACAGCGACCACCTGGACTACGTCGGCCAGCAGGGCCTGGCGGTGGAGCGGGACTCGCTGATCGAACCGGACCCCGGCAAGCGGGAGCAGGCCCGCAGCCTGTGGGGCGACGCCTGGCGGGATCTGCGGCGGCGGCCGATCTTCCTGGTCTCGGCGGCGCTGATCGTGCTGCTGATCCTGATCGCGGTCTTCCCGCAGCTGTTCACCAGCACCGATCCACGGGCCTCCGACCTGCTCCACAACTACCTGCGCCGGCCGGACTGGACGGACTTCTTCGGGGCCGGCTGGTTCGGTTACGACGGGCAGGGCCGGTCCATCTACGCCCGGGTGATCTACGGGGCGCGGGCGTCGATCACGGTCGGCATCTGCGTCACCCTGGCGGTCACCCTGCTGGGCGGCCTGACCGGGATGGTCGCCGGGTACTTCGGCGGCAGCGTCGACGCGGTGCTGTCCCGGGTCACCGACATCTTCTTCGGCATCCCGCTGCTGCTCGGCGCCCTGGTGCTGCTGAACGCGTTCGCCACCCGCAACGTGTGGTCGGTGGTGATCGCGCTGGCCTTCCTCGGCTGGACCCAACTGGCGCGCGTGATGCGCGGGTCGGTGATCACCGTCAAGCAGTCGGACTACGTGGTGGCCGGGCGGGCACTGGGCGCCGGGACGGGGCGGCTGATGTTCCGGCACATCCTGCCGAACGCGATCGCCCCGGTGATCGTGGTCGCCACCATCGCGCTGGGCGGGTACATCACGGCGGAGGCGACGCTGAGCTTCCTCGGCATCGGCCTGCAGGACCCGACCATCTCCTGGGGCGTGGACATCTCCTCCGCGCAGAAGGTGATCCGGCAGGCGCCGTTCGTGCTGTTCTTCCCGGCCGCGGCGCTCTCCATCACCGTGCTGGCCTTCATCATGCTGGGCGACGCGGTGCGCGACGCCCTCGATCCGAAGCTGCGCTGAGCGAGGGGAGAGGCACATGACCACCGCCGCCGACCAGGCCCGCCCGGCCCGCGAGGAGCCGTACACCGGCCCGCTGCTGGACGTGAAGGACCTGCACGTCGAGTTCAAGACCCGCGACGGCGTCGTCCGGGCCGTCAACGGCGTCAACTACAGCGTCAGCGCGGGTGAGACGCTCGCCGTGCTGGGCGAGTCCGGCTCCGGAAAGTCCGTCACCGCGCAGGCCGTCATGGGCATCCTCGACATGCCGCCGGCCAGTATCCCCAAGGGGGAGATCCTGTTCCGCGGCCGGGACATGCTGAAGATGTCCAAGGACGAGCGCCGGAAGATCCGCGGGCAGAAGATCGCGATGATCTTCCAGGACGCGCTGTCCTCGCTGAACCCGGTGCTCTCCGTCGGCTACCAGCTCGGCGAGATGTACCGGGCGCACCGCGGCAGCAACCGGAAGGACGCCAGGGCCAAGGCCGTCGAACTGATGGACCGGGTGCGGATCCCCGCCGCCGCGCAGCGGGTGGACGACTACCCGCACCAGTTCTCCGGCGGCATGCGGCAGCGCATCATGATCGCGATGGCGCTGGCCCTGGAGCCGGACCTGATCATCGCGGACGAGCCGACCACGGCGCTGGACGTCACCGTCCAGGCGCAGGTGATGGACCTGCTGGCGGAGCTCCAGGCCGAGTACCACATGGGCCTGATCCTGATCACCCACGACCTCGGTGTGGTCGCCGACGTCGCCGACAAGATCGCCGTCATGTACGCCGGCCGGATCGTCGAGACCGCCCCCGTGCACGACCTGTACGCCAGCCCCGCCCACCCGTACACCCGCGGCCTGCTGGACTCCATTCCGCGTCTCGACCAGAAGGGCCAGGAGCTCTACGCGATCAAGGGCCTGCCGCCCAACCTGCTGCGGATCCCGGCCGGCTGCGCGTTCAACCCGCGCTGCCCGCGGGCGCAGGAGGTGTGCCGGCAGGAGGTGCCGCCGCTGGCGCAGGTGACCGAGGACGACGGGACGCCGCTGGCCGGGCGGGGCAGCGCGTGCTTCTTCTGGAAGGAGACCCTCCATGACAGCTAACGGCGCCACACCGCTCGGGGCGACCACCCCCGAGGAGGTCGCGTTCGCCCAGGAGGTGCGGCGCGGCGAACCCATCCTGGAGGTGCGGAACCTGGTCAAGCACTTCCCGCTGACCCAGGGCGTCCTGCTCAAGAAGCAGGTCGGCGCGGTCAAGGCCGTCGACGGGGTGTCCTTCGACCTGATGCAGGGGGAGACGCTCGGCATCGTCGGCGAGTCCGGCTGCGGCAAGTCCACGCTGGCCAAGGTGCTGATGAACCTGGAGCGGGCGACCGCCGGCCAGGTCCTCTACAAGGGCGAGGAGATCTCGCGCCTGTCCGGCTCCGCGCTGAAGGCGGTGCGGCGCAACATCCAGATGGTGTTCCAGGACCCGTACACCTCGCTGAACCCGCGCATGACGGTCGGCGACATCATCGGGGAGCCGTTCGAGATCCACCCCGAGGTGGCTCCGAAGGGCGACCGCCGCAAGGCCGTTCAGGATCTGCTGGACGTGGTCGGTCTCAACCCCGAGTACATCAACCGGTACCCGCACCAGTTCTCCGGCGGACAGCGTCAGCGCATCGGCATCGCGCGCGGTCTGGCGCTGAAGCCGGAGATCATCATCTGCGACGAGCCGGTCTCCGCACTGGACGTGTCGGTGCAGGCCCAGGTGATCAACCTGCTGGAGCAGCTCCAGAGCGAGTTCGAGCTGTCCTACATGTTCATCGCGCACGACCTGTCGATCGTCCGGCACATCTCCGACCGCGTCGGCGTGATGTACCTCGGGCGGATGGTGGAGATCGGCACCGACCTGGAGATCTACGACCACGCCACCCACCCGTACACCCAGGCGCTGCTGTCCGCCGTCCCGGTGCCCGACCCGACCGCGCGGGAGTCCCGGGACCGGATCGTGCTGATCGGGGACGTGCCCTCGCCGGCGAACCCGCCGTCCGGGTGCCGGTTCCGCACCCGGTGTTGGAAGGCCCAGGAGCGGTGCGAGCGGGAGGACCCGGCGCTGACCGTCCGGGAGTGGCTGGAGGGCCGGGCCCGGCACGACTCGGCCTGCCACTTCGCCGCCGAACGCGAGAACACCTGACACGAAGAGGGCCCCCACCGAGCGGTGGGGGCCCTCTTCGGGCGTGACGCGGGATCAGGCGCGCTGCTCCGGAACGGCGGCCGTCGAGCCGTCCTCCGGGAAGTGGCAGGCAGTCAGGTGACCTGCGACGTTGCCGGACAGCTGGATCAGCGGCGGCTCCTCCACGGAGCACTTCTCCTGCGCCTTCCAGCAGCGGGTGCGGAAGCGGCAGCCCGACGGCGGGTTGAGCGGCGACGGGACGTCACCGGTCAGCCGGATCCGCTCGCGGTTGTCGTCCGGGTCGGCCTCGGGCACGGCGGACAGCAGCGCGTGGGTGTACGGGTGGCGGGGCGACTCGTACAGCGACTTGCGGTCGGCGATCTCGACGATCTTGCCGAGGTACATGACCGCGACACGCTGCGAGAAGTGGCGCACCACCGACAGGTCGTGGGCGATGAACAGGAAGGCGATGCCCAGCTCGCGCTGCAGCTCCTGGAGCAGGTTGACGACCTGCGCCTGGATGGAGACGTCCAGCGCCGAGACCGGCTCGTCCGCGACGATCAGCTTCGGGTTCAGCGACAGCGCGCGGGCCACGCCGATGCGCTGGCGCTGGCCGCCGGAGAACTCGTGCGGGAAGCGGTTGTAGTGCTCCGGGTTGAGACCGACGGTCTCCAGCAGCTCCTGCACCCGGCGCTGGATGCCGCCCTTCGGGTTGATCCCGTTGATCTCCATCGGCGCGCCGATGATCGCGCCGACGGTGTGCCGCGGGTTCAGCGAGGAGTACGGGTCCTGGAAGATCATCTGGATCTCGGACCGGATCGGCGCCAGCTCCTTGCGGGAGGCGTGCGTGATGTCCTGGCCGTTGTAGCGGATCTCGCCGCCGGTCGGCTCCAGCAGGCGGGTCACCAGCCGGCCGAGGGTCGACTTGCCGCAGCCGGACTCGCCGACCAGGCCGACCGACTCGCTGCCGTAGACCTCCAGGTCCACGCCGTCCACCGCGTGCACCGCGCCGACCTGGCGCTTGAACAGGAAGCCGTCCATCACCGGGAAGTGCTTCTGCACGCCCTTGATGGTCAGCAGCGGGTCACCGGAACCGGTGGCGGCGCCGCCCGGCTTTTCGAGGGTCAGTTCGTTGCTCATGATGTCCCTCTCAGCCGAGCCGCGGCTTGATCTGGTCGATGAAGATGTCCTGCCGCTTCGCCGCGCTCAGGTGGCAGGCAGCGGCGTGCCCGGTGGCCGGGGCGAGCGGCGGGCGCTCCGAGGTGCAGCCGCCGCCGATGACCTGCTCGACGAAGTCGCAGCGCGGGTTGAACGGGCAGCCGGTCGGCAGGTTGATCAGGCTCGGCGGGGTGCCGCGGACCGGACGCAGCGGCAGGTCCACGTCGCCGGTCAGGCTCGGCATCGAGGACAGCAGGCCCCAGGTGTAGGGGTGCTGCGGGGCCTTCAGGACCTCGCGGACGGTGCCGCGCTCCACGGCCCGGCCCGCGTACATCACCATGATGTTCTGCGCGGTGCGCGCCACCACGCCCAGGTCGTGGGTGATCAGGATGATCGCGGTGCCCATCTCCTGCTGAAGGTCCTTCAGCAGGTCGAGGATCTGGGCCTGGACGGTGACGTCCAGCGCGGTGGTCGGCTCGTCGGCGATCACCAGCTTGGGGTCGCAGACCAGCGACATGGCGATCATCGCGCGCTGGCGCATACCGCCGGAGAACTGGTGCGGGTAGTCGTCGACCCGGGTGGTGGGCTGCGGGATGCCGACCCGGGTCAGCATCTCGATGGCCCGGTCCCGGGACTCCTTCTTGGAGGCACCGGTGTGCTTGCGGAACGTCTCGCCGATCTGCTTGCCGATGGTGTGGTACGGCGACAGCGCGGTCAGCGGGTCCTGGAAGATCATCGACATGGTCTTGCCGCGGAGCTTCTCCAGCTCGCGGTTGGACGCGCCGACCAGCTCCTGGCCGTCCAGCTTGATCGAGCCGGTGATGTCGGTCCGGTCCGGGTTGTGCAGGCCCAGCACGGCCAGGTTGGTCACCGACTTGCCGGAGCCGGACTCACCGACGATGCCGAGCGTGCTGCCCGGGGACACGTCGAAGGAGAGGTTGTCCACGGCCCGGACCACGCCGTCCTCGGTGCTGAAACGGACCGAGAGGTCGCGGACTGAGAGGAACGGCTTGTCGCCGCCGCTGCCGGCGGACGAGGCCTCCTCGGGCTTGGCCTGGGTGGTCATGGACTGGGCTCCTCGGTGCGGTACGTGAGGTCGGGACTGCTGGGTCGGCCTGGGGTGCGGCCGGTCAGGCCAGGCGGATGCGCGGGTCGATCAGGGCGTAGGCGGCGTCGACGATGATGTTGAAGAACACGATCAGCGTGGCGGCCACCACGGTGACACCGACCAGCAGCGAGAGGTCGGAGTCGTTGAAGGAGTGGATCGCCAGCTCACCCAGGCCGTGCAGGCTGAAGGTGGTCTCGGTGATGATCGCGCCGCCGAGCAGGACGCCGAGGTCGATGCCGAAGACGGTGACGATGGTGCCCATCGCGCCGCGCCAGGCGTAGCGCATGAAGACCGAGGTGCCGGACATGCCCTTGGCGCGGGCCGTACGCACGAAGTCCTCGGACAGCTGCTCGACCATCGAGGAGCGGGTCATACGGGTGTAGTTGGCCGTCCAGATCAGCGACAGGACGATCCACGGGACCAGCAGGCCGGTGAACCAGCCGACCGGATCCTGGGTGATCGGCACGTAGGTGGGCTGGTCCAGCAGGTCGGTGCTGTAGACCAGGGCGACCAGCGCGAGCGGACCGGCCACGTAGATCTGCATCGAGGAGACGACCAGCGAGGCGGCACTGGCGATCTTGTCGGCCGGCTTGCCCTGCTTGTGGGCGGCCAGCATGCCGGTGCCGATGCCGAAGATCAGGAAGATCACGGCGGAGCCGACGGTCAGCGACAGGGTGGTCGGGAAGCGGTCCGCCAGGATGCTGCCGACCAGTTCCTTCTTGTCGAAGGAGTAGCCGAAGCACGGGGCGGAGCAGGCCACGTTGTTGTAGGTGCCACCGGTGAAGATGGCGCTCAGCCAGTTCCAGTACTGGACCGGCAGGGACTTGTCGAAGCCCATGTCGTGCCTGATCAGGGCGAGGTTCTCGGGCGTGCAGATCTTGCCGCAGTAGAGCCGCGCCGGGTCCGCCGGGATCGCGAAGAACAGCGCATAGGTGACCATCGAGACGATCACCAGAATGACGAGAGCGCCGAGTGATCGGCGGACGAGGAATC
The DNA here is from genome assembly GCF_044593455.1 of Kitasatospora sp. NPDC051984. Classification (NCBI taxonomy): domain Bacteria; kingdom Bacillati; phylum Actinomycetota; class Actinomycetes; order Kitasatosporales; family Streptomycetaceae; genus Kitasatospora; species Kitasatospora sp. NPDC051984. Next base: position 512,463 of record NZ_JBIUCB010000001.1, read on the forward strand.
GGAGCATCGGACGGGCTCTCCTGATCGGGGAGGGGCACCGGCAGGTCGTGCCGGTGCCCCACCGTGAGCTACTGCTCGGTGATGACTACTACTTGACGTAGATGTTGAGCGGCGACTGCAGGCCGGCCAGGGTGTCGAACTTGACGCCGCCGAGGCCCGAGCCGTACAGGCTCAGCGAACGCTGGTACACGTCCGGGATCGAGTACGCCTTGTCCTGCAGCTTCTTGTCGATCGCGGCCCACGCCTTGCCCTGGGCGACCGGGTCGGCGATCTTGACCGCCGCGTCCATGGCGGCGTTGATCTCCGGGTCGTTCACGTGGGCGTAGTTCTGACCACCGTCGGCGATCATGCGGCCGTCCCACACCGGCTGCAGCGAGGTGTAACCGGTCGGCCAGTCGGCGCCCCAGCCACCCCAGTACAGGTCGAACTCGTTGTTGACGACCTGGATCGCGTCGTAGTAGGTCTTCGAGTCCAGCGGCTTCGGCACGAACTTGAAGCCGGCGGCCTCGAGGTTGGTGCGGATGGCCTCGGTGACCTTCTGCTGGATCGGGGTGTTGTTGAAGGCGTAGACGATGGTCTGGCCCTGGGCGTTCGCCTCGGTCAGCAGCTTCTTGGCCGCCTCGATGTCGCCCTGCGGCTTCTTCTTGATCTCGAACGGGTCGTACGACTCGAAGCCGAGGACGGTCGGGCTCATGTACGAGGTGGCGTAGTCACCGTAGGAGGTGCCGCCCTGCAGCTGGCGGGTCTGCTGGTGCGGGAACGCCTTGACCAGCGCCTCGCGGACCTTCTGGTCCTTGATGCGGCTGTTGTTGATGTAGTAGTAGTCCACGTACGGGGTCAGACCCTCGAGCGTGCGGGACTTCAGCTTCTCGTCGCCCTTGACCTTGTCCACGTAGGTCGGGTTGACCGTGTTGTGGAAGGTGAAGGTGTTCTTGTCGTCGCCGTTGTCCGCCATGAAGCGCTCGGTGGACTGCTGGGTCTGGACACCGAAGGTCATGTGCCACTTGTCCGGGTACGCGTTCCGGATCGGGTCGGTGGCGCCGTCCCAGTTCGGGTTGCGCTCCAGGTCCAGCGAGCGGTCGGTGACGTGCTCGGTGATCTGGTACGGGCCCGAGGAGAACGGCTTCTTGTCGTACTCCTCCTTGGTGTCGTGGGCCTTCGGCACGGCACCGTAGCCGGTCATGGCCAGGGTGAAGTTGGCGTCCGGGTGGACGTCCTGGAACGCGATGATGACGGTCTTGTCATCCGGGGTGGTGATCGCGTCGAGTTCCTTGCCGTCGTACGGACCGGTGTAGGCGGCGCGGTAGTTGTCACCCGAGATCCACTGCTGGATGTAGGTCGGGCCACCCTTGATGAACGAGGCGTAGGTGCGCTCGATCGAGTACTTGATGTCGGCCGAGGTGATCGGCGCACCGTCCTGCCACTTCACGCCGTCCTTCAGCGTGAACTTCCAGGTCTTGCCACCGTCGGTGGTGGTGCCGGTGTCGGTGGCCAGGTCGCCGACCAGCTTCTGCGAGCCGTCCGCGCCGGTCTTGTAGCCCGTCAGCTGACGGGTGAACAGCAGCGAGGCCTCGGCGTTGTAGTTCATGTAGACCATGGCCGGGTCCAGGTGCGAGAAGTCGTCGCGGTCGATCATGTTGACCGTGCCGCCCTTCTTCGCGCCGGGCTCGGGGATGGCCGGACCCTTCGAGTCCTCGGCGGTGCCGACGGAGATCGTGGTGGCGGCAACCGGCTCCTTCGAGCCGCTCGCCTTCGGGTCGTTGTTGGAGTGGCCACTGGAGCACGCCGTGGTGACGGTCAGGGCCCCGGCGACCATGATGGCTGCAGCGAGCCGCGACTTGCGAGAACTCATCTTCATCCTGCCTGGGGTAGGTGTAGTGACTATGTGCAGTGGGGTGCCCGGGGCTGGCTTTCCCATCCCCCCGGAGTCTTGAGGACCTGCTAGCGGTTGGCCTTGGGGTCGAAGGCGTCCCGGACGGAGTCGCCGAGCAGGTTGAAGGCGAGAACGAAGATCACCATGGCAAGGCCCGGGAAGAGCAGGAAGGTGACGTCGGTCCGCAGGTAGTTCGCCGCGTCGGCGATCATCCGGCCCCAGTCGGGGACCGGCTCGCTGACGCCCACACCGAGGTAGGACAGGCCGGCTTCGGCGGTGACGAACGCCGGGAGCGCGAGGGTGGCCTGAACCAGGATCGGGGTCCACAGGTTGGGCAGGATCTCCTTGAAGATGATCCGCATCGGAGAGGCACCGGTGACCTTGGCGGCCTCGATGAACTCCCGCTCGCGCAGCGCCAGCGCGGTACCGCGCAGGATGCGGGCCAGGCCCATCCAGCCGAGCAGCGAGAGCACGATGGTCACCGCGACGAACGGCAGCCACTCCGGGATCTTCTCGTTCTTGCTCACCAGCAGGCTGGTGACCACCGGCATGGTGGCGATCAGGAAGATCTGCGACGGGAACGACATGAGCACGTCGATGACGCGGCCGATGAAGAAGTCGGCCTTTCCGCCCAGGTAGCCGGCCGCGATGCCGAGCGCGACACCGATCACGGTGGTCAGGATCGAGGTGGCGAAGGCGATGATCAGCGAGGTACGGATGCCGTAGACCAGCTGCATCATGATGTCCCGGCCGAGGCCCGGCTCCAGACCGAACCAGAAGTCACCGCTCATGCCGCCGTTGGGGGCCACCGGAAGACCGGAGTCGGTCAGCAGGGTCGGGTCGTCCTGGCCGTAGTGGGTCTGCGGGTCGTTGCCGTAGATCATCGAGATGAGCGGCGCGAAGATCGCCACCAGGATGAAGAACAGCACCACACAGGCGCTCACTACGCCGGTGCGGTCACGGAGGAAGCGGCGCCACATCAGCTTCCCGGGAGAGAGGCCGCGGAAGCCGGGTTCGGCGGGCGCGTCGGCCGAGGCGTTGTCCGCGAGGTCCGACGTGGACCCGGGGGTGTCCCCGTCCGTCGTGGCCCCAGTAGGCGTCGTCATGGTGCTAAAGCTCCCGACCGTGGTCCGTGCAGAAGCAAGGAGTAAGAACTTGGATGAATGGACTCTTGCAAGTCGTTTATCGAACGTCAAGAGTTCCTCAGTTGTCAGGGGCCCATTTCCTGCTTCGTGCTGGAATGTCAACCACTTTGTAGTTCCTGAACTCTTGACAGCCTCCGATCGAGACGGTCAAAACCGGACAAACGTGATCAAGGCTCGTTCACGTGTCCGTAACGATGAACTGTCAGGTCCGCTATCTGGACAGCGAGTTCAGCGGGCCGATCTTGCGACGCGCGTAGACCCCGTGTCCGTTTTGGTGTTATTCGGTGGAATTGGGCTCGGCAATTGAGTGTCCGATAATCGGACACCTGCGTTTTCGGGCATGCCGGAGCGAATTCATGGGTAGGGGTCACCCAATTCGGGCGGCAGGCCCGGCGTCGACCGGCTGGCAATTTCTCGCCATTGGCGAGACTTCGCCGCGCGGGCGTTACTTCAGCAGCCCGATGTTCTCGTAGACGAGGTCGCCGAGCCCGGCCGCGCCGAGGTTGGCGAGGTTCTTCCGGACGCCGTAAATGGCCGGGCGCTGGTACAGCGGAACCATGCCGGCCACCTCCCACGCCTCGGCGTCGGCCCGGTTGAGCGCCGTCGTCCGGTCGTCCACGCTGTCGGCCTTGGCGGCGTCCGCCATGGCCCGGTCGAGCGCCTTGGTGCCCACCTGGGACCAGTTGGAGCCGGAGTCCTGCTGGAAGGTGCTGATCGAGTTGGAGACCGGGAAGGGGGTGCCCATCAGCGCGAACGCGGTCAGGTCGAAGTCGTGCTTGTACACGTAGCCGTCGAAGAACTCACCGGCGGGCACGGTCTGCACCGTCACCTTCACCCCGACCTGTCCCAGCATCCGGGTGACCAGCGCGCTCTCGTTGGCGGCCAGGTTGTTGTCGGCCGGCGCCACGAACCGCAGCGTCAGCTCCTTGCCGTCCTTCGTACGGACGCCCGAGGGCCCGAGCTTCCAGCCCAGCGAGTCCAGGGACGCCTTCGCGGCGTCGGGGTCGAAGCGGCTCAGGCCGCTCGAGTTGTCCTGGTAGCCGTGCTGGGACGGCACCAGGAAGTGGTTGTTCATCGGCACGTACGGCCAGTCCAGGCCGGCCAGGTCGGTGCGGGTGATCTCCGCCCGGTCGATCGCCCGGACCAGCGCCTGCCGGAGCTTCGGGTCGGCCAGCAGCGGGCTGCGGCCGTTCAGCACCAGGTGCCGCAGGTTCGGACCGCCGGCCCGGCGGGCCTCCCCGCCCGGGGTGGACCCGATGATCCGGTAGCCCTCGGTGTTGGGCCCGTTGTTGTAGTAGTCGACCGTGCCGGCGGCGAACGCCTGCGGCATCTTCCCGGTGTCGATCGCCTTGAAGACGATCCGGTCCAGCAGCGGCTTGTCGCCCCACCAGTCCGGGTCGGCGACCACCGTGACGGTGCGCGCCTCCGGGTCCATCTTCTCCACCTTGAACGGACCGGCGGTGACCGGGAAGCGTCCCTTGAAGGAGGTGTTGAACAGCTCCGGCGTGGCGATGTACTTCGCGGGCAGCAGCGGGGCGTTGCCGGCGTTGTTGAACATCGCCTGCCACTCCGAGTACGGCTCCCGGAAGGTCATCACGGCCTGGTGGTCGTCCTGGCCGCGGACCACGCTCTCCACCTGGTCGAAGCCGTTGCTGAAGGCGGTCCGGTACGCCGGGTCCTGGCCGTTCAGCGCCTGCCAGTCGGCCTGCAGGTCGCGCCAGGTGATCGGGGTGCCGTCGGACCAGTGGGCCTTCGGGTTGAGCGTCCACACCACGGTCTGCTTGCCCTGCCGCAGTTCGCTCGTGGCGTCGGTCAGGTAGGCCGGGTTGGGGGTCTGCATGCCGCCCGCGTCGGAGCGCCAGAAGGTCGGCAGCAGCGCCTTGGCCACGTCGTTGGTGGAGACCTCGGGGCCGTCCGCCTGGATCGGGTTCCACTGGCCGGAGTACTGGTCGATCGCCCAGTTCAGGGTGCCGCCCTGACGCAGTGCCGCGCGCGGCTTCGCGTTCAGCGCCTGCTGCGTCATCCGGGGGGCGTCGCCGCCCGTCGGAACCCTGGATCCGCCGTCGTCCGACCCGCTCTTCGAAGCGCAGGAGCACAGCGCGAAGGACAGCACCGCCACCGAGGCGGTCAGGGCGAGGGCGCGGCGGCTTCGCGGGGCGGGGGGTCTCGGCACGCGGCACATCTTGCGTACCGGTACGACAAGTTGTCGACCAGCGGTCGATCAAGTCTTGATAACGCGGCGCGGCCACCCCGCACGCCGCCCGTTTCGTCCCGTTCTGGGACGCCACTGGCGAGGATTCGCCAGCATGCCGAAGGCCGGGGCTCCGACGGTGGAGCCCCGGCCCGGCGCGGGTGTTGACGGCGGGTCAGCCGGCGAACTTGTACGCCCGGTCCCGGCCCGTCTTGGCGATGGTCTGGCCGACCGCGTCCGCCACGTCCTGCGCGGTGATCGCCGAGGACTGGCCGGCCTTGGTGATCTTCACCTTGTCGAAGGTGGTGCCGAGGGCCTTGGTCAGCTCGTCCAGGTCCCACTTCAGGACGACGTTGCCGGAGGCGTCCGGGACCAGCGTCAGCGCCTTCGCCGCGGTGCTCTTGCCGAAGTTGAACTGCTTGGTGCCCGCGGAGATGGTGATCTGGCCGTTCAGCACCTGCTTGCCGATGCTCTCCGCGGCGGCCTGCAGGGCGTCCTGACCGACCTTCGGCTTGGCGTCGGTCAGCGGCAGCGCCACCTCGGCGTCCGGCTTGCCGGCCGCCCGGTCCCGGTAGGACTGCTCGACCTTGTCGGCGGCCGACGAGGAGTCCAGGCCCTGTCCGGCCTTGCCCGGCACCACGACGGCGGCGCCCGCGCCCGCCTCGGTGAACTTGACGTAGCCCTCCTGCAGGCCCTGCCCGGACTTCGAGGCCAGGTCGTCCAGCGCCGCCTTCAGCTTCGCCTTGTCCACCCGCACCTGCGGCTCGACCGCCTTGCTGCTGCCGGTCAGCGAGGAAAGCACCTCGACCGGGTTGTAGCTGTGCTTGGTCAGCCCGTCCACCGTCGCCGTGGTGTCGAAGCTCAGACCGGCACTGGCCGGGTCCAGGGTCACCGACTGCTCGCCGATCTTCAGCCGCAGCGGCTGCTGCCCGGCCTTGCCGACCGAACCGTCCAGCGCCGTCACCGCCTGGTCGCGGGAGTCGCCGCCGATGTCGGTGCCCAGCACCGTGACGCCCTTGGGAATGTCGGACTGATTCATCATCAGGCCCGCGCCGTACGCCGCCGCGCCCAGGAACACCAGGCCGGCGACGCCCGTCACCATGAGCTTCTTGGCCTTGCCGCCACCGGACTTCTTGGCGGCCGGCTTCTTCGGGGCGGGCTTCTCGGCCTCCTCCGGCTCCACCGGCGGCTGGTCGTTCGACAGGTCGCGCCTGGGCGTCGCCGCCCGCGGCCCGCCGGGGAACGGCTGCGCCTCGGGCAGGTCGGCGAACCGGCCGCCGCCGTTGCCGCCGTTGCCGTTGCCGTTGCCGTTGCCGTTCGCCGGACGGGGCCGGTCGGCGGCGAAGGGGTCGGCCGCGGCCGGACCGGACGGCGTCTTCGGGGCGTTCAGGAACAGCTGGGTGGTCGGCGGGTCAGCGGCTATCGCACCGCCCCGGGGCGACTCCTCGCCGGTGATCGGGTCGAAGCCGCCGATCTGGGTGTCCTCCGGCTCCGCGCCCGGGCCCTGGGCGGCGGCCGGCTCGGCCGCGAACGGGTCCTGGCCACCGGGGAACGGGGCCGGGGCGCCCTGGCCGCCCGGCACGCCACCGCGCTGCGGCCGGGCCGCGCCCGGGGCCTCGGCGGCGAACGGGTCCTGGGGGCCCGCGAAGGGCTCGCCCTGCGGCTCCTGGGCGGCGTACGGCTCCTGAGCGGCGAACGGCTCCTGGGCACCGGCGTACGGGTCCTGGGCGGCGTACGGGTCCTGGGCGGCGGCGAACGGCTCGCCCTGCGGCGCCTGCTGCTGCCGGCGCTGCGGCGTGGCGGCCCGCGGACGGCCCGCGAAGGGGTCCTGAGCGGCCATCGGCTGCTGCTGGTGGTGCTGCTCGGGCTGCTGCTCGGCCGCGTACGGGTCCTGAGCGGCCATCGGCCGCTGCTGCCCGGGCACCGGCGCCTGCTGCTGCGACGGCTCGGCGGCGGGGGCGAACGGCGAGGCCGGGGCGCCGGACGGGCGCGGCGCGGCCTGCGGGCCGCCGGCCGGGCCGCCGGCCGGGCCGCCCGCCGCCGGGGCCGCCGGGGTGGCCGGCGCGGGAGCCGGGGTGGGAGCCGGGGCGGGCTCCTGACGGCTCTTCTGCCGGGGCTTGAACCACTCGCCGGTGGACTCCGACTCGGAGGCCTTGGGCGCGGCGGGCTCCTGCCACTCCGGCGGCAGCTTCGGCGGGGTGGCCGTGCCGCGGCCGGCGCCGGCGTCCATCACGCCGAGCACCGGGTCGCCGCCGGCCCCGCCGCGGTGGCGCGGGCCGGCCGGCTCGGCGGGCTTCTCGTCCTTGACCTTGCTCTGCACCACGACCGGCGGGATCGGCCGGGAGCCGGGGATGTTGATCCGGATCCGGGTGGTCAGCGTGGTCTCCGTCTTCGGCCCGTCGGCCTCGTCGGCGCGGGCGCCGGGAGCGGTCCGTGCGGCGGCGGGGTCCGGAAGTCCACCGGGCAGGCCGGTGCCGTACGGCGGGGTGCCCGACGGGTACGCGTCGGGGCCGCCGCGGCGGGGCTGCGGGTGGGCGTTGTCAGATTCGCGGCTGCTCAATGCTGCTCTGCTCCGGATTCGCGGCCGGGCCGGCTGGGCCGTCCGCTGCGTATGGGGCGGGTTGGGCCGCCGTACGGCGGCGCGTGCGGCGTGCGGCGGGCCGAACGGCCCCGGGGACATCGGCTGTTCACATGTCGGCTGCGGCAACGCCCCGTCACGCGAGTGGTGCCGAAGGTACCGCCCGGCCCGGTTCGGGCCAAACGGAGGGGGTGGCCCGCCGAAGCACCACCATACCGACTGCGCATACGGCCCGTCGGACGGCCGGGGGATGCCGATGGTCCGGATCCCCCCGGTACGGCGCTACTTGCCGCCGTCCTTGACGGCCTGTCGGGGCTGCGGCGCCGGTACGCCGAACAGGAACCCGGAGCGGGTCGGCAGGGTCGCGCACACCACGCCGAGCACCGAGCCGCCGAACAGGTAGGCGTACGCGGTCGCCGTCGCGGAGAGCACCAGGTCGCCCTCCGGACGGGGCGCCAGCAGCACCGCCAGCACCACGAACCAGCCCGCCAGCGGGGCGCCCGCGCCGAGCTTGGTGCCGGTCGCCCGCAGCCCGCCGTAGAACAGTCCGGCGCAGGCCAGCAGGGCCAGCAGCACGCCCACCGGCGCCCACAGAGCCTGCACGAAAGCTCCGCACACCGAGACCGCCGCGCCCAGCAGGAACAGCACCGCGTAGGCGGCGATCCGGACGCCGCGCGGCGGCAGCCGCTCGCCCAGGCGGTCGTCGCGGCTGCCGAAGAAGGGGTGGAGGAGCTTCACCGGGCCACCCCGGCGAACAGGTCGCTCTCCGGGCCGCCGGGGCCGAGCGCGCCGCGGACCAGCTGGTAGTACTCGGTGGCCAGCAGCGGCTGGCCCAGGTCGTTGCTGAGCGCGAAGTGCTGCCCGTCCACCACGATCTGGGTGGCGTGCGCCCGCATCGCGGCGGCCTTCGCACCGGCGTGCGCCGCGTTGTCGAGCGCGGTGGTGATCAGCAGGTCGTCGACCACGCCGGGGATCTGGTCGACCGGTGCGACGCCCTTGAACGGGGCCTCGTCGGCGGTCCGGCGCAGCCCGGCCTCGATCACCGAGCGGGGCATCCGGTTGTAGTAGACCTTGGCGATCCGCCAGGGCTCGCCCAGCTCCGGGCGGAACGCCGGGTCGGCGGCCAGCTCGTAGCCGCGCAGCGCGACCCGGTGGGCCTGGATGTGGTCGGGGTGGCCGTAGCCGCCGTCCTCGTCGTACGTCACCAGCACCTGCGGGCGGGTCTCGCGGATCACCGCGACCAGGTGGCCGGCGGCCTCGTCCACGTCGGCCTGCCAGAAGCAGGACGGGTCCTCGTTGTCCGCGACGCCCATCATCCCGGAGTCCCGGTAGCGGCCCGCGCCGCCCAGGAAACGGTGGTCGGTGACTCCCAACTCCTGCATGGCGGCGGTCAGTTCGACGATCCGGTGGGCGCCCAGGGTGTTGTCCCGGTCCTGCGCCAGGTGGGCCAGCTCCGGCGGGATCACCTCACCGCCCTCGCCCAGGGTGCAGGTCACCAGGGTGACCCGGACGCCCTCGGCGGCGTAACGCGCCATGGTGGAGCCGTTGTTGATCGACTCGTCGTCGGGGTGGGCGTGCACCAGCAGCAGCCCGCGCGCGTCGGCCGGGGGTACGGAGGTCATGTCCGGCAGCTTACGGCCTGCCCGGAGGGGACTCCCCGGACAGGCCGTGGCGGCACGCGGGCGGCGGTCAGAGCTTCAAGCTGTTGATCATTCCGGCCAGGTTGGCCGTCACCTCCTGGATCGACGGTGCGATCGAACTGGAGGCCAGGTAGAAGCCGAGCAGTGCGCACACCAGCGCATGGCCCAGTTTCAGGCCCGAACGCCGGACCAGGAGCCAGACCACGAAGAGCATCAGGACGGCGGCGGAGACGGACAAAGCCATGACGGCTCACACCCTTCCTCGGGTGCGCCGCCCCGGGGAGGGGCAGCGGGCGGAACGATGGTCAACTGATACCGGATCGGTGACCTCCGGGTGACGTTCCGTGAGCCCGCCCGGGGTGTCGTGGCGGGCTCGTCCGGGTACAGCGCCGCCGGTCAGGGGCGGTCCGAACGGCCGTACGCCGCGGGTGCGGCGGGCTGCTCCGAAGGGGTGAGGCCCTAGGGTCTGCGGCATGACCACCGAGAAGCCGCACGACACCTTCCCCCGGCAGTACGCGCGCACCAACCGGTTCACCACCGGCGCGCCCCGGTCGTTCACCGTCACCCCGGACGGCGCGCGGGTGCTGTTCCTGCGCTCCCGGGGCGCCGGGGCGCCCGCCAACCTGCTGTGGAGCCTGGACGTCGCGACCGGCGCCGAGACCGTGCTCGCCGACCCGGCGGTGCTGCTCGGCGGCGGCGCCGAGGAGCTGTCCGCCGCCGAGCGGGCCCGTCGCGAACGCAGCCGGGAGACCTCCGCCGGCATCGTCGGCTACACCCTGGACTCCGCCGGGCGGACCGCGGTCTTCGCCCTCTCCGGGCGGCTGTTCGCGGTCGCGGTGGAGACCGGCGAGTACCGCGAACTGCCCGCCGCCGCACCGTTGTTGGACCCGCGCCCGAGTCCGGACGGCAACCACGTCGGGTACGCCACCCCCAGCGGCGAGCTACGGGTGACGGCCCTCGACGGCAGCGGCGACCGGCTGCTCGCCGGGCCCGAGGGCGAGGGCATCAGCTGGGGGCAGGCCGAGTTCATCGCCCAGGAGGAGATGGGCCGCGACCGCGGCCACTGGTGGGCCCCCGACGGCAGCGCGCTGCTCGCCGCCCGGGTCGACGACACGCCGGTGCGCCGCTGGTGGATCGCCGACCCCGCCAACCCCGGGCGCCCGCCGGTCGAGATCGCCTACCCGGCCGCCGGCACCCCCAACGCCGAGGTCGGACTCTGGCTGCTCGGCCTGGACGGCACCCGCACCGAGATCCGCTGGGACCGTGCCGCCCACCCCTACCTGGCCCGCGTGCACTGGTCGGCCGGCGGCCCGCCGCTGCTCCAGGTGCAGGCCCGTGACCAGCGCGAACAGCTGGTGCTCGAGGTGGACCCGGCCACCGGCGACACCACCGTGCTGCTCACCGAGCGGGACGAGGACTGGCTGGAGCTGTTCGGCGGCGTCCCGGTACGGCGCGCCGACGGGCAGCTGGTGCGGATCGCCGACCACGGCGACGCCCGGGTCCTGATGGTCGGCGAACAGGCCGTCACCGACGCCGAGTTGCACGTCCGCTCGGTGCTCGGCCTGGACGGCGAGCAGGTGCTGTTCTCGGCCTCCTGCGGCGCCGCCGAGTTCGAGCGACGCCCGCCCGGCTGGCTCGGCGTCTTCACGTACGGCCCGGACGGCGTGCGGGAGCTCGGCGAGGGCGCGCTCGGCGCGGTGCGCGGGGGCGGTACCACCGTGCTCACCACCGCCGACCCGCGCCGGCCCGGCACCACCGTCACCGTGCTGCGGGACGGCGCCGAACCGCTGGTGATCGCCTCGCACGCGGACACCCCGCTGCTGACCGCCCGCCCGGTGTTCCGGTTCGCCGGCGAGCGGCGGATCCCCTGCGCGGTGCTGCTGCCCACCGGCTACGACCCGGACGTGGACGGCGACCTGCCGGTGCTGATGGACCCGTACGGCGGCCCGCACGGGCAGCGCGTGGTGCAGGCGCACAACCCGCACCTGACCTCGCAGTGGTTCGCCGACCAGGGCTTCGCGGTGATCGTCGCCGACGGGCGCGGAACCCCCGGGCACAGCCCCGCCTGGGAGAAGTCCATCAACCGGCGCACCGCCGAGATCACCGTCGCCGACCAGGTCGACGCGCTGCACGCGCTCGCCGAGGAGTTCCCGCTCGACCTCGGCCGGGTCGCCATCCGCGGCTGGTCCTACGGCGGCTACCTGGCCGCCGCCGCCGTGCTCCGCGAGCCCGACGTGTTCCACGCCGCGGTGGCCGGCGCGCCCGTCACCGAGCACGACCTGTACGACACCCACTACACCGAGCGCTACTACGGCGACCCCGCGGTGGAACCGGAGGCGTACGAGGCCAACTCGGTGGTGGCGCTGGCTCCTTCGCTGCGCCGGCCGCTGATGATCGTGCACGGCCTGGCCGACGACAACGTGGTGGTCGCGCACAGCCTGCGGCTGTCCACCGCGCTGCTCGCCGCCGGCCGCCCGCACACCGTGCTGCCGCTCTCCGGGGTCACCCACATGACGCCGCAGGAGGACGTCGCGGAGAACCTGCTGCTGCTCCAGGTCCGGTTCCTGAAGGACGCCCTGGGCATGGCGTAACCGGCGCACCCGTGACATCCGTCATGCGGACGTCACGACGGTGCACACTGCCGACGGCACCCCCGTTCCGAGGAGTCTTGAGGAGTCGCAGAGAAACGGCTCCGAAGGGACTGGGAGACAGATGGGTACGGGAACGGGGGAGGTCGCGGCCTTCCGGAACGTCAGCAAGAGCTACGGCCGGGTGAAGGCGGTGAACGGACTCGACCTGGTCCTGCGACCGGGCGAGACGGTCGCCCTGCTCGGCCCGAACGGCGCGGGCAAATCCAGCAGCCTCGACCTGCTGCTGGGCCTGCGCGAACCCGACAGCGGCACCGTCGAACTGTTCGGCGGCACCCCGCGCGAGGCGATCACCGGCGGCCGGGTCGGCGCGATGCTGCAGAGCGGCGGCCTGATGAGCGACGTCAAGGTCCGCGAACTGGTCACCCTCGCCTGCAAGGTGCACCCCAAGGGGCACAAGCCCCAGGAGGTGCTGACGACCGCCGGGATCGCCGACCTCGCCGACCGCCGGGTCGACAAGCTCTCCGGCGGCCAGGAACAGCGCGTCCGGTTCGCCCTCGCGGTGGCCGGCGCCAACGACCTGATCGTGCTGGACGAACCCACCACCGGTATGGACGTCTCGGTCCGCCAGCAGTTCTGGGCCACCATGCGCGCCCAGGCCGACGCCGGCCGCACCGTGCTCTTCGCCACCCACTACCTGGAAGAGGCGGACTCCATCGCCGACCGGGTCCTCGTCCTGCACAAGGGCCGGCTGATCGCCGACGGCACCTCCGCCGAGATCAAGGCCAAGGCCGGCGCCCGCCGGATCGGCTTCGAACTGCACCCCTCCGACGGCGGCCCGCTCGACGAGGCCGTGCTGCGCGCCCTGCCCGGCACCGTCGGACTGGACGTCAGCACCCGCACCGACGGCGTGCACACCGTCCGGATCCGCTCCACCGACGCCGACGCGGGCGTCGCCGCGCTCTACAAGGCCGGCCTGTACCCGCGCGGGCTGGAGGTCACCAGCCTCGGCCTGGAGCAGGCCTTCCTGACCATCACCGGAGAGCAGGACAAGGACGACGAGGAGAGCGCGCGATGACCACCCTGATCCAGCTGGAGATCCTGCGCACCCTGCGCAACAAGAAGTACCTGATGCTCATCGTCCTCTACCCGGCCCTGCTGTACGTGTTCTTCATCAGCGCCTACGGCAGCGGCGGCACCGTGGCCGGCGGAGTCCCCGTCAAGTCGTACTTCATGGTCTCGATGGCCACCTTCGGCGCGGTCGGCGCCGTCCTCACCGGCTCCGCGCAGCGGATCTCGCTGGAACGCAAGGCCGGCTGGACCCGCCAACTCCGGCTCACCGCACTGCCCGGCCGGGCCTACACCATCGGCAAGATCGCCGCCTGCGCCGTCACCACGCTGCCCGCCATCGCCGTGGTCTTCGCGGTCGGCGCGATCGAGGGCGTCGACCTCACCGCCACCCAGTGGCTCGGCCTGGCCGCCGTCCTGTGGCTCGGCAGCTTCGTGTTCGCCGCGCTCGGCGTCGCCCTCGGGTACGCCGCCCAGCCGGACGCCGTCCAGCCCGTCGTGATGATCGCCTACATGCTGATGGCACTGCTCGGCGGCACCTGGTTCCCGGTCAGCGACTCGCTGAAGACCTTCGCCCGGTTCAACCCCGTCTACGACTACAACCAGCTGGCCTCGTTCATCCACGGCCAGGGCGTCGCGGGCTCCGCGATCGCCGCCCTCGCCGGCTTCCTGGTGCTGTTCACGGCCGTCGCGGCCTACCTGTACCGCAAGGACTCCCGGCAGGCATGATGGCCCGCATGCAGACCACCGGCCCGGCCCGCCGCCCCGACCACCCCGGGGAGGACGGGCCGGACGGCCGCTGGACGACGTACCCGGGCGCGCCCGTCGACACCCGCCGCCAGCTCCTGGTCAAGCTGATGTGGACGTCCGTCTGGGCGTTCTACCTGCTGTACCCCGTCCAGGACCTGGCGACCGGCCGGCACACCACCGCCGCCACCGTGGCCGGAGCGGCGCTGCTGGTGGTCTTCCTGGCCGCCTACATGTCGCTGGTGGTGATCCGCAACAGCCGGCGGACCACCCGCTCCAGGCAGTACCTGCCGTTCGCGCTGATCCTCGGCATCGCCGTCGGTACCTCGATCGGCCTCGGCGAAGCCTGGCTGACCCTGTTCACCTACACCTCGGTCTGCGCCGCCATCATCCTGCCCGGCCGCAGAGCCCTCGCCGGCATCGCCGGCGTCACCGGGGTCTTCGCGACCATCGGCTTCGCCACCGCCGCCGACCGCACCACCTTGGTCGCGGTCGGGCTGCCCTGCCTGCTGGCCGGCCTCGCCATGTACGGCATGCAGCGCCTTGTCACCACCATGCGCGAACTGCGCGAAGCCCGCACCGCCGTCGCCCACCTCGCCGCCTCCGAGGAACGGCTGCGCCTCGCCCGCGACCTGCACGACCTGCTCGGGCACTCGCTCTCGCTGATCGCCATCAAGAGCGAACTCGCCGGCCGCTTCATGGACGCCGAGAAAGCCGCCGAGGCCCGCGCCCAGGTCGGCGACATCGAAAAGGTCGCCCGGCAGTCGCTCACCGACGTCCGCGAAGCCGTCAGCGGCTTCCGTCGCCCCACCCTGGCCGTCGAACTCGCCGCCGCCCGCACTGCCCTGACCGCCAGCCGGATCGAACTCGACGCCGACCCCCGCCTGACCGACGAACGCCCCGGCCTCGGCCCCGAGGAGACCGGCGCCCTCGCCTGGGCCCTGCGCGAAGCCGTCACCAACGTGGTCCGGCACGGCGTCGGCGCCACCCGCTGCTCCGTCCACCTCGACGAGACCTGGGAGGACGACGGCCGCCACGCCGTCCTGGAAGTCGTCGACAACGGCCCCGGCCCCGGCAAGTCCCACCCCGGCAACGGCCTCTCCGGCCTCCGCGAACGCCTCGAACAGGTCGGGGGCCACCTCGACGCCGGCCCCGCCAACCGCGGCAAGGGCTTCCGGCTGCGCGCCCTCGTCCCCCTGCGGCCCGGCCCCAGCGGGGAATAGGCTGCGCCCCGTGACGGACCGAACCGGTGACCAGCAAGTACGCGTACTCCTGGCGGAAGACCAGAGCATGGTGCGGGAGGCCCTCGCCGCACTCCTCTCCCTGGAGGACGACCTCGACGTCGTCGCCCAGGTCGCCCGCGGCGACGAGGTCGCGGCCGCAGTGACGGAACACCGGATCGACGTCGCGGTCCTCGACATCGAGATGCCCGGCATGACCGGCATCGACGCCTGCGCCGAGATCCGCCGCGTCCACCCCCGCACCAAGGTCGTCATCGCCACCACCTTCGGCCGCCCCGGCTACCTCCGCCGCGCCATGGAATCCGGCGCCGACGCGTTCCTGGTCAAGGACGCGCCGGCCGCGGAACTCGCCGAAGCGATCCGGCGCGTCCTGCGCGGCGAGAAGGTCATCGACCCCACCCTGGCCGCCGCCGCACTCGCGGAAGGCGCGAACCCCCTCACCCCACGCGAACGCGACGTCCTGGCCGCGGCGGCGGACGGCTCCGTCAACGCGGACATCGCGGCCCGGCTGCACCTCTCCGAGGGGACGGTGCGGAACTACCTGTCGATGGCGATCCAGAAGACCTCGGCGCGCAACCGCGCGGAGGCGGTACGGGTCGCCCGCGAAAAGGGCTGGCTGTAACAGGATGAGGTGAACCACCAGGGGCGCGGGAAGACTTGCGCGAGCAGGCGGGTGCGAAAACAGGGGCGCGGGGAACTGCGCGACCAGCGCAGACCACGTCCCCAAGGTCGCGATCAAGTGCAGGTCATTGTCCTGCGTCGCGATCTTGCGGACGGGGTGCCTCCCGCCTCGCGCAGTTCCCCGCGCCCCCGGTTTCGCACCCTCTCGCGCCCTCAGTTCAGCCGGTGCCGCGCCGATTTGGCCTCGTCGCGGACGCGTCTCGCGCTGTCCGGGTCGAACGCGTCCAGGATCTCCGCGTACGAGTCCATCTCCGCGGCCCCGCCCAGGAAATCGCCGGTCTTGACCAGCAACTCGGCGCGCTCCAGCCGGAGTTGTGCGGGGTGGCGGGGGAGGAGCAGGGCGAGTTCCGCGGCCCAGAGCTGGGTGCGGGCGTGTTCGGGGCGTTCGGCGGCCCAGTGGCGGATGTTGCCGAGGACGCGCAGGACGGTGTCGAGCGGCTGGGCGGGGGTGAGCAGTTCGGGGGTGTAGGGGTGGCCGGACGCGGCGACCAGGCGTTCGACGTCGGGGATGTCGAGCAGGCGGCCGCCGTGGAAGGGGTCGGCGAGGACGTAGTCGTCGCTCCCGTCGGGCCCGCCGACCGCGACGATGAAGTGGCCGGGCAGGGCGATGCCGTGGACGGTCAGGCCGGCCCGGGCGGCGACCGCCGACCAGACCAGGGAGAGCATGATCGGCAGCCCGCGGCGGCGACGGAGCACCTCGGGGAGGAGGGAGGACTCCAGCCGCCGGTAGTCGGACTGGCGGCCGTGGAAGCGTTCCCGGCCGCCGAGCACCGCCGCGAGGAGCGCGGCGGTCTCCTCGGGGCCGCGCGGGCGGCGTTCGGCGACGGCCTCGCGGATGGCGGCGGCGTGCCGGTCCAGGGCGGTCTGGCAGGCGCTCAGGACGGCGTCGAGGTCGGGCGGTTCGGCGCTGTCGCCGGGGTCGCCGAGGGTGTGCTCGGCGGCGGCGAGCAGGCACAGCAGCACCGGGTCGGGGTTGTCGGCCCGGGCCTCGGCTCGGAAGCGGGTTCTGCTCTGCTCGGTCACTGCGGCCTTCGGTTCAGCAGCGGTTCGTGGCTCGGTTCAGGTGGTGCACGCTACCGCTGGGGAAGGCGCGCGTAATGGTAAGTGTGACTGGTCGTGAAGCCCCGGTGGTCGTAGAGCGCCTGAGCGCCGTGGTTGTCGGCCTCGACCTGCAGGTAGGCGCCGGTGGCGCCCTCTTCGGCGGCACGCGCGGCGAGTACCGCCA
Organism: Kitasatospora sp. NPDC051984; assembly: GCF_044593455.1. Lineage (NCBI taxonomy): Bacteria > Bacillati > Actinomycetota > Actinomycetes > Kitasatosporales > Streptomycetaceae > Kitasatospora > Kitasatospora sp. NPDC051984. Next base: position 529,440 of record NZ_JBIUCB010000001.1, read on the forward strand.
TCACGGTGGTGGCCAGGCCGCTGCGGCGGGCGGCCGGGACGACCTCGATCGCGGAGAACCCGGCCCAGTCGCCGTCCACCGCCATCCGGCCGATCGCGAGCGGGGTGCCGTCGGGGCCGGGCACGTGGGCGAACCAGACCGACGGCCCGCCGTGCAGGACGGCGCCGGCGGCGGCCTCCAGGGCGGGGTCGTCGCCCACCCGGCGGTACAGGGAGAGCCAGTCGCGGTCGGCCGTGCGGGACAGCCGGACCTGCCGCCAGCTGTCCGGTGCGGCCGCCCTGGTCAGTCCGCCGAGCCGGGCCTTGCGGACCGCGGTCGGGGCCAACCGGTCGCCCAGCCCGTCGAGTCCGGGCGGCGAGGCGCCGTCCACCACCTCGACGAGTGCGGGCAGGCCGCGGGCCGCGTACCAGTTGCGGACCAGGTCCAGCGCCTCGTCCAGCGGCAGGCCTGGGTCGCCGATCGCCTGCACCGAGTTGGCGCGCTTGGTGAAACCGGCGGAGGCGCGCAGCACCCAGTCGCCGAGCGGCTGCTGTTCGACGGCGGGCCAGCCGCGCGCCGCGGTCCGCTGGAGTTCGGCCGGAGTGATGCCGGGCATCGGGACGTTCCGGGCGGGGAACGGCGGCACCGGCTTGCCCGCGACCAGCAGATCTGCGGCGAAACGCGCCGACACGCCGCGCCGGGACTCGATCGTCAACCCGTCGCCGTCCCAGGAAGTGAGCACGCCGATCACATCGCGGAACACCGGCCGTCCGTCCGCCACGCCGTCAACGCGCCGCGCCGAGACGCGTCTTCCCACGTCAGACGGGTCTATCCGGACCTCCGGACGGGCCTCCAGCGGTACTCCGCCGACCATCAACCGCACCTCCTGTGCATTTGCGTCCCCCGACCCGCGATACTAGGGGCGGGCATCGACGACGCCGCGCGCACCGCGCGACCGAGTAAACAGTAGGGCGGCAGCCCTTCCGAGGAGGAACGACAGCGTGACCTACGTCATCGCGCAGCCTTGTGTCGACGTGAAGGACAAGGCGTGCATCGAGGAGTGCCCCGTCGACTGCATCTATGAGGGTTCGCGTTCCCTCTACATCCACCCGGACGAGTGTGTGGACTGCGGTGCGTGCGAGCCGGTGTGCCCCGTTGAGGCGATCTTCTACGAGGACGACACTCCGGAGGAGTGGAAGGACTACTACAAGGCGAACGTCGAGTTCTTCGACGACCTGGGCTCGCCCGGCGGCGCCTCCAAGCTCGGCCTGATCGAGCGTGACCACCCGTTCATCGCGGCCCTGCCCCCGCAGAACGCCGACCACTGATCGGTGGCATCCACGCTGTGAGCACCAACGACAGCACGCACGCGCCGTTCCCGGGACACCCGGGGGCGGCGCGCCGCGTATCCGACCGCCTGCCGGTCTTCCCGTGGGACAAGCTCGAACCGTACAAGCGCACCGCCGAGAGCCACCCGGACGGGCTGTGCGACTTCTCCGTCGGCACCCCCGTGGACCCGGTGCCGGAGCTGATCCAGCAGGCCCTGGCCGCGCACACCGACACGCCCGGCTACCCGACCGTGTGGGGCCCGCTGGCCCTGCGCGAGGCGATCGCCGGCTGGCTGAACCGCCGGGTCGGCGCCGAGATCGGCCCCGCTGCGGTGCTGCCCACCGTCGGTTCCAAGGAACTGGTGGCGTGGCTGCCCGGCCAGCTCGGCCTCGGCCCCGGCGACCAGGTCGCCTACCCGAAGCTCGCCTACCCCACCTACGAGGTCGGCGCGCTGCTCTGCGGCGCCGAGCCGGTCGCGTACGGGGACATCGACGAGCTGGACGGCGGCAAGGTCCGGCTGCTCTGGCTGAACTCGCCGTCCAACCCGACCGGACGGGTGCTCGGCACCGACGAGCTGCGCCGCGCCGTCGAGTGGGCCCGGGAGCACCGGGTGCTGCTGGTCAGCGACGAGTGCTACCTCGAACTCGGCTGGGAGGCCGAGCCGGTGTCGGTGCTGCACCCGTCGGTGTGCGGCGACTCGCACGAGGGGCTGCTCACCGTCCACTCGCTGTCCAAGCGCTCCAACCTCGCCGGGTACCGGGCCTCGTTCGTGGCCGGCGACCCGGTGGTGGTCCGTGAGCTGCTGGAGATCCGCAAGCACGGCGGCATGATCGTGCCCGCGCCGGTGCAGGCGGCCACCGCGGCCGCGCTCGCCGACGACGCGCACGTCGCCGAGCAGCGGGAGCGGTACGCCAAGCGGCGCGGCGCTCTGCGGGCCGCGCTGGAGGCGTACGGGTTCCGGATCGAGCACTCCGAGGCGAGCCTGTACCTGTGGGCGACCCAGGACCGGCCGTGCTGGGAGACCGTGGCCGAACTCGCCGAGCTGGGCATCCTGGTGGCCCCCGGCGACTTCTACGGCCCGGCGGGCGACCGCTTCGTGCGGGTGGCGTTCACCGCCACCGACGAGCGGGTGGCCGCCGCCGTGGAGCGGCTCAAGCGCTAAGCATGTGGAAGGGGCGGAGCCGGTCGGCTCCGCCCCTTCGGCGTTCGTGCGAGGGATCAGCCGGCGAGGTGGCTGCCGCCCGCGCCGCCCAGCCCGCCGAGCAGCCCGCCCAGCGGGGTGGCGCCCAGCAGGCCGCTCAGCGGGTTGTTGGTGCCCCCCATCGGGGGCATCCCGCCCAGGCGGTTGGCGGACTCGTGCTCGGCCAGGCCCGCGACGGCGCCGGTGACCGGCAGCGACTGGACGGCGCCGAGGACCGGGGCGAGCTTCTCGGCGGCCGGCAGGCTCTGCGCCAGGCGGTCCACCGGCAGGTTCTTGGCGACGGTGCCGAGCGGGGTGGCGGTGGCCTTGCGGGCGGCCGGGAGGACCTTGTCGGTGACCGCGGGGCCGACCTTCTGCTCGACGGCCGGGACGACCCGGTCGGACAGCGTGCCGAGCGCACCGGTCAGCTGGTCGGCGTGGGCGGCCGGGCCGAGGTGGCCGAGCGCCTCGTCGGTGGAGGGCAGGGCGTGCGCGACGGTGCTGCCGGCCGCGTCACCGACGGCCGGACCGCCCGCCGCGAGGGCCGCGGAGCCGGTGGTGCCGACCATGTGGCCGAGCTCGTGGCTCGCCCCCTGCACCGTGTCGCCCGAGTTGGGGACGTTGGCCAGCTTGGTCACTCCGGCGCCCAGGTCGGTCTGCGGGACCACCTCGGAGGCGGAGGCGGCACCCGCGGCCGCGAGCGGCGCCGCGGTGGCGGCGACGAGCAGCGCGGCCTGGGCGAGCCGGCGCGTGAGGGGGAGGGACATGGTGCTCCTAAGAGGTGAGGTCTACGGTCCGCCGGGCGGACGGCCGGTACGGCTGTCCGCCCGGCGGGCGACGTGTATGACCGCAAGAGCACCGGGAAGGTTTCGGCCGGTCAAGGTCAAGGGTTGGTAAAGATCGGACGATCCGCTTTCCGGCAAACCGGGTGGATCGTCCACGATGCGACGGCTGAAGAATCGTCACTTCCCTTGGCGGGCACGGAAACCCTCGTCCGCGTCCCGGACCGGCGTGTCGGCGGTTCGCCGACTGCCGTGCCGTCAGCGGGAGTTGACGCGAATCACCCGGTGGGCCGTCACCCGGGCATTTGTGCGTCAACGCACCGCCGGCGCCGTCACTTCTTCTTCGGCGGCGCGCCCAGCGTCACCAGCACCCGGTCCGTCGGGGCGGTCGGCAGCGGCTTCCAGCCGTCGTTGGGCCGGTCCACCCGCCACACCTTGCCGTCGTAGGCGACCTGCCCGATGCCCAGGTCCGCCGCCCGCGCCACCGACCACTGGGCCAGCGCCCAGCCGGTCTGCTGGGTGCCGCCCGCGCTCGCGGTGCTCGCGGTCGGCTGCGGGGTGAAGGCCAGCACCTCGCGCGGGTCCTTGGCCGCCTTGTCGGCGGGCGCCACCGTCACCGCCTTGCCGAACTCCCGTCGCACCCGGTCGGACACGCCGGTGGCCGGCGGGGCCGCCGAGTCCGGCTGCGGAAGCTCGTGCACCACGCAGTTCAGCGCCGCCGGCTCGCGGCCCATCAGCACGGTGGCCAGCAGCGTCGCGTTGTTCTCGTGCTTGGCGTACGCCTGCGGGTAGCCGCTGCGCTGCACCTGCTGGGCGGCGTCGGTCAGCGGCATCTGCGCGTAGCCGTTCACCTTCACCAGCGCGTCCAGGAACTTGTTGGTCGCGTACACCGGGTCCATGATCTGCTCGACGGTGCCCCAACCCTGCGACGGGCGCTGCTGGAACAGGCCCACCGAGTCCCGGTCACCGCCCTCCAGGTTGCGCAGCTTGGACTCCTGTATGGCGGTCGCCAGCGCGATCGTCACCGCCCGCTCGGGCAGGCCGCGGGACATCGCCACCGCCGTGATGGTCGCCGCGTTCGCCGCCGCGCCCAGCTCCATCGACCCGGAACCGGACGTGGCGGTGACCTTGCAGCCCTCGTCCGGGACGGTGATCTTCTCGCGGTTCAGCCACACCACCAGGCCGCCGACCACCGCAAGTGCCAGTACCCCCACCAGGATTCGCCGCCACGGCCGCCGACGGCGCTCCTCGGCGCCACCCTCCGAGTACTCGGCGTCTGTGGCCACCGTGGCCCCTCTCCTCGTCGTCCGTCGTCCACGCAGCGGTCCGCTTTCCGATTCCGCGCCGTCCGCGGACACCGTAACCGTTCGGACGGTCGTACGGGTCCGCGCGGTTGCGTGCCAGGCCCCGGGGCCGCCCGGCCGCTCGGTAGGGTGGCCGCCATGAGCAGCCCGAACGAGCCCCTCGACCTGACCCTCGACGGCGGCACGCTGACCGCCCGCCTCGTCGACTTCCCGTCCGTCAGCGGCGAGGAGACCGCCCTCGCCGACGCGGTCGAGGCCGCGCTCCGGGCCTACCCGCACCTCACCGTCGACCGGTTCGGCAACAACGTGGTCGCCCGCACCCACCTCGGCCGGGCCGCGCGGGTGGTGCTCGCCGGACACCTGGACACCGTCCCGATCGCCGACAACGTGCCCTCGCACGTCGAGGGCGACCTGCTCTACGGCTGCGGCACGTCCGACATGAAGTCCGGCGTCGCGGTCCAACTCCGGCTCGCCGCAACGGTGGAGGAGCCCAACCACGACGTCACCTACGTGTTCTACGACAACGAGGAGGTGGAGGCCGAGCGCAACGGCCTCGGCCACCTGTTCGCCACCCACCCCGACTGGCTGGCGGCCGACTTCGCGGTCCTGATGGAACCCAGCGGCGCCGTCGTCGAGGGCGGCTGCCAGGGCAGCCTGCGCGCCGACATCACGCTCACCGGCGTGCGCGCCCACGCCGCGCGCAGCTGGCTCGGCGACAACGCCATCCACAAGGCCGCCGAAGTGCTGCGCCGGCTGGTCGAGTACAAGCCCCGACGGGTCGTCATCGACGGCCTGGAGTACCGCGAGGGCCTGAACGCCACCCGGATCGACGGCGGCGTCGCCGGGAACGTCATCCCCGACGAGTGCCGGATCCACGTCGCCTTCCGGTTCGCCCCCGACCGCAGCCTGGAGCAGGCCGAGGACCACCTGCGGGAGGTCTTCGACGGCTACCAGCTGGACATCGTGGACGCCTCCCCCGCCGCTCTCCCCGGTCTCTCCCAGCCCGCCGCACAGGCCTTCCTGGCCGCCGTCGGCGGCGAGCCGCGGGCCAAGTTCGGCTGGACCGACGTCGCCCGGTTCTCCGCGCACGGCGTCCCCGCGGTCAACTACGGCCCCGGCGACCCGAATCTGGCACACAAGCGCGAGGAGCACTGCTCGCTGACCGCGATCGCCGAGGTCGAGGCCCGCCTGCGGGCCTGGCTCACCGCGTAGGGGTTGTCCGGCCGGTCTTGCCGGGCGCGCGAAGCCGGATCATCCCGCCTGGAAGCACCGGCAAACCATCCAAGTACACCCAGTACGAGGACGGTTCGCCGGCACTCCCAGCCGGGCGCGAAATGGGGGCACCTCCCAGCCCCCAAGGGCTGGGGGATCCGCGCGCTGATCCGACAAGACCGGCCGGACAACCCCTGGCCGCCGCACGGCCTTTGGCGGACGGGCAGCCGTTTCCCGTTGTTCCTCGGAAAGTTGCCTTGTCAGGCGTAGGGTTTCGTCATGACAGCCAACGGAGATGAACCCGTCCGCAGGGCCAGGAAGCCGTGGCCCGAGAAGCGCAAGGGCCCGGTGCTGCTGCGGCGGGACCAGGTCGAGACGAAAACGACGGACCAGGCCCTGCTGGACACCACCGGGCCGACCGACTGGTTGCACACCGACCCGTGGCGGGTGCTGCGGATCACCTCGGAGTTCGTCGAAGGCTTCGGCGCGCTCGCCAAACTGCCCACCGCCATCAGCGTGTTCGGCTCCGCCCGGACGCAGGTCGGCTCGCCCGAGTACCAGACCGGCGTGGAGATCGGGCGGGCCCTCGCCGAGGCGGGCTACGCGGTGATCACCGGCGGCGGCCCCGGTGCGATGGAGGCCGCCAACAAGGGCGCCGTCGAGGCCGACGGGCTGAGCGTCGGCCTCGGCATCGAGCTGCCCTTCGAGCAGGGCCTGAACGAGTACGTCGACCTGGGCCTGAACTTCCGCTACTTCTTCGTCCGCAAGACGATGTTCGTGAAGTACTCCCAGGGCTTCGTCGTGCTCCCCGGCGGACTCGGCACCCTGGACGAGCTGTTCGAGGCGCTCACCCTGGTGCAGACCCACAAGGTCACCCGGTTCCCGGTGATCCTGTTCGGCAGCGCCTACTGGGGCGGGCTGGTGGAGTGGCTGAAGTCCACCCTGGTCGCCCAGGGCAAGGCCAACCCCGAGGACCTCGAACTGTTCCACGTCACCGACGACGTCGCCGAGGTGCTGAAGGTCCTGGAAGAGGCCCGCAAGCCGCAGGGCACGCCCGCCTAGCCGAGGCGGACGGACGGACCCTAGGCGAGCCCCCGGCGGGCGACCGCCGGGGGACGGGTGCCGCGGATCGACGCCACCATGTCCAGCACCTGACGGGTCTCCGCGACCTGGTGCACCCGGTAGACCTGCGCGCCCAGCCAGGCGGAGACGGCGGTGGTGGCCAGGGTGCCGAGCAGCCGCTCGTCCACCGGCTTGTCGAGCGTCTCGCCGACGAAGTCCTTGTTCGACAGCGACACCAGCACCGGGAACCCGGTCGCTGTCATCTCCGGCAGCCGGCGGGTCGCCTCCAGCGAGTGCCGGGTGTTCTTCCCGAAGTCGTGCCCCGGGTCGATGATCAACCCGTCGCGGCGCACCCCGAGTTCGATCGCCCGCTCGGCCAGCCCGACGGTCACCCGCAGGATGTCCGCCATCACGTCCTCGTACCCCACCCGGTGCGGACGGGTGCGCGGCTCCGCGCCGCCCGCGTGCGTGCACACCAGGCCCGCGCCGTACCGGGCCGCGACCTCGGCGAGCTTCGGGTCGAAGCCGCCCCAGGCGTCGTTCAGCAGGTCCGCACCGACCTCGCAGACCGCCTCGCCGACCTCGTGCCGCCAGGTGTCCACGCTGATCACCGCGTCCGGGTGGCGCTTGCGCAGCTCCGCCACGAACGGCACCGTGCGCCGCAACTCCTCCTCGACGGTGACCTCTTCGCCCGGACCGGCCTTCACCCCGCCGATGTCCAGGATCGCCGCGCCCTCGGCCATCGCCCGGTCCGCCGCGGCGAACGCGGCCTCGTCGGCGAAGGTCGCCCCCCGGTCGAAGAACGAGTCCGGGGTGCGGTTGACGATCGCCATGACGACCAGCTCGTCCGGGCCGAACTCCCTTGTGCCGAGGCGTAGTGCCACCGTTGTCTCCTCCTCAGCGCTCCCGGGTGCAATGATGGGCCCCGGCCTGTACCGGACCATGATCCCACCTGATCCTGACCACGGGCCGAAGCCGACCGTAACTGCCGGGCCGGAACTGCCGGAGCCGGAACTGCCGGGGACTGACGGAGGACGCTCGTGTTCTGGGTGATCGTGGTTGCGATGGCCGTGGTGGTCGGCGGTGCCGCGCTGGTGGCACTCGGCGCCGGCGGATCCCTCCCCGAGGCGGAGCACGACCGCCTCACCGCACGCCTTCCGCAGGACCGCCCGCTCAGCCGCACCGACGTCGACGACCTGCGCCTGCCGATGGCGCTGCGCGGCTACCGGATGGACGAGGTCGACGACGTCCTCGACCGCCTCGGCGCCGAACTCGCCCTCCGGGACGCGAAGATCGCCGAACTGGAGGCCGTCGGCGCGGTGCGCGGCTCGGTCGAGGCGACGGGCGGCGCGTCCGGCGAGCCGCTGCCCGGGCTGGAGTCGTTCACGGCCGTGCTGGAGAAGAAGCCCCACTCCGAGGGCCCTGCCGACGCCGCTTCCGAGAAGTCCGAGAAGTCCGAGAAGTTCGAGAAGGGTGACCGCTCGTGACCGGTGCCGTGCTCGGTGAGGACGGGCTGCTGCGCTGCGGATGGGGCGACTCGTCCGACGACTACCGGGTCTACCACGACACCGAGTGGGGCCGTCCGGTCCACGGCGACCAGGCGCTGTTCGAGCGGATCTCGCTGGAGGCGTTCCAGTCCGGGCTGTCCTGGATCACCATCCTGCGGCGCCGCGAAGGCTTCCGGGCGGCGTTCCGGGACTTCTCGATCGCCGAGGTCGCGGAGTTCGGGGACGACGACGTGGAACGGCTGCTGGCCGACACCGGAATCATCCGCAACCGCGCGAAGATCGTCGCCACCATCGCCAACGCCCGCGCCGCACGTGAACTCGACGGCGAGCTGGACGCGTTGGTCTGGAGCCACGCCGGGGACCCGGCCCGGCCGGCGCCGAAGACGCTGGCGGAGGTGCCGGCCGTGACGGCGGAGTCGACGGCGCTGGCGAAGGCGCTGAAGAAGAACGGGTTCCGGTTCGTGGGGCCGACGACCGCGTATGCGCTGATGCAGGCGTGCGGGCTGGTGAACGATCACCTGGCCGATTGCCACGCGCGGTAGCCCGCCCGAGCAGCCACGGCTCGCCGTCCACGGACCTTACCGGGGGTGTCGTTCCCCTTCGCGCCGTTCCCCGCGCCCCTGACGGGGCGCGGGGGTTGAGAGCTACTTGCCCACGAAGGTGGGCTTTTCCTTGGCCACGAAGGCATCGACCGCGATGCGGTGGTCCTCGCTGTTGCCGGCCATGGTCTGCAACTCCTCCTCCTTGTCGAGGAGTTCGTCCAGCGAGTGGGACGCGCCGTACGCCAGCGACTCCTTGATCGCGCCGTAGGCGACGGTCGGGCCGCTCGCCAGGGTGAGGGCGAACTCGTGGGCGGTGGCGGCGAGTTCGGCGGCGGGGACGACGCGGGTGGCGAGGCCGAGGGTGAGGGCTTCGTCGGCGCGGACGGTGCGGGGGAGCATCAGGAGTTCGGTGGCGCGGGCGTGGCCGACCAGGCGGGGGAGGGTCCAGGAGGCGCCGGAGTCGGTGGTGAGGGCGACGCCGGCGAAGGAGGTGTTGAAGCCGGCGGTGTCGGCGACGATCCGGAAGTCGCAGGCGAAGGCGAGCGAGGCACCGGCGCCGGCCGCGATGCCGTTGACGGCGGCGACGGTGGGCTTGCGCATCCCGGCGAGGGCGCGGACCAGCGGGTTGTAGTGCTCGGCGACGGTGCGCAGCGCGCTCTCGCCGGTCGCCTGCTGGTGGTGCAGCAGCCCGAGGTGTTCCTTGAGGTCCTGTCCGACGCAGAAGGCCTTCTGGCCGGCGCCGGTGAGCAGCACGGCCCGCACGTCGGGGTCGGTCGCGGCGGTGGTGACGGCGTCCCGGAGGGCGACCTTGGTGGCGACGTCGAGGGCGTTCATGGCGTCGGCGCGGTCGATGGTGAGGACGGCGAGGGCGCCGTCGCGGTGGTAGCGCACGGTGTCGGACATCGGTGAGGGCTCCCGGGTCGCGGTGGGCTGTCGTGGGCACAGCATGCCGGAGTGCGGCCGGGTGGGGGAGTGTGAGGTGGCGCACCCCTGGCGGGCGTGTCGGAGTGCGGCGGGATGCGGCTTCCAGCCGGTAATAGGCGCTTTGGTGCGGGTTCGGGAGGCTTGGCGGAGAGAGTGATGTTGGTCATCGAGCGGTCGCATGCGGGATAATGGCTTCCGATCAATGCGTTCGATACCGGCGGTGGACGGACTGCCGGTGCGTACCTGAACGGTTGCAGGAAGGGGAACGAGCATGGCGGCCATGAAGCCGCGGACGGGTGACGGCCCGCTGGAGGTAACCAAGGAGGGGCGGGGCATCATCATGCGAGTTCCGCTCGAAGGGGGTGGGCGCCTGGTGGTGGAGCTGACGCCGGACGAGGCGGACGCTCTGGGCGAGGCTCTGAAGAAGGCCTGCGGCTGACCCGAGCGGGTACTGCCACTCGCACGTCCCGGGCGCTCCGGGAGTGTTCGACGGGCCCGGTCCCCCGGTGCGGGGAGCGGGCCCGTTCCGCGTGTCCGGGCGGGTTCAGCGTTTGACGGCGCAGAGCAGGCCGTCGCTGACCGGGAGCAGCGCGGGCAGCAGGGTGTCGCCCTGTTCCCGGATGTCGGCGACCAGGTCGCGCACCGCGCGGGTCTGCGGGTCGTCGGCCTCGGGTTCGGCGAGCCGGCCCTCCTGGAAGACGCCCTCGAAGCAGACCACGCCGCGCGGCCGGAGCAGCCGCATCGCCTCGGTGAGGTGGAAGCCGGAGTCGGCCGGGTCGCCGTCGCAGAACACCAGGTCGTACTGCCCGTCGGCGAGCCGGGGCAGCACGTCGCGGGCCCGGCCGGGGATGAAGCGGGCCCGGTTGGCGGCGAATCCGGCGGCCAGGTACGCCTCGCGGGCGTACTGCTGGCGGACGGGTTCGGAGTCGACGGTGGTGAGCACGCCGTCGGGCCGCATGCCGCGCAACAGGTAGACGCCGGAGACGCCGGTGCCGGTTCCGATCTCGACCACCGCCTTGGCGTCGAGCGCGGCGGCCAGCAGGCGCAGGGCCGCGCCGCCGCTGGGTTCGATCGCGCGTATGCCGGTGCGGGCCGACTGGGCCCGGGCGTAGGTCAGCACCGCGTCCTCGCCGACGTAGGTGTCGGCGAGGGCCACTCGCTGGGGCCCGAACTCGGTGATGGCTGCCTCTTCCGGAGCGCCGATGTCGATGGAAGTCGACAAATTCCAGCGACAGACTACTGGCCGTCCGGGAACCGCGTTCGACGGCTGGCCGTTGAGTTGTCGTGGGTGGCCGGACCGCCCGCGGCGGTCGCTGTTCGACCGCTCTTATCCGGGCTTGACGTGTGAGGTGGATATGGTGGTGGCTCTGCTGGGCAGAAGAGCCGACCGAGGAGGTGTGGCCGAGGGCGACGTCCCTGTGCAGCGGCACGTCCGCGGCACCACGTCGGCCCGTACGCCGAAGCCCGTGATGAACCAGTCTGTGCACTCCCCCCTGGACAAGTCGACCGCAGCCGACGACTCGGTGGCCGAGGCCCCCGGCAAGCTCGCGTCCTTCGCGGAGGGGCCCGACGCGCAGAGCTGGACGCCGCCCAGCTGGGAGGAGATCGTCGAGGCGCACAGCGCCCGGGTCTACCGCCTCGCCTACCGGCTGACGGGCAATCAGCACGACGCCGAGGACCTCACGCAGGAGGTCTTCGTCCGGGTGTTCCGCTCGCTGTCCACGTACACCCCCGGCACGTTCGAGGGCTGGCTGCACCGGATCACCACCAACCTGTTCCTGGACATGGTGCGCCGCCGCCAGCGGATCCGCTTCGACGCCCTCGCCGAGGACGCGGCGGAGCGCCTGGCCAGCCGTGAGCCCAGCCCCGCCCAGCACTTCAGCGACACCCACTTCGACGCGGATGTCCAGCAGGCGCTGGACACCCTCGCCCCGGAGTTCCGTGCCGCCGTGGTGCTGTGCGACATCGAGGGCCTCTCCTACGAGGAGATCGCCGCCACCCTCGGGGTGAAGCTCGGCACCGTCCGCAGCCGGATCCACCGCGGCCGCTCGCACCTGCGCGCCGCCCTCAAGCACCGGGCGCCGAACGCCGCCGCGGGCCGTTCGCGCCGGGGCGGCTCCGTCGAGCCCGTGGCGGTCGGTGCCGAACCGGGCGGAAGCGACCGGAGGGGGTCATGAGCGATCACGCCCCCGAGCGCGCGGACGCCACCGGCCGCTCGCGCTGGGCGTCGCTGCGCCGCGCCGCCGAGCAGGCCCCGGCGGCGGCCGAGTTGCGGCCCGTGACGATCCGTCCGGTCGAGCCGGCGGCCGAGGAGCACCACCACCTCGGCGACCGCCTCACCGCGTACCTGGACGGCGAACTCGGCCACGACGCCCGCGAGCGGGTGCAGGCCCACCTGGCGACGTGTCCGGAGTGCCTGGCCGAGGCGGAGGGCGCCCGCGCGGTCAAGCGGACGCTCAGCGACGCCGGCGCGCCCGGCCCGTCCGCGGCGCCGATGGCCCGGCTGCTGGCCGTGGCCGCGCTGCCGGAGGACGAATCGGGCCCTGATGGGCCGTCGGGTGCCGTGTTCGGCGGCAGCAGGCTCACCGGCGGCTCCTTCGGCCGGGGCGCCGGCTTCGGCGGCGGCGCGCTGGGCGCCGACGCCCCGATACCCGGGATCGACCCGCGGGCCGGTCTGTTCGGTGCCCGCCCGTCCGCCGCACCGCGTCCGCTGGCCGCGCTTGCCGAGCTGCCCACCCCCCGCCCGGTTCCGCCCCGCGGTCGCCGGCTGGTGTTCGCCGCCGCCGGGGCGTTCTCGGTCGCCGCGGTCACGCTCAGCGGCGTCGGCGGCCTCACCACGGGCCAGGGCGGCCCCAACCGGCAGCCCACCAGCGTGACCCCGGTCGGCGGCGCGATCGTCCCCGTCAACGCGCAGCAGCAAATGGACGCCCCGGACTTTCCGATGCGGGCCCGGCTGCAGGCCAGCCCGCAGCCGTCGCCCAGCGGTGACCAGCTCCAGGTCCTGCGCTAGCCTGCCTTCACCGGCACGCCGTCGACGCCGGTCGCCCAGGTGGTCTTTACCACGGATTCACCTGAGGAAGGCCGGGGAACGGCCGCCCGCGTTTACCCTTGGTTCAGCGTTGTCGGGTGCTGGGAGTTCAGGTGTTCGGAGACATAGGCGGACTCGAGGTCCTGACGATCGTCATCATGGCCATCGTGATCTTCGGGCCGGACAAGCTTCCGAAGCTGATTCAGGACACCATGGCGTTCATTCGCAAGATCCGCTCCTTCGCGGACAACGCGAAGGACGACATCCGCAGCGAACTCGGGCCGGAGTTCCAGAACTTCGATTTCGAGGACCTCAACCCGAAGACCTTCGTCCGCAAGCAACTGCTCGGCGACAACGACGACCCGCTCGGGCTGAAGGACCTCAAGGACAGCGTCGACCTCAAGTCCGCGCTGAACGGCGAGCCGACGCGCACCCCGAGCGCCTCGGTCGACTTCTCCAAGCCGGCCTCCCCGTTGAGCAACGGCCCGGCCCTCGCGGCCGGCGAGCGCCCGCCGTTCGACCCGGACGCCACCTGACCGACGCTCCCCGCCCGACCCCGACGCCCCGCCCGGCAGGCGGGGCGTCGTCGTCCGCGCCGCTATCGTGTCCACTACCTCCCCGGACGGCGGGCGCTGTGCGGTCCGTCACGCCCGGCCGTGTCCGGCCCGGTTTTCCCGGACGGAGGGGCCGCGGTGCGCCACCATGGAGCCCGCCCGTGGCAGGAGCACAGCCGAGGAGGCCCGCAGTGGACGCCACGCAAACGACCGCAGAACCCGCCGCCACGCGTCGGCCCGCCGCCGACCCCCTCGCCGCCTACCGCGCCGCCGACTTCCCCTGGTACGGCCTGGACGAGGGCTGGACCGGCCGCCGCTGGCTCGGCCAGGTCGGCACCGGCCAGAACTCACGCGCCGCGCAGTCCGACCTCCCCGACTACGGCACCCTCGGCCACGGCGACGAACCCGCCCGCGGACCCGAACCGCGCGACACCCGCCGCTTCGCGCTGGTGGTCACCGTGGCCCGCCGCGAGGTCCGCCGCAGCGCCGACAACACCGGCACCCTGGAAGCCACCTCCGCGTCCTCCGCCGCCTGGCTGGCCGGCTCCGGCCTGCTCGCCGCCACCTGGCCCGGCAACCTCGACCGCACCCTGCGCCAGCACTGGCTCGACCAGCAGTCCACCCTCGCCTGGGACCTGGCCGACGACCTCGACGGCCCCGCCTGGTCCTCCCTCACCCTCCCCGTCAACGGCGTCCCGCAGCCCTTCCGCTACCGCGAATCCGAATACGGCTGGGTCCTGGCCGGCGAGGCCCCCGGCGTCCTCATCGGCGCCTACGGCCGCTCGGTCTCCGCGTACGGCATCGGCTTCACCACCGTCCCCGACCTGGCGACCTACGACGGACGGTAGGCCCGGCCGGACACACTACGGCTCCAGCAGAAACGGCCCCGGGCAGGTGCCCGGGGCCGTTCGTGGTGCTGGGGGTCCGTCAGAACTTGTTCTTCGGGGTCAGGCCCAGGGAGAGGCCGGACAGGCCGCGCTGGCGGCCGGAGAGCTTGCCCGCGATGGTGCGCAGGGCGGAGCCGGCGGGGGAGTCCGGGTTGGAGAGGACGACCGGGCGGCCGTCGTCGCCGCCCTCGCGGAGGCGGACGTCGATCGGGATGGAGCCGAGGACCGGAACGGTCGCGCCGACGCTGCGGGTCAGGGCGTCGGCGACGGTCTGACCGCCGCCGGTGCCGAAGACGTCGATCATCTCGTCGCAGTGCGGGCACGGCATGCCCGACATGTTCTCGATGACGCCGACGATCTTCTGGTGGGTCTGCAGCGCGATCGTGCCGGCCCGCTCGGCGACCTCGGCGGCGGCCATCTGCGGGGTGGTGACGATCAGGATCTCGGCGTTCGGGACGAGCTGCGCGACCGAGATCGCGATGTCGCCGGTGCCGGGCGGCAGGTCGAGCAGCAGGACGTCCAGGTCGCCCCAGTACACGTCGGCGAGGAACTGCTGCAGCGCGCGGTGCAGCATCGGGCCGCGCCACACCACCGGCGCGTTGCCCGGGGTGAACATGCCGATCGAGATGACCTTCACGCCGTGCGCCGCCGGCGGCATGATCATGTCCTGCACCTGGGTGGGCCGACCCTCGACGCCCAGCATGCGGGGCACGCTGTGGCCGTAGATGTCGGCGTCCACCACGGCGACCTTCAGGCCGTCCGCGGCCAGCGCCGCCGCCAGGTTGACCGTCACCGAGGACTTGCCGACGCCGCCCTTGCCGGAGGCGACCGCGTACACCCGGGTCAGGGTGCCCGGCTTGGCGAACGGGATCTCCCGCTCCGGGGCGCCGCCGCGCAGCAGCTGCGACAGCTCGCGGCGCTGCTCCTCGCTCATCACGTCGAGCTCGACGGAGACGGCGGTGACGCCGGGAACGGCGGACACCGCGTCGGTGACCCGCTGGGTGATCGTCTCGCGCATCGGACAGCCCGAGACGGTGAGGTACACCGCGACCTTCACCGCGCCGCCGTCGCCGATCTCGACGGACTTCACCATGCCGATCTCGGTGATCGGACGGTTGATCTCCGGGTCGTGGACGGTCGCCAGGGCTTCCTGGACGGACTGCTCCGTCACCCCGGCCGCCACCTCTGTCTCGTTGGCCATGTGTTGATGGTACGGCGCTGCGCCCCGCCCCCGACTCGCCGGTAGCGTGCCGCGGGTCACAACGGGTCGGCGGGCTCCCGCCGTTCGTCGATCTCCCGGAGCAGCGACTGCAGTTCGGACCGGATGAAGTCCCGGGTGGCGACCTCGCCGAGGCCCTGCCGCAGCGCCGCGACCTCGCGGGTCAGGTACTCGGTGTCGGCGATGTTGCGGTCGCTGCGGGCCCGGTCCTGCTCCATGTTGACGCGGTCGCGGTCGTCCTGGCGGTTCTGCGCGAGCAGGATCAGTGGAGCCGCGTACGAGGCCTGCAGCGACAGCACCAGGGTGAGGAAGATGAACGGGTAGCTGTCGAAGCGCACGCCGGGCGGGAGCAGGGTGTTCCACGCCACCCAGGCGATGATCACCACCGTCATCCAGACGATGAACCGGCCAGTGCCCAGGAAACGGGCGATCCGCTCGGAGAGCTTGCCGAACGCCTCCGGGTCCCAGGCGGGCAGGTGGATCAGGCCCGGGCGGCCGGTGCGCGGCTGGTCGAGCCGGGAACGGGAGCCCGGGGACTGGCCGGGGCGCTCCTCGCGGCGGACGCGCTGCTCCCGGGTCCGCAGTTCGCGCAGCTGGCGCAGCTGGCGCAGCTCGCCCTGGATCCGCTGGCCCGGCGAGTCGTGGTGGCGCTTGCGGTCACTGTCCATCGAGCACCTCGTCGGTGGGGATGCCGTGCGCCGAGCCCTCGCGCCAGTCGTCCGGCAGCAGGTGGTCCAGCACGTCGTCCACGGTGACCGCGCCCAGCAGGTGGTCGTCCTCGTCGACCACGGGCGCCGCCACCAGGTTGTAGGTGGCCAGGTAGGACGTGATCAGCTGGAGCGGGGTGTTCGGCGGCAGCGGGTCGAGGTCGTCGTCCACGATCGAACCGACCAGCGTGTACGGGGGCTCGCGCAACAGCCGCTGGAAGTGCACGGTGCCCAGATAGGTGCCGGTCGGAGTCTCGTTCGGCGGGCGGCACACGTACACCTGAGCGGCCAGCGCCGGCTTGGTGTCGGAGATCCGCACCCGGGCGAGCGCCTCGGCGACCGAGTCATCGGGTTCCAGGACGATCGGTTCGGTGGTCATCAGGCCGCCCGCGGTGTCCTCCTCGTAGGAGAGCAGCCGGCGCATCTCCGCCGCCTCGGCGGGCTCCATCAGACGCAGCAGCCGCTCGGCGTCCTCGGTGGGCAGTTCGGAGAGCAGGTCGGCGGCGTCGTCCGGGTCCATGGTCTCCAGGATGTCCGCGGCCCGCTCCTCCTTGAGCTTGCCGATGATCTCCACCTGGTCGTCCTCCGGAAGCTCCTCCAGGACGTCCGCGAGCCGGTCGTCGTCGAGCGCCGCCGCGACCTCCGCCCGGCGCTTCGCCGACAGGTGGTGCATGACGTTCGCCAGGTCGGCCGCACGCAACTGCTCGAACGTGGCCAGCAGGTTGGCCGCGCCCTGACCCTCCTCCGACAGCGAGAAACCGGTGACGGCGGACCAGTCGAGCAGCAGCTGCTCGCCCTTGGCCTTGCGCAGCCGGGACGGAGGCTTCCCGACCTGGACGAAAACCTTGTCGATCTCCCACTCGCGCAGGCGGGTCTGCACCATCGCGACGTCCAGCACGGTCACCTCGTCGGCGGTCTTGGTGCGGGTGACGGTGCGGTCGAGCAACTCGGCCAGCACCAGCGTCTCCGACGGACGCTGCTCGAACCGACGCATGTTCAGCAGGCCGGTGGAGAGCACCTGGCCGGACTCCAGACTGGTCACCCGGGTCATCGGCAGAAAGATCCGGCGGCGGCCGATCACCTCCACCACCAGCCCGAGAACCCTGGGCGGGCTGCCACCGAGACGCAACGAGACCACCACGTCACGGACCCGGCCCACCTGATCGCCGTTCGGGTCGAACACCGCGACCCCGGAGAGGTGGGAGATGAACACTCGGCTGCCTGGCCCCGCCATGCGACTCCCTCGGGGGGAAACGGACACAACCACCCAAATCTATCGGTGGCGCGTCGGGGCGGCAGGTCATTGAGGTGTCGCGATCTTCCTGGCGGGTGCCTTCCGTCCCGCGCAGTTCCCCGCGTGCCTGCTTGCGCTCAGCGCTTCTGCTTCTTCTTGAACAGGAGCTTCGGGAGGCCGGCCGGGATCGGTTTGCGGGTGGTGGCCGGGGTGGGCATGGGGGTGGCGGTGAGGGCGCCGTCGGGGTGGGGGGCGAGGGGGCCGGCGGGCTCCAGGCGGAGGATGCGGCACTCGCGGGCCCAGCGGTCGCCGATGGTGTCGGTGTCGGGGGCGTTGAGGCGCTTGCCCTTGAGTTCCTCGACGACGCCGTCCCAGGCGGGGGTGCCGGGGGCGACGGCGGTGACGGTGGCGGGGAAGGTGACCAGTCGGCCGCCCTTGTCCTTGCTGCGGACGGTGAGGGTGGCGGTGGTGCCGGCGGCGAGGCCGTGCAGGGGCTGTTCGGCGCCGTCGCCGACGACGATCACGGCGCCGTCGTGCCAGGCGTGCCAGAGCGGACGGGCGTGCGGCTGCCCGGCGGGCTGCACCCAGAGCAGGCCGGACTTCTTGGCGGACTCCTCCACCAGGGCCCGGTCGAGGAAGTCTGCCGGGGTCGTCGTACGCTCCATGCCGCACAGCGTACGGCCTGGTCCCCGGGGGACGGTTCCATCCCCCGGGACGACAGTGCCATGACGGGCGGACAGCCCTTACGGTGTTTCCTGCCCCGCCCCGTCCGCCGAAGGAGAACCGTGCTCGCCACCAGGACCGCCCCCGCCGCGCCCGCGGTGGCCGATCAGCAGCGGGTGTTGCCGCGCACCGACCTGCTGCTGCTGGCGGTGTCGATCGCGGGCATCTCGCTGTCCGCCCCGCTGATCAGCGCGACGGCCGCGCCCGCGCTGGCGATCGCGTTCTGGCGCAACGGCATGTCGGTGGCGGTGCTGGGCCCGTACGCGCTGTGGCGGCACCGGGCCGAGCTGCGCGGGATCTCCCGGCGGTCGCTGCTGCTGGCGATGGCGGCGGGTGTGCTGCTGGCGCTGCATTTCGCGCTGTGGATGCCCAGCCTGCGGATGACGTCGGTGGCGTCCGCGACCGCGCTGGTGACGACCACTCCGCTGTGGACGATCCTGCTGATGCGCCTGCTCGGGGTGCGCGCGCCGCGGCTGGTGTGGCTGGGCACGGGGCTGGCGTTCGCGGGCGTGCTGGTGCTGACCGGCGTCGATCTGTCGGTGTCGTTGCGCGCCCTGCTCGGGGACGGTCTGGCGCTGGCCGCGGGCGCCGCGGCGGCCGGGTACGTGCTGCTGGGCGCGGAGGTGCGGCGCACCCTGTCGACCACCGCGTACACCCTGATCTGCTACGCGACCTGCGCGGTCGCGCTGCTGGCGGTGTGTCTGCTGATGGGTACGCGGCTGTCGGGCTGGCCGGCCGGCGCGTGGTGGCAGATCGTCCTGCTGATGGTGGCGGCGCAGCTGCTCGGGCACTCGCTGAGCAACCGGGTGGTGCGCACGCTGGGCCCGTCGATCACCTCGACGGCGATCCTGCTGGAGACCCCGGGCGCGGCGCTGATCGCGGCGGTGTGGCTCGGCCAGTGGCCGCCGGTCGCCGCCTACCCCGCGGTCGGGATGATCCTGCTGGGCCTGGTCCTGGTGGCCCGGGCGGAGCGCCGCTGACGCTCCGCCCGGTCGGCCTCACAGCCAGCCGTTGCGGCGGAAGCCCCGGTACATGCCGACGCAGATCAGCGCGATCACGCCGAGCACGGTCGGGTAGCCGTACGTCCACTGGAGTTCCGGCATGTGCTCGAAGTTCATGCCGTACACGCCGGTGATCATGGTGGGGACGGCGAAGATCGCCGCCCACGCGGTGATCTTGCGCATGTCCTCGTTCTGGGCGACCGAGACCTGCGCCAGGTTGGCCTGGAGCAGCGAGTTGAGCAGTTCGTCGAAGCCCTGCACCTGCTCGCTGACCCGGGCCAGGTGGTCGGCGACGTCCCGGAAGTACTTCTGCATCTCCGGGTCGACCAGCCGCGCGACGGGCTCGGCCAGTTGCAGCATCGGCCGCAGCAGCGGGGTGACGGCGCGCTTGAACTCCAGCACCTCGCGCTTGAGCTGGTAGACCCGGCCGACGTCGGCGCCGCTGCCGCCGCGGTTGGCGAACACGCCGTACTCGATCTCGTCCACGTCGTTCTGCAGCCGCTCGGCGACCAGCAGGTAGTTGTCCACCACGTGGTCGGCGATCGCGTGCAGCACCGCCGCCGGGCCGAGGGCGAGCAGGCCGGTGCCCTCCGCGTCGGCCTCCAGCCGCAGCCGCAGGGCGCGCAGCGAGGAGTGCGCGCCGTGCCGGACGGTGATCACGAAGTCGGGGCCGGCGAACACCATCAGCTCGCCGGTCTCGACCACCTCGCTGGTCGGGGTGAGCTGCTCGTGCTCGATGTAGCGCACGGTCTTGAACACCGCGAACAGCATGTTGTCGTATCGCTCGACCTTGGGACGCTGGTGCGCGTGCACCGCGTCCTCCACCGCCAGCGGGTGCAGGCCGAAGCGCTGGGCGATGCCCTCGAACTCGGCCTCGGTGGGCTCGTGCAGGCCGATCCAGCTGAACGAGCCGGGCCCGCTCTGGTGGGCCGCCTTCACCTGCCGGGCCGCCTCGCGCGGGCTGCAGGTCTCGCCGATCCGCTTGCCCTGCTGGTAGACGGCGCAGTCCACCACCGCGGACGGGCTGGTACCGGAGGGCAGTCCGAGATCGTCACCGGCCCGGCGGCGGGTCGGGCGGACGACGGCGGCGCGCAGGTTGTTGATCATCGACATGGCGCGGACTCCTTGGGCCGGACCGGCGCGCACCCCGGCAGGGCAGGGCGAACGCGACGGCGGAAAACACCGGTGGACACGCCGGAGCCGATGGTGCGCCAGAAAGCCGTTGCTGGGCGGGTTTCGACGGCTCGACCCCGGGGAAGGTGCTCTCCCGGCCGGACGCCACGCTGCGTGTGAGCCCAGGTCAGCCGTGAAGGCGGCGGGCCAGGGTGGGCCGGAGAGAGCTGCCGGTACTGCATGGTCGACTGCTGTCCACCGTGACCACCTCCTCCACGCCGGGGCCCGCGCGGGGGCCGTCGCGGCCCTGGTTCGTATTCACAAGGCCGACCGCTCACATTAACAGCTCTTCCCCGTACTGAGCCCCGGAGTTCGGCGTCCGCCGGGTAAAGGTCGCGCCAAAGCTTGCCCGCGCGCCGCGCGCTAAGGTCGCGGCATGGCGCACGACTTCCCGCTCTTCGGCGACTTCTCCGATCCCGACGCCGGCCACGGCTCCGGCCCGACCCGGCAGACCGTTCTGGCCGCCGTCGAGGCGCGGCTGATCAGCACCTTCGGCGATCCCTCCGGCCGCGCCGCGGTCACCTTCGTCGGCGCGGACCGCATCGAGGTGCTGCGCTTCGGCCCGGACGCCGAGGGCCTGGTCCGCTACGCGACGCTCGGCATGGCCGCCGCCCCGATGGCCGACCCGTCCTCGCCCGTCGCCGACCCGGTGCGCGGCCCGCGCGCCGAGCTGGTGCTGACCGTGCGCGGCGGGCGGGACGAGGTGCACAAGGCGCTGGTGGTGTTCGCCGCCAGCCCGCAGGTCGAGGGCCTGGTGGTGGCCCCCGGCGGCTCGCTCGACCTGGGCTCCCCGCTGTGGACCGGCGCCCCGTTCACCTCGGTGCTGGCCGCCGAGCCCGGCGGCCTGGTCGAGGACCTTGAACTCCCGGCCCCCGCCGAGGCGGTGCGCTTCCTGCCGCTGCTGCCGATGACGCCCAACGAGGCCGCGTTCAAGCGCGTCCAGGGCGCGGGCGCCCTGGAGGAACGCTGGCTGAAGCACGGCACCGACCTGCGCGACCCGAACCGCCGCGGCGTCCCGCTGGACTGAACCCGCGTCGGCCCGGGGGTGGAGGCCCAGGGGTGGAGGCCCAGGGGTGGAGGCTTAGGGGTGGAGCTCGATGAAGCCGAACACCCCGTTGGCCACCAGCTGCGCCGCGATCGCCGACAGCAGCAGGCCGGCCAGCCGGGTGATCAGGACCACGCCGCCCTCCTGGATCACCCGGATGATCGACAGCGAGAACCGCATGGTCAGCCAGAGGATCAGATGCATGATGACGATCGCCGACCAGAGCGCCAGGTGCTGCGTTCCGGTGCTGGCCCCCTGTACGGCCAGGATGACCGCGACGATCGCACCGGGCCCGGCCAGCAGCGGGGTGCCCAGTGGGACCAGGGCGACGTTGACGTCCTTGGTCTGGGTGGGTTCTTCGATCCGGCCGGTCAGCAGGTCCAGCGCGATCAGCAGCAGGAGGACCCCGCCGGAGGCCTGGAGGGCCGGGATCGAGACGTGCAGGTAGTCGAGGATCTGGTGCCCGAACAGCCCGAAGCAGGTGATCACCCCGAGTGACACCAGCGTGGCCTGCCAGGCCATCCGGCGCTGCACCTTCTGCGTCCGGCCGGAGGTGAGCGCCAGGAAGATCGGCATGATGCCCGGCGGGTCCATGATCACGAACAGCGTGATGAAGAGTGAGCCGAAGACCTTGCCGTCGATGACGGTGAGCATGCCGGGATTGTGCGCGCTTCGGACCCCGGGTGCGGCGGGACGCGCCGGGTCTTTCAGCCGGTGATGGGAGTGGCTCCGGTCGCCTGGGACACCAGTGCTTCGTACACCTCTGGCGCAGTGGTGTACTCGCCCAGTCGGACGATCTTGCGGCTGCCGTGGTAGTCGCTGGAGCCCGTCACGAAAAGCCCCAACTCGCTTGCCAGCGTGCGGAGTCGGGCCCGGGTCGGTTCGTCGTGGTCGGTGTGGTCGACCTCCAGGCCGGCCAGCCCGGCCGCCGCAAGATCGGCGATCACCTGGTCCGACACCGTCCGGCCCCGCTTGTCCGCTCCGGGGTGAGCGAAAACCGGTACGCCCCCCGCCGCCCGTACAAGCCGCACCGCGAGCGCCGGGTCGGTCTCGTGCTTGCGGACGTCCGCCCTCCCGTCGTTGGCCAGCCACTCGGGCGTGAACGCGTCCGAGACGCTCGCCACCACGCCCGCCTCCACCAACGCGGACGCGATGTGCGGACGGCCCACCGAACCGGCCCCGGCGATCCGCTGCACCTGCTCCCAGCTGATCGGCGCGCCCAGCTCCCGGCAGCGCTCCACGATCGCCCGCGCGCGCCGGAGCCGGTCGGTGCGCACCAGCTCCCGCTCGGCCGCGAAGGCCGGCTCCGCCGGGTCGAACAGGTACGCCAGCAGGTGCATGCTGATCCCGCCCACCTGGCAGGAGAGTTCGGCGCCCGGAATCAGGGTCAGACCCGTCCCGGCCAGCGCGGCCGTCGCCTCGCCGTACCCGGCCACCGTGTCGTGGTCGGTCAGCGCCACCACGTCCAGGCCCGCGGCCACCGCGTTGGCGACCAGTTCGGCCGGGGAGTCGGTGCCGTCCGAGGCATTGCTGTGGGCGTGCAGATCGATACGCATGGCGCCCAGGATAGGGAGCCGCCGGGACGGCAGGGGCGGGGAGTGGCTCAGCCGAGCAGACGGGGGGAGAGTGCCCCGCAAGGCAGCAGGCCGAGTTCGGCCCCCGCGTCGCGCAGGTCCGTCAGCACCAGTTCGTCGTGCATCAGCAGCGCCGACTGCTCGGGCCAGGCGATCGCCCACAGCCACAGGCCGCGCGCCTCGCCGACGTACACCGCCCGGTCGTCCGGGGCGCCGGGGACGTGGAACATCGGGGTCGGCCGGCCGGCCGCCATCAGCTTGGCGTCCGCGGGCTTGTACAGCGCGACGTCCTCGCCCGGGTCCGGCCCGTCCAGTCCCGCGTAGCGGGCGCCCAGGCCGATGCCCAGTTCCTCGGCCACCAGCACCAGTTCGCCGAACCCGCCGAGCGGGGCCGGCCCCGAGCAGGCGACGGCGGTGGCGCGCGCCCCCGACAGGTCGTCACCCGCGTGCGCGATCCCGGTGAACAGCCAGCCGACCGGCAGCGGCCAGGGCATCCAGACGGGCACCTGGGAGCGGTTCACGGCAACGTTCAGGGCTTCGATACTGGGGGGCAGTACCGGCTGCATCGGGTGTACGGCACCGTGCCGGTCGCACTGCCAGGTGTCGGAGAAGAGGCCGGGGGCGCGGACCCGACCGGCACATCGCGGACAGCTTGGCTCGCCCCTCATAACCGACAACGGTCCTCCCTCCGGACTGCTGCGTCAAGGACGATCACCCGGAAGGAGTCCGCCACGAGCCGCCACGCGCCGCCCCGGCAACGGCCCGGGTCCGGCAGGGTAGATGTCCCGGGCGGCAGGGCACCAAACCCCCCGCAGGTCGCGGCCCCCGAACACACTGACGCCCCGTCGTCCCAGGGGTCTCCTGTGGTGACGGGGCGTCAGCCGGGTATCGGAACGTCGGACGGCTCGGCGGCTCGTCCGCGTTCGGTCACACGGCCTTGCACGGCCGGATGTACAGGCGTTCGCCCGTTTGCGCGGCGGTCTTCAGGTATTCGGAGACGGTCGCCGCGTCGGCGATCAGTCGATCGGTCTCCGCTCCGGCGTGATCCAGACGAAGGATCTCGAAACGCATGGGCCTCTCCCTTCCCGTCCTCGGGCTCCGAGGCGGACTCGGCCGGCGGTAGGCCATCGTGCGATGGCCTGCCGGCACTGGCTGGGTCGGACGTCCGGCAGGTGCAGTCACCCGTCGCTCCCCCCACTCTCAAGCAGGACTTCTTCAGCGGCACTTACAGTGCGGCAGCCGGAGTGGGGCGACGATGCCCCTGTCTCACTGTGCCGCGACGCTGCTACCCGGCGGTTTCCCGCCGGTAAATCCGTCATTTCGACGGCCGGAGGAGGGTGCGGCCGTCGGAGGGTTCTGATTCCGGACTGAATCAAATATTACCCGAGCTAACGATCCTTGTCGCGCGAAAACGGGAGCCGACTTCTGATCAACCGTCAGAAGGCCCGCCCATGGCCCGGATCCGCCGGGAAAACGGTGCGCCCCGCCGTCACGCGCCCTGCGCGGACCAGAACGAGGCGAGGGCCGCCGCCGTCTCGGCCGGGCGCTCCGCGTTCGGCGAGTGCCCCGCGCCGGGCACCACGGTGCGCAGCGCGCCCAGGCGCTCCGCCATCCGCGACTGCTCCTCGACCGGCCAGGCGTAGTCCCGCTCGCCGGACAGCACCAGCTTCGGCAGCCCGACCGCCGCCAACTCGTCCACCCGGTCCGGCGCGGCCACCAGGTGCGCCGCCGCCGCCTTCAGCGCCTGCGGCAGGTTCGCCAGCCAGCGACGGTGCAGAAAGTCCGCGATCTCCGGATCCAGCGGCGGCACCCGCTCACCCTCCAGCTGCCGCATCACCTGCCAGATCGACTCCAGGTCCATCGACTCCAGCGCGTCCAGCAGCAGCCTCGTCCGCGCCGCCTCCGCCGGATCGATCGCCCCCGGCCCCGTCGACATCAGCGTCAGCGACGCCCACGGCAACGCGCCGGGCGCCGACAGCACCGCCTCCCGCACCACCTGACCACCGAACGAGTGCCCCAGCAGGTGCAGCGGCCCGCCCTCGGCCTCCAGCTCCGCGGAGAGCGCCCGGACGTCCGCCCCCAGCGCTCGCACCGAGTACGCCTCCGGGTCGGCCGGGCCACCCGACTCGTACTGGCCGCGCTGATCCACCGCGACCACCCGGAACCCGGCCCCGGCCAGCGGCTCCAGCAGTGCGATGAAGTCCTCCTTGCTCCCGGTGAACCCCGGCACCAGCAACGCCGTCCCCCGCGCCGGCCCCACCGGCTCCCCCCACAACGCCGCCAGCCCACCCACCCGGACCGCCCGCACACACCCCGGCAGCTTCAGAAACGGCGGCGTACTCATATCTCCGTGCCCTCCCGGCAGATCACCCGACAACCCGGGGCCACCCTACGCAGCACAAATCCGCCTCCGGCGGCCGGAGCCGGGGGAAACGCCGAGGGGCGGGGCGGCGCCGTGGCAGGGCGGCGGAAATGCCGCCGGGGAGGGCGCGACCTGGTGGTCGGGCCCTCCCCGGCGGGTGGGGTGGTGCGGGTGTTACTTCTCCACGGCCTTGCGGGTCCGGCGCGGGGCCGGGATCTCCTCGGTCGCGGCCTTCTTGACGGCGCGCTTGCGCGGGGCCGGCGCGGCTTCCTCGGTCGCGACCTCGGCAGCGGCAGCCTTCTTGGTCGCGCGCTTGCGGGGAGCCGGGGCGGCTTCCTCGGCGACGACCTCGACAGCGGCGGCAGCCTTCTTGGTGACCCGCTTGCGCGGGGCCGGCGCGGCTTCCTCGGTCACGGCCTCGACGGCGGCGACGGCCTTCTTGGTCGTCCGCTTGCGCGGCGCCGGGATCTCCTCCGCCGCGGTCTCGACGGCGGCGACGGCCTTCTTGGTCGCGCGCTTGCGCGGCGCCGGGGCGGTCTCCTCGGCGACGACCTCGACAGGGGCGGCAGCCTTCTTGGTGGCGCGCTTGCGCGGGGCCGGCGCGGCTTCCTCGGTCACGGCCTCGACGGCGGCGACGGCCTTCTTGGTGGTCCGCTTGCGGGGAGCCGGAGCGGCTTCCTCGACGACGGCCTCGACAGCGGCGGCAGCCTTCTTGGTCGCGCGCTTGCGCGGCGCCGGGGCCTCGACGGTCTCCTCGACCACCGGCGCGGCCGCGGCCTTGCGGGTGCGCTTGCGCGGGGTCTCGGCGACCGGCTCCGCGACGACCGCCGGGGCGACCGTCTCGACGACGACCTCGGCGACCGTCTCGACCGCGGGGGCGGCAGCCTTGCGGGTGCGCTTGCGGGGAGTGCGGACCGCCGGGGTCTCGGCGACCGGTTCCACGACGACCGCCGGGGCAGCCGTCTCGACGACGACCTCGGCGACCGTCTCGACCGCGGCCGGCGCGGCAGCCTTGCGGGTGCGCTTGCGCGGGGTGCGGGCGGCGGGGGTCTCGGCGACCGGCTCCGCGACGACCGCGGGAGCAGCCGTCTCGACGACCTCGGCGACCGTCTCGACCACGGCCGGCGCGGCGGCCGCGGAGTTGCGACGGTTGCGGTTGCGGCGACGCGAGCTGCGGCCCTCACCGGGTGCGGCCGGAGCGGCGGTGGGCTGCTCGGCGGTGGTCACCTCGGGGGTGGCCGGAGCGTCGGCGACGGAGCTGCCGCCGCGGGTGCGGCGACGCTCGCGGCTGCGACGGGACGGACGCTCGGCGGGAGCCGGGGTCTCGGGGGCGGCAGCGCCCCGTCCACCGCGGCCGCCACCGTTGCGGCCCGCGGGGCGCTGGCCGCGGCCGCCGGTCTCGCCGAGGTCCTCGACCTCTTCGGCGGCGAGGCCGGCCCGGGTGCGCTCGGAGCGGGGCAGGATGCCCTTGGTGCCGGGCGCGATGCGGAGCAGCTCGTACAGGTGCGGGGAGGTGGAGTAGGTCTCCTCCGGGTCGTTGAACGGCAGGTCCAGCGCCTTGTTGATGAGCTGCCAGCGCGGGATGTCGTCCCAGTCGACCAGGGTGACGGCGGTACCCGAGGCGCCGGCCCGGCCGGTGCGGCCGATCCGGTGCAGGTAGGTCTTCTCGTCGTCGGTGCACTGGTAGTTGATGACGTGGGTGACGCCTTCGACGTCGATGCCGCGGGCGGCGACGTCGGTGCAGACCAGGACGTCGACCTTGCCGTTGCGGAAGGCGCGCAGCGCCTGCTCGCGGGCGCCCTGGCCGAGGTCGCCGTGGACCGCGCCGGCCGCGAAGCCGCGCTTGGTGAGCTGGTCGGCGACGTCGGCGGCGGTGCGCTTGGTGCGGCAGAAGATCATCGCCAGGCCGCGGCCGTCGGCCTGCAGGATCCGGGAGACCATCTCGACCTTGTCGAGCGAGTGCGCACGGAAGATGTGCTGCTCGATGTTGGCGACGGTGGTGCCGGTGTCGTCCGGTGCGGCGGCCCGGATGTGGGTGGGCTGGCTCATGTACCGGCGGGCCAGCGAGATGACCTGGCCGGGCATGGTGGCGGAGAAGAGCAGGGTCTGCCGCTTGGCGGGCAGCATGGTGATGATCTTCTCGACGTCGGGCAGGAAGCCGAGGTCGAGCATCTCGTCGGCCTCGTCCAGCACCAGCGCGCGGACCTGGGACAGGTCGAGCTTGCGCTGGCCGGCCAGGTCGAGCAGGCGGCCGGGGGTGCCGACGACGATGTCGACGCCCTTCTTCAGGGCCTCGACCTGCGGCTCGTAGGCGCGGCCGCCGTACACGGCGAGGACGCGGACGTTGCGGACCTTGCCGGCGGTCTGCAGGTCGTTGGTGACCTGGGTGCACAGCTCGCGGGTGGGGACCACGATGAGCGCCTGCGGGCTGTCGGTGAGCTGCTCGGTGGTGGCCCGGCCGGCGGCGACGTCGGCCTTGACCACGACCCGCTCGATCAGCGGGAGGCCGAAGCCGAGGGTCTTGCCGGTGCCGGTCTTGGCCTGGCCGATGACGTCGTGGCCGGTCAGCGCGACCGGCAGGGTCATCTCCTGGATCGGGAAGGGGTGGACGATGCCGACGGCCTCCAGGGCCTCGGCGGTCTCCGGGAGGATCCCGAGTTCCCGGAAGGTCGTCTTGATGGGTTCGGCGGTGGTGGACAGGGTGCTGCCTCTTCCGTGTGGAGGGGCCGAGTTCGAGCGCGTCCTGCCGTGCCCGCGCTGCCCGGTGAGGGGCGCGTCGGGCGGGCGGCGCGGGGGAGGGCGTCCCGTTGACGGGGGCGTGCGGCCCGGCGCGTCCTGGCGCGGTCCGCGGCGGCCCTCGCTCGGCCTGATGCGGTGCCTGGGCCCGAGGCTCGGGCCAGGTCGGAGCCGATCGGGTCTCCGACCGGGCATCCGCGTACGTGAGCGCCGGGAGCGGTGCACCGGGCGGCGGAAACGCCACCGGGTACGACTGCGCGGCCTGCCGATGAACGGACGGGCCGCGCGGGTTCACACCTGGCCTCGCTACCTACCATACAGTCAAGCGACGACTCGAACACGTGACGGCGAATACTCCGACCGGCCGCGCCGGGGTGGCGGGACGGCTGCGGGCGGTCCCCGGACCTGTCGGGACCACTAAGGTCAGGTGCCATGGAGACTCAGGAACCCGGTGACGGGATCACCGACTCGATCGGGCCCTGGACGGCCCGGGCCGCCGACCCGCAGTACCGCGCGGCGGTGCTCGACCTGCTGGGCGCGCTCGCGTACGGCGAGCTGAGCGCCTTCGAGCGGCTCGCCGAGGACGCCAAGTTCGCGCCCGGCATCGCGGAGAAGGCCGCGCTGGCCCGGATGGCCTCCGCCGAGTTCCAGCACTACCAGCTGCTGCACGACCGGCTGGCCGAGGTGGGCGCCGACCCGGTCGCGGTGATGGAGCCGTTCGTCGAGCCGCTGGAGGCCTTCCACCGGATGACCGCCCCGTCCGACTGGCTGGAGGGCCTGGTCAAGGCGTACGTCGGTGACGCCATCGCGACCGACTTCTACCGCGAGGTGGCGGTCCGGCTGGACGACGACACCCGGGACCTGGTGCTGCGCGTGATGGCCGACACCGGGCACGGCGAGTTCGCGGTGGACCGGGTGCGCCAGGCGATCGAGGAGGACCCGCGGGTCGGCGGGCGGCTCGCGCTGTGGGGCCGGCGACTGATGGGCGAGGCGCTCAGCCAGGCGCAGCGGGTGGTCGCCGAGCGGGACGCGCTGTCGAACCTGCTGGTCGGCGGCGCGCACGTGCGCGGCTTCGACCTGGTCGAGGTCGGCAAGATGTTCAACCGGATCACCGAGGCCCACACCAAGCGGATGGCCGCGCTCGGGCTGGCCTCCTGAGCGGTGGTCAGGCGTGCCGGTGCCGGCCGCCGCGCCGGCGCCGGTCCGCGAGGTCCGGCCGGGCCGGCACCGACACCAGCAGCACCGCCACCAGGACGGACACCGCCAGCTGCACCGCCGGGACGTGCCCGTCCATCACGTAGTGGGTGAGCCGCCCGGCCAGCACGGCGGACACCAGGGCGGTGCCGACCGGCAGGGCGCGCGACCCGGGGAACAGCTCGGGCCGGACCAGCAGGGCGCCGAACCCGACGGCGAGGCCGATCAGGACGAACGCGGTCGTCTCCCACACGGCTGCCTCCCGGGGTTGTGCGGCGCTGCGGCACCCACCGCCTACCCGCCCGGGGCCGCCGGTACACAGCACGGCGCCCCGTCCCCCCAGGTGGGGGAACGGGGCGCCGGTGAACGCAGACTCAGAGCGTGCCGAAGCCGACCTTGCGGACGGACGGCTCGCCGATCTCGACATAGGCGAGGCGGTCCGCCGGGACCATCACCTTGCGGCCGTGCTCGTCGGACAGGGTGAGCAGCTTGGCGCTGCCGTCCAGGGCCTTGGCGACCGCTTCCGTGACCTCTTCGGCAGATTGCGCGCTCTCCAGGACGATCTCCCGGTTCGCGTTCTGCACGCCGATCTTGACCTCCACGGCTTCCGTCCCTCCGGTAGCTGGCCGCGCGCGCTCGAACCGCATTTCGCGGGCGGCGCGCCGTACGGGCTTCACCTTAAGGCAGCGG
This sequence comes from Kitasatospora sp. NPDC051984, assembly GCF_044593455.1. Taxonomy (NCBI): domain Bacteria; kingdom Bacillati; phylum Actinomycetota; class Actinomycetes; order Kitasatosporales; family Streptomycetaceae; genus Kitasatospora; species Kitasatospora sp. NPDC051984. The sequence continues at coordinate 559,389 of NZ_JBIUCB010000001.1, forward strand.
AGCGGCTCGGAGGCGAACGTCCCGGGTCGGTCCGCTCAGGGCCGAATCGGCGCTCACTCGCCGCCGGCGCCGGAGCCCTCCAGGGCGGGGTGCATCGGGAAGCCCTTCAGACCGCGCCAGGCCAGGCTGGCGACCAGCCGGATCGCCTCGTCGCGCGGGATCTCGGACTCCTGGGACAGCCAGTACCGGGCGGTGATCTGGGCCATGCCACAGACACCGACCGCGAGCAGCTTGGCCTCCGCCTCCGGCAGGTCGGTGTCCTCGGCGATCACCTTGGAGACCAGGGTGGCGCTCAGGTCGGTGGCCCGCTCGACCCGGTCGCGCACGGCCGGCTCGTTGGTCAGGTCCGACTCGAAGACCAGCCGGAACGCGCCGGACTCGCTGGAGATGTAGTGGAAGTACGCCTCCATGGTGGCGGCGACGCGCTGCTTGTTGTCGTTGGTCGCCTCCAGCGCCGCCCGGGTGCCGTCCACCAGGGCGTCGCAGTGCTTGTCCAGCAGCGCGAGGTAGAGCTCCAACTTTCCGGGGAAGTGCTGGTACAGCACCGGCTTGCTGACGCCGGCCCGCTCGGCGATGTCGTCCATGGCGGCCGAGTGGTAGCCCTGGGCGACGAACACCTCCTGGGCGGCTCCGAGCAGTTGTTCACGGCGGGCGCTTCGCGGCAGGCGGGCACCGCGCGGGCGCTCCTGCGCCTCCTGGATGGCCGTCACGGCGCTCCTCACTTCACGGTCTGCGATGGGCTGGCAAGGTGTTGATTCTACTTTTCGGTAACCCGCTCGTGCGCGGGTGAAGCCGAGTAAAGCGCACCACCGCCCTTGTCGGGAGCCCACAATACGGCCCGGACCAGGGGTGTCCACAGGTCCGGACGGGCCCGGGAACGGGTCGGGACGGGCCGAATCGCACCGGTGGCGAGCCGTCCTCACTACCATCGTGCTCCATGAGCGCCGCCCAGCACCCTCCCGCCGCCCTGGAGCCCTACCGCACCGTCGAGGTGCCCGGAGCGGAAGTGGCCGTCAGCCGCCATACCGAACCCCGCGACGGACTCCCGCCCGCCCTGTTCGTGCACGGGCTCGGCGGCTCCGGCGACAACTGGCTGGAGCTGCTCGACCAGCTCTCCGACGACGTCGACGGCGAAGCGGTCGACCTGCCCGGCTTCGGCTGGTCCGCGCCGCCGCTGGACGGGAACCTGAGCGTCTCCGGACACGTCCGCGCCGTCATCGGCTACCTCGAGGAGACCGGCCGCGGACCGGTCCACCTGTTCGGCAACTCGCTCGGCGGCGCGGTCTCCGTCCGGCTCGCCGCGCTCCGGCCCGACCTGGTGCGCAGCCTCACCCTGATCTCCCCGGCACTGCCCGAACTGCCCCCGCAGCGCACCGCCTGGCCCACCGGGCTGCTGGCCGTCCCCGGCTTCGCCGAACTGCTCCGCCGCCGCAACGCCGGCAGCGACCCGGAGAGCGTCACCGCCGAACTGCTGCGGCTGGTCTACGGCGACCCCGAAGGCATCCCCGCGCACCGCCGGGCCCGCGCCGTCGCCGAGTACCGGCGCCGCACCGCGCTGCCGTACGCGCTGCACGCGATGGCCGGGTCCGCGCGCGGCATCGTCAGCGCCTACACCGAGCGCGGCGAGCAGTCGCTGTGGCGGCAGGCCCGGCAGGTCGAGGTGCCGGTGCTGCTGGTGTACGGGCTGAAGGACAAGCTGGTCTCCTACCGCTCCGCCCGGCGGGCCTGCGCCGCGTTCCGGGACGCCCGGCTGCTGGTGCTCCCCGAGTCCGGGCACGTGGCGATGCTGGAGCACCCGGAGCCGGTGGCCCGCGCGGTGCGCGAACTGCTCGCGGAGGTCGACGCCGGGCGCTGAGTACCTCGGGCGCTGAGTGCATCGGGCATTCGGGCGAGAACGCAGCCGAGGCGCGTGAGGTCACGGCCGTTCACTCGATCAGGTGGCAAGCCGGGCCGGGCCCCCAAGGGGTCCGGCCCGGCGCTCTACCGTCGTGTTGTCGGACCGAACAGGTGTGGGGGGCGAGACGGCGACGGCGGCGGACGCGGGGAGCGGACGCCGGCCGGACGGCCGTCGAGCACGGACGCACTTCCTGTGTCGTAGGGCCGGAACCCCGTCGAAACGCTCGTGCTCAGGAGGCGTCGTGCGCATAGCTCTGCTCACCGAGGGCAGTCACACCAACGCGCAGCGTGGTGGAGGAGGTTGGTGCGGTCGGCTGGTCGGCGGCCTGCCCGAGCACGAGTTCCGGCTCTACCGGCTGCTCCCCGGTGACGGGCCCGCCCCACCCACCGGGGTGCGTGGCCTGCACGGCGTCCACGAACTGCCCATCTGGGGCCGCCGCCCGGCCGGCCGCGGGCCCACCGCGTTGCGCCGCCGCGGCTACCTCCGGGCGTACGAGGAACTGGTCCGCGCACTGGTGATGCCCGGCGAGCGGGCCGGGTTCGGGCCCGCGCTGTACCGGCTGGCCGCGCTCGGACGGGAGGACGACGCGCTGCCCGCGTTCCTCGCCTCCGGCCACGCGCACCGTGCGCTGGAGCGGATCTGGCGGATGCCCGGCGCCGACACCGCGGGCGGCGGGCCGCAGGTTCGCGACGTGCTGGTCGCCGCCGACCTGCTCGAACAGTGCCTGCGGCCACTGTCCGCGCCCTGGTACGGCACCGGACCGGCCGGGCTCGGCGGCGCCGACCTGTGCCACGTGGTCGGCGGCGGCCCCGCCGCGCTGCCCGCGCTGGTCGCCCGTGAACTGCACGGCGTCCCGTTCGTCGTCACCGAGCACGGCCTGCACCTGCGCGAGCAGTACCGCGGCTACCGCTCGGCCCCCTACCGCTGGCCGGTGCGCGCCCTGCTGCTGTCGTTCTTCCGGCAGCTCACCGAGGAGACCTACCGGCAGGCCGCCGTGCTCACCCCCGGCAGCGACTACGACCGGCAGTGGCAGCGGCACTGCGGCGGCGACCCCGTCCGGACCCGGATCGTCCACGAGGGCACCCCCGCCACCGGGCGGGACGCCGCCGGGGCCGAACCCGAGGCACCCACCCTGGTCTGGGCCGGCGCGCTGGAGCCCGGCCGCGACCCCGAACTGATGCTGCACGCCTTCGCGCAGGTCCGCGCCGAACTGCCCGAGGCCCGGCTGCGGATGTACGGCGAGGAGGGCGCGCCCGGCTACCTGGCGCACTGCGAGGCGATCGCCGATCGGCTCGGCATCGCCGGGGCCGTCGAGTTCGCCGGACGGCCGGAGAGTCTGGCCGCGGCCTGGGAGCCGGGCAGCGTCGTGGTGTTCAGCGCGCTCGCCCAGCGGAGCCCCCGGTTGCTCGCCGATGCCATGCTCAGCGGCCGCGCCGTGGTCGCGACCGAGGTCGGGGTGGCCGGCGAGGTGCTCGGGGCCGGGCTGCTGGTGCCGCCGCGCAGCCCGCGTGCCCTCGCCGGGGCCTGCCTGGCGCTGCTGCGCGACCGGGAGCGGCGCTCCCGGCTGGGTCTGGCCGGTCGGCTGCGAGCGCAGGAACGCTTCGGCGTGGAGCCCGTGGTCGGCGCGTTCCGCGAGATCTACCTCGAACTGGTCTCCCGCTACCCCGCCTTCCCGGCCGGGCCCGGCACCCCGGCGCGGCCGTTCGCCCGCCCCGCCGAGTACTGGGTGGCCGCCGGCGGGACACCGCTGCCCGCGCTCGCGGAGGCGGTGTGACCACGTCGCCATCAGCGGATCCCGTCCGCGAACTCCTGGATGCCAACCGCGAGTTGTGCGAGCGCGCGGTGGACCCGCTGGAGATCGCCGCCGCCCTGGAGGACTCCGGCCTGGCCGCCGACGGCGCCGCCCGCTACCGGCACGCCGACGTCTTCGGCCTCGCCGAGGAGCTGTACGCCCGGGTGCCGCGCCGCCCGCCCGCGCCCGAACCGCTGCCGGTGGCCCCGGCCCGGCTGCCTGCGGCGCTGTGCGGCGCCGCCGTCCAGCTGCTGCCGCTGCTGCCGGCCGCCGCGCTCGGCGGGGTGGCGGGCGGGGTGCTGGCCGTGCTGGTCGGCGCGGGCGGGCACGCGCTGGTCGCCGACCGGTGCGGAAGCGTGCCGGGGCCGGTCGTCGGGTGGCAGCCGGACGACGGGCTGCTCGACGACCCGGCGCAGGCCGGACCCGGGCCGTCCGGATGGTGGACCGGCCACTGCGCGCGGCAGTCCGCGCTCGGCGAGGGCGCCGGCAGCGGACTGCTGCTCGCCCTGCTCTGCGCCGCCGACCCCGGCGCGGCGCTCGTGGTCGCGCTCGGCGGTGCGGTCGCCGGGTGGGGTGCGGCCCGGGTGCGCCGGTTCGGGCAGCGGCAGACGGGGGTCGCCACGCTGCGGGAGTTCCGCTCCCGGCTGCGGCCCGTGCTGCCGCTGGCCGTACTCGCGCAGCTGGCCGTGCTCGCCGTGCTGGGCCGGGTGACGGTCGGGGGCCGGTCCGGCACCGTGCAGGCCGCGCTGTTGGTGTGCGGCGTGCTGCCGCTGCTGGCCGGCGTGGTGCGCGGCGCGGGGCGGCCCGGCACCGCCGCGATCGCGGTGCTGACCGCCGCGGCCGGCGCCGCCGTCCTCTCGCTGCCCGGCCCCGCGCACTGGCTCGGGGCGCCGCCGTCGGGCCCGGTGCTGGCCGCCGCGCTCGGCCCGGCCGTGCTGCTGGCCGGGCACGCCTGGCCGCTCACCACCCGGCCGGGCGCGTACTCCGACTTGTCGATCAGATCTCGTTGCCCGGCCGGTGCCGGGCCTGATGGAAGGACTTGGGCCCGATGAGGGTGCTGCTGCTGGGAGCCGACGGGTTCATCGGCCGGCGGGTCGCCGACCGGCTGCTGGCGGAGGAGGGGCTCCAGGTGACCGTGCTGGGCCGGAGCGATTCCGCCGACATCAGGTTCGACCTGGCCTCGGGGAGTCCGGGCGCGCTGGCCCGGTTCCTGGACGCGGTCGCCCCGCAAGTGGTGATCAACTGCGCGGGGGCGACCTACGGGACGTCCCGGGCGCTGATCCGGGCGAACACGCTGGCGGTGGCCACGGTCTGCGAGGCGATCCGGCGCAGCCGGGAGCCCGCCCGGCTGGTGCACGTCGGGTCGGCCGCGGAGTACGGTCCGGCCCAGCCGGGCGGGCCGATCCCGGAGGGCGCGGAGCCGCGGCCGGTCGGGCCGTACGGGGTGTCGAAGCTGGCGGGCACCGAGCTGGTGCTGAGCTCGGGCCTGGACGCGCTGGTGCTGCGGGTGTTCGACGTGGTCGGCCCGGGGTCCCCGACGGCCTCGCTGTTCGGGCGGCTGGCGGAGGGCCTGCGGCGGGCGCTGGAGCAGGACGAGGCCCAGGTGCGGATGCCGGACCTGTCCGGCTACCGGGATTTCGTGGACGTCCGGGACGTGGCGCGGGCGATCCAGGCGGCGGCGGTGTCCGCGGCCACCGGGGTGATCAACATCGGCAGCGGCCACGCGGTGCGGGCCCGGGAGGCGGCACACCTGCTGGTCAGGGCGTCCGGTTTCGAGGGGGCGATCAGCGAGGACGCCCGCCAGGTGGTGCTGCCCGCGCAGCAGACGGCCGCGGAGGGTGCCCGGGCGGCCGAGGCGCGGGCGGCCGCCGAGCCGGTGCACTGGCGGCAGGCGGACGTCCGGACCGCCCGGGACCGTCTCGGATGGCGGACACAGGTGCCGCTGGAGGAGTCGCTCGGGGACGTCTGGCTGGAGACCGCCTGCCGGGTCTGATCCGGCCGAGTAGGCACAGCTTGACCAGGGGGTTCGGCGCGGGGTGCGAAGTCTCGCCATCCGGCGCCGGCCATCTCAGCAAATGGACCTGCTGTCTTGGAATACCCCCGGCGCGTGACACTGTTGGCGTAGTCGAACGAGAAACTGACGACCATCGGAGTCCCCGTGTCGCTGCCACCCCTGGTCGAGCCGGCCGCCGAGCTCACTGTCGAAGAGGTCCGCCGGTACTCCCGCCACCTGATCATCCCCGATGTGGGCATGGACGGGCAGAAGCGGCTCAAGAACGCCAAGGTGCTCTGTGTCGGCGCCGGCGGCCTCGGCTCGCCGGCCCTGATGTACATGGCCGCCGCCGGTGTCGGCACGCTCGGCATCGTCGAGTTCGACACCGTCGACGAGTCGAACCTGCAGCGCCAGATCATCCACGGCCAGTCCGACATCGGCCGTTCCAAGGCCGAGTCCGCGCGCGACTCCGTCAAGGAGATCAACCCGCTGGTCAACGTGGTGCTGCACGAGGAGCGCCTCGACAACGACAACGTGATGGAGATCTTCTCCGGCTACGACCTGATCGTCGACGGCACCGACAACTTCGCCACCCGGTACCTGGTGAACGACGCCGCGGTGCTGCTCGGCAAGCCGTACGTGTGGGGCTCCATCTACCGCTTCGACGGCCAGGCCAGCGTCTTCTGGGCCGAGCACGGCCCGTGCTACCGCTGCCTCTACCCGGAGGCCCCGCCGCCGGGCATGGTCCCGTCCTGCGCCGAGGGCGGCGTGCTCGGTGTGCTGTGCGCCTCGATCGGCTCGATCCAGGTCAACGAGGCGATCAAGCTGCTGGCCGGCATCGGCGAGCCGCTGGTCGGCCGGCTGATGATCTACGACGCCCTGGAGATGCAGTACCGCTCGGTGAAGGTCCGCAAGGACCCCAACTGCGCGGTCTGCGGCGAGAACCCGACCGTCACCGAGCTGATCGACTACGAGTCGTTCTGCGGTGTCGTCTCGGAGGAGGCCTCGGCCGCCGCGATCGGCTCCACGATCACCTCCAAGCAGCTCAAGGAGTGGATCGACAACGGCGAGGACATCGACATCATCGACGTCCGCGAGGTCAACGAGTACGAGATCGTCAGCATCCCGGGCGCCCGTCTGATCCCGAAGAACGAGTTCCTGATGGGCAACGCCCTGCAGGACCTGCCGCAGGACAAGAGGATCGTGCTGCACTGCAAGACCGGTGTCCGTTCGGCCGAGGTGCTCGCCGTGCTCAAGGCCGCGGGCTTCGCGGACGCGGTGCACCTGGGCGGCGGCGTGATCGGCTGGGTCAACCAGATCGAGCCGGAGAAGCCCGTCTACTGACGCCACGCCCCGCACTGACGCGCAGTCAGCGAGCCGCCCGACCAGGGGAATTCCCCCGGTCGGGCGGTTTTGCGTGACCATGGGTGCGGAACAGCACCCCTGCGCCGGCCGTGGCGCAGGCGTTCGAGTTCGAGGGAGCGGTGGAGTCCGATGGGCAAGCATGTGGTGGTCGGGGCCGGGCCGGTCGGTTCGGCCACCGCGCGGCTGCTCGCCGAGCGCGGCGAGGAGGTCGTGGTGGTCACCCGCACCGGCGCCTCCGCCGCCCCGCTGGAGGGCGTGCGCCGCCTGCAACTGGACGCGTCCGACCCGCAGGCGCTCGGCTCCGCCGCCGAGGGCGCCGCGGTCCTCTACAACTGCGCCAACCCGCCGTACCACCGCTGGCCCGAGGTGTGGCCGCCGCTCGCCGCGTCGCTGCTCGCCACCGCCGAGCACGGCGGCGCGGTGCTGGCCACCGTCTCCAACCTGTACGGCTACGGCGCGGTGGACGGGCCGATGAGCCCCGACACGCCCCTGCGGCCGGTCTCCACCAAGGGCGAGGTGCGGGCCACGATGTGGCGCGACGCGCTGGCCGCGCACCAGGCCGGGCGGGTCCGGGTCACCGAGGTGCGCGGCTCCGACTACCTGGCCGCGAACGCGGTCGGCGCGCTCGACGACCGGGCGTTCTCCCGCGCCCTGGCCGGCCGCACCGTCCAGGTCCTCGGCGACCCGGACGCGCCGCACAGCTGGACGGACCCGCAGGACGTCGCCCGCCTGCTGGCCACCGTCGCCGCCGACGAGCGCGCCTGGGGCCGGGCCTGGCACGTGCCGAGCAACGCGCCGCGCAGCCAGCGGCAGGTGGTCGCCGAGCTGTGCGCCGCCGCCGGGCGGCCCGCCGCGAAGGTCACCGGCATCCCACGCCCGGTGCTCGTCCTGCTCGGCCTGGCCGACCCGACGATCCGCGCCGCCCGGGAGACCGCCTACCAGTTCGAGCGCCCGTTCGTGCTCGACGACAGCGCCACCCGCGAGACCTTCGGGCTGGCGCCGACGCCCTGGGAGGAGATGCTCGCCGGGATCGTCGCCGCGTACCCGAACGCCTAGAGCGCACTCCTGCGCTGGAGGACGTTGTAGGCGATCCAGCCCGGGAGGACGGGGAGCCAGAAGGTCAGCAGGCGGTACAGGAACACCGCCGGGGTGGCCGCCGTGAGCGGGACGCCGGCCGCGGTCAGCGCACCGATCAGGGCGATCTCGACCGGGCCGATGCCGCCCGGGGTGGGGATCGCCGAACCGGCCGCGTTCGCGGTCAGGAACACCACGGCGACGGCCGAGTAGGTGACGTGCCCGCCGCCGCCGAACGCCTGCACCGAGGCGTCCAGGCAGGCGGTGAAGGACAGCGTCAGCAGCAGGATGCCGCCGAAGCCGGTGACCAGCTTGCGCGGGGTCTGCATCAGGTCGAGCATCCGCGGGATCACGCCGAAGAACAGCGAGCGGACCCGGGTCACCACGAACCGGCGCAGCGGGGCCACCGCGGCCACCACCAGCGCGAGCACCGCGGCGGACAGCACCCCGATGATCACCGCCCGGGAGGCGCCCAGGTCCCCGTTGGTCTGGGTGCCGGTGATCAGGCCGAAGGCGAACAGCAGCAGCAGGTGGCCGCCGAGCCCGGCCAGCTGGGAGGCGCCCACCGAGGCGGCGGCCTGCACCGGCCGGATCCCGGCCTTCTGCAGGTAGCGGGTGTTCAGCGCGATGCCGCCGACCGCCGCAGGCGCGACCAGCTTCACGAACGACCCCGCGACCTGCGCCGCGACCGTCCGGCCGAACGGCAGCTTCTCCGGGACGAAACCGGTCAGGCTCATCGCCGCGGCGACGTACGAGGCGGCCGCGGCGGCCAGCGCGGCCGCCGCCCAGGCCCAGTTCATCTGGGAGACCTTGAACTGGTCCGGCCGGATCGTGGTCAGCGCCAGGTAGGCGGCGAAGGTCAGCGCCACCAGCATGATCAGCGTCTTCGGCTTGAGGCGTTCCAGCTTGGCCGGGGCCAGCGGCGCCTCGGGGGCGATTTGCAGGATCTGCCCGCGCAGCTTGGACAGCAGGTCCTCGTTGGCCTGCGCGATGTCCTCCTCGGCCTGCTGCTGGGTGCGTTCGCCCGACGCGACCTGCTTGAGCGCCAGCGCCTTCGCGGCGGCCTTCCGCTCCTTGGTCATCCGTTTCAGGTCGCCGCGGGTCTGCCGGCTCAGGCCGACCGGTTGCAGCAGCGGCAGCGCCTCGGCGATCCGGGTCGGGCCGAGCGCCTCGGTGGCGGCGGCCACCGCCCGCTCCGGGCCGGTGCGCAGCGCGAAGGTGGTGAGCAGCTGGGCGATGTCGATGCGCAGGGTCAGGTCGCCGGCCGCGATGTCGCCGCCGGACAGGTTGATCAGGCAGCCGGTGCGGTCGTCCATCACCAGCAGGGACTCGCCGGTGAGCCGGCGGTGGGCGATCCGGCGCTCGTGCAGGGTGGCCACCGACGTCCAGAACGAGGTCATCACCGCGTCGGTGACCTCCTCGTCGGCGAGCTCGTCCAGGGTGCGGCCGGCCACGTTCTCGTAGACCAGGATCGCGGCGTCCGGGCCGAGCTCGGAGGTGGCGACCAGTTGCGGGGCGCGGGCCCCGGAGGCGGAGGCCGCGTACGCGATCAGCGCCTCCTGTTCGAGTGCCTGGCGCAGCGACTGCGGGCTGCGGCGGACCGCGACCGAGCGCAGCCGCAGCCGCCGCCAGGCCCGGTAGAAGAAGCCGGAGGCCTGTTGCTCGCGGTCGATGATGTGCACGTCGAGCAGCGGCCCCTGTTGTTGCACGACCAGGTAGCGGCGGGTGCCGCCGGGGCCGTCGGGGGCAGTGTGCGCGGCGGACGGGGTGAAGCCGACCTTGCGCAGGCCGATCATCAGGTGCTGCCCGGTCGGCCGGATGTTCGGCGAGCCGATCGCGTACAGCGTGCCGTACGCCACCGACCAGCCGATCAGCACGGTGAGCAGCAGCGACAGCGGGGTGGTGTAGCCGTTGACCAGTTCGGTCGCGCCGGAGAGGATCACCACGATCCACAGCGCGACCCGCCAGCGCGGCCGGCTCGACATGCCGACGGCGGTCATGTACGCGATCACCGGGGCGAGGTAGCCGTGCACCGGGTCGGTGAGTTGCTCGCCGTCGCCCGGCGGGAACTGGGTCAGCGCGTTGCGGATCTCCTCGGGGGCGCTGGCCGCCACCCACCAGTCGACGCCCAGTGAGACGCCGTACGCGAGCACCGAGGCGAGCACACCGTCGGCGACCCGCAGGCCGTCGCGTTTGATCAGCCGCTCGACCGCGAACGCCAACGGCACCGCCAGCACCGCGACCGAGGAGACCAGCGCGGCGATGGTGGACAGCAGGTCCGGGATCCGCTTGGCATTGATCGTGATGTCGCTCTCGATGCCGCTGGTGGTGGAGACCGCCACCTGCGCCAGCACGAACACCGCGACGATGCCGAGCAGCCCGGCGAGGAACCGCAGCAGGTCCGAGGGCCGGTGGGCGCGCGGCGGCAGCAGCGGTTCGTCGACCGCCAGGTACTCGCCGCCCGGCTCGCCCGCCTCGGGCTGCTCGTCGTCGGGTCGCTCGTTGTCGGGCTGCTCGTCGTCGGGTCGCTCGTTCTGTCCGTTCCCGTGCTGGTCCGGTCGCTCCGGCGGCCGGTCCGGTGTGTCCGGACGGTCCGACCCGTCGTCCGGCGGCAGCTGAGCGGCCACCGCGTCCTCCCCCGTGTGGTGCGCGTCCCGCGCCCGGTGGCGCAGGTCGACCGGTGGTGGGGCGTCCTTGCCCCGCGGGGCGGAACCGTCGGTGGCGGACTCCTCGGAGCCCTTGTCCACGTTCAATTCAGCCGTCCCGGTCATCTGGTCTTGTTTCCTCGCGTGTCGCACTGCCCCGAAGATGCTGCCATGCCCGGAACCCCGGTGCGGTCCAGGGGCGGTATCCCGCGTGCCGCATCGCCCGCACGGGGTGCTGGAAATCGACCGGATGGGGAAGAATACGTCGGATGACCGAGCCGGACGAGGTGCCCGAGATCCCGCCGTACGCGGAGGCGGTGCTCGACCTGACCGAGCGGATCCCGCCGGGCCGGGTGATGACCTACGGTGACGTCGCCGAGTATCTGGGCCGCGGCGGCCCCCGCCAGGTCGGCCGGGTGATGGCGATGTACGGCGGCTCGGTGCCCTGGTGGCGGGTGATCCGCGCGGACGGGCGGCCGCTGCCCGGCCACGAGCACCGGGCGCTGCCCGAGTACCGCGCCGAGGGTACTCCGCTGCGCACCGTCGCCGGCGAGCCCAGGGTCGATCTGCGGGCCGCCCGCTGGGACGGGACAGCCGCACAGCCCTGACCGGGGAACGTGCGCGGGAGGGGCCTGTGGGTGCAGGATCGTAGGCTCGATGCGGCGGGCCCCACTCTCCCCACCGCCCGCCACTGAACCGCCGTACGACCCTGGACCGCAGTGACCTCACCGTTCCGCCTGGTGCGCAGCCCCCTCGCGCAGCCCGACCCGCCCGTGCTGGACGACTTCCAGCAGGCGGTGGTCGAGCACGCGTCGGGGCCGCTGCTGGTGCTCGCCGGGCCCGGCACCGGCAAGACCACCACGCTGGTCGAGGCGGTCGCCCGGCGGATCGCCGACGGCGCCGCCCCCGAGCGTGTGCTGGTTCTCACCTTCAGCCGCAAGGCCGCGATGGAACTGCGCGACCGGATGACCGCCCGGATCGGCACCACCGCCCCGCAGGCCACCACCTTCCACTCGTTCTGCTACGCCCTGCTGCGCGCCCACCAGCCGGCCGAGGAGTACGCCGAGCCGCTGCGGCTGCTGTCCGGCCCCGAGCAGGACGTGATGGTCCGCGAGCTGCTGGCCGGCGGCGCCGAGGACGCCAAGGCGGGCACCGCCACCATCCGCTGGCCGCTCGACCTGCGGGCCTGCCTGACCACCCGCGGCTTCGCCGACGAAGTCCGCGCGGTGCTCGCCCGCAGCCGCGAACTCGGCCTCGGCGAGCAGGAGCTGCTGCGCTTCGCGGAGGGCGTCCAGCGCCCCGACTGGGCCGCCGCCGCGCACTTCCTGGCCGAATACCTGGACGTGCTCGACCTGCGCGGCGTCCTCGACTACGCCGAACTCGTCCACCGCGCCGTACTGCTCGCCGAACGCGAGGACGTCGCCGGGCAACTGCGCGACCGCTACGACGTGGTGTTCGTCGACGAGTACCAGGACACCGACCCGGCCCAGGTGCGGCTGCTGCGGCGGCTGGCCGGCGGCGGCCGCGACCTGGTCGCGGTCGGCGACCCCGACCAGTCGATCTACGCGTTCCGCGGCGCCGACGTGAACGGCATCCTGGAGTTCCCCGACGCCTTCCGGCAGGCCGACGGCCGGCCCGCCGAGGTCAAGGTGCTGCGGGTGTCCCGGCGCTCCGGCGCGGTACTGCTGGCCGCCTCCCGGGAACTCGCCCGCCGGATGCCGATGGGCCGCCTCCCCGCCGACAAGCTCGCCGCGCACCGCGCCCTGCTGCCCTCCCGCGAGGGCGGCGCCGTCGAGGTGTACACCTACCCGACGCCCGGCGCCGAACTCGACTCGGTCGCCGACCTGCTGCGCCGCGCCCACCTGGAGGACGGCGTCCCGTGGGGTCAGATGGCGGTGCTGGTGCGGGCCGGCTCCCGGTCGATACCGGCCGTGCGCCGCGCGCTGGCCGCCGCCGGCGTCCCGCTGGAGATCGACGGCGACGACCTGCCGCTGCGCGAGGAACCCGCCGTCACCCCGCTGCTGCTGGCCCTGCGGGTGTGCGCCGAGGGCGAGGGCGCGCTCACCGCCGACCTCGCGCACACCCTGCTCACCGGCCCGCTCGCCGCCCTGGACGGCTCCGACCTGCGCCGCCTCGGCCGCACCCTGCGCGAGGAGGAACGCCGGGCGCTGGCCGAGGAGGGCGTGGCCGGCGTGGTCCGCCCCGCCGAGGAACTCGTCCGCGAGGCGCTGGAGCAGCCCGAACTGCTCGCCCTGCTGGACGCCCCGTACGCCCGCCGCGCCTACGAGTTCGGCGTGCTGCTGCGCAAGGTCCGCGAACTGCTGGCCGGCGGCGCGTCCGGCGAGGACGCGCTGTGGGAGCTGTGGGACGGCTCCCGGCGCTGGCGCGAACGGCTGGAACGGGCCGCGCTGCGCGGCGGCGCGGCCGGCCGCAACGCCGACCGCGACCTGGACGCGCTGTGCGCCCTGTTCGAGACCGCCGCCCGCGCCGAGGAACGGGTCTCCGGCCACCGCGGCGCGCTCGACCTGCTCGCCGAGGTCGAGGCCCAGGACATCGCCGCCGACACCCTGCGGGTGCGCGCCGTCCGCCCCGACGCGGTGCGGCTGATGACCGCGCACCGCTCCAAGGGCCTGGAGTGGCGCCTGGTCGTGGTGGCAGGCGTCCAGGAAGGGCTCTGGCCCGACCTGCGCCGCCGCGGCTCGCTGCTGGAGGCCGACCGGATCGGCCGCGACGGCCTCGCCGAACCGCTGTCGGCCGCCGCGCTGCTCGCCGAGGAACGCCGGCTGTTCTACGTCGCCGCCACCCGCGCCAAGGAACGCCTGGTGGTCACCGCCGTCAAGGCCCCCGCCGAGGACGGCGACGAACCCTCCCGGTTCCTGCGCGAGCTGTACCGCGAGACACTCGACCCCCGCACCGGCCGGGTGCTGGAACGCGTCCCGCAGGTGAAGGTCGCCGACATCACCGCCCGCCCACGCCGCCCGCTCGCGGTGCCCGCGCTGGTCGCCGAACTGCGCGCCGTCACCGTCGACCCCACCCGCTCCCCGCAGCTGCGCCGGGCCGCCGCCGAGCGCCTCGCCACCCTCGCCGCCGCCGTCGACGAGGAGGGCCGCCCGCTGGTCCCCGCCGCCCACCCCGACCAGTGGTGGGGCCTGGTCGACGCCACCGCCGCCCCGGAGCCGCTGCGCGAGCCCGGGCTGCCGGTGCGGCTGTCCGGCAGCGGCCTGGAGCAGCTGGAGTCCTGCGCGCTGCAGTGGTTCCTGGAGAAGGACGTGAAGGCCGGGCACACCGCCTCCGCCGCCCAGGGCTTCGGCAACGTGGTGCACGCCCTCGCCGACGAGGTCGGCTCCGGCCGCACCCCCGCCGACCTGGCCGTCCTGATGGAGCGCCTGGATACCGTGTGGGACGCCCTGGCCTTCGACGCGCCGTGGAAGTCCCAGCAGGAGAAGACCGAGGCCCGCGCCGCCCTGGAACGCTTCCTGCACTGGCACGTGCTGGAACGCGAGCGCACCACCGTCGCCACCGAGCACGGCTTCGACCTCACCCTGGACGTCGGCGGCGTCGCGGTGCGCATCCGCGGCTCGATGGACCGGGTCGAGGCCGACGCGGTCGGCCGCGCCTACGTCGTCGACTTCAAGACGGGCAAGCAGATCCCGACCGACAAGTCGCTGCCCGAACACCGCCAACTCGCCGTCTACCAGCTAGCGGTGCGCGGCGGCGCGCTCGACGGCCTGCCCGGCTTCGAGCACGGCGCCGTCCCGGGCGGCGCCGAACTGGTCCACCTGCGGGAGCCCGCCAAGGGCGAGCCGGACGCCCCCAAGGTGCAGCAGCAGCTGCCGCCCGACGGCGACCCGTGGATCGAGAACCTGCTCGCCGACACCGCCGGCCGGGTGCTCGCCGAGCGGTTCACCCCCACCGCGGGCGAGCGCTGCGGCCGCTGCGCGTTCCGCGGCAGCTGCTCCGCGCAGCGGGACGGCCGGCATGTCGTCGACTGAGCTGCTCGAACACCCGGACCAGCTCCGCGAACTCCTCGGCATCCCGTTCAACACCGAGCAGTTGGCGGCCATCGGCGCGCCCATGGCCCCTGGCGTGATCGTGGCCGGCGCGGGCTCCGGCAAGACCACCGTGATGGCCGCCCGGGTGGTCTGGCTGGTCGGCTCCGGCGCGGTGCGCCCCGAACAGGTGCTCGGCCTGACCTTCACCAACAAGGCCGCCGGGGAGCTCGCCGAACGCGTCCGCGCCTCGCTGCTGCGGGCCGGCGTGCGCGAGGACGACTCGCTCGGCGACCCGCAGATCTCCACCTACCACGCCTTCGCCGGCACCCTCCTCAAGGAGCACGGCCTGCGCCTGGGCATCGAACCCGACGTCCGGCTGCTCGCCGACGCCACCCGCTTCCAGCTCGCCGCCCGGGTGCTGCGGCAGGCCCGCGGCCCCTACCCGGCGCTCACCGGCACCTTCTCCGCGCTGGTCGCCGAACTGATCGCGCTCGACTCCGAACTCGCCGAACACCTGGTCGAGCCGTCGCAACTGCGCGACTGGGACGAGGAGTTGCTCGACCACCTGGCCACCGTCAAGCTGAGCAACGAGGACCTCCGGGCCGTCCCGAAGGCCGCCCGCGGCCGGCAGGAGCTACTGCACCTGGTCGAGGACTACCGGGCCCGCAAGCAGAAGCTCGGCCTGCTCGACTTCGGCGACCAGATCGCCGCCTCCGCCCGCCTCGCCCAGCAGCGCCCCGAGGTCGGCCGGCTGCTGCGCGAGCAGTACCGGGTGGTGCTGCTGGACGAGTACCAGGACACCTCGGTCGCCCAACGCCTCATGCTGGCAGGCCTGTTCGGCGGCCCCGACAGCGCCGGACACCCTGTCACCGCAGTCGGCGACCCCTGCCAGGCGATCTACGGCTGGCGCGGCGCCTCGGTCGCCAACCTGGACGACTTCCCGCAGCACTTCCCGCAGGCCGACGGCAGCCCGGCGCACCGCTTCGCGCTCAGCGAGAACCGCCGCAGCGGCGGCCGGCTGCTCGCCTTCGCCAACGAACTGGCCTTTGATCTACGCGAGATGCACGAGGGCGTGGAGGCGCTGCGGCCCGCGCCCGGCGCCGAACTCGACGGGTACGTGCGCACCGCGCTGCTGCCCACCCACGCCGAGGAGGTGGACTGGCTGGCCGACTCGATCGCCCACCTGGTGCGCACCGGCACCGCGCCCGGCCGGATCGCCGTGCTCTGCCGGGCCGGCACCGCCTTCCCCGACATCCACGCCGCGCTGGTGGCGCGGAGCGTCCCGGTCGAGGTGGTCGGCCTCGGCGGACTGCTCCAACTCCCGGAGGTCGCCGACCTGGTGGCCGTCTGCGAGGTACTCCAGGACCCGACCGCGAACGCCGCCCTGGTGCGCCTGCTGATCGGCCCGCGCTGGCGGATCGGCCCGCGCGACCTGGCGCTGCTCGGCCGCCGCGCCGCCGACCTGGTGCGCACCGCCCGGCTCGGCGACCAGGACCCCCTCGCCGCCGCCGTCGCCGAGACCGACCCCACCGAGGTGGTCTCGCTGGCCGACGCGCTGGAGACCTTCGTCGACGCCGAACAGCCCGACGAGCTGCCGTTCTCGCCCGAGGCCCGGGTGCGCTTCGCCCGCTTCGCCCGGGAGATCCGCGACCTGCGCCGGGCGCTCGCCGAGCCGCTGATGGACGTGCTGCACCGGGTGCTGACCGTCACCGGCCTGGAGGTCGAACTGTCCGCCTCCCCGCTGGCACTGGCCGCCCGCCGCCGGGAGACCCTGCACTCCTTCCTGGACATCGCCGCGTCCTTCGCCGACCTGGACGGCGACCCCGGCCTGGCCGCCTTCCTGGCCTTCCTGCGGGCCGCCCAGGAGTACGAGCGCGGCCTGGACGCCGGGCTGCCGGGCGGCGAGGACACCGTCAAGGTGCTCACCGCGCACAAGTCCAAGGGCCTGGAGTGGGACGTGGTGGCCGTCCCCGGCCTGGTCAAGGGCGGCTTCCCGTCCGGGCAGGGCCGGGAGCGCTGGACCTCCACCCGCAAGGTGCTGCCGCACGCGCTGCGCGGCGACGCCGCCACGCTGCCCGCCGACCCGGCGTGGAACGCCAAGGGCATGGGTCTGTTCAAGAAGGAGATGGCGCACCACGCCGAGGTCGAGGAACTGCGGCTCGGCTACGTCGCGTTCACCCGCCCGCGGTCGCTGCTGCTGGCCTCCGGCCACTGGTGGGGGCCCTCGCAGAAGCGCCGGCGCGGGCCGTCCGAGTTCCTGCTGAAGCTGCGCGTGCACGCCGAGCGGCCCGGCAACGGCGAGATCGAGCGCTGGGCCGAGGAGCCTGCGGGCGATGCGCAGAACCCGGCGTTCGACGTGTCCGTGGAGACCCCCTGGCCGCTGCCGCTCGACCCATCCGCGCAGCACGCCCGCCGCCGGGTCGCGGACGTGGTCCGCCGCCGGCTCGCTGGGGCGCCCGCGCCCGAGGCCGAGCAGATGGGCGTCGAGGACCAGCGGACGGTGGCCTCCTGGGACCGCGATCTGAGCGCGCTGATCGGCGAGTTGGAGCGCTCCCGGCGCACCGTCCGGGAGGTCGAGCTGCCCGCCTCGCTGTCCGCCACCGAGCTGATGCGGCTGGCCGCCGACCCGGACGGCTTCGCCCGCGAACTCGCCCGCCCGATGCCCCGCCCGCCCGCACCCGCCGCCCGCCGCGGCACCCGCTTCCACGCCTGGGTGCAGGCCCGGTTCGACCAGCCGCTGCTGCTCGGCCCGGACGCGCTGCCCGGCCTGGACGTCGACATCGACGAGATCGAGGACGAACGCGACCTGGAGCGCCTCAAGGAGGCCTTCCTGCGCGGCCCGTACGCCAGCCGCACCCCCTACCGGGTCGAGGCGCCGTTCCAACTGGTGCTGGCGGGACGGGTGGTGCGCGGCCGGATCGACGCGGTCTACCGGGACGCGGACCGTGGCGCAGGGTCACCGCGCTACGAGGTGGTGGACTGGAAGACCGGCCGGGAGGACAGCGGCGACCCGCTGCAACTCGCCGTCTACCGCCTCGCCTGGGCCGAGCAGGCGGGCGTCCCGGTGGAGCAGGTCACGGCCTCGTTCTGCTACGTGCGCAGCGGCCGGATCGAAACACCGTCAGGACTTCCCGGCCGAAAAGAGTTGAGCGATCTTCTGATCGGGAATAGGTAGAAAAGAGTCACTCAGAGCATTCAACCCGTCACGAGATCAAGTGAAACCTGTGCGCCCTGCACGTTTCGTGCCTATTGTGGGGTCGGTAACCGGTCATCCTCCCGTACTCCGGCCGCCGTCAGGGCCCCGACCCCCTGACCTCCCGTCAGACCCGCAGGTGCCGAGCAGCACCCGCACCTTCCGCTGGAGAGACCGACGTTGAGCGCGACCGGATGGATCAGGGACGTCCTCCACGGCCCCACCCCAGGGCCGGTACCCAACACCGTCACCGGCACATGGCCCAAGACCTCGCACGCCCTGCCGCTGATCGGCATGGCGCTGGTCGTCTCCCTCGACCTGCTGACCAACAGCCACGTCACCGTCGAACCCGCACTGACCGCCGTCCCCGCCCTCGCCGCCGTGGTCTCCCGGCGGACCTGGTACCCGCTGCTGACCGGCGCGCTCGCCGAAGTGTGCGCCTTCGGCATGGCCTGGTACAACGGCGTGCTCGGCCAGTCCGTGCACACCGCCACCGTCGCCGCGATCGTGCTCATCGCCGGCATCGGCCACCTCAGCGCCACCCTCCGGCTGCGCCAGGAACTCGCCCTCGCCGAGGCCCAGTTGGTCGCCGAGGTCGCCCGCCGGGTGCTGCTGCGCCCGGTGCCCGAACGGGTCGGGCCGGTACGGGCCGCCGTCCGCTACGCCGCCGCCGCCGCGCACGCCTCGATCGGCGGCGACCTGTACGAGGTGGTCAACACCCGGCACGGGGTGCGCGCCGTGATGGGCGACGTACGCGGCAAGGGCCTGGCCGCGGTGGAGACCGCCGCCGCCGTGCTCGGCGCGTTCCGCGAGGCCGCCCACCAGGAACCCGCGCTGGACCGGGTGGCGGGCTGGCTCGCCGTCAGCCTGGACCGCGCCCTGCACGAGAACGACCACCCCGGCGTCGAGGAGGAGTTCGTCACCCTGGTGCTGATCGGGGTCCGCCCCGACGGCGCCCTGGAGATCGCCAACTGCGGCCACCCCGCGCCCGTCCTGCTGCGCGGCGAGGACGCGCCCCGGCTGCTGACCGCCGACGAGACCGTCCCGCCGCTCGGGGTGCTCGACCCCGTCGACGTCTGCCCGCCGCTGCAACTGCTCATCACCGAACCCGGCGACCGCATCCTGCTGTACACCGACGGCGTCATCGAGGCCCGCGACCACCTCGGCGCGTTCTACCCGCTCACCGACCGGCTGCCGCTGCTCGCCGACAGCGGCCCGGTCGAGGTCCTGCACCGCCTGCACGAGGACGTCGTCCGGCACGTCGGGCACAAGCTCGGCGACGACGCCGCCATGCTGATGCTCCAGTTCGATCCGGTGCAACTGCCAGCGCAGCAGCAGGCCGAGGCACCGGTCGGGCACACCCTCTGAACGCCTAGACCTCGATCTCCACCACCAGCGGCCGGTGGTCGGACACCCCGGTGCGCGGCGCCGACACCGAGCCGACCGTGCTGCGCGGCACGCCGATGCCCAGGATGTGGTCGAACTGCACGGTCGGCCGGTGCGCCGGGTAGGTGGGGGTGCGGGCCAGGTCGTACCAGCCCTGCAGGCGGGTGCGGCGGGCGGTGCGGACCCGGTCGCGGGCCGCGGTGCGCTGGATCGCGTGCGCCGAGCCGAGCACGGTGCGCGGCACCGCGCCGATCAGGTTGAAGTCGCCGAGCACCAGGTACGGCTGCGGCAGGTCGGCGATCCAGCGCCGGATCGCGGCCAGCTGCGCGACGTTCCAGCCCGGCACGAACGACAGGTGCGCGGCGACCACGGTGAACTCCCCGGCTGGCCCGGCCAGTACCGCCGCCAGCGCGGCCCGCGGCTCGTCCGGCACCGCCGTCAGCCCGCGCCGCCCGGCCACCCGCAGCGGCAGCCCGAACGGGGCGGGCGCGAACCGGCGGGCCCGCCAGTGCAGCACCGGCAGCCTGGTCAGCAGCGCGGTGCCGTACGACGGGCGGTCGGCGCCGTCGTCCGCCTCGGCGGGCCCGTACACCTGGAGGCCCGGGACGGCCGGGTCGGTGACCCAGCCGGCCGACCGGGCGGGGGTGCCGTGCAGGGCGGCGGCGAAGCGCCAGTCGGCGGCGCCCATCGCCTTGGCGGCGACGGCGGCCTGGTCGGTGCGGCCGGAGCGCTCCGGGCCGCGGTCCACCTCCTGGAGGGCGAGGACGTCGGCGTCCAGCGCGGCGACGGCCTCGGCCAGCGGGCCGCCCGGCTCGACCGGGTAGGGCGCGGGGCTGCCGTCGGCGGCGAGCGGCTGGCCGTGCAGCAGGTTGTACGTGGCGATCCGCAGAGTGGTCACGGAGCCGACGGTACCGGGTGGGTGTGACCGGGGTGGCGGCTTGAGCAGGTCAGGCCATACCGGGTATACATACTCAGTATGTCGATCCGTCACGGCCTGCTCGCCCTGCTCGACCAGGGCCCGCGCTACGGCTACCAGCTGCGATCCGAGTTCGAGGCCCGTACCGGGGCGACCTGGCCGTTGAACGTCGGCCAGGTCTACACCACCCTGGGCCGACTGGAGCGCGACGGCCTGGTCGAGTCCGCAGGGGAGGACGACGAGGGCCACCAGTTCTACGCCGTCACCGACGAAGGACGCGCGGAACTGCTCCGCTGGTTCGACACCCCGGTGCCGCGCACCAACCCGCCGCGCGACGAACTGGCCATCAAGCTGGCGATGGCGGTGACCGTCCCGGGAGTGGACGTCACCGGCGTCGTCCAGGGCCAGCGCCGGCACAGCATGCAGGCGCTGCAGGACTACACCCGGCTCAAGGGCCGGGCGCTGGCCGCCGACACCGGCGACGGCGCGGACCTGGCCTGGCTGCTGGTGCTGGAGCAGCTGATCTTCCAGACCGAGGCGGAGATCCGCTGGCTGGACCACTGCGAATCCCGACTCGGCAAGCACGCCGAGCGACAGGCCGCTGCCACGGCCGAACCCGCCGCCGCGCCGCCCGCGCGCCGCGGCGTCAAGAGCCGCGCCCGCGGCCGCCTCTGAAACTCCTGGGGGAGCGATGACCGAACAACTCAAGCCGGCCCAGCCCGTGCTGCACCTGGACCGGGTGAGCCGCGTGCACGGCCACGGCGCTGCCGAGGTGCACGCGCTGCGTGCCGTGGACCTGAAGGTGTACCCCGGCGAGCTGGTCGCCGTGATGGGGCCCTCCGGCTCCGGCAAGTCCACCCTGCTGACCCTGGCCGGCGGCCTCGACAGCCCCAGCGACGGCCAGGTACTGGTCGAGGGCATCGTGCTCGGCAGCCTCGACCGCAAGAAGCTCGCCGCGGTCCGCCGCCGCTCCGTCGGCTACGTCTTCCAGGACTACAACCTGATCCCGGCGCTCACCGCCGCCGAGAACATCGCGCTGCCCCGTGAACTCGACGGCATATCCGCCCGCGCCGCTCGCAAGGAGGCGCTCGCCGCGCTCGAGGAACTCGGCATTCCGGAACTCGCCGACCGCTTCCCCGACGACATGTCCGGCGGCCAGCAGCAGCGCGTCGCCATCGCCCGCGCGCTGATCGGCGAGCGCCGCCTGGTGCTCGCCGACGAGCCCACCGGCGCCCTCGACTCCACCACCGGCGAATCCGTGCTCGCCGTCCTGCGCGCCCGCTGCGACGCCGGCGCCGCCGCCATGATGGTCACCCACGAGGCCCGGCACGCCGCCTGGGCGGACCGGGTGGTGTTCCTGCGCGACGGCCGGCTGGTCGACGAGACCGCCCGGCAGGACGCCGGCACCCTGCTGGTCACCGCCGCCGCCAACGCGCTGAAGGGCGAGGACCAGTGAGGCTGACCGCCTGGCGGGCAGCCCTGCGGATCGCCCGCCGCGACGCGATGCGCGCCAAGGGCCGCAGCGCCCTGGTGGTGGCGATGATCGGCCTGCCGATCCTCGGCGTGGCCGGCGTCGACGTGGTCGCCCGCAGTGCCCAGCTGGAACCGGGCGAGAAGGTCGCCCGGGTGATGGGCACCGCCGACGCCCGGATCTCCGTGAGCCAGCGCGGCGACATCGTCCTGCAGGCGCCCAACCCCGACGACGAGACCCAGACCGGCGCGCCCGGCCCCGACGGAAAGCCGCGGGCGAAGACGCCCGAGGAGCAGCGCAGCGCGAGCACCGAGCCCGTCGACCTGATCAAGGAACTGCTCCCGGCCGGCACCAAGCTGGTGCCGATGCCCGCCGGACCGCGCACCACGGTCACCACCAAAGAGGGCCGGATGACGGTCGAGGCCGTCGAGGTCGACCTGTCCGACCAGGTCTGGCACGGCATGGTGAACAGGATCCGCGGCACCGCCCCGGCCCAGCCGAACGAGATCGCCGCCACCCAGGAGTTCCTGAACCAGTCCGGGCTGCGGCTCGGCGACTCCACCGCGATCCACGGCCTGGAGTCCAAGCCGTTCACCATCACGGCCGTCGTCGAGATCCCCGCCGAACTCAAGCGCGCCGAACTGTTCGCCCGCCCCGGCAGCGTGATCGCCCCGCTCGCGCAGGCCGACCCGGACCGGGCGGTCGTCCCGGAGAGCCGCGACAGCTGGCTGGTCCAACTGCCCGCCGGAGCGGCCGCGCTGGACTGGCCGAAGGTGCTGGAGCTCAACAAGTACGGCTTCGCGGTCGCCTCCAAGGCAGTCCTGATGGACCCGCCCGCCCGCTCCGAGGTGCCGCTGTACCAGCAGCCCGGGCGGCAGGACTACGGCGGCATCGACAAGGTGACCGTCGCGATCGTCGGCACCGTGGTCGGCATGGCCCTGCTGGAGATCGTGCTGCTCGCCGGACCGGCCTTCGCGGTCGGCGCCCGCCGCTCGCGCCGCCAGCTCGGCCTGCTCGCCGCCGGCGGCGGCGACCGCGGGCACGTGCGCGCCGTGGTGCTCGGCGGCGGAGTGGTGCTCGGCGTGACCGGCGCGCTGACCGGCCTGGTGCTCGCGATCGTGCTGGTCGCGGTGTTCCGCGACAACGCCGAACAGTTCGCCGGACGCCGCTTCGGCCACTTCGACCTGCAGCCGCTCGACCTGCTGGCGATCGTCGTGGTCGGCCTGGTCACCGGCCTGCTCGCGGCCGTGGTGCCCGCCGTCCAGGCCTCCCGGCAGGACGTCGTGGTGGCGCTCACCGGACGCGGCGGCAGCAAGCCCCCCAGCCGGATCGTCGCCGTGCTCGGCCTGATCATGATCGGCGGCGGCGCCGCCCTGGCGCTGGCCTGCGCGGCCACCGGCACCGCCGTGGTCTACGGCCTGCTCGGCGGCTCGGTGATCGCCGAGATCGGCATGCTGATGTGCACCCCGATGCTGATCGGCCTGTTCGGCCGGCTCGGCCGCCACCTGCCGCTCAGCCCGCGCCTCGCGCTGCGCGACTCGGTGCGCCACCGCGGCCGCACCGCCCCGGCGGTGGCCGCGGTGATGGCCGCCGTGGCCGGTGCCGTCGCCGTGGGCATCTACACCACCAGCAGCACCGAGCAGCAGCGCCGCGAGTACATGCCGTCGGCGCCCCCCAACACGGTCGCGCTGTACGCCGGCTGGGGCCCGGCCGCCGACCAGAACCGGCTGCCGATGATGCGCGAGGTGATCGAGAGCAACATCCCCGACCTCGGCGAGCGCGCCGACGTGTGGGACGCGACGCCGACCGCCAAGTGCAACCCCGGCGCGCCCTGCGGCTGGGTCCAGGTCGTGCTGCCGGAGTCCAAGCGCTGCCCGGCCGATGCGGCCCGCTCCGCCGAGGAGTACGAGCGCCTGCACACCGACCCCCGCTGTGAGGTGAACCGGAACCGCGGGGAGCGCCGGAGCACCATGTTCGGCGAAACCCTGGTCGGTGACGCGGCCCTGCTGCACACCCTGTTCGGGGTGCGCGACCAGGCCGCCGAGAAGGCCCTCGCCGACGGCAAGATCCTGGTGTTCCGGCCCGACTACGTGGAGAACGGCAAGGTCGACCTGCTGGTCACCGACCCCTTCGACCAGAAGAAGATGCGCGAGGACAACAACTACCGGCCGGCGGAGCGCCACTTGGTGGCGGACGCGGTCGAGGTGCACGTCCAGGCGCCGTTCGGCAACGCCATGATGACCCGCCAGACCGCCGAGAAGATCGGCCTGGGCACCCGGGCGGCCGGCTCGCTCTGGATGCCCACCGCGGAGCCGTCCGACAAGGCGTACCAGAAGGCCAACGGCTCGCTGGCCAAGCTGGACGACAACGCGATGATCACGGTCGAGCGGGGCTTCCACCCGGACGTCGACCTGATCACCGTCGGTCTGACGGTGTTCGCCGGACTGGTGGCGCTCGGCGCGGCCGGCATCGCCACCGGCCTGGCCGCCGCGGACTCCCAGCAGGACCTCGCCACGCTGGCCGCGGTCGGCGCTAGCGGCGGCATCCGGCGCCGGCTGTCCGGCTTCCAGTGCGGCGTGATCGCCGCGATGGGCGCGGTGCTCGGTCTGTTCTGCGGTGCCGTCCCGTCCATCGCGCTGCGCATCTTCCAGGCGCAGGACCAGGCGAAGTGGGCGATGCCGGGCCAGCCCGCTCCCGAAGCGGTGATCGCGATCCCGTGGGGCGAACTCGCGGCGATGGTGATCGGCCTGCCGGTGCTGGCGGTGCTGCTCGCGGCGGCGCTCACCCGCTCCAAGATCGCCATGGGCCGCCGGGCCGCCTGAGGCCCGGCACAGGCAGGGTGACCGTGCTCACGGCCGAGGGAGGCCGTGGGCACGGACCCATCCGGGCGAACTAAAGTCGTCCGCATGACGAAAACCCCGGACAGCGCCGTCCGCTCCTTCATCGACCAGCACGAGGACACCTTCCTGGCCGACCTCGCCGACTGGCTGCGCATCCCCTCCGTCTCGGCCGACCCCGGCCGGGCCGGAGAGGTCCGCCGCTCCGCCGAGTGGCTGGCCGACAAGCTGCGCGCGACCGGCTTCCCGGTCGCCGAGGTGTGGGAGACGGACGGGCTGCCCGCGGTGTTCGCCGAGTGGCCGTCCGGCGACGAGGGCGCGCCGACCGTGCTGGTCTACGGCCACCACGACGTGCAGCCCGCCGCCAAGGAGGACGGCTGGGACACCGAGCCGTTCACACCCACCGTGGTCGGCCGCCGGCTGTACGCGCGCGGCGCCGCCGACGACAAGGGCCAGGTCTTCTTCCACACCCTCGGCGTGCGCGCCCACCTCGCCGCCACCGGCCGCACCGCGCCCGCCGTCAACCTCAAGCTGCTGATCGAGGGCGAGGAGGAGTCCGGCTCGCCGAACTTCGCCGCCCTGGTGCGCCGCGAGGCCGACCGGCTCGCCTCCGACGTGGTGATCATCTCCGACACCGGCATGTGGTCCGAGACCACCCCGACCGTGTGCACCGGCATGCGCGGCCTGGCGGACTGCCAGATCGACCTGTACGGCCCGGACAGCGACATCCACTCCGGCTCGTTCGGCGGCGCCGTCCCCAACCCGGCCGACGTGGCCGCCGCGCTCGCCGCCGGCCTGCACGACGCGGACCGCAAGGTCGCGGTGCCCGGTTTCTACGAGGGCATCGTCGAACTCACCGACGAGGAGCGGGCGCTGTTCGCCGAACTGCCCTTCGACGAGGCGCAGTGGCTGAAGGTCGCCAAGTCGTACGGCACCCAGGGCGAGGCCGGCTACACCACCCTGGAGCGGGTCTGGGCCCGTCCGACCGCCGAGGTCAACGGCATCTGGGGCGGCTACACCGGCCCCGGCGGCAAGACCATCGTCCCGGCCGAGGCGCACCTCAAGCTGTCCTTCCGGCTGGTGGCCGGCATGGAGGTGGAGAAGGTCCGGGAGGCCGTCGCCGCCTGGGTTTCCGCGCAGGTCCCGGCGGGCATCCGGTACGAGATCGTCTTCCCGGGCGCCACCCGCCCGTGCCTGACGCCGCTGGACCACCCCGCCCTGCAGTCCACCGTCCGGGCGATGGGCCGGGCCTTCGAGCAGAAGATCCTGTTCACCCGTGAGGGCGGTTCCGGCCCGGCCGCCGACCTGCAGGACGTGCTGGGCGCGCCGGTGCTGTTCCTCGGCATCTCGGTGCCCTCGGACGGCTGGCACTCGATCAACGAGAAGGTGGAACTCGACCTGCTCCGCAAGGGCGTCGAGACCTCCGCGTACCTGTGGGGCGACCTCGCGGAGAACTTCCGGCCGTGAGTGCGCGTCCCGAAGCGGCGAAGGCGCCGTACCTGCCGTACCGAAGCGAACGGGGATGGACGAGTTGAGCAGCGCCCCTGACACCAAGCACCTCGCGCTGACCCGCGCCGGGGTGGACCGGTCGGCGCACCGCCGACTCGACGAGCCGTGGCTGGCCGCGGCCTGGAGCCACCCCACCACCAAGGTGCTGCCGATCGCCGGCGGCGAGGCGTTCGTGGTGGACACCGGCAGCCGCACCGAACTGGTGCTGCTGCCCTCCTTCGAGGCCCCGCAGAACGGCTCCCGCTACTTCCTGGGCACCGACGACGACGGCGTCCACTACTTCGCGCTGGACTGCGAGTCGCTGCCCGGCCGACTGGACGGCGACGCCCGCCCGGCCGGGCTGCGCGAGGTCGGCGGCTCGCTCTCCGACCGGGACTCCGGGCTGCTGGTGCACGCCGTCGCCCTGGAGCACTGGCACCGGCTGCACACCTTCTGCTCCCGGTGCGGCCACCGCACCGAGAAGGCCGGCGCCGGACACCTGCGCCGCTGCACCTCCTGCGCGGCCGAGCACTACCCGCGCACCGACCCGGCGGTGATCATGCTGATCACCGACGGCGAGGACCGCTGCCTGCTGGGCCGGCAGGCGCTCTGGCCGGAGGGCCGCTGGTCGACGCTGGCCGGGTTCGTCGAGCCCGGCGAGTCGATCGAGCAGACGGTCGGCCGCGAGGTGCTGGAGGAGGCGGGCGTCCGGGTCGCGGAGGTCGAGTACGTGGCCAGCCAGCCCTGGCCGTTCCCGTCCAGCCTGATGCTCGGCTTCCTCGGCCGGGCGCACCCCGACGGCACCGGGATCACCGTGGACGGCGAGGAGCTGTCCGAGGCCCGCTGGTTCACCCGGGAGGAACTGCGGGCGGGCATGGCGGCCGGCGAGATCCTGCCGCCGTCCGGCATCTCGATCGCCCGGCACCTGGTCGAACTCTGGTACGGCGAACCGCTTCCGGCGGCCGCCCGCTGGTGAGCGAAAAGCGGTACCTGCAGGGGCGTGCGGAGCACTCCGCGCGCCCCTGCGGTGCATCCGACCGACCCGGGGGACCGGCCGGGTCCCGCTCCGCCGAGCGGAAATGTTCGAATCCCCAGGGGCGGAATCGCCAGGGTTTCCCGAACAGACCCGCGACCATGGCTGCCCGGTTCGGCTGAAATGCCACAAAAGGCCTGACTACATTCGCTCGCGTGACGATCCCCCGCGCCGCCGCGACCCCGCCCAAGTACCAGCGCATCGCCGCCGACCTGCGCCGCCGCATCGACTCCGGCGAATGGGAGGACGACGGCCGGCTCCCCGTCGAGAGCGAACTGGAGGAGCAGTACCGGGTGGCCCGCAACACCGTCCGCCTCGCCGTCGACGTCCTGGTCAACGAGGGCCGGCTGGTGCGCGTCCAGGGCAAGGGCACCTTCCTGCGCCGCCGGGCCCGGCACGACCACCGGGTCTACCCCCGGCCGCACCGCCGCGGCGCCCTGCCGGCCGGCGGCGAGACGTACGCCGCCGAAGCCCGGGCAGCCGGACTGGACCTCAGCTTCGAGTACGAGGTGTGGGCCGTCCGGGCCCGCCGCGACATCGCCGACTGGCTCGGACTCCAGCCCGACGACAGCGTCATGATGCGCCGCCAGCTCTGCCGCGTCGCCCAGGAGCCCTACGCCATCGAGGACAGCCACTACCGGCCCGGACTGGCCGCCGGCACCCCGCTGATGGAGGACCTGCCCGCCCCCGGCGGCGACGAACGGACACTGGCCGACCTCGGCCGCACCGAGACCGCCGCCACCGACCACCTCACCGCGCGGATGCCCGACCCCGCCGAGGCCGCCTGGTTCGGGCTCGGACCCGGCGTGCCACTGCTGGTCAACACCCGCGTCACCCGCGACCGGCGCGGCCCGATCCGGGTGGTGGAGACCCGCTACGCAGCCGACCGGGCCCGGCTGCTCTACGAACTCGGCGACCCGGCCCCGGCCGGCTGACCGGGGCCCGGGCGCCCAGTGGTCAGACCAGCGCGGCCTGGACCTGGCGCAGGCTCGGGTTGGTCATCACGCTCTGCTCGCCGGAGGCGCCGACCACCACGACCGTCGGGACCGTCTGGTTGCCGTCGTTCACCGACTCCACGTAGGACGCCGAGGCCGGGTCCTGCTCGATGTTGACCTCGGTGTAGGCGATGCCCTCGCGGTCCAGCTGGCTCTTGAGGCGGTTGCAGTAGCCGCACCAGGTCGTGCTGTACATCGTGACGGTGCCGGACATGGTGAGGGACTCCTTCGGTCGACGTAACGGGGCGTGCAGCCCACGGAGCAAACGTCCGGCGGGCCGCCCCCATTCCAGGACGGGTAACAGTGGCACGATCCGATCATCCGAGCGGGCCTGTGGACAACACCGTCCGGACTGTCCGGCGCGCCTGCGAGGATGGAAGGCATGCAGGATGACCTCCCCGGCCTCGGCGGCCCCAGCCAGCAGCACCGCCCCGGCGGCTTCGCCCCCCTCGGAGCGGACGCCGTGCTGGCCGGACTCGACCCCGAACAGCGCGCCGTGGCCACCGCCCTGCACGGCCCGGTCTGCGTGCTGGCCGGCGCCGGCACCGGCAAGACCCGGGCCATCACCCACCGGATCGCCTACGGCGTGCGCAGCGGCGTCTACCAGCCGGCCCAGGTCCTCGCCGTCACCTTCACCGCCCGCGCCGCCGGCGAGATGCGCGGCCGGCTGCGCCAGCTCGGCGCCGAGGGCGTCCAGGCCCGCACCTTCCACTCCGCCGCGCTGCGCCAGCTCCAGTACTTCTGGCCGCGCGCCATCGGCGGAGACGTCCCCCGGCTGCTGGAGCGCAAGGTCCAGCTGGTCGCCGAGGCGGCCGGCCGCAGCGGCCTGCGCGTCCAGCGCACCGAACTGCGCGACCTGACCGCCGAGGTCGAATGGGCCAAGGTCACCCAGGTCGTCCCCGACGACTACCCGACCGCCGTCGCCAAGTCCGCCCGCGAGGCCCCGCGCGACCCGGCCGAGATCGCCCGGGTCTACGCCGCTTATGAGCAGACCAAGCGCGACCGCGGCCTGATCGACTTCGAGGACGTGCTGCTCCTCACCGCCGCCATCCTGGAGGACCGCCCGGAGATCGCCGACCGGGTCCGCGCCCAGTACCGGCACTTCACCGTCGACGAGTACCAGGACGTCTCCCCGCTCCAGCAGCGCCTGCTGGAGCAGTGGACGGGCGGCGACGGCGGCGCCAGCCTCTGCGTGGTCGGCGACGCCAGCCAGACCATCTACTCCTTCACCGGCGCCACCCCCGACTACCTGCTGAACTTCCGTCAGCGCCACCCCGAGGCGACGGTGGTCAAGCTGGTGCGCGACTACCGCTCCACCCCGCAGGTGGTGCACCTGGCCAACGGCCTGCTCGCCCAGGCCCGCGGCCAGGCCGCCCAGCACCGCCTGGAGCTGATCTCCCAGCGCGAGGCCGGTCCCGAGCCGGTCTACCGCGAGTACCAGGACGAGCCCACCGAGGCCGAGTCCACCGCCCGGCTGATCCGCGACCTGCTCGGCACCGGCGTGCGGGCCAGCGAGATCGCCGTGCTGTTCCGCACCAACAGCCAGTCCGAGGTGTACGAGCAGGCGCTCGCCGACCTCGGCATCTCCTACCAGCTCAAGGGCGCCGAGCGGTTCTTCGAGCGGCCCGAGGTCCGGGAGGCCGGGGTGCTGCTCAAGGGCGCCGCCCGGGCCGCCGACGACCCGCTGACCGCCGGCGCGCCCGACCTCGCCGCCCAGGTCCGCGCGGTGCTCGCCACCCGCGGCTTCTCCGCCACCGCCCCGGCCGGCTCCGGCGCCGTCCGCGAGCGCTGGGAGTCGCTGAACGCGCTGGTCCGCCTCGCCGAGGAGTTCGAGACCGCCCGCACTGCCGCCGGCGAGCGCGCCGACCTCTCGGCCTACGTCGCCGAACTCGACGCCCGGGCCGCCGCCCAGCACGCCCCCGCCGTCGAGGGCGTCACGCTGGCCTCGCTGCACGCCGCCAAGGGCCTGGAGTGGGACGCCGTGTTCCTGGTCGGCCTCACCGAGGGCACGCTGCCGATCATCTACGCCAAGACCGACGAGCAGGTCGAGGAGGAGCGCCGCCTGCTGTACGTCGGCGTCACCCGGGCCCGCCGCTTCCTCACCCTCTCCTGGTCGCTGTCCCGCTCGCCGGGCGGCCGCGCCTCCCGCAAGCCCACCCGCTTCCTGGACGGCCTGCGCCCCGGCTCCTCCAGCTCCGGCCCGCGCACCCGCGGCGGGCGCGGGGGCATCGAGCCCGGCGCGGAGCGCCCGGCCGCGCGCCGGGTGCGCGGCCCCGTCAAGTGCCGGGTCTGCGACCGCACCCTGACCGAGGCCGTCGAGCGCAAGCTCGGCCGCTGCGAGGACTGCCCGTCCAACATGGACGAGGCGCTGTTCGAGCGGCTGCGCGAGTGGCGTTCGGCCCGCGCCAAGGAGCAGAGCGTCCCGGCCTACGTGGTGTTCACCGACGCCACCCTGATGGCCATCGCGGAGAACGTGCCGGGCAGCCTCGCGGAGCTCTCCCGGATCTCCGGGGTGGGGGCCATGAAGCTGGACAAGTACGGTTCCGACGTGCTGTTGTTGTGTGCGGGGGAGAGTCCGGAGCTCGTGGGGGAGCCCGACGGGGAGCAGGTGCAGGACTCACCCGGGGACGAGGCCGCCGAGCAGGCCGAGAACTCACCGGAAAACTCGCCGGAAAAATAGTTTGCGCGCCGCGCGTACGGCGCAATAGCCTGCCGGAGCGGTCAAGGGGACGAGACCGCAACGCTCGCAGAGGGCTTGTTTCTGCGTGCGCTGACCATCAACCAGATATCGGAGCCCGGGGGACTGGGCACCGCGAGACGCCGAGAGGAGGCGAGTTCAGTGTCGACGAAGACGATCACCAAAATGATTGACCCGATGTCCACCCTCGCCATGCCCGCGCGCGTCCTCGTGCCGGGTCTGGGTCTCGACGTGGCCGGCGGCAACGCCGGAGTCCTGCTGATTGCCGAGCACTGCCTTGTCAGTGGTCGTGGCAATGCTGAGGGCACCAGTGTCGAGGCGGGTCCGTCCCGTGACCGGTCCGTGTTTGTCGACGGCATCACGCTGTCCGATGAGCGACCGACCAAGGCACCGAAGGCAGTAGCGGCAGAAGCGGCCCATGGTCGCTATGCGGCCGTCGTCGGTGCCGGAGTCAAGCAGCAGAAGCAGCAGAGCATTCTGGCCACGGCCGCCGTTCGCGGCGCCGGAGCCGTCCGGAAGCAGGCTTTCCGCGGGCCTGGACCCTGGAGCGAACGACCCTGACGCAACCCGTCAGGGCGGTGCCTCCAGGGCCGCGGAAACCCAGCAACCGGGTTCCGCGGCCCTTCTGTTTTGTCCGGTACGCACGACCCACCCAGGCCCCACGCGGGCCTCCGGCCGAACTCGAACAACGAGCCCGGCCGGACCCATCAAAAGACGAGGAAGACGCCCACAGTGTCCACGGTCATCACACCGCCGCCCCTCCCGTCCGTACCCGACAAGACCATCAAGGCCGACCAGGCCGACCCCCCGGAGGTAACACTCATGCAGCTCACCGCCATCGACGAGGCTGACTCGCTCGGGCTTCCCATTCCGTGCCGGGCCTTCGACCCGGAGGTCTTCTTCGCGGAGACGCCCGCCGACGTCGAGTACGCCAAGTCGCTGTGTGGCACCTGCCCCGTCAAGGCCTCCTGCCTGACCGGCGCGCTCGAGCGCCGCGAGCCGTGGGGCGTCTGGGGTGGCGAGCTCTTCGTCCAGGGCGTCGTCGTCGCCCGCAAGCGTCCCCGTGGCCGTCCGCGCAAGACCGAGGTCATGGCGTGAACCCCGCAGCCCGTTCCCGCACCGAAGCCGCAGCCGTCCGCAGGGGAGAGCAGCCCCCGCTGGACACCGCACTGCGCGACTCGGTACGCCTCGCGGCCGCCAAGGCCGACTCCGAACTGACCCGTCCCTTCCCGACTACGCACCACGAGCAGGACCACCACATGAACCCCGCCGGCATCGATCCGACCGTCCGCTCCGAGCAGACCACCGAACTTCAGATCCAGAACAGGACCCTCGAGATGAATCTCCTCCAAGAATCCCTGGCGCGTGCGCATATGCAGGAACGCCTCCACGAGGCCGAGGAGCAACGCCTCGGCCTGCGGGTGATGCGCGCGACGCGACTGCGCCGCAAGGCCGAACAGGCCTCCCTGCGCGCCCGCAAGGCCCTTGCCGTCGCCCTGATGTGACGGACGCTCCACCCCCGCCGACCGGGCCCGTGCCCACGTCGGTGACCAACCCCTGAACGCCGATGGCCGACTCCTCCCCCGGGAGTCGGCCATCGGCGCGTCCAGGCGTTTCCCCGTCCAACTCCGCAGGGTCGTACTGTCGTTCGTCGCTCGAACGTAACGTGCGAGGATGTGCCGCATGTGGTCCTCCCTTCCGCTCGGCGAGCGGCTGCGCGCCGAGCTCGGTTCGCCGCGCAAGGTCCGCCGCCTGGCCAGCAGTCCGCGCTCCCGGGTCTGGCGGGCCGAACTGTCCGGCGCCCCGGTGGTGGTGAAGCAACTGGTCGACTCGCCCGGCGCCGACGACCGCTACGCCCGCGAGGCGGCCGCACTGTCCCTCGCCTCCCGGCGGGCCGGCCGCGCCGGTCGCCCTGTGGTGCCCACGCTGCTCGGTACCGACCCCGACGCGCGCATGGTGGTGCTGGAACGCCTGGAGAACCGCACCCCCGGCCCCGGCTGGCAGATCGACTACGCCGTCGCGCTGGCCGGGCTGCACGCGAGCGCCCCCGCCGACCTGGACGACCTGGCCGGGACGGCTCCCGGCACCGCGCTGCCCGCCTGGACCGGACCGACCGGCCGCGACCTCGGCTGCTTCCTCGCGCTGGCCCGCGCCCTCGACGTCCCAGCCCCGCCCGGTGCCCGCGCCGAGGCCGAGGCACTGCTCGCCCGGCTCTCCGCCACCCCCGTCCGGCACGCGCTGCTGCACGGCGATCCCTGCCCCGGCAATGACCTGCACACCGCCGAGGGCGTCCGGTTCATCGACTTCGAGCAGTCCTCGCTCGGCCCGGGCGCGGCCGAATTCGCCTATCTGCGAATAGGTTTCCCCACCTGCTGGTGCTCCACCGCCCCGCCCGCCGACGTACTCACCGAGGCCGAGGCCGCCTACCGCACCGCCTGGCGGGCCGCCACCGGCACCGCGGCCGCCACCGACGCCGAGCTCGCCGACGCCTGCGCCGGCTGGCTGCTGCGCGGCGACGCCCTCGTCCCCAAGGCCGAACGCGGCCTCGCCGACCAACTCGCCCGCGTGCACCACGCGGACTGGACCTGGGGCAACGCCACCGCCCGCCGCCGCCTGGCACACCGCCTCCGGGCCGTCGCCGCCCTGGCCGGCGAGGACAGCGCCCTCCCGGTCTTCGGCCGCTTCTGCGCCACCCTCGCCACCCGCGTCCGGACCGCCTGGCCGGCCGCCGGGCCGCTGCCGAGCGAACGCTCCTGACCCGCCGTCGGCTCCCGCCCGCCGGGCGCTCCCCGGCGGACCGTCAGGCGCGGACCACCCACGCCTTGCGGTACTCCATCGCCCAGGCCAGGAACTTCGGGCAGCTCCGCCCCGCGGGCAGGTCGGTCTCTCCCGTCAACTCCCGCTCCGTCGCGGCGAAAATCGCGGCGAAGTCGTGCCGGACCAGGGTGAACGGCGGGACCGCGCCGAAGCCGCCGCCCAGGCAGTCTGCGAAGCCCATCGACTCCCGCCCGTAGTAGCCGCCCGGGCCGTTGATCGCCTCGCCCAGGGCGCAGTGCAGGCCGGTCTCGTCCTCGACGCCCGCGCCCGCCAGGTGGTACTCGCCGCCGGAGCGGTCCGGCTCGGGATCGCGCCGATTCAGCGCCAGCGACTGCCACTCCTGCTTGGCGGCGACGCTCAACCCGCGCCGGCTGCCCGGCTGCTGCGGCGGCCCGGGCTGCCACTGCCGCGAGACCTCGCGGGCGGCCGAGCCGGGCAGCGCCAGGACCTCGCGCGGTGGCGGCGGGTCGGCGAACAGCCCCTCGACGGCGGGGCACCGGCCGAGCAGCAGGTCCACACCGATCGCGTCCTCGTCGTCGCGCTCGCCGACGATCAGGAACCGCACCGGGAACGGCTGTTCCCACCGGGTGTGGTCCGCCACCAGCATGCCCGTGCCGTCTTCCGTCCGTCCGGCGGGCGTCTATTCGGGCTCGGCGAAGCCGGGCAGCCAGCGGAGGAGTTCCTCGTGCAGGCGGACAGTGGCGCCGAGCTGGCAGAGCACACCGATGGTGGAGAGCGTGACGCGGTGAATCAGCAGGTAGGAGGGCGGGAGGTTGAGCTGCTTGCCGAGGTTGTAGGCGGGGGAGCGCGGGTCGGCGATCCGGGCGGCCTGGGTGCGCATCCATTCGCGGCTGAAGGTGAACTGCTCGGCACGGGTGGGTTCGATGATCGGCAGCAGGTAGTCGAGCACCGCGTCCGGATCGAGCGAGATGGTCGGGCGGACGAAGCCCTCCTGCTTGAGCAGGTCGTAGACGGCGCCTGCGTCGCCCGCCAGGGCGAGCCGCAGGGAGGTGCCGATCGGGCGGGGCAGACCGCCGGGGAGGCGGTCAACGGTGCCGAAGTCGAGCACGCCGAGCTGCCAACTGGAGGCGGCCCGGCCGGTCTTGACGAGCCGGAAATTGCCGGGGTGAGGGTCGGCGTGCAGCAGGCCGGTGCGGGCCGGGCCGGCGAACAGGAAGCGGGCGAGCAGCTGCCCGGCCCGGTCGCGTTCGGTCCGGGTGCCGTCGGAGATGACCTGGGACAGCGGCTTGCCGTCCAGCCACTCGGTGACCAGCACCCGCCCGGACTGGGCGACCACCCGGGGCACCCGGATGTCGGCGTCGTCGGCGAACTCCTGGGCGTGCAGCTGCTGCGACTCGGCCTCCAACTGGTAGTCGAGCTCCTCGGCGACCCGCTCGCGCAGCTCGGCGATCAGCGGCTTGATGTCCATGCCCGGGATCAGCGGGCCCAGCATCCGGGCCAGCCGGGCGAGTTGGCCGAGGTCGCTGAGCAGGGCGTCGCCCGCGCCCGGGTACTGGATCTTGACCGCGACGTCCCGCCCGTCCTGCCAGACGGCCCGGTGCACCTGGCCGATGGAGGCGGCGGCGGACGGCTGATCGGAGAAGGAGCGGAAGTTGGCGGCCCAGTCGTCGCCCAGGTCGGCGGCCAGCACCGAGTGCACGGTGCGGGTCGGCATGGCCGGGGCGGAGTCCTGGAGCTTGGTCAGTGCGGCCCGGTAGGGGCCCGCCACGTCCTCCGGGAGGGCCGATTCGAAGACCGACATGGCCTGCCCGAACTTCATTGCACCTCCCTTCAACTTGCCGAGCGTGGCGAAGAGTTGCTCGGCGGTCTGGGCCTGGAGCTCGGCCGCGACCTCCTCCGCCGGACGCCCGCCGAGCCGCTTGCCCAGGCCGAGCGTGGCACGGCCGGCGAAGCTCAGCGGCAGCGCCGCCAGCCGGGCCGTACGGGAGACCGCCTTGCGCGGCATCTCAGACATCGGCCGTCTCCGTTCGGACCGTGCGGTCAACAGCGGCTGTCGCCGTCGCCAAACCAGCCGTCGCCACATGCCGCCGGGCCGCCGCCGGGCGCGGGTGGGCGACCGGTCGCGCCGTGCCGGTCACTGCCTTGCGCGGTAGATCGCTCACCGGACCTCCAGATCAGCCGGACCGACCGGCGGCCCCCCGCCGGCGGTGGTGCGTGGACTCCCGGGGCCCGCCCGGCGCTCTTCCCCGCCGGGCCGCGCGCTCCGGAGGCGTGCACCGGGCAGGGCGTGCGGTGGATCGGCTGGGTCTCGCCGGACGGACCCGAAGGCATGTCCTATGCCATTGTGCCCGCTTGGGCGGGTGTGACGGACTGCCACAGGCAACCGCAGTCGGGGTGACTGCGCAGCCGCAGCCGCCGCACCATGCCGTCGGCCGCGGACAGTTCGCACCAGCCGTCCACGCTCGGTGGCAGCACCCCGTCCAGGTACAGCTGGACGTGCAGGGCGGCGAGCCCGGCGATGGAGGCGGCGACCGCGCCGTCGCAGGCCGGGGCGCGGGGGCGGCCGGGGCCTTCGTCGATCAGCTGGGCGAGCAGCCGGGGCCAGGCCTCGTCCTCGTCCCGCCGGGCCAGGGTGGCGCAGCTGCCGCAGGCGGAGGCCCCCGGGACGACCAATGGGCCGACCACGCCGAGGTGTTCGAGCACCCCGGTGTACAGGTGCGGAATGCCGGCCCGCATCAACTCCTGGGCGTCGACGGCGGCGCCGGTGTACGCGGCGGAGCCGTCTCGCGGGGCGAGCACCACCAGGGTGGGCGGCGGGGGTGTGGCGGGCGGCCGCTTGTAGCGCTCGCCGACCGGGGCACCGATGGCGCGGTGCACCAACTCGCGGGCGGCGGTGGCACGCAGCCGCCCGACGTCTCCCGGCGGGAAGCCGCCGGGTGCGCAGTCCCGGACGGTGACCCGGCCGCGGTCGAGCACGGCGACCTCGCCGATGCCGCCGGCGGCCAGCGCGGTGCCGACGGCCGCGCCGACCCGCCCCGCACCGCGCACCTCGACCCGGGCCGCGGCGCGGCTCTGCACCACGGCGGCGGCCTCCTCGGGCGCGGGGTGCACCAGGGAGAGCGAGGCGAGGTCGGGCCCCAGCAACTCCCGGCGGGCCGGCGGGTGCAGCTCCAGCACGTTGGCCAAGGCCTCGGTGTCGTCCAGCAGTTCACTCCGGGCGAGCGAGTCGAGCATGCCCTGGCAGTACTCGGAGCTCAGGCCGATCCGCTTCCCGGCGGCGACCAGCGCGGGCCCGTCCCGGGTGCCGTCGATCAGTTCCAGGAACATGGCGAGCTTGCGATCGACGCCTTCGATCAGGCGGGCGTGCCGCCGGACGGTGCCGAACTGCAGGGTCTGCTTCTCCCGCCAGAGCCGGGACAGGGCGGGCTTGATCACGGGGCGCATGTCGGTCCTCCAAGCGTCGGTCTCCGGCGTCCCGGTCGAGGCGTCGGATCAACTGGTGACCGCAGCATGCCCGCGACCTTCCGTACACGAAAGCGCGTTGTCCACAGGCCCGTACTGACAATCCGGTCATCACCGTGCACAGCCTGTGGACAACGCGCCCGGGTGGTCCCCGGGGCCGCGCCGTCCCGGTGCCGGACTTCTGTCGCGAGGACGGGGTAACGTCCATGCCATGGCAGCCGAACGCGACTCCCATCGGTCGGCGTCGCGTAGGCGTGCCCGGGCGGCCTCCGGGTCCACGGCCGCGGCGCCCGGTGCGCATGTCAGCACCGAGGCCGACCGGGCCCGCGGCCCCGAGCGGGGCATCGACCGCAGCAAGGTCGAGGTGCGCCGCAGCGCCCGCCGCAGCCGCACCGTCTCCGCCTATCGCGAGGGCGACCGCACCGTGGTGCTGATCCCGGCCCGGATGTCGCACGCCGAGGAACAGCGCTGGGTGGCGCAGATGCTCGACAAACTGGCCGCGCAGGAGAAGCGCCGGGTGCTCGGCGACGAGGCCCTGCAGGCCCGGGCCACCGAGCTCTCCGAGCTGTACCTGGGCGGCCGCGCCGAGCCCGACCAGGTCCGCTGGGTGACCAACCAGAACTCCCGCTGGGGCTCGTGCACCCCCAGCGAGCGCACCATCCGGCTCTCCCACCGTCTCCAGGGCATGCCCGAGTACGTGGTGGACTACGTGCTGCTGCACGAGCTCGCCCACCTGCTGGTGCCCGACCACGGCCCCCGGTTCTGGGCGCTGCTGGACGCCTACCCGCGCACCGAGCGGGCTCGCGGCTACCTGGAGGGCGTCGCCTCCGCCGCCCGGCTGCCGCACATCCCCGGCGCCCGGAACACCTGACGGTCTCCCGGACGCGCGACGACCCCCGGACGCGCGACGACCCCCGCCGGACCCGTCAGGGCCCCGCAGGGGTCGAAAGCGAGTGGCCTCGGAAGCGAGTGGCCGCGAGTGGCCTCAGACCAGCGCCCGGGCCCGCGCCACCAGGTCGCGCACCGAGTGGTCGGTGTCGGCCGGCAGCTGCTCCCAGCCGAACCAGCGCAGGTCCAGCGACTCCTCGCTGATCAGCTCGCGCGCCCCGGCCGGGGCGAGGGCGACGTACTGCACGTCCAGGTGGATGTTCTCCGGCCGGTCCTTGCCCAGGCAGTGCACGTGGTGCCGGTCCAGCTTCACCGGCGCGGTGCGGCCGCCGACCGCGAGCAGCTCCAGTTCGGCGATGCCGGACTCCTCGACGGCCTCGCGCAGCGCCGCCGCGGCCAGCGTCTCGTCCCCGGGCTCGCAGTGGCCGCCCATCTGCAGCCACCTGCCGACCTTGGGGTGCAGCGTCAGCAGCACCCGCCCCTCGGCCGGGTCGACCACCAGCGCGCTGGCGGTGATGTGGCCGGGCAGGCAGGCCCGCCACAGGCCGTCGGGGTGGGCCGCCAGGTGCGCCAGGTAGTCGCGGCGCAGCTCCTGCTGGCCGTCCTCGTCAGGCGCCCAGTCGGTCAGCGCGCGGACGGCATCGGTGTGCAGCGACGTCACTTGGTGTCGCCCTCCGTGCCGTCGTCGTCCTTGTCCGGGGAGGACTTGCCCGAAGCGGGCTTGTCGGAGTCGCCCTCGGTGGAGGCGTCGCCCTCGGCGGAGGCATCGCCCTCGGTGGAGGCGTCGCCCTTGGTCAGGTCGGGCTTCCCGGAGCCGCCGCCCGCGGCCTCGCCGAGCAGCTTGTTCAGCGCGTCGAAGTCGAAGCCGCCCTCGGTCTCGGCGGTGGTGTCGCGGTGCACGAAGCCGTCCGGGTCGTCCAGGTCGGCAGCGGTGGGCAGCATGTCGGGGTGGCTCCAGAGCGCGTCCCGGCCCTCGACGCCTCGGGCGTCGGCGAGCGAGGCCCACAGGCGGGAGGCGTCGC
The DNA here is from genome assembly GCF_044593455.1 of Kitasatospora sp. NPDC051984. Lineage (NCBI taxonomy): Bacteria > Bacillati > Actinomycetota > Actinomycetes > Kitasatosporales > Streptomycetaceae > Kitasatospora > Kitasatospora sp. NPDC051984. Next base: position 598,314 of record NZ_JBIUCB010000001.1, read on the forward strand.
GCAGGCGGCGCGGGCGGAGCTCCAGGCCGACCAGGGTGGCGAAGGTCTGCTCGGCGGGGCCGCCGGTGGCGCGGCGACGGCGGAGCGTCTCGCGCAGGGCGGCGGCGTGCGGCAGGTGGGGGGTGGCGGCGGCGTGCACGACGGCGTCGACCCAGCCCTCGACCAGGGCGAGCGCGGTCTCCAGCCGGGCCAGCGCGGCCTTCTGCTCGGGGGTGTCCTCGGGCTGCAGCAGGCCGCCGGCCAGCGCGTCCTGCAGGGCCTCGGGGTTGCTCGGGTCGAGCTGGCCGACCAGCTCCTCCATCCGCGAGGTGTCGACCTTGATGCCGCGCGCGTACGCCTCGACGGCGCCGAACAGGTGCGCCCGCAGCCACGGCACGTGGGCGAAGAGCCGCTGGTGGGCGGCCTCGCGCAGGGCCAGGTAGAGCCGGACCTCCTCGGCGGGCACGTTCAGGCCGTCACCGAACTCGGCGATGTTCTGCGGCAGCAGCGCGGCCTTTCCGGCGGGGGCGAGCGGCAGGCCGACGTCGGTGGAGCCGAGCACCTCGGCGGCCAGCGCGCCGAGCGCCTGCCCGATCTGGGTGCCGAACATGGCGCCGCCCATGGAGCGCATCATGCCCATCAGCGGCCCGGCCACGGCCTGCATCTCCTCGGGCAGCACGCCGCCCATGGCGTTGCCGACCCGCTCGGCGACCGGGTCGACCAGGTCCTTCCACACCGGCAGGGTGGCCTCGATCCACTCGGCGCGGCTCCATGCCACGGCCGTCGAGGAGGTGGACGGGAACTCGGTCGCCGAGTCCAGCCACAGGTCGGCCAGCCGGACCGACTCGACGACGGCGGTGCGCTCGGCGGCGCCCACCGAGCGGTCCTTGGTCTTCCCCTCGGGCTGCTCGGCGACCACGGTCTGCCGGGCGATGTTCTTGGCCAGCTCCCAGTTCACCGGGCCGCCCTCGAACGAGAGCATCTGCCCGAGCTGCTGGAACGCCGCGCCCAGGTCGTTGGGGTTGAAGCCGCCCATCATCGCGGCGAACGGGTTGTCGCCGCCCGCCCCGCCGGCGCCGCCCATGCCGAACAGCGCCCCGAAGGGGTTTCCGTTGCCGAAGCCGAACGGCTGCGGGGTCGAGTCGCCCTGCTCGCCGTCCTTCTTGCCCTTGTTCTTGCCGTCCTCGGGCTCCTCGGGGGGAACGCCGAATCCGAAGGGGAGGTCGCTCACGGGGTCCTCGATCTGATCGGCCGTCACGCGGGTGTGGCGGGAAATTCTGTTGCCCGGAGGCTCCGGGCAGTTTCAATAGTCTCGCGGCCAATGGTCTCGCGGCCGACCGCGCCGGGTGCACCGCTGGGGCCGAGCCTCGGGCAGGATGGACAGTGCGTGACACTCGTGCGTACGCACTTAAGCTAACCGTGGAGGATGGCCGGTGAGTTCCCCGCCTTCGGACGTTCGCTCTGGGCTGACCGAGGGCGAGGACGTGCCGGCCGACGCCGGTTCGCCGCCTCCAGCCTACGGCGGCAAACCGCTCACCGTGGCCGTCACGGGCGCCGCCGGCGTGCTCGGCGAGCGCGTCGCCCAGCGCCTGGTGGCCTCCCCGCACGTCCGCCGGGTGCTCGCGGTGGACGACCGCCGCGGCGAAGTACCCGGCGTGCACTGGCGGGTACTCGACGTGCGCGACCCGGCGGTGGCCGAGCGGCTGTCCGGCGTGGACGTGGTGGTGCACCTGGCGATGGACCTCGGCATGGAGTCCGACCCGCGCACCCGCAGCGCCTACAACGTGCGCGGCGCACAGACCGTGCTGACCGCCGCCGCGGCGGCCGGCGTGCACCGGGTGGTGCTGTGCACCTCCGCGATGGTCTACGGGGCGCTGGCCGACAACGAAGTCCCGCTCGCGGAGGACTCCGAACTGCGGGCCACCGAGGAGGCCTCGCTGGTCGGCGACCTGCTGGAGATCGAACGGCTCGCCCGCCGCGCCCCGCGCGCCCACCCCGGGCTGCAGATCACCGTGCTGCGCCCGGCCGTGGTGGTCGGCCCCGGCATCGACACCGTGCTCACCCGCCACTTCGAGGCCCCGCGCCTGCTGGTGGTGGCCGGCTCCCGCCCGTGCTGGCAGTTCTGCCACCTCGACGACCTGGCCTCGGCGCTGGAGTACGCCGCCCTCGGCCTGGTCGAGGGCGAGGTGACGGTCGGCTGCGACGGCTGGCTGGAGCAGGAGGACGTGGAGGAGCTGTCCGGGATCCGCCGGATGGAACTGCCCGCCTCGCTGGCCCTGGGCACCGCCGCCCGGCTGCACCGCCTCGGCCTGACCCCGGCCCCGGCCGGTGATCTCGCCTACACCATGTACCCGTGGGTGGTCTCCGGCAGCCGGCTGCACGAGGCGGGCTGGCGGCCCAAGCACACCAACGAGGAGGTGCTGGCCGAGCTGCTCGCCCAGGTGTCCGGCAAGCACGCGGTTGCCGGTCGCCGGCTGGGCGGCAAGGAGGCCGCCACCAGCCTGGGGGCGGCCGGTGCGACGGTGGCCCTGATCGGTACGGCGGCGCTGGTCCGCCGGGCCCGCAAGCACCGCCGGATCTGACCGTCGGGTCTGTCGCGCCGCGGACGGCCGTTGCGCGGTCCGAAGCCTGCTGCCGGGGCCCGGGTCGGATGCGGAATGATGAGGGGCATGTCCGAGAACCACGACCCGATCCGGCTGCTCGCCGTCCGCGAGACGCCGCTCTCCCTCGACGAGGTGCACGCGGCGGTCGGTGACGACGCGGCGGGCGGCACCACGCTGTTCGTCGGCACGGTGCGCGACCACGACGGCGGGAAGGCGGTCACGGCGCTGGAGTACAGCGCCCATCCGACCGCCGAGCGGGAGCTGCGCCGGATCGCGGAGAAGGTCTGCGCGGACTTCCCGGTCCGGGCGCTGGCGGCTGTGCACCGTACCGGACGGCTGGAGATCGGCGACGTCGCGGTGATCGTCGCGGTGTCCTGTCCGCACCGCGGCGAGGCGTTCGAGGCCTCGCGTCGGCTGATCGACGACCTCAAGCACGAGGTGCCGATCTGGAAACACCAGGTTTTCGCCGACGGCGAGGAGGAATGGGTCGGAGCGGGGTCCTGCTGACCGCCCGTGTCCGCTCCGCGTCCCGCTCGTTCCCCGTTCGGGGGTATCTCGGAACGGTGGGCACGCCACGCCGTCCCGTAACTCGGACACCGCACGCGCCGTTCCCCCAGTAGGCGGCTAATCTGCTGATACGCATGACGAGCCTGTGGGGAGTTCGAAGATGGCTGCGCTTGCCTGGTTGATCATTCCTGTAGTGGCCGGACTGCTGGCCTCCGTCTGGGCGGGATGGGCGGCACGACCGCCGCGTTCCATCACCGACCCGTCCTCGCTCGCCGAACACGAACGCTTCCGCGCCGCGATGGAGCGCAGCACCGGCAGCGAACGTTCCGGCGGCAGGTAGCGCCGCGGGAGGCGCTGGTGGGAGCACAACGGCGGGCCGCGGAGCGGTGCATCGCGACCCGGACTTCCCGTACTGTCGTGCCATGCCACGCCGATCGGCGACGATGCTCGCCGCCACCCTGCTGCTGATAGGCCTGCTCTGTGCCTCGGTCCTGATGAAGGTGCCGTTCACCGAGATGAGCCCGGGGCCGACGTACAACACCCTCGGCGTGCAGGACAAGACCGGCACCCCGGTGATCACCATCACCGGGCGCGACACCTACCCGACCAGCGGCCACCTCAACATGACCACGGTCCAGGTCACCGGGGCGAACTACCAGCCCAGCCTGATCTCCGCGATCGTCGGCTGGATGCGGGGCGACGTGCTGGTGGTGCCGCACGACAACGTGTACCCGAAGGGCCAGACCGACCAGGAGGCCCAGCAGCAGAACGCGGAGGAGTTCGCCTCCTCCGAGGACAGCGCGAAGACCGCCGCGCTGAAGCAGCTGGACATCCCGGTCACCACCCAGATCATCGTCTCCTCGGTGACCTCCGGCGGCCCCTCGGAGGGCAAGCTGCACGCCGGCGACCAGATCGTCGCGGTGGACGGGACGGCGATCACCAGCCGGACCCAGGTCGCCGAGCAGGTGATGAAGCACAAGCCCGGCGAGACCACCGTCTTCACCGTCGTCCCGCACGCCAAGACCGGCTCGACGACTCCGGATCCGGCGGACCAGCAGCAGGTTTCCATCACCACCGGCAAGGCGCCGGACGAGGAGCGGGCCATCGTCGGCATCACGCCCGGCGTCGACCACGTCTACCCGTTCAAGATCGACATCGGCCTGCAGGACGTCGGCGGCCCCAGCGCCGGCCTGATGTTCGCCCTCGGCATCGTCGACAAGCTCACCCCCACCGACCTCACCGGCGGCAAGTTCGTGGCGGGCACCGGCACCATCGACGACACCGGCGCGGTCGGGCCGATCGGTGGCATTCAGATGAAGCTGATCGCGGCCCGCGACAAGGGCGCCGAGTACTTCTTCACCCCGGCGGACAACTGCTCGGAGGCGACGAAGGGGACGCCGTCCGGGCTCACGCTGGTGAAGGTCGACAATTTGGCGGGGGCGGTCAAGGCGCTCGACTCCATCCGGAGTGGGGACAAGGCGGCGCTGCCCAGCTGCAACAAGTAGTGGCTGTCCCGGAAAGGTCGCGACGGACGGCAAGTCATTGCCCTGCGTCGCGACCTTTCCGTCGGGTGCGTTCCCCGCGCCCTCGCTCTGCCCTTACTGGAACGTCGCGAGCAGGGCCTGGGTGAGGTTGGGGACCAGGTCAGGGCCGGTGAGGACCTCGCGGGCGATGTCCTTCTCGCGCAGGCGCAGGGCGACCTCGCGGGCGCCGTCGCGCAGGACGGCGGCGGTGATGCGGACTTCCTGGCGCTGGGGGTGGGTGGCCACCCAGTCGTTGATCTCCTGCTCGGTGGCGTTCTTCGGGCGGGAGGATTCGGCGCCGGGCGGGAGCATGAGCCGTTCGACGACCAGGGCGCAGCCGACCACGCCGTCGGGCCAGGCGATGGTGCCGAGGAAGCGGTCGAGTTCGGTGCCCGCGGGGATCTCCTCCTGCTCGACCGGGGTGAGGCCGGTCGGGTTCTCGTCCAGGCCGAGCTGGGTGGCGAGCCGCGGATTGGCCTTGCGCATCTGGGCGTTGTCGACCAGGGCGAAGAGGCGGGCGGGGTTGTCCCAGCCGAGGGTGGCGGCGTGCTCGTCGATCTCCAGCGCGGCCCGGGTGAGGGGGGTGGCGGCGGGCATGCCGGCGGCGGCGGAGGTCAGGTCAGGGGAGTCGGACATGGGGCCATCCTCACATGTCCGGGGGGGCCGTCTCCAACTCCGACGCAGTGTCCGGGAACTCCGGTAAAGACTGTTTAAGTTGCATTGGAGTCCGGTGTCCGCCCGTCCACGGCGCGGCACTGTCATCCCCAACGACAACAACAGCTGAGGTGGCGTCTTGACCTTCCAGATGCCGGATCGTTCCGATCCGGGTTTCCGAGCGAGAGTCGGGCCGCCGCCGCGCCGGACGAAGGTGCTGCTGCTGACGGTCGGCGTGCTGGCGGTGCTGTTCCTGCTGTTCGGCTTGTTCGCCGGGCTGTGGACCGACTGGCTGTGGTTCAAGTCGGTCAAGTACGGCTCGGTGTTCACGTCGCAACTGGGCGTGAAGGTCGGCCTGTTCGCGGTGTTCGGGCTGCTGATGGCGCTGGTGGTCGGGGCCAACCTGTGGCTGGCGTACCGGCTGCGGCCGCCGTTGGCGGCGATGTCGGTGGAGCAGCAGAGCCTGGACCGCTACCGGATGGGCGTGGCGCCGTTCCGCAAGTGGCTGCTGATCGGCCTGTCGGTGCTGGTCGGCCTGGCGGCCGGCGCGGCCGCGGGCGCGCAGTGGCGGACCTGGATGCTGTGGATCAACGGCACCTCGTTCGGGCAGAAGGACGCGCAGTTCCACCTGGACGTCTCGTTCTACGCGTTCCAACTGCCGTGGTACCAGTTCCTGCTGAGCTTCGCGTTCAGCGCGGTGATCGTGTCGCTGCTGGCGGCGACGGCGGTGCACTACCTGTACGGCGGTCTTCGGCTGCAGGGTCCGGGCCGTCGCGCGAGTGCCGGGGCGCAGGGTCATCTGGCCGTGCTGCTGGGCGTGTTCGTGCTGCTGAAGGCGGTGGCGTACTGGCTGGACCGGTACGCGCTGGCGGTGAAGAGCGAGTCGTACAAGGGCGTCGAGGGCTGGACCGGTCTGCGGTACGTGGACGCGAACGCGTTCCTGCCGGCCAAGACGATCCTGTTCTTCGTGGCGATCATCTGCGCGGTGCTGTTCTTCCTGACGCCGGTGCGGCGGACCTGGGCGCCGGCGCTGATCGGCTTCGGGCTGATGGCGCTGTCGGCGGTGCTGGTCGGCGGGCTGTACCCGGCGATCGTGCAGCAGTTCCAGGTCAAGCCGAACGAGCAGGCCAAGGAAACGGCGTACATCCAGAAGAACATCGACGCGACGCGGCAGGCGTACGGCATCGCCGACACCGAGGTGAAGCAGTACACGCCGACCGATTCCACGGACGCGGAGAAGCTGAAGCTGGACGCGCAGACCATCTCCGACATCCGGCTGCTGGACCCGAACGTGGTGGCGCCGACGTTCCAGCAGAACCAGGCGCTGCGCCAGTACTACGCGTTCCCGAAGACGCTGGACGTGGACCGGTACGGCGACCAGGACACCGTGCTGGGCGTGCGTGAGCTGGACCTGACGGGCGTGCAGCAGCGCAACTTCATCAACGACCACTTCAAGTACACCCACGGGTACGGCGTGGTCGCCGCCAAGGGCAACCAGGTGGACGCCAACGGCAACCCGGTCTACACGCAGCAGTCGCTGCCGACCACCGGGTCGCTGGGCGACTACCAGGAGCGGGTGTACTACGGCGAGAAGTCCACCACGTACTCGGTCGTCGGCCCCGGCATGGACGAGATCGACTACACCCGGGACTCCGACCCCGACCGGACGTACCAGTACACCGGCGGCAGCGGCGTCTCGCTGGACAACCCGCTGACCCGGGCCGCGTACGCGGTGAAGTTCGCCGAGCCGCAGATCCTCTACTCCGGGGCGATCAAGGACGGCGCGAAGATCCTCTACGACCGCACTCCGAAGGAGCGGGTGGAGAAGGTCGCGCCGTGGCTGTCGATCGACGCCGACCCGTACCCGGTGGTGGAGAACGGCCGTCTGGTGTGGGTGCTGGACGGCTACACCACTTCGGACGGCTTCCCGTTCTCGTCCAAGACGGTCCTCGGCGACGCCACCAAGGACTCGCTGACCGACCAGCGCGGCCGCACCCTGAGCGCCGTCAACGAGGTCAACTACATCCGCAACTCGGTGAAGGCCACGGTCGACGCGTACACGGGTGAGGTGACGCTCTACCAGTGGGACGACGCCGACCCGGTGCTGAAGACCTGGATGAAGGCGTTCCCGGGCACCGTCCAGCCGAAGGCGGACATCCCGGCGGAGCTGCTGCCGCACCTGCGCTACCCGCAGGACATGTTCAAGGTGCAGCGAGACCTGCTCGGGATGTACCACGTGACGGACGCGACGGCGTTCTTCAACGGCACCGACATCTGGGAGGTGCCGGTCGACCCGACCGTCAACGCCGACGAGGTGCAGCCGCCGTACTACCTGACGCTGCGGATGCCGGACGCGAAGAAGGCCAACTTCTCGCTGACCACCTCGTTCGTGCCCTCGGGCCGGAAGAACCTGGCCGCGTTCATGGCCGCGGAGGCCGACCCGGGGCCGGACTACGGCAAGCTGCGGATCCTGCGGATGACGGCCGAATCGGGCGCGCTCGGTCCGGCGCTGACCCAGGCGAAGTTCAACTCCGACACCGACGTCGCCCGCCAGCTGACCCTGCTGCGCAGCGGCAACGACTCGGACCTGGTGTACGGCAACCTGCTGACCCTGCCGGTCGGCGGCGGCATCCTCAACGTCGAGCCGGTGTACCTGGTGGCGCGCGGCGCGAAGGTGCCGGTGCTGAAGAAGGTGCTGGCGGTGTACGGCGACCACAACGTGGCGCTGGAGGACACCCTGGACAAGGCGCTGGCGAAGGTGCTCGGCTCGGCCGGCGCCGGGGCCACCACCCCGACCGCCCCCGCCGACCCGGGCAGCGGCAGCACCACGCCCACCACCCCGACCCCGCCGGCGACGCCCAAGCCGGGCGACAACCCGGCGCTGGCCAAGGCGCTGGCGGACGCCCAGAAGGCGTTCACCGACGGTCAGGCCGCGCTGAAGAACGGCGACTGGGTGGCGTACGGCCAGGCCCAGCAGGCGCTGCAGAAGGCGCTGGACGCCGCGCTGGCGGCCGAGTCGAAGAACGACTCGGTCAGTTCCTCGTCGGCGCCGCCGACCACCGGTTGACCGGCTGAGCTGCGGGAACTGATTTGCTGTTCCACCCCGCGACCGTGCTACGGTTGTTTCACCGACGCGGGGTGGAGCAGCTCGGTAGCT